>JACNJW010000034.1 GCA_014382365.1 SAR324 cluster bacterium
TAGTTAGACTTTGTTCAGTTTTTGTGTGATTGTATTTCTTGTTTCTTGTAGAACAAGTGGTTAACGCAAGACTTAGGGGGGTGCCAGTGTTTCGGTTTTTCCTTCTGAATGATCTGGAATTTTTAGTGTCTGTTCACTAAAAAGAATAATAATCCGGAATATCCTCAATAATACTATTCCATTTGGAGAAAGTATGAGAAAAATAGCATTGGCCTTAGGGCTTTCATTAGTGATGGCAACGGCATTTACTGGTAATGTATTTGCCAAAAAAGTCTTGTTGAAGACTCCCATCGCCTTCCCAACCAGACTGCCTGGACTGGGAACCACAATCATTCATGCTTCTAAGATAGCTAAAAGAGCCAGCGGCGGAGATGTGAATATAAAAATATATGAACCAAAAAAATTAGTAGCTCCGTTTGAAATCCTTGATGCAGTTTCCACAGGAAAAGTGCAGGCGGGTTTCACAACAGCCGGCTACTGGTATGGAAAGATGAAAGCAGCACCGCTGTTTTCTGCAGTTCCATTTGGCCCGGAAGCAGGAGAATATTTGGCTTGGTTCCTTTATGGGAACGGCATGAAGTTGTATCAGGAAATGTACGATTCCAACGGTTTTAACGTCAAAGTTCTGCTCTGTGGTATGATTGCTCCGGAGACTTCAGGATGGTTCAAAAAGCCGATCAACAGTGTTGCCGACCTCAAAGGTTTGAGCATGCGTTTCTTTGGTTTGGGTGGTACTGTGATGAATAAACTTGGTGTTTCAACCAGTCTATTGCCTGGCGGCGAGATTTTCCCTGCTTTGGAAAAAGGCGCAATTGACGCAACAGAATTCTCCATGCCTGCTATTGACCAGCTTCTCGGACTGCACAAGATTGCCAAGTATAACTATTTCCCCGGCTGGCATCAACAGGCAACCAGTTTCGAACTGCTGGTTAACAAAGATGTCTGGAATAAAATGAGCAATTCCCAGCAGGCTATTCTGGAAGTTGCTTGTGATTCAGCCATCACTAACTCAATTGCTGAAGGCGAAGCTATCCAGTTTGACGTAATGAATGATAACGTTGCCAAGCGTGGCGTGAAAATCATGTACTGGTCTGACGAAATGCTGAATGCATTCAGTTCAACCTGGGATCAAGTTGCAGCTGAGCACTCCGCTGAAGATGCCTTCTTTAAAAAAGTATGGGATGACATGAGTACATTCCGTAAAGGTTATGACACGTGGCAGGCTAACGCCTTCTTACCGCGTACACGCTAGACTTTAATTCACAAAGTCTTACATTACCTCGTCCAGTGAAACTGGACGAGGTATTGATGCCTTCTCACAAAAAGTTAAATGTCTTCTCATTCAAATAAAAACACATCAGACGAAAATGGTTCGGAAACCTTAGCCAAAAACACTGTTTCGGAAATCACCCACATTCGACCTCTACTTCGAATAGCAGATTTTCTGGACACATTGATTCGTACCATCGGCAGTTGGTTCTGCTGGATTTCAGTGGCATTAATTTTCTTCATTATCCTGCAGGTTATATTACGTTATGCTTTCAAAAGCGGATTGATTTTTCTGGAAGAAATACAGTGGCATCTATATGGAGTTCTGATCATGATGGGACTTTCCTATGGACAGGTCACAGGTGCACATGTGCGAGTAGATTTAGTCCATCAGTATTTTTCCAGAAAAACGAAGGCTTGGATTGAAATTATTGGTTTTCTGCTTTTGCTGGCACCATTCACATTTGTATTATTTGATCACAGTTGGGACTTCATGTATGAAGCATGGCGTCTGGACGAAGGCTCTGATGCACCTGAAGGTTTGCCCATGCGCTGGGTTATTAAATCTGCAATCCCGCTGGGAATGGCATTGCTGTTTGTGAGCGGATTTTCACAATTTTTAAGAGACATTGTAAAGGTGACCGACCATGGAAGTGAGTGAAATTCTAGTCTTAATGATGTTTGGCACTTTTTTAGTGTTTCTCTTTTCCGGTTATCCGATTGCATTTGTGTTGGGCGGCGTAGGAGTGCTTTTCACAGGAGTCGGTTATTATTCTGATATTTATTTTGACACTATAACTGGACTCGATTATACCACACTGGGACTGATTGCCAACAGGGTATATAAGTTGGTCGATAACTGGATCCTGGTAGCCCTGCCAATGTTTATTTATATGGGTTTAATGCTTGACCGTTCTGCTATTGCAGAAAAACTAATGCATTCGATGCAGGAGTTGTTTGGTGCAGTTCGGGGTGGATTGGCAATCACGGTGACCATGATCGGCGTCATTCTGGCTGCTTCTACAGGAATTATTGGTGCTTCAGTTGTTTTACTCGGAGTACTATCTGTTCCAGCAATGCTTAATCAAGGATATAACAAGGAACTGGCAGTGGGTGTGGTTTGCGGGGCCGGCTGTTTAGGAATCCTCATTCCACCCAGCATTATGTTGATCATCATGTCTGATCAGCTAGGACTTTCTGTGGGTGATTTGTTTATGGGGGCCGTTTTTCCCGGCTTGATATTAGGTGGGCTTTATACTGCTTATATTTTAATCCTCGGCATCCTCAAACCTGATTTGGTTCCACTGGCAGAAAATCGCAGAGAGCTGAGCTTCATGATGGTAGCCAATGTTCTTAAAGATATTTTACCTCCCTTGTTACTGATCATTTCTGTTTTGGGATCTATCTTCATGGGTGTCGCAACTCCGACAGAAGCTAGTGGAGTCGGTGCCTTCGGAGCAATGCTGCTGGCTGCTTACAATAAAAAATTAAGCTGGCACGTTCTGCGGGAAACAGTTCAGGAGACTCTGCGGACTACCGGATTTATTTTTGGAATTTTTGTTGGAGCAACCTGTTTTGCTTTGGTTTTGCGTGAATTGGGTGGAGACGAATTCATCGAAGGACTCTTGAACGGCTTACCGTTTGGACCAATGGGAATATTAATTTCAATCCTGGGTCTGGTCTTTTTTCTGGGATTCTTCCTCGACTGGATAGAAATCACGTTGATTGTACTTCCTCTGTTGGCACCTGTTGTTTCCGGAATGGATTTCGGCATCAGTGATTACGGTGGAGCAGTTGGTGATGCACCGTTAGTTTGGTTTGCAGTACTGGTAGCTGTTACACTGCAGACTTCTTTTTTGACTCCGCCTGTTGGTTTTGCCCTTTTCTATCTCAAAGGTGTTACTCCTCCCGAAATCAAGTTGGAACACCTTTACCGCGGTGTGATACCTTTTGTTATTTTACAGTTGATTGGCCTGACCATTGTCGTAATGTACCCATCAATTGTTACCTGGTTGCCCTCTGTGGCTTACTGATATTAAAGCAGGAAAGAGAGAAAAACTATGCCTCCATTTAAACAGATTCTGGTGCCTACCGATTTTTCGGATGACTCCGTCAGAGCAATGGAATACAGCATCGATGTGGCCCGTCAGAATCAGGCAAAACTGTCTGTAATACATGTGATGGATAATTATTATCAGCATAATATGGAATATGGCGGGGGCCCCGGTTTGGAACTGGCTAAACAGTTGCGGGTAGAGATGCTGGAAACACTGGAGACCGAGTTGGGAGCTTTTATTCAACGCTTTGCTTTAGAAGGTTTATCATGCCAGTATAAACTCCTGGAAGGAAATCCGTCTACAGAAATTATAGAATATGTAGCAGAGAACTCTTTTGATCTGGTTGTAATCGGTTCACATGGCAAACGAAAAGGCCTCTGGCAATTAGGAAGTGTTGCAGAAAAAGTGGTACACCATTCTAGATCATGTGTGTTGGTGATAAAACCTGAAGTGATTTCTTCCTGACAAAAAGTTTCTGCGACTACAGTCCTGTCTCGCTTATCCAACCTCAAGATCCAGCAGTGGTGCATACTGCTGTCCGGAATACATATCAGTTTCACCTGGATCACCCTGAATCCGCGGTCGTGGAAAAGAAAATTTGATCGCACTTGCAGCAGCAATTTCAACGAAAATAACTGAATCTTCCTGAACTTGATATGTTTTTGCGACCCAGCTTTTCGTCAAAATATTTGCACATACCACCCGCTTAAAATCTGCATCATCCGCAAACATGATGTCAAAGGTAATCCAGAACGGTCCTGCGTTCTTTGAGCGTACCAATTTTGCCAACTCTCCAAGCAGTACAGGTGTTCTCATCCGATGTCCTCCTGTTCAAATCGAAAAGCAGATAAGGGAGATGCCGGAATTAAAACATGATTCAGTGTGAAACGATAGACAGGTCCGCGATTGATTTCCGGCGGTGAAAATGGGAAGGCAATGCCACTGATGAAACCCTCCCATGCCGGAATCGGCCAGTGTGAAGCAGTATGGGTTATAAAACGCGCCACATCATTGGCCAGATTTTGATCGGGTGCAGTTACCGTAAACAGGAGTCCGATTTCGTGAGGCATTTCATCCGCAACCGGCTCCAGAACGCCCATCACCGCATTTCGTCCGTACTGCGAAATATCGAGTTTAACCTCTTGATCTAAAATTTTTCCGGTCAATTCTTTGAGCCGCTCCTTAAAAAATACTCTCATTTCTGCCAACCAGGAATCTATACGTGCTAATATATATGGATCACGTACACCACCGATGGCAACAGTTTGGTAGCCAGCACAAGTAGCACCCTCTAGTTTGAGAGTGTAGCTTTCCGGACGAAATACTGAACCTTCAACACGGGTTTTGCGTTCTGAAAGTGTCTGGTAGCGTGCATTCTTTGTGTCGAGAGTACCCGATGGTTCGCGAATCAGGTATGGATCAGCATTTTCATAAAGCGTATGCGATGCTAAACTGAGTGGAGTACATGAGGCCTCAGTTGCTAAAGGTTCTACTGTAAAACCATAGCTATCAATTTCTGCAAAAACACCGTCTGCCCTTGTAAGAGTTGAACATATAGCACCGCATTCGATAGTTTTTGCGCAATGCCAAACTGGTCCGTGAGGAAAACCCTGCATCAACGGGACTGCTGCAAAAAGTGCCGTGTCCGAAGCTCGGCCACAGAGTATTACATCGCAATCTTGTTCCAACATCTGCACAATCGGTTCATGCCCCATCATGGCCACGATATGTGAGCAGTTTTGGATTATTTGTGCATTGATTTCAGGAGCTCCAGGTAGTGCTTCAAGCTTGCCCGACCGCAACGACTCTACCACTTCTTCAGTATTCTGCTCAGAATAGACCCTGCCAAGCTTAAATCTCAAACCTTCTTGATAAGCTATTTCAAGCGTCAGTTCCCTCATCCAGTCAACACCTGAGTCAACTCCGGATGTTCCACAGGAGCCGATAATCAAAGGCACATTCAACTGATCACGTGCCAAAAGTAAACGCCGCAAATCCTGTAAGATTGCACGACGTGACATTTTTGGAGTTGCAGAACCAAGATAAAAAGGACCGGAATCGGTTGATCCGGCATCACAGGCAATGACATCCGGTTTCAGTGAAATACCACGCTCCAGTGACTGATCCAGAAATCCCATTCCCAATGCACCTGTAGGGCTGATCAGAGAAATCCTGGCAGCTGTCATGCTCAGATTTTTTTACGTTTGTTTACCAGCCAATCCCTGAGGAGCGGAAATAGTATAAAAACTACTGCAGAAAGAATCAGGGTTAGTGTCATTGGACGCTCCCAGACAAATTCTATTCCGTTTGCGTTGCGCATGGCTCGGCCGAGATTGTCCTCAAACATTTGCCCCAGTACAAACCCTATCAGCAACGGCGGTAGGGGATATTCTGCAAATCTCAAAATGATGGCGACTACCCCAAAACCCAGCAGTAAAAGCAGTTCGGTTGCATTGTTCTGCCCGATGTATGCACCGGCCATCGCAAAAAATAAGACGAAAGGAATCAGGAAGGTACGAGGTATTGACAATAGCTTAGCGATGTATGGTACCAAAGGCAGGTTGAGAACGAGAAGTATTATGTTGCCAAAGTACATGGACATAATTATGGACCAGAATACTTCGGGCCGCTCCTGCAACAGTTGTGGTCCCGGCTGCAAATTGAGTGCGATAAAGGCACCCAACAAGACAGCAGTAGTACCTGAACCGGGGATTCCAAGAGTCAGCAGTGGTACAAATGATCCGGTGCTGGCAGCATTGTTTGCGGTTTCAGGTGCCGCTAAACCTTTGATGGAACCCTTGCCGAATTCCTCACGTTCTTCCGGACTGGCAAGATTCCTCTCAACAGCATAACCGAGGAAGGAGGCTATCGTAGCTCCTGTTCCAGGCATAACTCCGATTAAGAAACCCTGAATGGATTGTCTTGCAATAACAGGTACAATAGCTTTGGCTTCTTTGCGGTTGATGCGAAGATTTGAAATTTCCTGGGATTTTTTTGAACTGCCTGCACCGGACTTTCCGGTTTTTTTACTACGGATTTTGTCAATCGCTAAAAAGAAAGCTTCCGGAACAGCAAACAAGCCCATTGCAAGGGTGACAAAATTAATTCCACTCTGCAAATCCATCACACCCATGGTAAAGCGAGGTGCATGGAAAAGTGAAGATTCACCAACCGTAGCCAGCATCAGTCCCAGCAGTGTCATCATGACTGCTTTTAGTACTTTACCTTTGCCGGCAAAAGCAGAGACTGCTGACAAACCCAGCAGCATCAGTGCAAAATATTCTGCAGACCAGAATAAAATCGCAAAGCCGGCAAGTGCTGGAGCAAACAACATTAATAACACCACACCAATGGTACCTCCGGAAAAAGAAGAGATCGCTGCAATTGTTAAAGCCTTGCCTGCTTGTCCTTTACGGGCCATGGGATAGCCGTCAAAAGCAGTGGCTACCACCGCAGCCTCACCAGGAGCATTAATCAGGATTGATGAAGTAGATCCTCCAAAAATTGCTCCGTAATAGACTCCGGCCAGTAAAATGAGTGTTGTTGAAGGATCACCGATTTGTAGACTAACCGGTATCATAATTGCCACCACCGACATTGGCCCCAGTCCTGGAAGCATACCGATGATCGTTCCGATAAAGCAGCCTAATCCAGCAAAAAAGAGATTTTGAAAAGTAAAGGCCGTTTCCAGTCCCAGCAGCATTCCATCAAGCATAGTAATCATCCCTCACAAATTGCTTTTCGAAGAATCCAATACAGTATAATTTTGATAGACTTTGCATTAAAATCAATGACAAATAATACATTAGTAGATCCAGCTTGGCCAAGGGCGTAAAAAAATCGTTAATACTTCATGAACTAAATACCAAACCAGTACACTTGCAGTTATTGCAATTGGAATTAGTAGTGTATAGCGACGCTCACCCAGCAAAATTCCTCCCAGAATCAGAAACGTGGATGTGCAGAAAAGGAAACCTAAGACACGTAAAGACAGAGCATAAACTGTGGCCAGCAATAGGAGCCCAATGCCCTGACTCCAATTAAAATTTTGAGGATTTCGAAGATACTCTGCATCTGGACGATTAACAGTTCCATCCCCTTCAGCTGACGCATCTGCAGCTTGTCGTTGGATAAGTATGAATACAGAGCAAATGACGCCGGCAATAGCCAGGCCTATTGGCAGAGTGTTTGGTTGTACCGCCAGGAATTTTTCAAAAGGCAGAAGATGGTAGTTTATTGCTAAGTAGCCATAACCGCTGGAAAAGGCTAACATAACCAAAGCTACCGCACGGTTCAGATTAAACATCAGAAAAGTAATATCATTGATTTGAAATATCTGTACACACCATTTAGATTTAAGACTAGCTTAGAAATCATCCCAGCGTTCTTCTTCTTCCAGAATGCTTCCAAACTCTCCATCGAAATTTGAATAGGCTCGGCGCGTTTTATCCTCTGGATCATGCTCATTTCCGACTTTCTGAATTTTCCCACCAGCTGACTTAAAAGAATTCAAGGCTTCTTCAATTTGAATCCTTGTGGGATCTAAGGATTTTTTTTTCTTTCTAAGGATTCGTTGTCCAAAAAATCGATTTTTCATTTCTTTTTACTTTCTATCGTGATGTCTCCCTCAAAACAGAGGGAGACTACTTTTTGCTAGGGCTATAAGAAACCCAGTTCGCGCATTAAGTCACCAATTACTTTTTCCTGTTCTGCAAGGAAAACCATGAACTTGTCACCAGGGTTATAAATATTAACCCAGCCATTACGGGCACGAACTTTTTCCCACTCCGGAGTATTATACATTTTTCCCAAAACTTCGATATAGGCTTTACGCATATTACTCGGCAGGTCTGGTGCAGCAAAAAATCCTCTCCAGTTGACAAATGTAACATTGTAGCCCTGTTCGATTAATGTCGGAGCACTTGGTGCCGCATCAACACGATCCTGTGAAGTAACTGCAATGATGCGTACTTTACCCGAATTTGCCATCCCAACTGCTTCAGAGAATCCTGTGGAAAGCGCATCAACTTCTCCAGAAAGAAGTCCGGCCATCGCTTTACCACCACCATCAAAGGGAATGTATTTCACTTTTGTTGGATCTGCTCCGGCTGCTTTGAAGGCCATTGCGGGAACAAGATGATCCATACTACCAGGAACAGAGCCACCTCCTATAGCAACACTTTCCGGATTTTTCTTGTAGGCACTGACCAGATCCTTGAAATTTTTATATGAACTGCCTGCAGGTACTACGAGTGCAGCATAGTCTCCTATGGTTCCAGCAATCAAGGTCAGATCCCGAAAATTCTGTGGAAACACTTTTGTTAGGGAGCGGATAACGATTGGTGTTGAATTGACCATCAATGTCCCATGATTGCTCTTGGAGTTTTCAATCATGTAACCAATGGCCTTTCCGCCACCTCCGCCTGACATGTTTTCAAAAGTTGCACTATCGATCAGGCCAGCTTTAGTCAGTGCTTCTCCGGTACCACGTGCTGTACCATCCCATCCTCCACCTGCTCCTCCAGGAATGAGAAAATGTATTTTATTGATTTCTACTGCAGAAAGACTGCCGGCTGCAAATGCGACTGAGACAAACGTTACTGCAAATAACTTGATTAGATTCTTCATTTAGTACTCCTCTTTTAGTTAATTAAAAAACTGGTTTAAAACCAGTGGTTTTCATAATCAGAAACCCGCTGTTTCTGACCAGCCGCACACTCCGAAGACAATTATTAAAATCGAAGCTTCCTGCACCATGAATATTTACACTTGATTAGCAAACAATCTGTTAAGAGTGCAATAACGGGAAACTAATGCTAGACTAGCAAAAAGATGCTGGCAAGATTACGCAGTTAAAAAATGTTTATTTTGTTTTAGTCATTTTGTTCATTTTGTTTACAATCGATCCTCTTTTTACTCAAAAACATATGATAAGCTCTTACTCCAAATTTTTTCTACCAAATTTTCTTTTACCACGAACACTTCAGGGGCGGATGCTGTTGTTGATGTCATTGCTGCTGGCTGCACTGGTCAGTATCACCTGGCTGATGGTTTCACTCTTGGTTTCTTCTATCCTGGAAGAATACATTGGACGCAATGCACTGAATGTTTCAAAGGCCGTTTCTTTAACCACAGTAGTACAAGAAGGCTTGAAAAACAAAGACTCAACACAGGTTCAGTTGTATGCCGAATCGGTACGTAAAGCTACAGGAGCAAGATTTGTAGTGGTTGGAGACCACGAAGGCCGTCGCTACAGCCATCCAGTTCCGGAACGGATTGGCAAGCTGATGGTCGGTGGCGATAATCCACGTGCACTTGAGGGTGGAGAAGCATATGTTTCTAAAGCAGTTGGCACACTTGGTCCATCGATGCGTGGTAAAGTCCCGATTTTTGCTACTTCCGGCAAGATTATTGGTGTGGTTTCTGTGGGCTATCTTCAGGAAACGGTAGAAAGTGTCACCAGCGGTTATCTTCAGCGAGTTCTACTTTGGGTATGCGGTCTCTTTTTGTTGGGTGGGCTTGGGACTTTGCTCATTGCACGTGATGTTAAACGTTCAATTTTTGGTTTGGAACCAAACGAGATTGCCCGTTTATTCAGAGAGCGCAATGCTATTTTAGATTCAATCAGGGAAGGTGTTGTTGCCATTAATGATGAAGGGAATGTCACGATGCTGGACCACGAAGCTGCCAAGATTTTAAAAATTCAGTCTGAATCAGGTATTGGCGCACCAATCGAGTCTATTTTACCACAAACAAAGATGCTGGAAGTCTTGAAAAGCGGCGAAGAGCAATTTGATCAGGAAATGATGATCGGCGGGATCGAGGTGGTTGTCAATCGTGTACCAATCTGGCAAAATAACCGGGTAACAGGTGTCGTTTCCAGTTTTCGCCGCAAAGAAGAGATTGACCGACTGGCTCAGGAGTTAACCCAAATTCAAGAATATTCTGAAGTTTTACGTGCACAAACTCATGAATATTCCAACAAACTGCACACACTGGCAGGATTGATACAACTGGGTTCACACAAGGAAGCACTCGATTTAATCGGTCGGGAGACTTCAGGTTACCAGGAGCTTTTAGGAACATTGGCCGAGACAGTTCCGGAACCTTTATTATCTGCAATAATTTTGGGCAAGTACAACCGTGCTCAGGAATTAAGGATTAATTTCCAACTTGATCCGGAAAGCAGGATGATCGATATTCCAGAAAATATAAATCGTGAAAAAATAGTAACCATACTGGGAAATCTGTTGGAAAATGCTATCGAAGCAGCTCAGGAAAACACAACCGAAAAACAAATGGTGCAGCTATCAATGACTGATTTTGGTAATGATCTGATATTTGAGGTGGAAGATTCCGGTTCCGGAATTGAAGATGAATCGATTGACCTTGCTATTCAACACGGCTTTTCAACCAAATCCGGTACTGGACGGGGAATTGGACTTTCACTGGTCCATGAAAATCTGGAATATCTAGGAGGGCACCTGACAGTAGTCCGTAGTTCGCTGGGTGGAATGCGCTTTACGTTCTACATCCCAAAGTATACTAATTAATTTGTGGTAACAAAATGAATTTGCGTGTACAAATCACTGACGACGATGTCCGTATTGCAGAAATTCATCGGCAATACGTTGAAAAAACAGATGGTTTTGAAGTTGTTGGTATTGCCAACACTTTGGTGGATGCCCAAGCCCAGCTTGATGTGCTTGAACCTGATTTGCTGCTCTTGGATATATTTTTTCCTGAAGGCAATGGACTGGATTTTCTCAAACAGACACGGCTTCAAAATAAACAGGTAGATGTAATTCCTATAACTGCAGCAAAAGAAGTTCATTTATTTAATGAAGCACTTCACGGTGGCGTGTTTGATTACATCCTCAAACCAGTCGTGTTTTTACGTTTTCAAGCAACTTTGGAGCGTTACCGGCAAACAAAAAAACAACTTTCAAGAATTGATCAGCTTGATCAATCTGAAGTTGACAGGGTACTGCACGCTGGTCGGAGAAATGACCTGCATGATTCACCGGAACTGCCGAAAGGAATTGACAGTCTAACTTTAGAAAAAGTGCAGCAGGTGTTCGGTTCTACTCAGGGCTCCAGATTAACTTCTGAAGAAGTTGCTGCGACTATTGGAGCCAGCCGCACAACTGTCCGGCGTTACCTCGAATTTTTAGTTTCACAGACAATCCTTGATGTAGATATAAATTATGGAGGTGTGGGACGACCTGAACGCCGTTATTTTCGGAAGCAATCTCATTGAAAGTCAATCAGACAAACTTTAATGCAAATGCAGTATAAGTTGATAAATCAAACCTGTTATCTTGTTTCCTGATCCGCAACAACCATGTACGAATTAGCAAGAGTCTATTTGCGAAAAACCTTATAAAGTTTCAGTAAACACCCAACTCATGGCCAATCCATTGTATGACAACTTGTTTGGCAGACATGCCGGACAGGCAACCCCATTTCTGTATTTGTCACATGGAAAAACGATCAGCCACGAAACGTTTTTGCGAATGGCGGCCCGCTATGCGAATGTATTTGCCAAAATGGGGCTTTCCATTGGTGATCGGGTGGCAGTACAAATTGACAAATCTCCTCAGGCCTTGGCTGTCTATGCTGCCTCCGTTCAATCGGGTCTAGTTTACCTGCCGCTGAACACAGCCTATACTCCCAAAGAAGTATCATATTTTGTTGAAAACAGTGGAGCAAGTCTCTTTATCTGTCAGGAATCAAAAGGAAACGAACTGCATACAGTTGCCCTAAATGCAGGAGCAAAACTGGAAACTTTGAATGCTGATGACACAGGTACCTTTGCAGCTCAGGCAAAAATTATGTCTGCTGATTATGATACAGTTGATCGTGATGCTGAGGATCTGGTTGCACTGCTGTACACATCCGGAACCACTGGACGTTCTAAGGGAACAATGCTCAGTCAGAATAATCTTCTCTCAAATGCTCAAACATTGGTCGATATTTGGAAGTTCTCTGCCGGCGATGTCCTTCTCCATGCACTGCCAATTTTTCACACACATGGATTATTTGTTGCTACCAATGTGACACTTTTGGCAGGTGGTTCAATGATTTTCATTCCCAAGTTTGATTTAGATGCTGTTATTGATAATATTTCAAGTGCAACCACTATGATGGGTGTGCCAACTTTTTATACAAGACTTCTGAATGATTCTAGATTTACCAAAGAAATCGCACAACATATGCGGCTATTTGTTTCAGGAAGTGCTCCGCTTTTAGCTGAGACTCATCTTAAATTTGAAGCAAGAACAGGCCACCGAATTCTGGAACGTTACGGCATGACGGAAACAAACATGAACACCTCGAACCCCTTTGAAGGTGAACGACGAGCGGGAACTGTAGGTTTTCCCCTTCCGGGAGTGGAAATCAAGATCACAGATTCAAAAACTGGCAAGAAGTTGGTGGATGGTGAAATTGGTGAGATCGAAGTACGGGGACCAAATGTGTTTAAGGGGTACTGGCAGATGCCTGAAAAAACTGCTGAAGAACTTAGGATTGATGGTTTTTTTATTACTGGTGATTTAGGCAGAATTGATACTGATGGTTATCTCCATATTTCGGGACGAAACAAAGATGTAATTATTTCTGGTGGATATAATATTTACCCCAAAGAAATTGAACTGTTACTTGATGCTCAGCCTGGTGTAATGGAAAGTGCTATCATAGGACTGCCTCACAAAGATTTGGGCGAAGCTGTAGTCGGCATTTTGGTGCAAAACAATGATAGTAGTCCTGATCTTGTACAGATTGCAAGAAATATCACTGAATCTCTCGCAAAATACAAACAACCACGGAAGCTGTTTGTTATAAATGAACTTCCAAGAAATACAATGGGGAAAGTTCAGAAAAACAGACTCAGGGAAGATTATCAAACTGTCTTCAAAAACATTGATGACTAAATTATTTGCTTGAACTCCATTAATAAGGAAAACAAATGAACCATTGAATTTTTTGCAAGTGAAATGATATTATGATTTTTTCGACTAAGTAAATCTATAACTTCGAAAAATTAAAGGATAGTTCATGGCCACCAAACCCACAGTACTTGTTACCCGGACACTTCCCAACGCAGTTGAAGACCGGCTTGCAAAGGATTATAACGTCCGCCTAAATCCTGATGACACCCTTTATTCACCAGATGAATTGATTGAGTTGGCCCATGGAGCTGATGCCATTCTTCCTTGCCACACAGAACATTTTACTCACGATGTAGTTCAACGCTTGCCAGACAGGTTGAAAATAGTAGCAAATTTTTCGGTTGGGGTTGATCATTGTGATCTGGAGGCGTTTCGCAAGCGCGGTATCATAGTGACCAATACACCGGATGTGCTCAGTGATGCAACAGCAGAAATTGCTATTTTATTGATGCTGGGTGCCGCGCGCCGCGCCGGCGAGGGCGAGCAAATGATGAGGGATGGTTCATGGTGTGACTGGAGTCCATCATTTATGGTCGGTAACGCCATTACGGGAAAACGTTTAGGCATAATTGGCATGGGCCGCGTGGGGCTAGTCGTGGCAAAACGGGCACGCGGATTTGAGATGGAAATACACTATTTCAACCGTAACCGGTTATCCGAAACGAATGAGCAAGGAGCTATTTATCACGACTCTATTGAGGGCCTGCTAGCCATCAGCGATATTCTGTCTCTCAACTGCCCCGCATCTCCAGAAACCGCCAATCTGTTATCTGCAGAACGTATCGCCCAATTACCCGATGGTGCAATCATCATTAACACCGCTCGCGGAGCACTGGTAGATGAAAGTGCACTGGTAGACGCATTGAGGTCAGGCAAGATAGCTTCATCAGGACTAGATGTTTACCGCACTGAGCCAGGCGGTAATCGTGAAATAGCGACATTACCCAATACATTCTTGTTGCCACATATCGGTAGCGCCAACATGGAAACTCGTGATGCCATGGGCTTTAGGGCTCTGGATAATCTAGATGCTTATTTTTCAGGCCGTGAGCCAAAAGACAGAGTTGCCTGAAAATATTTTTGTATTTATATTATATTGTAATATCAACAAGATAGTTAAATTTTTTATTAATTTTGGTAATACAACTTTAATATTATACCAAATTTACATTTTTTTATTGACAGGTTTACTTTTTGTGTTAGCATTATCACACTCTTTAATTTGATGTTATCATAATAATAGTTGTTTTACTTTTTCAGAGTTTAGGTAATTCAACGTTGATTGTATCCCATTGAGAGTTTCACGCTAAGGGAGGCCATCTGAGGGCTCCCGGCAAGACGCTTGTTTGGACCTCCTATCGGCATTCAGTGTCTTCAAAATTAGCTTGGTTTGGAGGGGGAGCAAACCTTGTTTAATCGATTAATGGAGAATGAGCATGTTGAAGAAAATAGCAACTGATGTAAAATCAGTCAAAAAAGACGTCATTTCGCGCCGCAAATTCATGCGCGGCACTGCCGTTGCTGGTGTAGCAGCTGGCACTTTAGCTGCACCTCATATAGCCACAGCCGCTACAGTCTTGAAAGTACAGGCTGCCTGGGGTGGTGGAATTTTCCTCGAGAATGCAAAAAGCTATGTCGATCGAGTCAACAAAATGGCCGGTGGTGGTCTAAAAATAGACCTGTTATCTGTTAACTCGGTTGTCAAAACCAGCCAGATGCAGGATGCTGTTCATCGTGGGGTCCTTGATGGTGCTCATTATGTACCTGCGTACTGGTATTCAAAGTCTCCGACAGCGTCACTGTTCGGTACCGGACCATGCTTTGGCTGGTCGGCACAGGAAATGCTCGGCTGGATTCATTATGGCGGCGGGATGGACCTGTTCAACGAATTGATGGGCACTCTAGGCCTTAACTTGGTCAGTTTCTTCAACAGCCCGATGCCGGCACAGCCGCTGGGTTGGTTTAAGGAAAAGATTAATAGTTCATCCCAGATGAAGGGCTTGAAGTACCGTACAGTCGGTTTGGCGGCAGATGTTTTGAATGAAATGGGTATGTCTGTAGTTCAGTTGCCTGGAGGCGAAATTCAGCCTGCCATGAAGAGTGGTCTGATCGACGCAGCTGAGTTTAATAACCCGACTTCCGACAGTGACTTTGGAATGCAGGACGTATCGAAGCACTATCACTTGGCGAGTTTCCACCAGTCTCAGGAATGTTTTGAAGTCACCTTCAACGCGAGGAAATTCAATGCTCTTGCAAAGGAGCAACAGGCAATTCTCAAATACGCTTCTGAAGCCGAGAACTCGAATTTCTACTGGCACAACACCCTTCGTTATGCCGATGATCTGGTTAAACTGAAAGAAAAGCACGGTGTCAGCGTTTACCGTACTCCTGATTCAGTCATGAGTGATCAAATGAAGGCTTGGGATGTAGTGGTTGACAGGATTTCTGCAAAAGATCCATTCTTTGCCAAGGTGATCAAGTCGCAGAAGGTATACGCCAAGAAGGTGATGAACTACCTGTTGCTTAACCAGCCGGATTACGGTATGGCTTATAAACACCACTTCGGTTAATCAGATCTAATAACGTAGTGAACGAAGTTCACAAGATTGATCAAGGGGCAGCCCAACGACTGTCCCTTTTTCTTTTTTTAACTAAACCTCTTACAGGCAGGAGTACAGTTGATGACATCCATAATTCATTCAATCGAAAGCCTCAACATTTGGATTGGGCGTGCATTTGGTTGGTGCATTTTGATTTTAACGCTTTCTGTAGCCTATGAAGTTTTTGTCCGCTATGTCCTTAACGCTCCCACAGTTTGGGCATTTGACATGATGGTGCAGATGTACGGAGCATTGTTCCTGATGGCAGGGCCTTATGCTTTAGCACAGGACACTCACGTGCGTGCCGATGTGATTTACCGTTTCCTGCAACCACGCTGGCAAGCCGTGGTTGATCTATCTTTATATATCCTCTTCTTTTTTCCAGGCATGCTTGCTCTTTTCTGGTTCGGTTGGGAAATAGCTTCAGACTCATGGCGTTATCAAGAAGTCAGTTGGAACAGTCCGGCCCGTATTCAAATTTATTATTTTAAAACATTGATCCCTCTGGCAGGGGGGTTGTTCCTCATTCAGGGAGTAGCTGAGTGCATGCGCTGCTATCTGGCAATGAAAAGCAATAAATGGTTGCCGCGTCTGAAAGATTCCATGGAAACGGAAGATATTCTGAAGGGCCAAGCACTTGAATTAAAAATTGATTAATCCTGTTTTCAAAACCTTAACTGTTTAAATGAAGCGTCCCATCTTATGACAAATCCCGAAGTCGCAATTTTAATGCTTTCCTCGTTCATCGTGATGGTGTTGTTAGGATTTCCAGTAGCCTTTACATTATTGGCGATGGGCGTTTTCTTTGGATATTACGCTTACCTTGATGCCGGCAACATTCAAACAATCAGTGATGTCTTCAACAATAATATTTTCTATCTTCTGAATCAGAATACCTATTCAGTGATGGAAAATGATACACTGGTAGCGATTCCACTATTCTTGTTCATGGGGTATGTCGTTGAGCGTGCCAATATCGTCAACAAGCTTTTCTATTCTCTGCAGATGGCTGCACGAAATCTGCCCGGTTCCATGGCAATAGCGGCCTTAATCACCTGCGCAGTATTTTCAACAGCAAGCGGTATTGTTGGTGCAGTTGTAACCCTGATGGGCTTGTTGGCTTTCCCGGCAATGATCAGGGCTAATTATGACAAAAGTTTCTCCGCAGGAGTTATCTGCGCCGGAGGAACGCTTGGCATTCTAATCCCACCATCCATCATGCTGATCGTCTATGCCGCAATCGCTGAATTGTCACCGTTACGTCTGTATGCGGCAGCCATGATTCCAGGTCTTCTGTTGGCTGGATCATACATAATTTATGTCATTTCACGGGTTATTATAAATCCTTCGCTTGCTCCGAAACCACGTGAAGAAGATATTCCGCCGCGACGTGTTGTCTACTGGCAACTGCTGACATCTTTTGTCCCCCTCACGGCTCTCATCATGTTAGTTTTAGGGTCCATTTTGGGTGGCTTGGCGACACCAGCCGAAGCCGCCGCCATGGGTGCCTTTGGTGGGTTAGTACTGGCTGTTATATACCGCTCCTTCAATTGGGTAATGCTCAAGGATTCTGTGTATTTGACGGCCAAAGCGACCGCGATGGTTTGCTGGCTGTTCGTAGGTTCATGGACCTTTGCGTCCGTATTCTCCTATCTGGGCGGACACGAAATCATCGAGCATTTCATTTTAGGATTCGATCTGGCCCCCTGGCAGTTCCTGATCTTGGTACAGCTCATCATCTTTCTTTTAGGCTGGCCACTGGAATGGTCGGAAATACTGATCATTTTCGTGCCTATCTTTTTGCCAATGCTACCAACCTTCGGTGTGAATCCCTATTTCTTCGCGATGTTGGTGGCGCTCAACCTGCAAACCTCATTTTTGACTCCACCTATGGCCATGTCGGCCTATTATCTGAAAGGAGTTTTAGGCGACCAAATTGAATTGATGGATATTTTCAAAGGTATCATGCCCTATCTGGCAATTGTTATAGGGATAATGGTACTGATGTATTTGTACCCGGAGTTAGCACTGTGGTTACCTGATTATCTGTTTGGTAAATATATTCCTTAATGCCCCCATAACAATTCAATGGAGTAATAATGTTATGAAACAAGCTTTTTATGAAAAAATATCAGGGTTACTCGGATCAATTCTCATAGCCGCATTTGTTATTGGTCTGGCTGAAAGCATATCTGCCGGAGCTGCCGGGTTCTGGGGCGGTCTTCCGTTTTGGTTTATCTGCTTAATGGTCCTGCCTCTGGTCTTCTATGACTTCTGGGATTCCTGCCTCCGCAAAAAGAAATAAGAGGCTTATTTTGTATGTTACTAAACGATCTATCTGCGACTCAGGCAGGCGATAAAATTCGAAAAGGCGAGATTACTTCCGAAAAATTAGTCCAAGCTTGTATTGAGCGGATAGATCAGATTGATGGCGAAATCGAGGCTTGGGCTTATTTTAATGCCGATTATGCTCTTGAGCAGGCACGCAAGCTTGATCTTATACGTCAGGCTGGTGAGCCCATTGGGCCGTTACATGGCATACCCATCGGCGTCAAGGATATCATAGACACTGCGCATGTACCTACAGAATTGGGTACTCCCATTCATTCCGGACGGGTCCCTTTCAAGGACGCTTGGGTGGTAAGCCGTCTACGCCAGGCCGGGGCGGTCATCATGGGAAAAACGGTGACTACTGAGCTGGCAACCTATTCGCCGGGAAAAACGAAAAATCCTCACGATCCAAACCGCACTCCAGGCGGTTCTTCCAGCGGTTCGGCGGCGGCAGTTGCTTCAAACATGGTGCCGATTGCACTGGGCAGCCAGACTAACGGCTCTATTATTCGTCCAGCTGCGTTTTGCGGTGTATTTGGCTTCAAGCCTTCGTTCGGCATGATTCCCAGGACCGGTGTTCTTAGACAATCAACGCCACTCGACCAGTTGGGTGTTTTTGCCAGATCAACGGATGATGTCGCTATGCTGACCCAGGTGTTGGCTGGTTATGATGAGGTGGACTCAGCTACTACTTTTCTTCGCGCCACACCACAGCTATTATCAATTGCTATTGAAGACCCTCCGTTGCCTCCAAAAATCGGTTTTGTAAAAACGCCTATCTGGGATCGAGCTGACAAAATATGCAAGGATGCCCATGAAGAACTATGTGAAACGCTTGGTGAGAATGTTGAGGAGATCGTATTATCACCCTCATTCGGTCATGTGCTGGATCACCACAAAATCATCATGGAGTCTGACCTCGCTTACAGTTTTGCACATGATTACGAAACAACAAAAGAGATGTTGAGTGATTCCTTGCGCTCACAGATTGAACGTGGGATGGGTTATTCAGCCGTTGCTTACCACCGAGCATTACAGCAACAGGCAATTATGGATGACATTCTCGCAGAATTGTTTCAAGAATATGATGCCTTGATCACGCCGTCTGCCATTGGTGAAGCACCCATTGGACAGGATAATACCGGAGATCCGTCGTTCTGCACTATCTGGACTTTCTGCGGTGTTCCCACACTTAACATACCCGTTTTCCTAGGCGAAAACGGAATGCCGATTGGAACTCAGATGGTGGGAGCAAAAAATGATGATGCTCGCCTTCTTCGCACGGCAAACTGGCTTTTACGTAAATTGAACGAATAATTCTCAATTAACCATGTATCGTTCACAAAAAGGCATGTTCAACATATAGTAATACTAACTGACGGAGTACCCATTATAATTCCCCTTCTACCTAATAGTAGTGGCACCTCCAAAAACCTACACTCACATAGTTTTAAGTTCATAAATTTATTGCCTGTTTTCTTGCACTTGCTATATTTAGCTTAGTCACAAAATCAAAACTCTTATTCAGTCTACTCCAAATCAATTCTGGGCAAACAACCCTGTCTCTATGTCTACAGAAATATATTTATTTAATCCTGTATTTCTTGTTGCTAGTAGATATATGTTTAGAGAGTGAAGATCAACAACACTTGCGACAATTGTATTCTATCGCTTGATCTTGATCATGATAGATGCCAGATAATGGTTGACATTGCAGAAAAATTGATTGATAATTCAATGTATATTTCATAAAAAGTGGACCTCATTTTAAACAACAACCCACGCATTTATTGAAAAACAAAACAAACTGGTGCAGGTAATAAATAGTAACCTGTGCTGAAAAGAAAGAATTAATGTATTAAAAGAGAGCAAAATGGAATTTGGTGAACAAATGGCTCAGTGGCGCGAAGAGTCTGGTCTAACTCGTAAAGAGTTTGCCCGAAAGCTCGGTGTTTCGCTGACTGCAGTAAAAAATTGGGAAACTGGACACTCAACTCCAAAATTGACTAAATATAGTGAAATTGCAAAAGTTTTGGCAATTGATGTGCGAGAGATGGGATTAGATAAAGATCTTGATCTTGAGCGGATAGGTGACCGTATCAAATATGCCCGCTTACTGCGAGGTATGTCGATTGAAGCATTTGCCTATGAACACGGTTTTGCAATTCAAACTGTAAAAAGCTGGGAATCTCATGCTGCAGAGGTGACAGAACCATCTTTGGAACGAATTTCACGTGCTTTGAACATCCCCTTTCCATTCTTTGATATGAAGAATGAACCACATCAGGAACTCGCCGACCTTAAGTAAGCAAACCGTTTTCCAACACAACAGCTAAGTAGAACAATATAATAAAGTTAGTTGTTCTACTTAG
>JACNJW010000055.1 GCA_014382365.1 SAR324 cluster bacterium
ATCGGAGCGTAGCGCAGCCTGGTAGCGCACACGCCTGGGGGGCGTGCGGTCGCTGGTTCAAATCCAGTCGCTCCGACCACCTGCCTGCTCTCATATCCGCGAATAATTAATTAACGAAAACCAAAAAAAGACTCTGCAGTGCTTTCTCATTGAGAGAAACTTAACTGGATGTACACCTTTTGTTGTAACTAACTTTAAATTTAAACTTTTATTTATTATATGAAACGAACTGAGAACCTGAATGTAGTAAATGTAATTCCACTTACTTCACCGCAAAAACTAAAAGATCTTCTGCCTGTCTCAGAAACTGCAGCAGAAACTGTGGTTCAAGCCAGAACAGCAATAAAACGTATACTGGCCGGGGAGGATCAGCGTTTACTGGTGATAGTCGGTCCCTGTTCCATTCATGACCCAGAAGCAGCCCGGGACTATGCTGTACGTTTGAAGAAACTTGCTGATGAAGTTGCCGAGAATATTTTGATTGTGATGCGGGTTTATTTTGAAAAACCACGAACGACTGTCGGCTGGAAAGGTTTAATCAACGATCCGGATTTAGACGGCAGTCACAAAATAAATGAAGGAATTCAGCTTGCACGAAAAATCCTGCTGGAGACCAATAATCTCGGTCTGCCCTGTGCTACTGAAACTCTCGATCCTATCACACCGCAATATCTGGCAGATTTAATTTCATGGAGTGCAATTGGAGCCAGAACCACAGAATCACAAACACATCGGGAAATGGCCAGCGGACTGTCTATGCCGGTTGGATTTAAGAACGGTACAGACGGTGGACTAAATGTAGCACTTAACGCCATGAGTTCTGCAGTACAGCAGCATCATTTCCTTGGCATCAGTCAGGAAGGGCTCTCTGCTGTTATTCAAACATCCGGTAACCCCAATGTTCACTTGGTTTTACGCGGAGGAAACAACGGCCCAAATTACGATGCTGTTTCCGTCCACATTGCTGCAGACGCACTTGCATCTGAAAACTTACCAAAAGCAATCATGATTGACTGTAACCATGCCAATTCCGGTAAAGATCCCTCTCGTCAGGAACTGGTCTTAAGAAATACAGTTTTACAAATTAAAGACGGTGACCAGTCTATCATTGGTACCATGATAGAAAGTAACATCAATGGTGGAAATCAGAAAATTTCTAAAGATATGAAATACGGTGTTTCTGTTACAGATGCTTGCCTGGATTGGGATAATACACAGAGAATACTGCTGGATGCACACGTTTCATTGAAAAACTGCCGCTGAAAATAATTTAGCAACAGCCATAATTCTTAAAGTATTAAGCAATAAACGTGACTATTGAACAATGGACGATAGAACGAATTTTGAGTTGGACACAGGGCCATTTTGAAAAAGTACGTCCTGATTCTCCGCGTCTGGATGCTGAATTATTACTTGCCTTTGTGCTGAAATGTCCGCGTTTAGATCTTTATCTGCGTGCAGATCAGCCTCTGAATGAAGATGAACGAAGTGCTTACCGGGAACTGATTCAGCAGCGAGCAGCAGGTTGCCCAATTGCATATTTGACAGGAGAAAAAGATTTCTGGTCCTTGACTCTTGAAGTCAGTAAAGCAACCTTAATTCCACGTCCGGACACAGAAACTCTGGTTGAAACTGCCGTTGAACACATTCTCAAATGGCAAGAAGATCATCCTGGTCAAACCTGCCAGATTGCAGAACTTGGTACTGGAACAGCCGCAATACCTCTGGCACTCTGTGCAGATCTCCAAAACCTGAACATTATTTCAGTGGACTGTTCTGCTGATGCATTGACTGTAGCCGCCCGTAATTTGGAGCGTTATCAATCCTTGCTTACTCCACGAAATAACTCTTTAGAGTTGCAGGAGAGTGATTTTTTCTCTGCGATCAGCCCCGCAGCAAATCTTGATTTTATCATCAGCAATCCACCTTACATTCCTACTGACAACATTCCCGGTTTGCAGATTGATGTTTGTGAATATGAACCGCATACTGCACTGGACGGCGGTGCAGACGGTTTACTATTTTACCGTTATCTCTTCAAAACGGCTCCTCAATTATTAAAAAATAGTGGAGAACTGCTGTTGGAAATTGGTTTTGATCAGCAGACTAAAATAACTTCTCTACAGTCAGAGTTTCAAGGCTGGGCACCAGCCGAGTTCGTTCCTGATCTGCAGGGCCATATCCGCGTCTGTACTCTGCAACTGTTATGATTAACGTACTCCCATCAATGCAGTAGATATTTCCGGACTCTTTCCGGCAATCAAATCCGCAGTTATCCGGGCGGTACCGCATGACATAGTCCAGCCTAAATGCCCGTGTCCGGTATTGTAAAATAAGTTTGAGTGTAGTCCTTTTCCCAGAATTGGAGTACCTTCCGGTGTCATTGGTCGAAATCCCGACCAGTATTCTGCTTTCTCATAATTTCCTGCATTTGGAAAAAGTTTTTTTGCAGTACTCAGAATGTGCTCAAAATCTTCCGGAGTATGGCCTGCATCGTAACCGTTAAATTCTGAGATAGAACTAACTCTGAAATGATCACCCATTGGAGCAAATCCCAGTAAATCTTCTTCATGCAGTCCACCAATTCTGGGTGGAGTATGCCCCTTTTCAACCGGAATTGTAATTGAGTAACCTTTGACCGGATAGACTGACAGCCGAACTCCCAATGAAGCACTTACCAGCAGTGGACTCCACGCACCTAAACTTAACACATAACTATCTGCCGAATAAGTTCCGCAATTGGTGACAACACGTTTAATGGTTGTTCCGGAAGCCTCTATACGCTCAATCGACACTCCTGACTCAAAAGTACCTCCCATTTTCCGGCAGACTTCCATCAACTGCTCAGTAAAAATTCTGGAATCACCTGATTCATCTGTTGCAGAAAACACTCCTCCGGCAATCTGGTCTGCAGAATCTCTCATTTCCGGAATAATTTCCAGAACGCGTTCTTTATCTACTATTTCTAGTGCTTGACCAACTTCCTGCAGTAAACGAATATGAGAGTTATTTGCTGCCATGGCTTGTTGATTTCGATACAAATAAAGCAAGCCATTTGTATTTTGCGCATACTTAAACTTGGTTTCAGCAACAACTTCCTGCAATTTTTTTTGAGAATACACACAAATTCTGTGTTTTGCCAGAGAATTTCTTTTAGCTTTATATTCTGTGCACTGGGCTAAAAACTTCAAGCCCCAGCCGATAAATTGCGAATCGGTCTGGAACTTCATTCTAAAAACAGGATCCTCCTGAAAAAACGAGTTAAACCAGATTTTAAGTGCTTTCGGAGAACCCCAGGCAATCGAATGTCCGGTGGCAATTAGTCCTGCGTTACCATAACTCGCCCCCCCTATTCCCGGAGCTTGACGGTCAATTACTTTTACTTGATGTCCGTCTTTAAGCAGTTGATAGGCAGTAGTCACTCCTACAACTCCGCCTCCTAGAATTAATATTTCCATTGTATTTGTGCTTAAACTGAAAAGATTTATTATTTAAAGATGACTGCTGATACTTTGTTTATTTAGTAGACTCAGCTGACTTAACTCTCCTGCGTAGTCCCGGCAGGAAAACCCAGAGAATTCCTGCCAGCATTATCGTGCCGCCCAAGGCCTCAAAAACACTGATGAGTGTTCCAAATACCAGCAACTCAAACAACAAAGTTATAGCCGGAGAAAAAGAACCGATGATGACTGACTTGGAAATCGTGAGATAACGTAAGGCATAAGTGTATGAGACACGCCCCACAAAAGGTCCAGAAAACGCGGCCAGTGCCAACCATTTCCATTCCGTAAATTCTAAAACAGCAACTCCGTTTCTTACTTCCTCAAGACTCCAGAGGATCACAATGGCAAGAAAAAGACGTGAAACATTTAAAACCTGTGGATTAATTTCCTTGATAATGCTTTTTGCCAGAACCTGCATTACTGCAAAACTAAAGGCTGCTGTAATTGACCAGAGGACTGCTGACCATTCAGCCAGTTCGAAACTCAAGGTATCAAGTTTCATTACAATAATACCCACTATAATTACCACAACCGCCAACCAGGCCCGTACTGAAATAAACTCTTTCAAAAAAATCCAACTAAGGAGCATTGCAATGATAATTTCACTGCGAGTCAGTAAAATCAGCAGGGTTGGAGACGCCTGATTCAGTGCCTGACATATTGAATAATTACCAAGTAATCCAGCCAGAGATGTTAAAACTGTGATACCTACTATTTTCCAGGAAATTTTAGTTTGATGCCGTGCTAACCAGGCTCCCGGCAGAGAAAACAAAAAAGCCCAGAGAAAAACACCCCAGATTACTGGAAGTGGTTCTACAGTTTCTAAACTCAGGCGGTACGGGATTGCATATAATCCTCCTCCGAAAGTTGCAAGCAACGCAAAATAAAGCCCTTTGGTTTGATCACTCACTGATCACTTTCAAAATTTGTAAAATTGGCACGATAGATTTTATAATTTAATAGTTAGAACTTTTTTGCAAAAGAAGACTGCATATTTCTGTTAGAATATCTACCAATCAAAAATCTTGTTTTCTCAAACAACACTTAACAAAAAACCTGAAACGTTTGCCTCAGTACCACTATGACTGGATGTGTTCCTGAACAAATACAGTTTGAAGGGATATATTGCAGCAAGACAGCTAACTGATTTTCATTATGACATAATAAACCGTTTTTGACCTTCTCTAACTTAAGTAAATTTACATCCTGTTCAAAGCATGTTATGATTGCACTTGCTATTTTCTCCTCTCAAACCATCTGTACTTATCTGCACGATGCAACTAGTCGGCATTGGCCTTGCCAGCTCAAACTGGAACTCCTTAGTTAAACAGTTCCAAAAACAGCTCCATCACCAATTGAATACCAAGACACTTGGAACACTCAACTCTACTCAGAATCCTGTGATTTTATCCAAGTATGCTGCAGAAAATATTAACAAAATTCTAAAACTAAAACCTGACTGGTTAATATTTTCAGTAGACAGTTTTGAAACACCTGAACTCTGTCTGAGGTTCCTGCAGGAAATAAAAAACAAATCAAAGAAAGATGTCCATTTAGTGATGGCACTTGACAACCTCAATCATGATTTAACAGAACTATTAAAACTTCAGCCAGTCTTTGAATTGGTCAATAAAATGCAGTTTAAAATTTCTGAACCGGAATTGCTGCTGACACATCACATCCGCAGTTTTCCCAGGATTCGTTTAGATGCTGACTTTTTAACAATGGATTATACTAATCATACCGGAACGCTAGTCAGGCAGTCACCAGGTGATGTTCCACTCAAAACTCTCATTCCATTCAGCAAGATTGAGAAATTTGAGACTAAAAATGGAGATCTTTCTCCACATGACTGGCTCGATGAATTTCTCCTGTCCCAGGACAGTCAGGCACATCCGGAACAGGTCGTCGGGATTCTACGTGAAGCAAAAGGCTGTTACCTTTTTCCTGGCATCCCGTTTAATTCGATTCAAAGTCTGAAGTTTGATGAATCAAAGATAGATCATGTTATCCGCCTCGATGAGTGCAGTACAAAAAATCCGCCTTTTAAACGTTTCATTGAAAACATGAAGCAGGAGCATCAGGACTGGTTAAAGATAAAAAAACAGAAAGCCAAATTGGCTGCAGTCAGGATTTATTGTCTGGGAAAGTACCCAATCATCAATAACTTGCTGCAAAACTTATTGCAGGAAATGGGTTACACAAATTTTACCTTAATTTCGAATAATTCTGTCCCAGATCTGCAGCATAAAGAAGAGCGTATTTATATAAAATTAAATAATTTAGCAGGCACAAAAATTCCAAAGCAGCATCTTGACTGGAGTCAGGATTTGAATCAAATTCTTGATCCACTTAATCATTTTGTTTTTTTGCATGATCTACAGTTAGACAGTAAATATGAACTGCTGCCGTTACAGCAAACTGAATTTGAGGATTTGCGGAATAATTTATTAAGTAAAGAAAAAACACTGGATAAGACAATTCAACAAGCTGAAAGTGATCAAATGCTCTATACTCAGGAGCACAAGATCCTAAAAAATATAGTGCCTTTTTCCGAATTGGTGCTGGAATCCTTGTCAACCTGCAGTAACTGGGAACATGCCTTTGAAAATGCAGCAGAGCAAAAACGTAATAGAGCATTACTGCTCTGTGAAGATGAAACAAGTGCTGCCGAAATGAATGCCAGTTTAACCAAGATTCAGCGCAAACTTTGGATTAACCCCTTCAAGTTTCAGCATACAGAAGATTTGACTCAATTTAACACAAAAGCGATTCAACCTTATTTAAAAGCGGAAACCATCATTGCCACAACTACGGCAAGGACTCATTTGGAAAAACTATGTCGGGAAGCCCTGCTGAATAACAAAAATGCAGAAATAATTATTAATGAACTCAAACAACAAAGAAAACAACTCACAGCAAGTTTAGAGTCAGTTCAAAACAAAAAAAGTAAACTGGCATTACGCTGGCTGCATGTCTCACTAAAGCAACTTCTCTACCGTGACCGTCACTTGTTTCAATCTTTACCAGGCAAAGCAGAATGAAAAGCTCACCCACCATTCAGGAGATCATCATGCTCCTTCACGATTATTGGCAAAAGCAGGGCTGTATTCTGATGAATCCATATGATGTGGAAACAGGAGCGGGAACAATGAATCCAATGACTACTCTCCGTACAATTGGTCCGGAAGAATGGAATGTTGCTTATGTAGAACCATCACGGCGTCCAGCTGACGGACGTTATGGTGAAAATCCAAACCGACTCTATCAGCACCATCAATATCAAGTGATTTTAAAACCGTCTCCGGATAATGTGGAAGAATTATATCTGGCTTCACTGGAAGCTCTGGGGATTAATCTACTGGAACATGATATTAGATTTGTTGAAGACAACTGGGAAGCACCCACACTTGGTGCCTGGGGACTGGGTTGGGAAATTTGGCTGGATGGCATGGAGGTTACACAGTTTACATATTTTCAACAGGTAGGCGGAATTGAGTGCCAGCCGGTATCTGCAGAATTGACCTACGGCATTGAAAGAATTGCATCTTACCTGCAGGATGTAGATGACGTGTTTGACCTCGAATATACGCAGGGTGTCAGTTACGCATCAATATTCCGGCAGCCTGAATTTGAGCATTCAAAATACACTTTTGAAGTTGCAGACACAGACTTGATGACACGCTGGTTCAACGATTATGAACAGGAAGCCGGTCGTGCACTCGAGAACAATCTGGTTTTTCCAGCATATGATTATGTTTTAAAATGTTCACACACTTTTAATCAGCTTGATGCCGCCGGTGCAATCAGTGTATCTGCACGTGCCTCATACATTGGTAGAGTTCGTACACTTGCTCAAAGGATTGCTAAACTTTTCCTGGCAGAACGCTGCAAACTTGCCTTCCCCCTGATGAAAGATCGTAATGCTGCACAGAAATGGGTGGAAGAACTAACTCCTGACAATCAATAAATAACAGTTGCTTTGTGAATACATATTTACTCGAAATTGGACTTGAAGAAATGCCGGCTCAGATGATTCTGCCAGCAGTTGAACAATTAAAAACATTGGCTGGAAAAACATGCGAACAGCATCAGTTAAGTGTTGAACAAATTCGCACTTTTTCCACACCCCGAAGATTAACTGTACAACTTCTTGGACTTCCTGAGAAACAAGCAGACCGGACAGTCGAACTGAAGGGACCTCCTGCAGCAATTGCCAAAGATGCTGATAATAACTGGACAAAAGCAGCAGAGGGTTTTGCGAGAAAAAATGGCGTGGCAGTCGACAGTCTCGAGATTCGGGAATTTGATGAAAAAGATTATTTATTTGTTCAACGGGAAGAATTGGGTAAACCTGTTCCGGAATTGCTGCAGGCTGAAGTGGAACAATGGATTTCGCAACTGAATTTTCCTAAAAATATGCGCTGGGGTTCTTATCGTATGCGCTTCATTAGACCAGTACGCTGGATTGTTTCTCTCTGGAATAATCAGATTGTGCCTGTTGAGCTGGAAATGGTTAATGCCGGAAATAAAACTAGAGGTCATCGATTTTTGAGTAGCGGAAAAACTCTGCTCAATCAGGCTGAAGAATATGAAAAAGAACTGGATAAGCTTCATGTGATGGCTGATTTCGAGAAACGACGCGATTCAATAATTTCTCAAGTGAAAAAGCTGGAACAAAAATACGGTTTTGAAGTCGAGTTGGAGGAACGTCTGCTGACAGAAGTTACAAATTTACTGGAGTGGCCTACTGTACTGATGGGAGATTTTGAAGAGCATTTTCTAGAACTTCCCAGTGAGGTTCTGGTGACAAGTATGGCAGTTCATCAGCGTTATTTTCCGGTATTTCAAAAAAACACAGAACAGGATTCCGTAACAAAAATACTACTTCCGCACTTTGTCACAGTACGAAACGGTAACGAAAATGCTCTTGATACAGTCCGGCGTGGCAATGCAAAAGTTCTGCGTGCAAGACTGAGTGATGCACGCTTCTTTTTTCTGGATGATCAACAGAAAGAGCTGACTGATTTTCAAACAAAAGCAGAGAAGGTTGTGTTTTTTCAGGAGCGCGGTTCTCAGGCTCAACGTGTTCAGCGTATTGCAGAATTAAGTGCTCAGATTGCACATTTCTTAGAGCTGTCTGAAGTTCAACTTGATCAGGTTCAGCGTATTGCAGAACTGAGCAAATTTGACCTTGAATCACAAATGGTCTCTGAGTTTCCTGAACTCCAGGGATTAATGGGGCAAATTTACGCTAAATTAAAAAAAGAAAGTGCTTTGGTTTGCAGAGGTATCCGGGAACACTATCATCCGCGCAACTCAAAGGACTCACTTCCGCAAGACCTGGAAACAGTTGCGGTTGCACTTGCCGATAAGCTGGATATGCTTACCACGGCCTTTTCTTTAGATATGATACCTACAGGTGCAGCAGATCCTTATGCTTTAAGACGAACAGCACAAGGCATAATACAACTCATAATGGGATCTGCACTTGCTTTTGACTTTGAAACTTTAACATCTGCAGCAATTCGCATTCTGGTGCAGCAGCAGCAACTTAAGCTTGATCCTGAAAAGCTGCAAACAGATTTACTTGATTTCCTGCTTCTACGTCTGCGCTGGTTTCTCCAGGAACGCGGCATTCGTTATGATTTGATTGAGGCAGTGCTTCAAAGCCAGCCTGCAGATAAAAACGAAAACGCGGCTTTACCGCTGGAACAGCTTAAATTTGCTGAATTTTTAGGGGAACATCTCGAAAATGCTGTTTTCAAAAGATCAGTTGAAGCAATCGTACGTGCTGCTAATATCAGTCACAAATATCCTGATAAAATTGTTAAAATTGCGGATACATCTGCTTTGCAGCTGCCAGAAGAAAAAAACTTTTTTGCTGCTTTGAAGCCAATGCTGGCTTCAGAAGAGCAGGATCGCTGGACACCTGAAGCTTATTTGGAACAACTGCATCTTATCGAACCTGTTGTAACAAAATTTTTTGAAGATGTCATGGTCATGGATGAAAATCCTTTGAAATGCGGGAATCGGCTTTGGATGTGCAGTCAATTGGCGAAATGGTCCGGACGTTATCTTGATTTACGTGCTCTGGTTTTTGCATAATGCTTAAATATTCTTTTTACAAAGTACTTTATACGCTGCTTTAGCACCTTCTTTGTGACTTTGAAACTCTTGTAACTCTGTGCCTGAGGGCCTTCCTTAAATTTATTAAATCCTTGAAACATCTACCAGCTTTCGGAATCCTCGCACTTCATTTTTTGATTTTCGCTATAGTTAATCAAAACTTGAACCCCCATCCGGATATGCTTGACCACTGGGTCTGGTCACGTTATTTAAGTTTTTCTTATTATGAGCATCCGCCGATGATTGCCTGGCTCATTCGTGGAATAACGATGATTGGTGGGAATAATGAGACTGCACTTGAAGTCGGTTCTCAACTGGTTACCATCAGCATTCTTGCCTTAGTTTACGTCTGCACATTACGTCTCTATGGAATAAAACCGGCACTGATAACACTACTGATTTTATGCAGCATGCCTTATTTCACGCTCGGCAGCATCTTTCTGCATATCACCCAGCCTTTCCTGTTATTTTGGATTATTGCACTTTTTCTGTTGATTCGATATCATCAGCAACCTCAAAAAAGCTGGCTGCTCTGGATAGGAGTTGCCGCAGGACTTGGGGCACTTTCAAAATACATCATGCTGCTCTTTTACATAGGACTTTTTCTACATCTTCTGCTTTACCGAAAAACCCGTAAAGAGCTTCTTAACCCATGGCTTTATACTGCAGGAATAATCTCACTGGCCATCTTTATTCCAGTACTCATCTGGAATGCCCAACACGACTGGATTTCATTCCGCTGGCAAATGGCAAAAGGTACTTCCGGTGCTGATTTTGGAGAAAACACTCTGGCATTTACGCTCGGACATTTACTCCTGTTTTCTCCATTGTGGGCCCTGACGGGGGGTCTGGGAATCTGGTGGCTGCGGGACCGTCTCGTACTGGCAAAAAGTCCGGAAGCTGTGATTACAGTGATTTCGATTTTTCCGCTGCTCTTTTTTACTTTAATGAGTCTCAAGGGTACCATCTCTGACCCGCACTGGGCAAACCTAGCCTATCTGGGTATCGCAATACTGCTGGGTCATGAACTACTCTGGCGTTTCCAGAAGAAAACTCTTTACGTCTTGCTTGGTGCAGGATTGTTAATCAATCTGCTTCTAACTGGAACTGTGATTACTCACACACTGAACCCAATTATTGACTGGATGCCCTATGAACTGAAAAACTTTGATTATTTAAAGCAAAACAATGTTCCACCGGCTACCTTACAAAAACTGAGGAATCATGACGTACGTCTCAACAGCAAGGGACAGTATATTAAGCATTTACAAGATTTCCTTACACCAGTTGAATTTGAGAAATTTGGAGAATTAATCCAAAAAACAGCAATGGATGTTTCGGCAGACCGCCTGACTCGTGTGCTTGCCTGGGACAAAACCGGTGTACAGCTTCAGCAGCTATTGCTTCAAAGTGAGTTGCCTCAAATATCCTTCATAGTTTCACGTGAATATCAACTCAGTGCCGTATTGTCTTTCTTTCTACCAAATCAGCCATGGCCGCACAGTATTGAAAAACCGGAACGTAATTTATGGAGTCCTCTGACTGAGGTCAAAAATGGGACCAGCATTTTTGTTTGTGAACTACAGGAATGTCAAAATGGCCTGTTGGATTTTAATTCGAGATTCCAACAACCTTTGAACTACTTAGGAGAAATCGAAACCCGCAGGAAGGACAGAATGATCCGCAACCTGCAGGTTTATGCGCTCAGCAAGTAAAAGCAGGCAGTACAGTTATTATTGTGTGCTGTTCAATCTTAGAGTTTTGAAGGACGTGACTTGCTATTATATTTGAATTAAGTATTGTGTCCCTTTAATAATTTGATTGAACTGTAGTGCTTAGAGGCTGTCATCGAGTTCAAGATGTATATCTGCAGCATCAATGTCTTTAATTTCTTCAATTTTCGTCCGGGCTGCTGAGGCTATTTTCTGGGCATCACGAATCCGCAGCTCTGCATCAAGAAGAATGTTAACCTGCACATTCAACTTTTGACTCAGGTAGTGGCAATAAATATGTGTTGTACCCAGAATTGCTGGCATTTGCTTGAGTACATTTTTAACATCATCCTCAATTTCACTCTGAGGACGCATCAAAATTATATCCTGCGTTTGATCAAGCCCTTCTTTCGTTTCAAAAAAATCATCTTCTGCATCAACATGCACCAGTACTTCGTTGACTGCAGGCAGTTCCTCCAAGATTCGCAGGCGCACCCGTTCCGCCACTTGATGTGCCGCAGAAATGCTCATCATGCTGTCTACTTCAATGTGTAAATCAACCAGCAGGTGCGGCCCCATTCTTCTGGCACGCATTTCGTGATAGTGATCTACACCTCTGATGTCAGTCAGAATTTGCCCCAGTTTGCTGATGACTTCTTCTTCCACCGTCTCGTCAGTCAATTCCCTGATACTTTCATAACCAATATCAATTCCTGTTTTAATAATCAGACCTGCCACCAGAACTCCGGCAATTGGATCCATCAGAGGAATACCCCAAAGCGCACCTCCAATTCCAATCAGCGCAGCAACAGAAGAAATTGCATCGGAACGGTGATGCCAGGCATTTGCCAACAAAACCCGGCTTCCACTTCTCCGAGCAACCATTCTGGTAAGATGAAATAAGATCTCTTTGACTCCAATTGCAACAACAGCCATCCAAAGTGCAACTGTATCAGGAACCACTGGCTCATCCATTTTGTTAAAAACATGCCAGGCCACTCCGATTCCAGTTAAAATCAATAAGAGTGAAATCAGGAAAGTCCCCACCGTTTCAAATTTTCCATGTCCATAAGGATGATTTTTGTCCTTGGGAACGCCAGCCATCTTCACGGCCCAGAGGGTGATGCCGTCAGAAAGTAAATCTGAAAATGAGTGACCGGCATCAGCAATCAAAGCAGATGAGTGGGCTATTGTGCCGACAAATCCTTTTGAAATTGCCAGCAACAAGTTTGCCCACAAACCAAGCCAGGTGACTTTTAAAGCATGTTTTTCGGTGAGATCCAGTGCCTGCATTGTTAGAATTTATCTTTGAGTTCACGCAGTGTTTTGAAAACCATCTTTTCCGCCAGATCCTGTTTTGGATCTTTAGTCTGCAGGGTGCTGTGAATTTCTGTAGATGTACAGCGTAAAAACGGATTTGTTTTACGCTCCTCTGCTAAAGTTGTGGGTGTGCTGAATCTACCTTCTGCACGTAGCGCTCTGACTGTAGTCAGTTTTTTTTCTATCTCAGTATTACCTGCTTCTACACTCAAGGCAAAGCGCAGGTTGGCTTCTGTATATTCATGCCCAAAATAGAGTTCCGTTTCATCCGCAAGACTACCGATTTGCAAATTAAGTGAATCATGCATTTGTGCAGCAGTTCCTTCAAAAAGACGCCCGCAGCCTGCAGCAAACATGGTGTCGCCCGTAAATGCAAACTTACCGAAAACATAAGTTATTGCTCCTGAAGTGTGACCAGGATTGTGCAAAAATGATCCTGTTTGTTCACCAAAGCAAACCTCATCACCACTTTTAAGAAATTCAGTTTGTCCAGGAATTCTCCCACGGTCTGAATCATGTCCATAAATACTTAAATTTGGAAAGTATTCACTCAACTCCTTGTTACCATCCACATGATCCCAGTGGTGATGTGTATTAAGAATTGTTGTCAATTCCACACCATGCTCTTCAACAGTTGTTTTCACCGGTGCTGCTTCTGAGGGATCTACGACTGCTGCCTGCTTAGTTTTATTGCAGATCAACAAATATGCAAAATTATCCTGTAGACAGGGAATCGTAATAATTTCCATTAAATTACCTCAAAATTTTAGTTTCGTTTAACTGAGACCACTTTAGTCTGCAGAGTACCATCATCCATCCGCACCTGCAATTCTTCTCCACTTTGAACATCTTTGACAGAACGCAAAGACTTTCCTTTTTGATCCAGAGTAACGCTGTAGCCACGATGCAGAACTGAAAGCGGACTGAGACTATCCAGCAAACTCATCTGCTGCTGAACTGTTTCAGCACGTTCTTTGTGCAGAAGTCCAATAGCCCTTTTTAAACGATCCTCCAAAAGTTCAACTCTGTTTTGCTGTGCAGCAATATCACGGCCCGGATTCAGCAGCAGCAGTTTATCAGTAACTCCGGAGCTGCGTCTTTGGAAATTCTCTAAAAGATGCGTCATTCTCTCCTTAAGCAATGAATCCATATCATCTACACGTTGAGAGAATTGTGCTATCATGGCATTCGGAGAAGATAAACGCTGGCGTGCTGCTGCAACATACTCATTCAGACGTTCCAGCAGCAGATAAATTGAGTTCAGCAAACGTTGCTCTTTTTGACTGACCACCTGCTTTAAATCCTCTTTCTTTGGAACAGCAAGTTCAATTGCAGCTGATGGTGTGGGCGCCCGCAGGTCACTGACAAAATCTGCAATTGTGAAATCAGTTTCGTGACCAACTGCAGAAATGACAGGAACTGCAGAAGTAAAAATCGCTCTTGCCAGTTTTTCATCATTGAAGGCCCACAAATCTTCTATTGAGCCACCTCCCCTGCCGATAACTATGACATCTATTTGTTTTGATTCACTGAGGCTGTTCAAATGCTGAAGAGCTTCAACCATTTGTGCTGCCGCAGAATCACCCTGTACCTGAACCGGAAAAAACAAAACCGGAATCCCGCAAAACCGCCGTTCCAGCACAGTCAGCATATCGTGAATTACTGCTCCGCTCTGAGAAGTAATTATTCCTATTCGACTGGGTAAAAACGGCAGCGGCTGTTTGTGTTCAGGCAAAAACAAGCCTTCTGCATCAAGCTTGGCTTTGAGTTGTTCAAAGGCCAGCTGAAGTGCGCCAAGACCTTTTGGCTCCAGCGCTGAAACCATGATTTGGTATTCACCACGTTGCTGATAAACGGTGAGGTGTCCACGAACCACAACTTCCAGACCATCCTCCGGTTCAAAGCGCAAACTACTTGCTGCCTGCCGAAACATGACTCCACGGATTTGTGATTTGTCATCCTTGAAACTAAAATACCAGTGACCGGAAGCTGCCCTTTTGACATTTGAGAGCTCCGCTTCCACTAATAATGAACGGAATTTCCCTTCCAACAACAACGAAATTTGGCGAGTCAACTGAGTTACAGTAAGCGGTTTTTGCTGCTGTTTTGACGCTTGAATTGTTGGATCCGCTGGTTTTGCAGGCTGACTTGCTTTGCTGCTGATTTTATCTTTTTTGGGAGGATCAACTTCAAATGGAATCTGCATGAGCTTTACCGGGGTTCACTCAATAGCGTTCAGCAACTGTGCCCGCATTTCCTTTTCCGGAGCACTTTTTCCTGTCCAGAAAGTAAACGCTTCACAGCCCTGATAAAGTAACATACCCAAACCGTTGATGGCGGGAACAGCAAGTTCTTCTGCCTGTTTTAGTAAGGCCGTCTGTGCCGGACTGTAGATCAGGTCTACGAGGTGCAGGACGCTTTGGCATTGACTTAAATCAAGAGGACTAGCGCCGGACTTCATGCCGACTGTAGTTGTATTAACCAGCAAATCCAAATTGGTTTTTTGGAGTGTTTCCAGCTCAACTGCTTCAAGTTTAACTGCAGGAAATAATGGAGCAAAATCTGTTATTAATTTTTCTGCCCGCTCAAGAGTCCGGTTGTGAATTAGAATACGGGAAGCTCCGGCATCAGCAAGTCCGGCCAGAACAGCGCGCGCTGAACCGCCTGCACCAAGCAGAGCTATTGTTTTATCTTTTGAAGAAAATTGTAAATCTTGCAGTGAGCGGATAAATCCGGAAATATCAGTATTGGTGCCTGAGAGACACCCCTGCTCGTTCCTGATTGTATTTACCGCACCAAGCTGTTTTGCCAGTGGACTGATTTCATCAAGCAAGGGAATCACAGCACTTTTATGCGGAACAGTCACATTGATACCGGCTATATTCAGAGCCTTGAGTCCGGCAACTGCCTGCATGACATCTTCCGGCTGCACCGAAAAAGCCAGATAACAGGCATCTATTTTCAAGGCGGAAAATGCCGCATTTTGCATCTGCGGTGATAAAGAGTGTTCTACGGGATGTCCGATAATACCGTAAATTCTAGTCTTTCCGGTTATTGATCTCCTCATTCCAACTCATTAAATCGTGCAGCAAACAGGTCTACAATTGATTTCAAAGCCTCGTCCTCCTTGTCTCCGGATGTACTGATCGAAAGCGCAGTACCCTGGGTTGCCCCCAACATCAAAACCTCCATCACAGATTTTGCGTTAGAGACCTGGCCTGCTTTCTCCAATTTAATGTCACAAGGATATTGGTTAGCCATTCTCACCAGTTGAGCTGCTGCACGTGCATGAAGCCCAAGTCGGTTGATGATTGTAATATCCTGACTAACCATGATTTATAACCCTGCCTGTATTCTCAGATCATTTGCTTTGTCCGTTGCTTCCCAGGTGAATTCCGGAATCTCGCGGCCAAAATGTCCGTATGCTGCTGTTTTGCGGTAAATTGGCCGTAACAGGTTTAGAGCACGAATAAGTCCTGCCGGTTTCAATTCAAAATTATTACGAATCAATTCAATAATTTTTGACTCCTCAATCTTGTTTGTTCCAAAAGTTTCCACAGAAACAGAAACAGGTTCTGCCACTCCAATCGCATAAGCCAACTGGACTTCACAACGGGAGGCAAGTCCAGCCGCCACCACATTCTTAGCAACATAACGTGCTGCATAAGCTGCCGAACGGTCAACCTTGGAAGGATCTTTACCTGAAAAGGCACCGCCACCGTGACGTCCCATTCCACCGTAAGTATCAACAATGATCTTGCGACCGGTTAAGCCACAATCACCCTGAGGTCCGCCAATCACAAAATTACCTGTAGGATTGATGTGATATTTAGTTGAATCGTTGAGGTACTTTGCAGGAATTACATGCTGAATCACATTTTTCTTAATATCTTCATACAGCTGATCCTGAGCTGCATCTTCAGCATGCTGTGTGCTGATCACTACTGCATCAACAGATACCGGTTCACCGTCAACATAACGAACTGTCACCTGTGACTTTCCGTCCGGACGTAAATACGGCAGAGTACCATCCTTACGAACATGCGACAAACGTTCTGTCAACCGGTGGGCCAACTGGATTGGCAGGGGCATCAATTCCGGGGTTTCATCACAGGCATAACCAAACATCAACCCCTGATCTCCTGCACCCTGTTCTGTATGTGCACCTTCACCTTCGTTAACACCCTGTGCAATATCCGGAGATTGTTTGTCTAAACTGATCAGCACCGCACAGGTATTGAAATCAAATCCCATATTAGAATCTGAATAACCAATTTCTTCAACAGTTTCGCGCACAACTTTCTGCATATCAACCCAGGCCTTTGTGGTCACTTCTCCTGCCACAACTACCATTCCAGTGGTTACTAAAGTTTCGCAGGCCACCCGGCTGGCTGCATCCTGTTCCAGCATTGCGTCAAGAATTGCATCCGAAATTTGATCAGAAATTTTGTCTGGATGACCTTCGGTCACACTTTCGGACGTAAATAACATTTCGCTCATAGTAATTTTTTTATTTAAAATGTTGTTAATCAAGATTTACATTAAAACTCAGAATCACTTAAATTACAAGAAAAGTCTAGACAATTCGACGTATGCAACTTTAGTGATCTATGATTGTTTGCTCCAGAACATCTATCCAGTCATCCAATTCCCTAACCGCATGTAAGCGCTGTTCCGCTGTTAAAAGTTGATCGACCAGCATTATCCTTTTTTTATTTCTCTGCAGACGCTTCTCTCTGGCAGCATTATTCTCACCTTCCCAACTCAGAAACCAACTGCGAAACCAATTTTCCAACTGAGCATTATCAGGAGAAGAACGTAAGAGGGCCAGAAATTGAGGTTGGGATATGCGGCGGCGCTGCAGACGTTCTGCAAGAGGATCCGGAGTTTCTGTCAACCATTTTGTATGCAGCACTGAGATTTCCTTCCGCTGACTTTGGCTGAATTTTCCAAACCAGTCTTCCATCTGTGCCCAGAAATTTTTCTCCCTTTTCTGCAGACGCAATTCAGGATTTTCCAGTTCTTTGATCAACTCTTTATTTTCTTCCGCCATTTCACGTTCCAAACTGTTAATCTGCTCAGTACTCAGCGTACTGAGAAACACCGCAGAGTCCGGAATCAAACGTTCAAATATACGATCTCTTTTTTCTTCAAAATCAAAAAATAATTGATCAAGTTCCTGCTTTGACAAACCGTCTTTTGCACTGTTTTGAAGATCAATTAAAAAGAGTCTGTAAGTAGGCAGTTCAGTTTTACGGTGCCACTCCAGGTGAAGTCGGACACGCTCTTCCACCCAGTCTTCCTGCTCACTGTTGAGATCAAAGTAGCTGTCCAGTTTCCACGATACAACTAAATCACCATAATCGTAAAACAATTTAGTAGCACTGCATCCTGAAAGTAAAAACAGGAATCCAAATAATAAAAAATATTTCAGGTTTTTCTGCAGCATATGAGTTTTGTAGAAGGTTTGATCTGAATAACCATAACACCACCTGTTTCAAAAGAGAAGACGGCTCTTCAAATTGCCTTGCCAATGAGGGCAAATAGTTCTATTTTTGCTTATGTTTTTATTACATTTTTTACTAACACAAAGATGAGGAAGATATGAATCCCTGGTTAATGACTTTAGTAATGCTGATCGCCTGGGGAGCTTTTGCTCTGCAGATCAGTGTCAAACTTGGCGCACTCACAAAGATGGCACCTGAAAAACGTCTGGATCAGCTTGGTAGAAGAATCAGCCGGCTTTTCAAAATTGGTTTCGGGCAGCAAAAATTAATCGGCAGGAGCCGTGAGCGTGGTTCCGGAATCATGCATGCCTTAATCTTTTGGGGAGCAATGCTGGTTGGCATCCGTGAGTTAACCTTGATGGGTGAAGGTTTCATTACTGGTTTCCAGGAATATTTACCTTTGCTCGGATCTGATTCATGGTTGGGCTTTGCTTATATTTCGGTTTACAACGTTGGTGAGGTGCTGGTTTTGGCTATGATTTTAGTGGCCCTCTATCGCAGAATTGGGCCACGGCCGGAGCGTCTTGAACTGAACTGGGAAGGAATATACGTTTTGCTGTTTATTGGCTCAATGATGTTCACTGACTTGCTGTATGACGCAGCACGTCTGAATTTGATAGAAAATTACGGACAGCAACTGCATTTTTTCGAAAGTACTGTTTATGGTTCGGAATGGGAATGGGCGCCCTTCACTGTTTTACTGGCCTCAGCTTTAAACTGGCTGGGAGCAGGAACAAATGCTTTTATCTATTATTTTGCTTTTTGGGGACATGTAGCGGCAATGTTAATCTTCGTTAACATTCTAATCCACACCAAGCAGTTTCATGAAATGACTGCACTTCCAAACGTGTTTTTAGGTTCACTGGATTATCCTCACGCCATTGCTCCACTAGCAGATTTGGAAGATGAAAAAGCCTGGGAAGATGGACGGATCGGTGTCAACAAACTGGAACACCTGAGTTGGAAACAGGGTCTTGATCTTTTTTCCTGTACCGAATGCGGACGTTGTCACGAAGTTTGTCCAACATTTGTAACCGACAAACCTCTCACACTAAAATGGTTTAATCAGTCTCTGCTGAAGCATTTGCGAAAAGAGGAAGCGACTCTCTTCCGAACAGGTGCAACTGCAGAAGATAAAACACTGGTGGGAGAGATTATTCGTCCGGAAACACTTTGGGCCTGTACCACTTGCCGAGCCTGTGAAGAAGTTTGTCCAGTCTCGATTGAACATGTTCCGCGCATTCTCGGTTTGCGTCAAAATCAAACCATGATGGAAGAAGCATATCCTCCGGAAATGGCTAATACATTTAAAGGTTTGGAGCGCAACTTCAATCCCTGGGGTATTGGTTTTGACCAGCGTGCGGATTGGGCGGAAGGCTTAAACCTGACCATGATGTCTGAGACCAAAGCAGAGGATATTGATGTTTTGATGTGGGTCGGCTGTGCCGGTTCATTTGACAGCCGAAATCAAAAAATAGCCCGGGCCACTGCCACGCTTTATCAAAAAGCCGGGGTAAAATTTGCGATCCTTGGTACAGAGGAAAAATGTACCGGAGATCTGGCACGTCGTTCCGGAAACGAAATGCTCTTTCAAATGCTGGCTGGTGAAAACGTGGAAACTTTGAACAATTACAAAATCAAAAAGATTGTCACTGCCTGTCCGCACTGCCTGAACAGCATCAAAAACGAATACCCACAACTGGGCGGTGAATATGAAGTTTTTCATCATTCACAGTTTATTGCCAAACTTGTGGATGAAGGACGTTTGCCGGTTGGCAGCAACCTCAAGGATACCATCACTTACCATGACCCCTGTTATCTCGGTCGATATAACAATGAGTATGATGCACCTCGTAACTTGTTAAAACGAACATCCGGAGATTCTGTCAGGGAAATGAAAAGACATGGAACCGAAAGTTTTTGCTGTGGTGCCGGCGGTGCCCGCATGTGGATGGAAGAAACCATTGGTTCACGCATCAATGAAACACGCACTGCAGAAGCTATCGAAACCGGTGCCACAACCGTTGCTACCGGATGTCCTTTTTGCATGACCATGATCAGTGACGGCATTGCCGCTAAAGACAAGAGCGAAACCATGCAGGCCAAAGATGTTGCTGAATTAGTTTTGGAGGCTGTGGAAGGTGCTTAACCGTCAGCAATTAATACCACTTTCTCATTCCAAACTTTGTCTTCCCGGACTTGATCCGGGATCCAGGGATGTTACTACAAAGCCTGGGAATTCCGAGGGTATGATGTTTAATTCCACTTTGGAGTCATTAGCGCACTTTACGGTTAATATTAATTAAGTATTGTGTCCCTTTAATTATTTTATGCTCTCTTTTCATCAAGTCACTGATTTCACCTAACAGAGTCTGATTAGCTTGG
>JACNJW010000032.1 GCA_014382365.1 SAR324 cluster bacterium
TAACAGGACGGTGAACATGACCGAAGAAAAGATGTTTGATGTTGGAAAAATCGCAAACGATTTCTTGAAAACGCTGTGCGTCGTTCTTGAGACTTAAAGAATCAAGAGACGGAATACCAATGTTAAATGGAGGATGATGCATAAACAGATAGACAGCTTCGCTTCCGGCATCTTTGAGTTGTTTCCGGAGCCATTCACCTCTTTTTTTACAAAAAGAACCCCAATGCTTTCCATGCTCAACTGTGTCCAGCAACAAAAAACGTCTTTGCTCTGTTGCTAACATTTGCTGCACAAATCCGTTTTCGTCAAGCGGGACTTCCGGAAAGATTTCAGTAAAAATTTCACGGTGATCATGATTGCCGATCAATGGATAATACGGCATTTTGAGTTGCCGGAAAATTTCACGCAAATCGTGATAGGCTTTACGGTGTCCTTGATCCGTTAGATCACCGGTGATGAAACACAATTCAGCGTCCGCATGAAACTCGTTTATACTGGAGATACAAGCTTCAAGACGTTCGCAGGGGTTGAGCCCATGCAGCTTCGTGCCGTGTGGCATCAAATGGGTGTCAGTGATCTGGATGATTTTCATTAGTTGTTTATTTGCCGGGAATTAAGCCAAGAATTTTGTAATGCTGATTCTAGCATTAGAGTTTGTATCTGTAAAATTTATTTGTTCTATTCTTTGGATTGATTTAATCGATACTTTAGCTAAAAAAGTAACTATTTCACTAATTGTGAAATGAATTTTGATTAAATAGCCATTGATACGGGAGCGCAAGATTCCTTGAAGTTAACTGATTTGAACAGGTTTTGACATTTTTTCTCCTTGACATTGACTCAAAAGATAGATAAAAAGTAAATTTGCGTTTATTTTGGTTTTCTATATTTAATTAATTATGCATAAAGAGGCGATATGAAAATATTTTATTATTTTGTTTTTGTATTATTTTTTGGTGCATGCTCAGTTACATCGGAGGAAACGGACGAAACCAACTATGGTACAACTGAAGGGACAGCTTCTTCACCAGTGGAGCTGACCGTTGGAACTGCGAAACCTGGATCTGTGGGTAGGAGTGGTTACAGTTATTACAAGTTCACAACTACATCCGGTGCGGGAAGCTATAAATTAGCTATATCATCATTGTCAATTGCTGACTCATGGTACAGTGCTGCTTCTATGTATACCTCGATTTACTCAAACTCAGGTTACACAAGCTCAAGTCGGTTTGATACTGAATCATGTCTGGCAGATTGTACTCTGTATTTTGATTATGATAGTCTGGATAATAATACTTCCTATTATTTGCAAATGTATGGATACGGAGCGGTGACCTATAGTTTGACTGTTAGCAAGGGTGGCAGTGAGGGAAGCAAAAATAATCCGGTTGAACTTACATTAAGCACTGCCCATTCTGGCACAGTAGAAGGTACAAGCTACTATGGTAAGAGCTATTACAAGTTTACCACATCAGCTGTGGATAATTACACCTTGACCATGACAAATTCAGATTCTATGGATTGCGATCTTTATTCAGATTCTGGTTTCTCAACATATGTGAGTTGGTCATACAACAACTGCACAGCAGGTACAAACCTCTCTGAAACTTTTACAGGAACATCCAGTTCAGTAGGACTGTCAGCAAATACAGTTTACTATTTAAGAGTCGAAGGCGAGTCCAGTACGGCTAAAACAACTACATACAACATTACGGTTGCTCCTGAGGGCTAACAAGAAATTTCAGCAAAAGATTAAGGATTCAAGAGTACAAAACTATTTTAGTTCTAGCTTAGTTCTCCTTGAAATCTTTCAAACCTGATCCGCTGAGCTGTTTGGAAATAAGCTGTTTATAAAGCCCCTTTTTCTGCAACAACTCAGTATGTGTGCCGGTTTCCACTATGCTACCCTTATTGAGAACAATTATTTGGTCCGCGTTACGGATGGTAGAAAGCCGATGCGCAATGATAATGGTGGTTCGATTTGTCTTAAGTAGATCAAGGGCTTTGTGGACAGTGTTTTCGCTGAGAGCGTCCAGGTGAGAAGTAGCTTCGTCTAAAATTAAAAACGGTGCATCCTTCAGGAATGCTCGTGCAATTGCAACGCGTTGTCTTTGACCTCCAGAAAGACTTGCTCCGCGTTCACCAACCATGGTATCCAGACCTTCCGGGAGGCTTTCGATTACTTCTGACAGTGCAGAAAATTTTACTGCTTCATTTAGTTCCAGTTCCGTGGCATTTGGCCTAGCAACGAGAATGTTTTCACGAAGTGAATTATTGAAGAGATATGTGTCCTGTGCAACCAATGCGATGCGGGAGCGCAAATCCTCCAATTTATAATCTCTGAGTTCTGTACCATTCAATGAAATAGTACCATTATCAGGGTCCCAAAACCGCATGAGCAGTTGGGAGAGGCTAGTTTTACCTGCTCCTGATGGACCAACTAAGGCAAGTGTTTTTCCAGCTGGTACATCAAAATTCAGATTCTTCAGTACACGTGTTGATCTACCTGGATATGAAAAACTGACATTGCGGAAAGAAAATCCGAATGAAAAATCTCCGGACTTTTCACCATCTCCATCGGCAATCAACACCGGTTCCTTTTCCAAAGCATAAATCCTTCTGGTGGCACCCAGAGTGTCTGCCAGTTGCCGCCCTATTTGTGCTATTTCAGAAACCGGCAGAAAAGCCGACATTGCCAGAATAGTAAGCAGAGGAAGTAATCCAGCATCAATGAATCCATTGTTTGTTAGTACAGCTCCGGTACAGACAACAGCAAGTCCTCCCCAACCGGTTAAAACTTCCAGCAGAGACCTTTGCATTGTTAACTCTCTGAAGAACGGCAACCTGATTGAGATATGTCTGTTCGTCAGCTTGTCAAAGACTTGAGCCCTGTGTTCTGCCTGTTGAAAAGCAACTATTTCTGCAATCCCCTGAATTGAATCAATTGCATGGGCAGAAAGTTCTCCGGCTGCTTCTCTGGCTTTTGAACCAAGAAGATCTACTTTGGAACGCATTAATAAAGGACTAAGACCAACTGCAAACAGAAATGGCAATAGCACCAATGCCAACCAGAAGTTTACTGTTGCCAGCACTGTAACTACTGCAACTGGAATCAGAATTGAAACAAAAACCGGAGCTACTGTATGTGCGAAGAAGTATTCTACTAGTTCAACATCCTGTGTGGCTATTCCCATTAAATCTCCAGTCCTGCGTCGAACAAGATATGCAGGAGCAAGCTGATCAAGTTTTCTGAAAACATTGATCCTCATCTCAGCAAGTAAACGGAAAGCCATGTCGTGTGCCACCCAGGATTCCAGCCAGTGCAGTATTCCTGAAAGAGATGCTACGACAAAAAGGCCAATGAGTTGTTGATTAAAATCATTCCCATTTTTTAGAGCAAGTACAATCAAGGCACTGAATATCCCAACACCGATGAAAGCCAGCACACGCAACACTCCAAAACAGAATGTTAGTATAAGCCGTCCCTTCCAGGGCATGATGTGGCGCATCAGCTCAACAATTAATTGTTTCCAGTTGAGTCCTTCTGCTTTAATAATGCCCTCAGTAGGCAAGTCCAGTATAGATTCTTCTAGTTTTTCCACTGGTCCATCACCGGCACTTATTGAATCTTTCTCATCAGCGATTAAATCCTTTGATCCAGTTTCACTTACCTGTTCTGACATTAGAGCGGAATAAATACCATTTGTCTTCATCAGAGCAGCATGTGGACCAGATTCCACAACCTTTCCCTGATCAAGTACCAATATACGGTCGCATTTGATTACACTTGAAAGTCGATGGGCTAAAATGAGAGTTGTTCGGTCCTTCATTAAACGATCAAGAGCCTGCTGAATAATGTATTCGTTCTCTGCGTCAACAGCTGAGAGTGCCTCATCCAAGATTAAAATAGGTGTATCTTTCAACAGAGCTCTGGCAATTGCTATCCGCTGCCGCTGTCCTCCTGAAAGTTTGATGCCTTTTTCACCAATTATTGTTTTGTAACCGTCTGGCAAAGTTGTTACAAAATCATGAATGTTAGCATTTATTGCTGCATCAATAATCTCAAATTCACTTGCGTTCTGACGCCCCATTCTGATATTTTCTTCAATTGTTCCATGAAAGAGGAATGTATCCTGATGAACTACGGAGATTTTATTTCGTATCTGATTGAAGGAAAGAGATCTTAAGTCCTTTCCACCTATGCTGACAGATCCCTGCACCGGATCATGGAAACGCAGTAGAAGTTTAACTAACGAAGATTTTCCGCAACCGCTTGCCCCTACAATACCTACTCTTTCTCCCTTGCAAATGTTGAAATTCAAACTGTCATGTACAATGTGATTGTGTTCCGGGTAACTGAAACTTACTGAATCGAAGTTTATCGAAGGCTCCAGTCGGATAATGTTGTTTGCGGACTGCTCCTCCAAAACAACTGGTTCAGCATCAAGTATTTTGTAAACACCATGAGCAGCTGATAGACCAACCATGCCTTGATGCAGGACAGTTCTCAGGTCACGCATAGGTCTGAAAATTTCAACTCCCATCATTAAAATTATAAGCAATGTGGTCAGTTCCATCTCTCCGTCTAGCACACGGAATGTACCATAGCCTAATCCGGCTGCAGCACCAACTGCAATAGCTGTATCTGTGATTCCTCTTGAAAGTGAATTTGTTGCAAGCACCCACATGGTACTTCTGAACAGTTCAAAAGATCTTTTTTTCAGCAAATTTATACGTGATTCACTTTGTCCAAAAGATTTTAGAGTAGCAAGTCCCTGGATACCGTCCAAAAAATCGGAAGCAAAAGCCGCATAGGCTTCTTGTCTATCAAGTGAACTCTTGGTGTCAATTTTGTGCCATACTGATGGTGCAAGCAGTGAGATAAAAGCTGCTGCTAAGAGGATAAGGGCAACCGGCAAGTCTAGAAATGCTACATATGCAAAAATCATCAGTGGTGTCAGTGCGGAGATCAATAATTGTGGAAGGTATTCTCCAAAATAGGTCTCTAATTGTTCTACTCCGTCCACTAATATTAAAACAAGTTCACCGGATCTTTGTCGGCCTGCATATCCAGGTCCAAGTTTTATTATTTTGTCAAAAAGGCGACGACGTAGTTGCTGCTGAACAATTGCCGATGTCTCATGTGCTGTCATGGTACGCCAATGTTCAAAAACACACCGCAACAGCATAACTAAAGCTGCAAAAATAATTGGCAAAATCAATTCGTCTGTAGATCGACCTAGAAAAATAAGACCGATCAACCAACCTAGCAAAGCAAGACGAATCACTCCAAGTGCTGTTGCTATCATGCCGATCAGTACGGAAATGACAATCCGGCCTCTTACGCCCTCAGTGAAGGACCAAAGTCGTGCTTCAAACTGCATTAATTAATCTAAAAATAATATTGGAATGATCCGCCAGGAGAAATTCTAGCGGCAGACAATACTAGCCGATTTTTTTAATCGAAAAATTGGCTTGAATATAAGGGAATTTAAAAAAAATATTAGGTTTGCTCAAGCTATGATGCCGTGAATGATGATTGCAATGGAGATGTAAATTGAGGCCTCAATCGCACCTACTCCAACATTCTGTTCTGCTTGAATTTCATAATTCAGATCAAAGGGAGTAATCCAGTCCAATGCTCTCCGACCCAGACTCAAACATACTAAACCCAGCAACAAGTATACAGCTGTTGTAATCAGTTCTGCACCCAGTATTGCAAATTGTCCAGGCTCATCTCTATCGATGAAAGTAAACATCTCGTAGTCTACCACGCCTGAAACAGAAGCATGAACAATGACAGCCATTGCTATGAAAAAGCCGGCTTCAGTAATTCCTGCAGCAAGATTCTTCTTTTCAGAAGTCTCCTTGTTAAGATCAAAAGGTGTGATCAGATCAAGCACCTTTCTACCAATAAACAGGCAAACGATACTGACCAGGAAATAGATCAGGATTTCTATTGAAACGTTAACGAAGTGATTGATCAACATGAGAGGATTTCTGTATTGAGTTTAACAAACTTTATTGCATTTATTCTGCAATTACTTAATTTAAGTGCTTAGAGATTTCTCAGGTATTTGCTGAAAAGATATCTGGGCGCATTCTAACACATTTTCCACAAGACACAAAATGAAAAATCTGCCCCGCTCCAGATTGCTCTTGTGTCATCTGCAGTAATAATTATTTTGTTAGCCTAGTAATTCTGTTCCAACCCTGATTGACAATGATTTTGCAGAAATAAATTTTATAGTAAATAATTTTGGGTCAAATGTTTTAAATTAAACTTTGATTGCAATATTTTGTTTGACATAAACAAATAGATGGGGTATAAAATTTCTATATATTACTGACTGGCGAGACTTTTTGTCTCGCTGAGTGAAAAAATATATTGGTTTGATTTAAAATGCTGGTGCTGTTATTTTCTGACTGTCAGTTGTTATACAGCAGATTTTGCCGTGAAATGATGTTCAGACCGAATTATTTTGTGAACTTGTTTTTTTAAAAAAAATCACTAGACATAATGCGCGGGAAGTTGGATTTTATAGTAAACAATTTAATTACCGCTTTTTTGTAAATCGTCAAATAGGATTAACTTATGAAAATGACAACTGAAGAGGCCTTTGTAAAAGTCCTGCAAAAACACGGTATTGAACATGCTTTTGGTATTATCGGCTCAGCATTTATGCCGATTTCAGACTATTTCCCTCAGGCCGGGATTACTTTTTGGGATGTTGCCCATGAATGCAATGGTGGATATATGGCTGACGGCTTTACCAGGACAACTGGAAAAATGTCGATGATCATCGGACAGAATGGACCTGGAATTACGAATTTTGTGACCTGTGTCAAAACTGCTTACTGGAATCACACACCCATGCTGTTAATTACGCCACAGGCGGCTAATAAGTCAATTGGTCAGGGAGGATTTCAGGAAGTAGAACAAATGGCTGCTTTCAAAGACATGGTTGCCTACCAGGAGGAAGTACGCGATCCAATCCGTATCGCTGAAGTACTGAATCGAGTAATAACAAAGGCTAAGCGGCTCTCCGCTCCGGCACAAATTAACATACCGCGTGATATCTGGACTCAGGTAATTGATATAGATCTGCCGGAAATAATAGAGTTCGAGCTTCCAGCCGGAGGAAATAATGCAATAGCAAAAGCTGCAGAGCTCTTATCGGATGCTAAATTTCCTGTAATTCTCAATGGAGCAGGAGTGATATTAAGCAACGCGATTCCTGCTTCACAGTCCCTTGCAGAAAGTTTAGATGCTCCTGTGTGTTGTAATTATCAGCACAATGATGCCTTTCCAGGTTCTCATCCTTTGTCTGCCGGACCACTTGGTTATAATGGTTCAAAAGCAGCAATGGAACTGATCAAAGAGGCAGATGTGGTTTTAGCTCTCGGTACGCGGCTGAATCCCTTTTCCACACTGCCGGGTTATAATCTGGATTACTGGCCGCATACAGCAAAGCTGATTCAGGTTGACATCAATCCTGACCGGATAGGATTAACTAAGCCGGTGACTGTTGGAATTGTTGGTGATGCCAAACAGGTGGCAGAGCAGATATTAAGTCAGTTGTCAGGAAATGCAGGAAATTCCGGGCGACAGGAAAGATTGAATTTAATTGCTACAAAAAAATCTGCCTGGGCTCAATCTCTGGCTGCAATGGATTACGAACAGGATGATCCGGGAACAACTTGGAATGAGAGGGTTCGTAAACGACAGCCGGAACATATGTCTCCTAGAAAGGCTTGGCGCGCAATTATGGAAGCTTTGCCGAAAGATGCAATCATATCTTCAGACATTGGCAACAACTGTGCGATTGGAAATGCATATCCGACATTTGAAAACGGAAGAAAATATTTGGCTCCAGGACTCTTTGGACCATGCGGTTACGGATTCCCTTCCATCATTGGAGCTAAAATCGGCAATCTGGATACACCTGTAGTTGGATTTGCAGGTGATGGTGCCTTTGGAATTTCAATGAATGAAATGACAGCAATAGGACGAAGTGAGTGGCCCGGCATAACAATGATAATTTTCAGAAACTACCAGTGGGGTGCAGAAAAGCGTAATTCAACACTCTGGTATGCAGACAACTTTGTGGGTACCGAGTTGGACAAACAGGTGTCTTATGCAGAAATCGCTAAAGCCTGTGGTGTTAATGGAGTTCAAGTTAAGACAATGGCAGAACTGACTAGCAGCTTGGAAACTGCAGTCAAGGCTCAAATGGAAAATGGAGAAACAACTTTTATTGAAGCAGTTGTAGATCAGGAGCTTGGAGATCCTTTCCGTCGTGATGCCATGAAAACACCGGTTCCTGTGGCAGGAATCAGTAAAGCTGATATGTGTCCGCAACAGTGATGCATACTTTTTAGTTTAGTACGACCGCATAATCGAATGCAGTCTCAGTAATATGTAATTATGCTTATTCGATTATTGCGGTTCATTAGTTAATATAAAGAACAGGAAAAAATGGAAACACAAAACATGAACGCGCCGGACTCACTCTGGCGCCCGATGACTCAACACAAGATGCTGTTGGCTAATCGCCCTAAACATATTGTGAAAGCAGAAGGCTGTTTCATAATCAATGAAGACGGAGACCGTATTCTTGATGGAACGGCTGGTTTATGGTGTGTGAATGTAGGTCACGGCAGAAAAGAACTGGCAGAGGTAGCTAAAACGCAAATGGAAAAACTGGCTTACGTAATTCCAGTTATGACCAGTGATCCTGCAGTTGAACTGTCAGCAAAAATGCTGGATATGCTCGGTATGGAAAAGGGACATGTTTATTTCACCAGCAGTGGCTCAGAAGCTAATGAGACTGCATTCAAAATGGTACGTCAATATCATCTGCAGACCGGCAACCCACGCAAACATAAAATTATTTCCCGTCACCGTGCTTATCACGGCAATACTTTAGCCACAATGACTGCTACCGGACAAGCTGAACGCAAAATTGGCTACGAGCCTCTGGCTCCCGGATTTCTGCATGTACCACCTCCCTACCCATATCGGCGGCATCCGAAATTGACTGCAGAAGAACATGGTGCAGAATGTGTTAAGTTTCTTGAAGATACCATCATTTATGAGGGTGAAGAAACTGTGGCGGCATTCATCATGGAACCCATGATTTCAGGTGGTGGAGTATTAATTCCTCCGGATAATTACTTAAGCGAAATCCGTAAAGTTTGCGATAAATATAATGTTTTGTTGATCCTGGATGAAGTTGTTTCCGGTTTTGGAAGAACCGGTAAAATGTTTGGGCACGAACATTGGGGAGTCAGAGCTGACATCTTCACCTTTGCTAAAGGCATGGCCAGTGGCTATATGCCTGTGGCCGCAACGGTTGTTAAAGAAAACATCTTTGAAGCTTTTTATGGTGAAGCAAATGAACTCAAACATTTTCGGCATGTCAACACATATGGTGGACATCCGGTTGCAGCAGCAGTCAGCTTGAAAAATATTGAAATTGTAGAAAGAGAAAACCTGGTTGCCAATGCGACAAAAATGGAGCGCTACATCAAGGCCGGTTTGAATGAGTTTGCAGATCATCCTTTTGTTGGAGAAATTCGTGGTAAAGGCCTGCTAATCGGTATTGAGCTTGTTTCAGATAAGGAAACTAAAGCACCACTGGAGATGGCTCGCTCTAATGCAATAGTCCAAAGCTGTATGAAACAGGGAGTGCTGGTGATGCGTAATGGTTACACAGTTCCTGGACTGGACAATGTATTGATCATGGCTCCGCCTTTAATACTGCAGGAAAGTGAAGCAGATATGATTATCGATGCAATCGGAAATGGACTAAAACAGGCACTTAACTAACAGCAAATATAGTCTAAAATACTGATAAATCTGTATTTTAAGAGATGATAATTGTTGTATATAGTGGGGGCTCAATAATAATTTAAATATAATATATCTATAGAAAGGTAATAATGAAAATAGGAATTCCAAAAGAAATAAAAGAAATGGAAAACAGGGTAGGTGCAACGCCTGCGGGTGTAGCTGAGCTGGTTAAAAATGGTCATCAGGTTTGTGTGGAAGTCAATGCAGGTTCCGGCAGTGGATTCAGTGATGCTGAATATCAGCAATCCGGTGCTACTATGGTAAATACAGCTGCTGAGGTGTGGGCCAGCGAAATGGTTTATAAGGTCAAAGAGCCTCTCGCAGAGGAATATGCTTTTTTCCGTGAAGACCTGTTGTTGTTTACATATCTGCACTTGGCCGCAGAAGGGCCTTTGACTGATGCCCTGATGAAGAGCAAAACCACTTCGGTGGCCTATGAGACTGTCCAACTTCCGGATAACAGCCTGCCGTTACTGACACCAATGAGCGAGGTGGCTGGTCGTTTGGCGGTGCAAGTCGGTGCACGTTTTCTGGAAAAACCACAAGGTGGTCAAGGTTTATTATTGGGTGGCGTTCCCGGAGTTGCACCAGCTGAAGTAGTGATTATCGGTGGTGGCGTCGTTGGTATCAATTCAGCAAAAATGGCTGTCGGTCTGGGTGCAAAAGTAACAATTTTGGATGTAAGTGCAGATAGAATGCGTTATTTGGATGACGTCTTTAACGGGCGTATCCAATTGATTATGTCCAACAGTTATAATATTGCTAATGCAGTGAAAACAGCTGATTTGCTGATTGGTGGTGTATTAATTCCGGGTACCAAGGCACCTCATCTTGTTTCAGAAGCAATGGTCAAGACTATGAAGAAAGGCTCAGTAATAGTTGATGTCGCCATTGATCAAGGGGGTTGTATTGAGACAATTGATCGAGTGACGTATCACAGTAATCCGGTTTATGAGCAACATGGAGTTGTTCACTATTCTGTGGGCAATATGCCAGGGGCTGTCGCCAGGACCTCAACGCTGGCATTAACAAACGTAACACTTCCGTATGCAGTTCAATTAGCCAATAAAGGTTGGAAAACGGCGTGTAATGATGATCATGCCTTAACCTTAGGTCTAAACACTCAAGCAGGAAATGTGACCTGTAAGGGCGTTGCTGAGGCTTTTGGATATGACTTTGTTCCGCCTGAACAAGTTATTTGAATATTTTGCTTGTTTTGAAAATGAAACTTTAGTGGCCTTGTTATGTCACTGAAGTTCATTAGCCGGTATTATTTTTTTTTTGCATTATCCGAACAGGCTAACAAGTTGATCAGTTCAAAAACTGTGGTTGCCGCAGCCAGTGCAGTCAACTCTGCATGATCATATGCAGGAGCGACTTCCACAACATCAGCTGCGATAATATTAAGTCCTGCCAACCCCCTTAAAACCCCGAGTAATTCACGCGAAGTAATGCCGGCAATTTCAGGGGTCCCTGTTCCAGGAGCATGAGCCGGATCCAATACGTCAATATCAATTGACAAATACAATGGATTTCCCCCCACCCGCTCACGAATGCGCTTGATGACGTGTTCCACTCCTTCACTTTGAAATTCATCACAATGCACAACCTTGAAACCTAACTCTTCATCATTTGTGAGATCATCACGACTGTATAATGGGCCGCGGATTCCGACATGCATCGAGGCATGATCAAGGAAGAGTTTTTCCTCCGCTGCACGTCTGAATGGAGTACCGTGTGTGTAGGGTGCGCCAAAGTATGTATCCCATGTGTCAAGATGTGCGTCAAAATGCACGAGCGCGACCGGACCGTGATAATGATTCACTGCACGCAGCAAGGGCAGTGCTATCGTATGATCACCGCCAAGACTGACAATACTGTCGACTTTTCCCAAAAGATCAGTTGTGGCTTTCTGGATTTGCCCAACAGCTTCTTCAATGTTGAAAGGGTTACAGGCAATGTCTCCAGCATCAGCAACCTGTAGTTCTATAAATGGTTCAGTGTCATAGGCCGGATGATATTGAGTCCTGAGGTGCCGTGAAGCTTGACGGATTGCTTGTGGACCGAATCTGGCACCGGGTCGATAACTGGTTCCTGCGTCAAATGGAATCCCCAGAATTGCAACGTTACAACTCTTTAAATCACGGAGTTCCGGAAGACGGGCAAATGTAGCTGGTCCTGAGTAACGTGGTACTATTTTTCCGCTGACAGGTTGTACGGTTGGATTATCTTCATTATTCATTTTAGGATCATCTGTTTTAATGAAAAAATTAAATGTTATTTTGAGAGGACTATTAGGATACATATTTTGTTAAATTACAACAAAATATACGGAATCGAGGTGTGGAAACTTAATTTATGTAGTGCGCATAGCTATGCTTTACATACATTTAAGGGGTTCTATCCACAGTCTGAACTATGAAACAGTTTTTTCCTGAAAAATTATGTAAAGTATTTTTGTCAGGATAACTACAGTTGTTGCCCAAGTTTTACATTAGTCTTGTGCCGGTTAGATTTTGTCTGACATTACAGGTTAGATTTAGCTGTTCTCCAATTGATTTGCCAGTACTTATCGATAAGTTGTTTAGACTTTTTGAAGGAAAGTTTTTTCGCATGTGATCAACATAACAGTCACACATTCGCATCATTTCCGGAAAAGGTGTTTGTGGTGCCTTCTGCTGGAACGACAGACTACAGACATGCCACATTTCCCTGATTTGAAGAGTTGGGTAGTCTCCGGAATAGATATTTTTGTCCATAACATGCTTGGAGGTGCAGGCCGAGACTAACAGAACTAATAGCAAATATTTTGCTTGTTTTCTAAACTGCTTTCCCATATTACCCCCTTTCCAGTTCAACAAGAACTATAGGTCCCTGCTTCTGTTTTACTATCCATATTCCATTTAACCCCGACTTCAGTCTGTTGTTTAGTAATAATATTGCTTTACCATTATTAGCAAAGTGTTAAATTCAGGATAAAGCACCAGTTAGTGATATAGTAGTTTTTTGCCTCCATTTCTTACAGAAGATATATTATTGAAAAAAATGCAGTTATGATTTTTACTTAGATTATTTTGAACCTAATGCATAAGTTATCAGGCTAAAAGCATTGTTTACAGTAACAACGGTCATTTCAGGATCCACTTTCAAGAAAATATTAATAGCTATTTCTTGTTGGCAAGCAATAATTTCAAGGTAAAATATACAGTGTTTTATGTGTTATGCCGCGGATCGAAGGCATCACGCACAGCTTCGCCGATAAATACCAGTAAGCTGAGCTGCAGTGCAATTACAGAAAAACCTGCAATTCCGAGCCATGGAGCATGGAGGTTTGCCTTTCCCTGTGCAAGTAATTCTCCCAATGATGGAGAACCCGGAGGTAAGCCGAAACCCAGGAAGTCAAGTGCAGTAAGAGTAGTAATAGATCCGGAGAGGATGAAAGGCATGAAGGTCATGGTTGCAACCATTGCATTTGGTAGAATATGGCGCATCATGATGGTGCTGTGTCTCAAACCAAGAGCCCGTGCTGCCCGCACATATTCAAGATTTCGTCCTCTTAAAAATTCAGCTCTGACCACACCAACAAGCCCCATCCAACTGAAGAGCAGCATAATTATTAACAACCACCAAAAATTTGGTTCAACGAAACTGGAAAGGATTATTAACAAAAATAAGACTGGAAGTCCGGACCAGATTTCAATGAAGCGTTGGCCAAGAATATCGACACGTCCTCCAAAATAACCCTGAACAGCACCTGCAGCAACACCTATAATTGAACTCAGGATTGTCAAAACCAGTCCAAACAAGACAGATATCCGGAAACCGTAAATCAGTCGTGCAACTACATCACGCCCCTGGTCATCAGTCCCAAGCAAGTTCTCTGTCGTAGGATAAGAAGGTGCTGCAGCCGGCAAATCATAGTTGATAGTATCATAACTGTAACGAATCAGAGGCCAGTATATTTTGCCTTTATTTTCAATTAATTCGCGCACAAACTCGTCACGATATTCGGCTTCGGTAGCAAATTCACCCCCAAATTCTGTTTCGGATATTGTCTCAAAAATCGGAAAAATCAGGCGTCCTTCAAATATTACAAGCAGCGGTTTGTCATTGGCAACACCTTCTGCAAAAATGCTAATAAAAAAGATCCCCAGGAAAATCCACAATGACCAGAAACCTCTGCGGTTTGCTTTAAAATGCTGAAATCTACGGAGAGTAATCGGGCTCATGCTATGCTTCCCGGGTTTCAAAATCAATTCTTGGATCGATGACAGTGTACATCAAATCACTGATAATGCCGACAATCAGTCCCAGCAAAGTAAAAACGAAGAGTGTTCCAAACATTACCGGATAATCCCGCTGAATGGTAGATTCAAAGCCCAGCAAACCCAGCCCGTCCAGTGAGAAAATGATTTCAATCAACAGTGAGCCGGTGAAGAACATGCCGATAAAAGCTGCAGGAAAGCCGGCAATGATAATCAGCATTGCATTCCGAAAAACATGTTTATAAAGTACTCTCTGCTCAGTTAAACCCTTGGCTCTGGCAGTGATAACATACTGTTTATGTATTTCATCGAGAAATGAATTTTTGGTGAGCATGGTCAGCGAAGCAAAGCTGCCGATCAGGATGGCTGAGATCGGCAGAACCAGGTGCCAGAAATAATCTGTTATCTGTTGCCACCATGTTAAATTGCTGAAATTATCAGAGATAAGTCCCCGTAATGGGAACCAACTAAAATAACTACCTCCTGAAAACAGAACAATCAACAGAATGGCAAATAAAAAAGTGGGGATGGCATTTCCGAGTATAACTATCGTACTGCTCCAGACATCGAAGCGGGATCCGTGTTTGAGTGCTTTACGGATACCCAGAGGAATACTGATCAAATATACTGCAAAAGTACTCCAAATACCGAGTGAAATTGAAACCGGCATTTTTTCCAAAACAAGATCAACTACTTTCTGATCCCTGAAAAAACTGTCACCAAAATTGAAGGAAGCATAATCGCGCATCATTTTGAAAAAACGAATATGCATTGGCTTGTCAAAACCATACATGCGTTCAATTTCTTCAACCAGCTCTGGAGCAAGCCCCTGTGCACCGCGATATTTGGAGGGTTCATCTGAAACAGCACTCTGCTGGCCTTTGATGTCTTCACCTCCTCCTGAAAGACGTTCGGTGGCACTTACTGCTTCACCCTGCAGTTGTGCTATCATCTGCTCCACAGGACCTCCGGGAGCAATTTGGATAATAATGAAGTTGACTGTCATTATGCCTATCAGTGTAGGAATAACGAGCAGCAAACGACGGATAATATAGGCAGTCATGAAGAATTGCTCAGGGCTATAAAATCCACTTCATTTTTACGACTATTTCAGGTTCGGTTTTTTCTCAAGTAATATATTTTGCTTTTCACTGTCTATCCACCAGGTGAAGAATCCCAAACTATATTTTGGTGTTTTTTCCGGACGTGAAAACTTGTTCCAGTATGCAAGTCTGTAATAATTGATGTGCCAGTGTGGTACAACGTAGTGTCCCCATAATAAAGCGCGGTCGAGGGCTCTTGTCCGGTTGATAAGAGATTTTCTGTCAGGAGCTTCAATTACAAGTCGGATCAGTTTATCGATAGCAGGATTACAAATGCCCATGAAGTTACGTGTTCCACTGGTTTCAGCAGCTGTACAACTCCAGTAATTGTCCTGTTCATTACCCGGTGAAAGTGACTGTCCAATCACCATCACAAACATATCAAAATCATGTGAACGGATTCTGTTTACGTATTGTGAAGTGTCTACTACTCTCACACTGGCCGAAATTCCCATGCGTTCGAGATTTTTCTTAAAGGGCAGCACTATCCGTTCAAAAGCAGGTGAAATTAATAATATTTCAAACTTTAGTTCTTCACCGGAGCTGTTAACACGCTTGCCTTCTTTAATCTTCCAACCTGCAGCAGTAAGTAATTTAGATGCGGCACGGAGCTGTTTGCGGATGTTTCCAGAACTGTCTGTCAGGGGTGGATTAAATTCTTTGTTAAATACTTCTGGCGGCAAATTTTTGCGTAATGGTTCAAGAATGGCCAATTCTTCCGGAGAAGGCAGACCACTGGATGCTAATTCAGAATTTTCAAAATAACTGTCTGTACGTCGATACTGACCATAAAACAGGTTTTTGTTGCTCCACTCAAAATCAAAGGCATAGCCGATTGCTTCTCTGACTCTGCGGTCCTTGAACATCGAACGGCGGAGATTGAAAGCAAAGCCCTGCATCCCACGTGGAAGTTCATGAGGAATTTCCGCCCTGATTGTGAGTTTATTTTCAAAGGTTTTTCCGGAATACATTGAAGCCCACATTTTGGAATTGTTTTCTTCGCGGAAATCGTATTCACCTGCTTTGAAGGCTTCGAGCGCAACCGTTGAGTCACGGTAATAATCATAACGCACAGTATCAAAATTATTGCTGCCTTTGTTGACCGGATGATCGGCTGCCCAGTAATTTTTGACACGTTCGTAAGTGATGTATTTTCCGGCTTTAAAATCCTTGATGCGATAGGCTCCGCTGCCAAGAGGAGGTTCTAGTGTGGATTTGGAAAAATCACGTCCCTCCCAGTAGTGTTTCGGCAGTACCGGGAGCTGACCGGTAATCAAAACTAGTTCTCTGTTGGTCATACCTTCACGAAATTTAAATTTGACCCAACGACTGCCCAGATCTTTGACTTCAACAATATCGCCATAATACGATTTGTAAAACGGAGCACCTTTTTCCATCAAGATATTGAAAGTGAAGATAACGTCATCCACGTTTATTGCTTCTCCGTCATGAAATCTTGCTTTTGGGTTTAAATGGTAAACAACCCAGGATCGATCCTCAGGATATTCAATTTTATCTGCAATCAGTCCATATTCAGTGAAAGCCTCATCTGAGGAGCCGGTAGTCAATGTCTCATAGATCATTCCCAAACCACTTGCTGTAACCCCCTTTGAGATAAAAGCGTTAAAACTGTCATAAGAGCCAATAGAACTGAGGCGAACATCACCTCCTTTAGGGGCAGTTGGATTCACATATTCAAAATGAGAGAATCCTGCCTCGTATTTTGGTGTTCCGTTCATGGCAATTGCTGAGGCTCTGATTACATTGGAATCTGCACGTACTGAAATGCTGCTGCCAAGAACAAGACAGGTTGAGAAAACAAGTGATATGAGCAGTCGGTAAATTTTCATTGTTTAGTTATTTGTAGAGGTTAATCTTGATGAACTCGAAAAAAGTAAAAATGTCACACTCATTTGTCATTCCCGCGAAAGCGGTAATCCATTCCCCGCTCAGGTCAAGGACCAGCATTTCAGATACTTGCGAGTTCCTGGATTCCCGCTTTCGCGGGAATGACAACTTTTTACTAGACCATCAGTCTTAATGGCTTCGTAAAAACTCCTAAACTAATTATTAGTCATCCCTTACGAAGAGAGAGATCTTAATAATATCAGTGCTTAACATAAAATAGTTTTCTCGCTTTGTAAGCAGTGACACGTTTTTATGACTTTTTACAGGTTCATCAGTCATGAAATAATGGCGAAATGCCATGTTTGCTAAAACTGAAAAACAGTTATATCTTCTACCGGAGAACAGTTTATCTCAAGACCAAAATCATAAAATTATCAACTGGTATTCAAGTGCCTAATAAAGTCTTCCTGAAAATCATTTTTTTGGCATGCTTGATTAAACTGTAAAAGTCCGAATGGCACACTATGTTTGTTATTCTCGCGAATGCGGGAATCCATTCTCCGAGCAGGTTGAGGACAAGAATTTTAGACACTTGCAAGTTCCTGGATTCTCTCTTTCGTGGGAATGACAACTTTTTATGGAACCAACATCCTTGATTTGATCCTGCATCCGGAATTAGCGGCTCATGGAAATCGACGCTGCTTGAAAGTATGTGCAGAGGAGCATCGGGCTTAAGTCACCATTTTTATTATTTACTTGACATTATTATCTTATCAGCTTATGTTGAGAAAACATCAGTTAAGTTCCAGCTTAAGCTTTCTTTTCTTCAATTTTTGAACGGTTTCATTGTGAACGCAACGCAACGCAACGCAACGCAACGCAACGCAACGCAACGCAACGCAACTTACTCGCCTGAGTATTTCCACCCGTTTTCAAGTCTCAAGTTTTTCTTCTGTTTTATCCTTTTTGCTCAGGAAACAATCCTACTTTCATTTTCTACCTTCTTTTCCTGCTTACAGAGTTTCCGCAGATTCATACAACGTCCGTTTTACTTCCTGTATTCCGGCGGTTCTTCCGTTTATTTCACCTTATTATTTTTCCTGTTCACATCACTTGTGAATTCAAAACCTCATCAAATAGAGGTACTATGAAAAAAACAACTCATCACATAATTTATGCTTGCCTGGTACTGATACTAGGTCTTCTGCTTTCCTGCTCAGAAGAAGATAGTTCTTCATCAGAAACTGATACATCAACGTCATCAGCCGTCACCGTCAGCGGAAAAGTCCAGAAGGGGCCTTATGTTCAGGGTACCGAGATTACTGTACGTGAACTTGACAGCAGCATGACCCCCACTGGTAACACCTTCACAGGCACAATCGATGACAATACAGGGAGTTTCAGCATCAAAGGAACACTCGCCAATAAAATAGCTGAACTCGCAGCTGATGGGTACTACTTTAATGAAGTTTCAGGTTCTCTTTCATCAGCAAAATTGAGTCTTCAGGCTTTTTCAGACCTTACCGACAGCAGTAGTGTCAACGTTAACCTTATGACCCACCTTGAGAAAAAACGGGTTGAGTACCTGATGGATAATTCAAAGATGACCTTTGCTGCAGCAAAATCTCAGGCACAGACGGAAATCATGAAGATTTTCAACATCGATAACGTCACCCTTGGAAATTCGGAAACACTCGACATCAGTAAGTCCGGAGACGGGAATGCAGTCCTGCTTGCGATTTCAGCCATACTTCAAAGCGACAAAACAGAAGCAGAACTTACCGAACTGCTCTCGACTATCAACACCGACATCCGCACTGACGGGACTCTGGACAGCACCACCACAAAGGCAACTTTGCTTGCCGCAACAAATTATATAAACCCACGTCGTACTACAATCCGTACCAATATTGAGAACCGCTACAACAGCCTCGGCATCTCTGCCTCTATTCCAGCTTTTGAGTCCTATGCCTTCAAGCTGGACACAGTTGGACTTGGATTTGGGTTGTGCGGTTCACTGAAAGCTATTCCACACAATCCAAATATTACCGACAACACCAGCATCACTGGAGATGATGCTGACTACAAAGGAACTGTTGTGAATTTAAGTGATTTAGGTAACGGCATAGTTGAAGATTTAGTGACAGGTCTAAAATGGGAAAAAGCTAGTAATCAAGGCTCTGCTTATGCAGGATCTAATGAAATAGCGAAAACCTATTGTGCTAATCTCACTTTAGGAGGCTTGACTTGGAGACTGCCGGATGCCTGTGAATTATTTTCAATTGTAGATTATTCTGATTCAACAGGTTTATTTTATTCCCCGATAGAATGGAATTCAGGCTACGGTTACTGGCTTGAACCAGGAACTTCAAACTCTGAAGTAAACTATATTTCAGGCATTAAATTAAGTGGTTATAGTACGAGTGGGGATTGTACACTATGCAGTGAAAAGTGTGTGAGCGGCCATTCAGTAGAACAAAAAAAATATTTTGTGACAGGAAATGATACCGTCTATGATTACGGAACGAAATATACTTGGCAGAAAGCAGACAGCATTAACAAATACGATTGGACGGGTGCAATAAATTATTGTGAAAATCTAAGTCTCGACAATAATTCTGATTGGAGATTACCAGATGTCTTTGAACTCTTAACTCTATACGATCCTGAGCAAAGCAGTGGCATAAATAGGGCTTCCTGAAAAACACCAATCTTTGACGAACTTGAAAGATTAATGATTTTCAAAACCTGATTTTAACAATTTAAGCAGCACACAGAG
>JACNJW010000057.1 GCA_014382365.1 SAR324 cluster bacterium
TTAATTATCTAATCCTAGAGGTTGTTATGATAAAGAAAGGAATGAAAGTCGGCAGTATGTTGCTGATAATTTTGATGATTCCATTCGGCCTGATGGGCGCTCAAATCAAGGGCAAAATTCAGTCGATTGTGAAGAAATCAAGTACAATCCAAATGCTGAATCTCAAGACTAAAAAAGTAGAAGTTATTCAATTTGGAAAACAAACTAAGTATGTTAATGCAAAGTCAATTAAAGATTTCATCCTTAAAGATGTAATTCTAGTTGACGTGGAAAAAGGAAAAGAAGCTACTAAAATCAAGCGGGTTTTGGTAGAGTTGCCGGCCAAAATGATTGCAGATACCAAGTTGATACACAGTTTGGTCAATGGTGATCCCGGAAAATACATGCTGTTAGATGCACGCCCTGCAGGCTCTTACAACGCAGGACACCTGCCTTTTGCCGTTTCATTTCCGGTGACGGACTTCAAAAAGAAAGTAAGCCTTCTCCCCGTAGACAAGGACAGACTTCTTGTTTTTTATTGCGGAGGGCCTACCTGAGGACTCAGTCCTAAAGCTGCCAGGTTGGCAGCAAAAGCCGGCTATACAAATGTAAAAGTTTACACCGCAGGAGTTCCAGCGTGGAAAAAAGCCAAGCAGTTGATGGTTGTCAAAAGTGGCTGGCTTGCAAAAAATTTAAACAAAAGTTTTGTGGTGCTGGATGCCCGTGCAAAAGCAGCAAGTGCAAAAGGGCACATCAAAGGTGCGGTTGCGTATCCGGGAACAGAACTAGTGAAAATGGGCGCAAGCTTTAAAGCCAAGAAATACAAAAGCAGTAAAAAACTGCTACCGGGTTTAGTTGATAAAAAAGCTCCGATAGTGATTTATGGTAGTGGAGGACGCAGCGCAGATGCAATGGACGCATACAATCAACTAATCCGCTGGGGCTACAAAGGCAGTGTTGTGCTGGACGGCGGATTTGCCGGCTGGAAAAAAGGTGGTTTAGACATTTCAACATCTGTACCTGGTCGTAAAATCAGCTATGTCCGGAAAGCAGTCAAAGGTGCTGTTAATTCCAGTAAGTTTGCCGGTTTGGTTAAAGCTGGCAGCATTGTTGTGCTGGACGTTCGCACGCCTAAAGAAGTCGCTAAAGGTAAGATTGCCGGTTCAGTCCATATTCCTTTGGATGAGTTGGGAGACAATCTTGCGAAACTGGATAAGTCTGCTGTAATCGTAGCACATTGTGCAAGTGGTGTACGTGCCGGTATTGCATATCAGTTGTTGCAGAAAAATGGCTTCAAAAAAGCACAATTCTTGAATGCCATTATCAAAATTGATAAAAGCGGAAAATATCGCATAGAGTAACAAGTTATAGCCACGGATTGTTGCAGATAAAACGGTTGAATAATCCAAAGATATCAGCATAAATCCGTGGCAATAAATTCTTGAAAACCTGAAACCTGAATCATTTGATGAAGATGTCTCTAAAACGCCGAAAATTTATTAAAGTCTCCTCTGCATTTCTTGCCTCTTCGGTTGTAGCTGGGAGCGCAGGTTGGCAGTTGATTCCCGGAACAGAGGCTTTGGCTCATCATCCGGCGGAAAAAGTTGTACCGACTTTTTGTGAGCTTTGTTTTTGGCGCTGCGGTGTAGATGCGCATGTGCGTGACGGGAAAGTTTACAAAATCACCGGCCAGGAAAATCACCCCTTGAGTAATGGTCGGCTTTGTCCACGCGGTACAGGCGGACACGGATTGCTTTATGATCCTGACAGGCTCAAACATCCGCTGATTCGCGAAACCATAGACGGTGAACAGCGTTTCCGCAAAGCAAGTTGGGAAGAGGCTTTAACATTGATTGCAGATAAATATGCCGAAATAACAGAAAAATACGGGACTGAATCCACTGTGATGTTCAGTCACGGATTTGGGGCTTCGTTTTTCAAAAAACTATTTAAGGCTTATGGAATTCACAATTTCACCCATCCCTCTTATGCACAATGCCGTGGCCCTCGTTTGGAAGCTTTCAAGCTGACATACGGACACGGAGTAGGAAGTCCGGAAGGATTGGATGTGAAAAACAGCAAGTATCTGGTTTTAATTGGTACTCATCTTGGCGAAAATATGCACAACACTGCAGTTCAGGATTTTGCCGATGCAGTTTCTGCAGGTTGCCGGATTACGGTAGTAGATCCAAGATTTTCAGTTGCCGCTGGAAAAGCAGAACGCTGGCTGCCGATAAAAGCTGGAACTGATCTGGCGTTGTTACGTGCCTGGATCAATGTCATTTTAAAAGAAGAACTTTACGACAAAAAATTTGTTACAGAAAATACCATAGGCTTGGAAGAGTTACGCGAAGGAGTAGTAGAAGCGACTCCGGAGCGCACTGCTGCTTATACCGGAATTGCGGCTGAAGATATTGTGGCGGTAGCCCGGGATTTGGGTCGCTACAAAAATAATGCTCTGGTTCATCCCGGTCGGCATGTTACCTGGTACGGTGATGATACTCAACGCTCTCGTGCGATAGCGATTTTGAATGCACTGCTGGGTAATTATCAAATGCCTGGCGGCTTGATTACACAAAAAAAATATGGAGTTCCGGGAGTAAAATATCCAGTCAAAAAAGCCGAGCGCAAACTTCATTCTAAGTTTCCTTTAGCTCACAGTGTTCCCTCAAACGAAGTTGTAGAGCAGACAATTTCCGGAGATCCCTGGCCGATCAAAAACTGGTTTGTCTATGGAACCAATTTGATCCATTCACTAGGTGAACAGTCCAAAACTCTGGAAGCTATTCAGAATCTGGATTTCATGGTTGCAGTCGATGTGCTGCCGATGGAAATTACCGGATATGCAGATGTGATTCTGCCGGAATCAACTTATCTGGAGCGCTACGATGATTTGGATGACCGGACTTACCGTGTGCCGTATGTTGGCATTCGTCAACCGGTTGTGCCACCTATGTACGATAGTAAACCTGGACACGAAATTGCCAAAATGTTGGCCGAAAAAATGGGTCTTCCGAATTTGTTTCCGGATGATATTGAAACTTATCTAGACAAGCGGCTGCAGAAAATCGGCAGTTCCTTGGAAGAATTAAAAGTAAAAGGGCTGCTCAAAAAACCGGAGTCTGAAATATATCGTCGACCTGGAAAACATCTAAAATTTAAAACTCCTTCCGGAAAGATTGAGCTGGTTTCAAATAAACTGCGTGATTTGGGTTTTGACGCAGTTCCACAATTTACACAACATCCGGAAAATCCACCGGGATATTTCCGTTTGCTTTTTGGACGTGCACCGATGCACACATTTGGCAGAACATCCAACAATCGTTTTCTTGGTGAATTGATGCCGGAAAATGAGTTGTGGGTTAATGAAATTTCCGGACGGGATATGAAGTTGAAGCATGGCGAATATGTTTATCTGGTTAATCAGGATGGAGCAAAAAGTAAAACTCCAATCAAAATCCGTTTGACTCAGCGCATTCGTCCGGATGCAGTTTATATGGTGCATGGTTTCGGCCACACACATCCCTGGTTAAAACAGGCTGGAGGGCGTGGTGCAAGCGATGCTGATTTAGTCACTCATCAAAGTATCGATCCAATAATGGGCGGTACTGGAATGAATAATAATTTTGTAACTTTCACTCGTAAGGCATAGGAGCAACCATGGCTCGTGAACGTAAATATGCAATGATTATCGACACCAAACGGTGCGTCGGATGTTCGGCTTGTGTCTATGCCTGCAAATCCGAAAACGATGTGCCCGAAGGCTATTGTCGAGACTGGATTGTCCAGCGCGTCGAAGGAACTTTCCCAAATTTAAAGATGCTTAACCGCTCTGAGCGCTGTCAACATTGTGAAGAGGCACCATGTGTAACCAACTGTCCCACAGGAGCATCATATTATCCTGGAGATGGAACGGTGCAAATTGAACGAAATCTCTGTACTGGTTGTAAAGCCTGCATTGCAGCTTGTCCGTATGACGCACGTTACATTCATCCAGACGGTTATGCAGATAAATGCTCATTCTGTCAGCATCGTCTCAAAGATGGATTAAAACCGGCTTGCGTCACAGTTTGTCCAACAAAGACTTTGCATTTGGTAGATTTGAACAGTAATGACGGAGAAGCAGAACGTCTGATGGAAGGTCGAACCGTCACGCAGGATAAAGTTCATGCAGGTACAAAACCGAAATTGTACTGGCTGGCCTGAATAATTGAATAACAAATTAGGACACTAATTAGATATTAGGATTATCTACAAAACCTTAAATCTTGAACCTCAAACTTGAGACCTCAAAATGGTTGAGATCATCACAAATAAACTAAATCCCGATGTGTTGCCGCATTTGCAAATTTGGAATTGGGAAGTCCCGATCTACCTCTTTTTAGGAGGATTGGCAGCCGGATTATTGGTTTTGTCCTCCGGGATGCTCCTCCTGCAAAAGGGTGGTGTTTTCAGTCATGAGCAGCGTGGAGAGTATTCCTATGCAGTCAAAGCAGGCTCACTACTGGGTCCAGTTTTACTGGGACTGGGGATGTTCTTCCTGTTTTTGGATTTGGCCTACAAAATCCATGTCTGGCGTTTTTATACAGCCTTTGTCTACACTTCTCCAATGTCATGGGGCAGTTGGCTGCTGGTACTCTTTTTTCCCCTTTCTGTGGCACAGGCACTAGTGGTGAACCGGGAATGGTTTGAGCGTTTCGGATTTCTGAAGCCCATAATTGATTTAACGGAGAGAAACCTGAATATGGTTGCCATGGCCAATGTCCATCTGGGCGCCGGAGTTGGTGTCTACACAGGAATCCTGCTTTCCACATTTTATGCAAGACCTCTCTGGTCGAGTGCAATTCTTGGTTTTGTTTTTTTGCTTTCCGGACTTTCAGCAGCAGCTGCTTTGATAATGTTATTAGCACCGGAGAAAGAAAAATTGATGTTTTCAAAAATGGACATGTATCTAATTTCACTGGAGGGATTTGCGACAACTATGTTTATAGTGGGCGGAATTACAGGTTCAGAAAATGTACGTGAAGCCATGATTTATTTGATAAGTGGAAGTTATGCACCATGGTTTTGGGTAGTTTTTGTCTTTGGCGGAATGCTTGTCCCACTAGTACTGGAAACACTGGAAAGTTTGGAAAAAGTAAAATTTTCACCAATTGTACCAGTTTTAGTCTTGCTGGGTAGCATTACCCTGCGTTTTGTAATTGTCTTTGCTGGTCAGGAATATCCTACATTTGCCTGACTGACAAAACCTTAATCCATTGTTTATTTTAGAAGGTCTTTATGGAAACAGTAGAGAACAGACGCTTAGCTTACTGGCCGAATATTTGGGCCGGAATCGGTTTGGGGCTGGTGATCATTGCAACTTATTATATTGCCGGACGCGGACTTGGTGGATCCGGAGCATTATCGAGGGCTACGGCAGTGGCCTTACATACGGTAGCCACGGAGCATGCTGAAAATCTTGGTTACTTTGCCAGGTATTTCGGTGAAGGCGGTGCATGGATGAATGATTGGTTGGTGTTTCAGGTTTTTGGAGTATTTTTGGGTGGACTGTTTGGTGCTATCACTGCAGGACGATTTGGAAAAACTGTTGACAAAGGACCAAACATAACTAATGGTCAACGTTTTTGGTATGCCTTTCTTGGTGGAGGTGTCATGGGCTGGGGTGCAAGACTCGCAAGAGGCTGCACGAGTGGACAGGCCTTGAGTGGAGGAGCAACTCTTGCAGCCGGAAGTTGGGCCTTTATGCTGGCTATGTTTGCCGGCGGTTTTATTATGGCATATTTTGTCCGCAAACTCTGGCTTTAAGAGCTTTTCAATATACGTATTATTTAATTCATGAACCTTAGACTAAAACCTTGAAATGGACATTGCACCTTTAGCAAAGATGGGACTAATTTCTGCCGACGTTAATATGATTTTGGCAGGAGTACTTGGTTTTGCATTCGGACTGATTCTGGAGCGCGCCGGATTTGGTTCTGCACACCGTTTAGTGATGCAGTGGTTTGGACGTGACTGGAGTGTTTTTAGAGTGATGTTTTCTGCAATTGTAACTGCTGTTTTTGGAATCCTGACTCTGGATGCATTTGATCTGATGTCTCTGGATGCAGTTTATATCAACAAAACATACTGGAACAGCCAGATTGCAGGAGGCTTGGTGATGGGAGCTGGTTTTGCCATTGGCGGTTACTGTCCTGGAACATCTTTTGTGGGCCTGGCAAGTGGAAAAATTGATGCACTGTTTTATATCATTGGCATGAGTTTTGGCGTTTTAGTCTTTGCAGAGGTCTGGCCTTTGATCGAAGGTTTTATGTCACTAGGTTCTGCAGGACGGTTGACCTTAGCTGGACTGTTTGGAGTCAATGTCTGGATCGTTGCTTTTGTAGTACTGCTTATTGCGATAGTCGGCTTTTGGGGTGCAAATACACTGGAACAGAAAATTAATGCTAAAACATAACAGAGAGCCACGGATTTTCTAGGATGGATATGGGAAAAAACAAAAACCAAGCTGTAGTTATTCAAGTCAGTCCGTGGCTGTCAAAACTAAAACTGGAGAAAAATTATGTGGTTTAAAAATGACTATCGCTGGATGCTGCCCTTTATGGGAGTTGTGATAATGGCAATGATTGTGGTTACGCACTGGCCTCAGGCAGGAACCTGGTATGATTCAAAAGTTGATCGGCAAATCAATCAGCTTCAGGTAGAAGAGTTTGCAAATTGGATAATTCAGGGGCGCAACGACTTTGTACCTGTGACATTCTCAATTGAGGAAACATCCGGCATTGATAATATTCCTGGCTTGATTCAATTAGATCCGCAAGCAAATTATAAGCAACAGATAAAGCAGATTCCAATTTATAAAAAACTTGTCCTGATTCCTCAAGCCGGAGAAATTCCTGTCGAAATTCATTCTGATTTGACTGAAAACTGGGAACGTAAGGTGATTTTGTTGCATGGTGGTGCGGAAACCTGGCATGCCCGCATAACGGCAGAATCTGTAGAAAATCTAGCACTGACACAACAGGAAGAACGGGTATTGAATAGTATCCGTCCATTTTTTCATCCTGCTTTACTGGCATCTTCTGAGGACGAGAGCAATGACCAACAGGAACGTTACCTTGCTCCAGAAGCTACAATGCCCCCACTGCTGGAAGAAGAAGAGGAAGAAGAGGAAGAAGAAGGTTGTTGAAAAAGACTGTAATATACCGAGCTATGAGCTAAAATATATCTTGGAGGACTAAGGAGAATAATCAGCAAGTCCTTGTTAAATGTCCTTTACAGGACATCAATCAGGTTCTACTCGTTTGGTTCGGATTTTGTTGTGAAGTGTCAGGAGCAAGTGAGAAGACCTTTAAACAAAATGATGGAGGGTGATATGGAAAAGAAAATTGTAGTACCCATTGATTACAGCGATGTGAGCAAGGATGTAGTTCTATTGGCTGATGAATGGGCTGGTCGTACTTCAGGAAAACTGTACTTTCTGCATGTGAGCCGTCTACCTGAGGTTTCTTATTATCCAGGACATTTTGAACACATTGATCAGCGTGATGAGAGCAAAGATTTACTTCAACTGGAGAAATATCTATTGGAGTTAAAATTAAAATCTGAGTATGAGTTATCTCACGATTTTGGAACTCCTTATCTTAAGATTGTGGATCTGGTAGAAAGTCTAGCTGCTGACCTGGTAATTATGGCTGCACACTCCCACACTATGCTGGGCAGGCTCTTTCTGGGAAGTATAACTGATTATGTTGTGCATCATGTTCACTGTCCAATTTATATCTGCAAAAAGAAACCTGAACAGGCCAAAAAAATTGTGCTGGTTCCTCTGGATTTCAGTGAAGCAAATCGACCTGTTGTAGAACAAGCTAATGCGTGGGCTGAACGTACGGAATCTGAACTGCATTTTGTTCATGTAATGATTCCAATTGACTACTCGTATTATGGTGCAGAAGCCAGCTGGGGTTTAGGTAAAGCAGAACTGGAGTTGACTGAAGAACAGGGTCTGGAAGCTATGGATAAATTTCTGGATTCAATGAAAATTACAGTACCGGAAAAGCGCGTAGTTCTGTTCGGAAATTCAACATATCTCAGGATTATGGAATATCAGAAAGAAGTTCAATCCGGAATTTTGATGCTGGCAGGTCACGATCATACTGTCGCCGGAAGGTTGTTTTTGGGCAGCAATACTGATTATTTACTTCATCACATTGACGTTCCGATGTACGTTCACAAGAGTTGAAACTCAGGCTGCATCTTTTTTCTGCAGAGCACAGCAGTTTAGTTTTAGTTCCGTCAGTTTGTGTTTTAAATGGAAGGCGCTAAGGCAATAATGCACTGGTCATAATATTAATTGTTGCTGCTGGCTCAGTGTAGATACACCTCCGTGTCTTAGCGCCCCTTCCAGACAGCTTTTCGTTTGTTAATGAAAGCATCCACTCCCTCGCTGACATCTTCCGTCATCATGTTACAGGCCATGATTTCTCCGGCATAGTTATAAGCCTCCTCCATACTTAACTCAAGTTGCTTGTAAAACATTTTCTTACCGGTTGAGACAGCAACTGAGGATTTAGCAAGGATGGAATCTGCCAAAACTTTGACTTCATCGTCCAGTTTTTCCAACGGTACTGTCCGGTTTATTAAACCCCAACTCAGTGCTGTTTCTGCACCAATAAACTCACCTGTCAACAGTAATTCCATAGCCTGTTTGCGCGAAATATTTCGACTTACAGGAACCGCCGGAGTAGAACAGAACAAGCCGACATTTATCCCTGAAGTCGCAAAGCGTGTATCATCTGCTGCAACAGCCAAATCACAGGCCGCAACCAATTGACAGCCGGCAGCGGTTGCAATGCCGTGGACTCTGGCAATTACAGGTTGGGGAATTCGATTGAGGGTTAGCATCATTTTGCTGCACTGCTTAAAGAGCGTTTGGTAATATGTCTCTTTTCGTGTGGCAATCATTTCCTTCAAATCATGACCTGCACAAAAAACCTTTCCTGCTCCCTGTAAAATCACCAGCCTGTCTGCATCATTTTCTGCGATGCTCTCCAACTCTTTCTGCAGTGCAGCTAACATCGCTTCAGATAATGCATTAAATTGTTTAGGTCGGTTGAGTGTTAAAGTTACAACACCGTTCTCTTCTTCTTTTAACACCAGAGCTTCTACTGCAGGTGCTGTTGAGGAAATTGTACTAGTGGTTGGTTTCATTAGGCTCCTGAGTGGTTAATGTGATTTTTATGAAGCATTATCAGATACCGAGCAATGATTGGTATTATACACTGTGCCGTCAATGTGGGGAAAATGTCAAATGCATGTTCAACTAAAGGCAAACGTAAGAGTGCTGATAGAGACTTTTTCTGAGTCTGAAGTGACTGAAAAAAGGAATCAGTTTCTGTGACTGGAATCAGCGCGTCATTTTCGCCCTGAACCAGTAAAAAAGGTGGTGCTTCTTGTTTAATCCAGTTTTTTGGGGCGAGTTTCCGATAACATTCTGACTGTGTTTCAGGAGTACCTCCACAAAGTAGTTTCAGTACTTTTGCTTTTGCAGGAAAAAGAGTAGCTTCCTCAAATGCTTCGATAATATCAAAAACTCCATAGAGTGCAACACAACCCTGAATACAGGTGTCAGTCTGCTTAAATTCAGGTTGGAATTCAGGCTGATTTGGAGTAAGTGCCAGCAAGGTTGCCAAATGAGCTCCAGCAGAACCTCCTGTTGCAATAATAAAGTTTGGATCTAATCCATATTCGTCAGCATGTGCTTTGATCCACTTTAAGGCGCGCTTGATGTCAATTAAATGTTCTGGAAAAACGACCTCCGGACTTAAACGGTATGCCAGCGAAAAACAAACCCAGCCCTGTGCTGCCATTTGAGTCATTAACAAAGAGGCCTGTCTTTTGCTGCCGCTGATCCAGGCTCCGCCATGAATTTGCAGTAAAGCGGGACGCATTATTTTTGAACTGCGTGGACGATAAATATCAAGTTTGAGCTCTATATCGTTTTGTTCAAAAAAAACCCGATCCCTGATAATTTCAATCCGGGGATCATTGAGAATGGTGTTTGGGTTTATCCAACTGTACCAGTCAATGTTTATTAATTTAGCTGGAGACGCAAAATTAGTTGACGTTTTGTGCCAAATATTTCCCAGTTGCTCCTCCATTTTATTCTCAAGTCTCTCCGGCAAATTTAAAATTATCCAGAGACGAAGACTCAAAATAGTCCATCCGGCAAAATGAATTATAAGTCCTGTCCACCCGAGGGGCTGACTGAAGATATCTGAAAATGAAAAAAGCAGGGTAATGCCAATATTTAGTAGTATCCAATGTGGCAGTAAATCTCCTATCAACCATCCTAACGCAAATGAAAGGAGAATTTCAGTAAAAGAAGAGTTCGTGCGTTTGGCAAGAGGACGAAAAACATTGAGTGTTAAAAATACCGAACTCAATGTCCATGTGAGGAAAAGGAATATGACCATGCGGCTTTTTAAAAGCAGTGCAAAGTCCTCTTTTAATAAATAAGAGTGGTAGTTAGGAAAGTGTAATAACTGTGTTTAATCAGTTCGTAGTGATTAAACACAGAAAAATAATTAACGCTTTGAAAATTGGTACTTTTTGCGTGCACCAGGTTGACCGTATTTTTTGCGTTCAACTTTACGAGAGTCGCGTGTCAGCATGCCTGCTTTTTTCAGTACATCACGGGAATCTTCCAATGCAAGTAACAATGCTCTTGAAATACCATGACGGATAGCACCCGCCTGACCGGACAACCCTCCACCGTGGACGTTGACAAAAATATCAAATTTATCCTGTGTTTCAGTCAATTCCAAAGGTTGTCTAAGTACCATTTTGAGAGTTTCTCTACCGAAGTAAGTCTCAACAGGTCTTTTGTTTACCATAATCTCACCCTTTCCCGGGCGGAGATAAACACGTGCGACAGAGTCTTTTCGACGTCCAGTTCCGTAGTATTGTACAGTTGCTTTTTTTGCCATAGGTCAGATATTCAGGGGCTGTGGTTGCTGAGATTCGTGCGGATGCACTGAACCAGTGTATACTTTTAAACGCTGCAGGGTACGACGATTTAGTGCGTTTTTAGGCATCATACCTTTGACTGCACCTTCTACTATGCGTTCAGGATGTTTTTCCTGCAATTCGTAATATTTAGCACTCTTGATTCCTCCAGGATATCCAGTATGGTGATAATACATTTTATCCTCGTCTTTTTTTCCACTGACATGGATTTTTTCTGCATTTACAACAATTACAAAATCGCCTGTATCTACGTGTGGTGTAAATAGTGCTTTGTGCTTTCCTCGCAGAACGTTTGCAATTTGTGTTGCTAACCGGCCCAGGGTCCGGCCTTCTGCATCTACTATCCACCATGCGCGTGGGTGAGTGCCGTTATAAAAATCTTCTTTTCTGGCAAATTTAGTTTTCATTACTTTCTCTATTATTTTTTTCTGTAATCTGGCCGATTGTTTATTTTAGGACAAAATTCAAAAAATTCTGTCGCAAAACCTTATAATAATGCGTTAAAATGAGTCTTTTTGCAAGACTAAAATTACTATTCACAAATATTTTCAAAAAAAGATAAAATTATTATTGCTCAGCACTCAGTTTGGAACTTTAAAGCTGATATTATTATTTGTTGATTCAAACAAATTAGCACAAGTGTCAATAATCCGCAATTTATACTGCAACAACCATGTTTCTACCACTTTCTTTGCCTTCATATAAACATTTGTCTGCTGTTTTCAGGAGCAGTGCTTTCGTCCCTGCATCATCGGGAAATGTTGCCACTCCAAAAGTGCAAGTCAGATTACCCAGTGGTTGTTGGTGCTGGAAGGGGAAATTCTCATGAGCAATTGCTTTGCACAGCTTTTCTGCAATTAACACGGCATTATTTTTTTTACAATTTGGTAAAATTACTACAAATTCCTCACCGCCAAAACGTGCTGCTAAATCTCCTCTGCGAATCCGGTTTCTGAAAATTGCAGCAACAGAAGCCAGAACGAGGTCTCCCTGTTGGTGACCATGCTGGTCATTGTAATGTTTGAAGTGATCAACATCTGCAATGATAAACGAAAAAGTCTGCTTGTCCTCCGGATAAAGAGTCAAGAGGGCTTCCAAAAACTCATCCATCCTGCGCCGGTTGGCAAGCCCCGTTAGTTTATCTGTGTCTGCTGCAATCTCCACCAGTTCCAACTCATTCTGACGATAATGATCTTTGCGGAATTTTCTGAGAAGATGCTGTAGTTCAAAATCCGTAAAAGGCTTACTTAAAAAATCTGTCACTCCAAGTCCTGCCAGGAATTGTCGGTTTTCTTCCTGCATACAATAATGGCTGATGACCAAAATTGGAGCAAAATGAGAACTACAAATTTCAATCAAGATCCGGATGGAGTCTTTTCTGGAGTTACCGCCGTTATATTTTTCAGGGTCAATGATTACAAAATCGAAATGATTTTGTTGAGTGTTATCAATAAAATTTTGATATGAATCAATTTCAATAATTCTGACTTTGCTCCAGACTTTTTCAACAGTAGACTTCAGATATTTCCGGTAATCAGAGTCAGGGTCTACAATGCCAATCAGAGGGGTTATACTGTCTCGAGTGTTGAAACTCTTCTTCAGCAGAGACAGTGCTGTTGTATGTCTAAGCTTTTCAGCAAGTATATGTGAGAAAATCACATAGGCGACAGAAACTTGTGTGTCATTGTCAGAAACCTTGAAGAGATGATTTGGAAAAACCACTACTCTAGTGTTTTCTTCTGCAATTACATTAGCAAATGGAATTGGATCATCATTAATAACAGACATTTCACCAACAACGTCACCCGGCAGGTTAAGACGCATTATGAAGTGTCCAACTGAAGTTACAGCCAGTGAACCTTCCAGCAGGACTATGAGTTCCGGTGGTTTAGAATGTTCTTCCCGAATGAGATACTCTTCTGCATTCAAAGCAACTAATTCGCCATGGCGCAGCATTTCCTTGAGAAGAGTCAGATTTATCTTGCGGAAATAACGGCCCGACTTGATAGTTTCAGTAATAAGATTTAACTCTTTCTCGTCCTTGAGTGAGGAGAGATATTTACGCAGCATTGTATTCTTTCTTGACTTTATTCCAACATGTTGTAGGCTCCCTCAAGTCAACATGCTAGCATATCTTTCAGTATGAACGGAAACTATGCCACGAAATTTAAGTAATTACAACACTTTAGTATAAGAAAGAATGTTACCTGTCATAGGAATTGTTCTCGTTCCGGGAATTCTTTGGGGCTGGGTTTTTTATCATGCGCAGCGCTACAAAAATGTGTATCTGCCCTTATTACTATTTTTGTTTCTTGGCGGAATGGGGTCTGGACTGCTGGCCCTGGTTTTTAATCACACAGTTGAAAAATACACACTCTTCTGGCCTGAATCCACTTTTCCGGCCTTAATCGTCTGGGGCAAGTCTATACCTATATATGGTTCAGGTTTCTGGTTTCTTGTCGGAATCAATGAGGAATTTGCCAAATTGTTGATTTTGCTGGCAGTGGTTTATCCCAGTCGCCATTTAGAGGATCCCTTTGATGGAATTCTCTATGCTGCAGTTGTTTCTGTTGGATTTGCAACAATGGAAAATTTTTATTATCTGGATCAGTTTGGAGTAGCAGTTGTTGCAGTAAGGACCATGGTAACTATACCTGCACATGCTTTTATGAGTGTGCCGATGGGATATTTTGTGGCAAAATCACGTTTAGCACTTGATGTCAGCAGGGCCACTAAATATAACTATTATCTGCCGATGTTGCTGGTTTTGCAGGGCTGGTTTTTTTCAGCAATTTTGCACGGCAGCTATGACTTTTTCTTGTCGTTGAATTTGGAAAGAGTGGCTTATATGCAGATTATTATTATGGGAGGAATCAGTGCCTGGCTGGGCAGACATGCTTTGCAACTGGGCAGAAAGAAGATTCTTGCTTTTAAAAATTACAGAGAATAATAAAAGGAGTTACATGAGTTCCATTTTGATGTTTCCAATCATTCTGAAAACATCCGGACGAAGCTCAGGCTGTCCGTATAATTTCTCAAAATCTGTCAACAAATAATTTAGTGCCTTTTGTTGTAATTCAGGTTCTTTATTAACACTTAGAACTTCACTCAGTAAATTAAGTAAATCTCTGGTTTTACCAGCAGAATCGGCTTGTTTAAGTCCTTCTTCAATGAGGTTTACATTTGCTAATACAAGACTGGAATCCTCTAATTCATTAGCAATTGCGAACATTTCCCGAAGCAATACAATACGTTCTTTTGCCGAAGACTTTGTATATTGATCGTTCAGCATGGCATAGTTTGCCAGTTTGATATAACGTTGAGTTTCTACATAATCCGGTGAGTGCACCGGTACTTTTGATAATTCAGAAATAGCAATTTGATATTTTTTTTGTTCATAGGATGCAACTCCCTTTTTGAAAGGAACTTTCTGAAGCATCCAGACTGCTTGTGGATAAAAAGGAGAATTAGGAGTGATTTGACGAAAATGCGACTTGGCCACATCGTATTGACCTTCACTGAGTGCTTTTTTACCGGCTTCATACGACTCATTCAGAGGTTCAGTATTTTCACCAAACCAACCGCATCCTGTCAGCAGTAAAACTGTTAAGATCAAGTGTAGTGTTTTGAGTAGCTTCTTCTTATCTTTCATAACCAAAAGGTTTAAATATTTTTTGAGCTTTTAATATTCCGCCGTTTTGCCAACCATTGTACAACTCCAACTATCAGTAAAGTCAAAGCACCTAAAAGCAGTAAAAAAACACTCCACGAAAAAACATTTTTAAATACTACAACAAAAACCAAACTGACCAGCAGAAGAGTAGGGATCTCGTTAAAAAGCCGAAATTGTTTTCCACTCCATTTGCATTTGTCATTCAATAGTGATTTTCGTAAACTGCCGCACCACAAGTGATAAACAACCAGCAGGGCCACTAAAGCAATTTTTGAGTACAGCCAATTTTGAAGACCTAATTCAAAAATTAAGGCAGTTCCAAAGACAATCGAGATGCACAGGCCGGGCCAAGTAATTCCGTAATAAAGTCGTTTTTCCATCAGTGAAAACTGCTTTTTCAGGGCAGATCTTTCTGGTTCAGGAAGCTCGGCAGTCTCCTGATGATAAACAAAAAGACGTCCCAGGTAAAAGAGTCCGGCAAACCAGACAATTACTCCAATAATGTGGATTGCTTTTAAAGACAGATAATACATGCTTGTTAATTGCAGCTCAGACCAAGTTTGGACAGATTGTTCAGGATTACGGGATCATCCAGCAGGCTTAAAAAGAGTGAAACTTCAGGACGCTCAAGACGGTTTACAGGTATCATAAAATCATATTCTTCATCCTGAATAGGAAAGAAAGCAAGTCCCAGATCATCTGCAACAGAACGGATGGCAATCCCCCAGTCCGCACGTTTTTGTGCAATTGCGGCAGCCACAGCATTGTGTGATTTTGCTTCCTGAAAAAAACCAGCGGGACGTTGATCTACAAGTAAACGTTCGAGCAAAACTCGAGTTCCACTACCACGGTTGCGGTTAATCATCCGCACTTCCGGATTACTGATTATTTGCAGAATTGTCTTATTGAAATCTGTTTTACATTCTGCAAAATTGGAATCATCCTTTCGGAACAGTAGTCCTTGACTGCGGCGGTAGCCCTTCTGCAGATGTAGCTCAGGAGTAAGCAGGTGTTTGTTATATATTTCTGAATCCGGATCCAGCAAGTGTGTACCGGCCAAATCACATTCGCCGCGTTTCGCAGCTAAAACACCACCTAGACTCCCGACTGCCAGGAATTTAGCTGAGATGCCACGATTTTGCATTTCACCCATCAAATAATCAAGTCCTACACAGTGACTGCCGATGATCATCAAGTCCGGAGGACGTGCGGATTTTCCAAGTAATTGAATGCTGACTTCTTGACCGGCTTCAAGCATTTCGGTGTTGCGTGGAATTTCGAGGAAACCGTCTGCACGGGCAAAGCCTGTAATTGAGCCGGAACCTTTTCCTGTTGAATAAGCACTAAGTCCGTCAGCATTTCGAATCAAATGTACGAGATGAAATTCGGTACGGCCTTTATCGGAATTCAAACGCTGCGGAAGAATTGCCAGAACACTTTCAGTTGATTCTGAAGCAAGGCCTGTCATTGCTCGCAGAACTGGTGCAATAAATTTGCTGAACGTGAAAGTTGCAGAAGTAGGAAAACCAGGCAAAATCGCAGCCGGAGTTCCAGCCAGAATCGCCAGGCAAAGCGGTTTTCCGGGCTTAAGTGAAACACCGTGTACCAAAACTCCCGGGTTGCTGTATTTTTCAAAAACACGGTAATTCAAATCACCCTCACCTTTTGAGGTGCCTCCGGAAAGCAAAACAAAATCCAACTCAAGTGCCTTGCGGACAATCTTCTCTAATTGTACTTCGTTATCCGGAACTATTCCGAATCGTATGGGTTCGCAACCCAGTTCTTCCACAGCATCTGCAATGACGGTTGAGTTTGAGTCATAAACTTTTCCCAGTTCCATCTCCTCTCCGGGAGCAATCAATTCATCTCCGGTTGAAATGATACCAACTTTTGGACGACTCCAAACCCAGACCTTTGTTTCACCAAGTGCAGCCAATGTTCCGGTTTCCCGATAACCCAGACGATCACCGATTCGCAGCACAACTTCTCCTGCACCAATATCTGAACCTGCCGGTGAAACACCTCCTGCAGGAACAACTGCTTTTAGAATTTGAATTCCTGCTTTTCCGGATTCAGTGTTTTCAAGCGGCAATGTGTTTTCAATCATCACCACTGCATCTGCACCGCGCGGCAAAACTCCGCCTGTTGCAATCACAGTTGCAGTTCCCGGAGCAACAGTTTCTTGCGGAACTACTCCGCAGGCCAGAATTTCCGGATTCAATTTCAACGAAACCGGAGCGGTTTCCTGGGCTCCAAATGTATCTTCTGCACGCAGTGCAAATCCGTCAAAATTGCTGCGGTCAAAAAAAGGAACGTTGTGTTTGGCAATCACATTCCGTGATAAAATTCTTTCACGTGCATCTGCAAGAGGAATCAGTTCTTCGCCAACAGGTTGTGGCTGAACTGCCTGCCAAAATCGATTCTCTGCTTCTTCTGCGGTTGTTAAAGTTAAAAATTGCTGCTGTTTCATTTTGAACGAAAATGATTACAAATTGGATTATCTGGTCGGAATAATTTTGGATACTGGTGCCGGAACAAGGGTGGTTCAATTTTAGGAGTTTCGCTTCCAGCATTACGCTGCTCTGAATAAACAGGAGAATCATCGATGAAGCTGGGATTTTTTGAGCGCAAGGAATTCTAATTTCCTCAAACCGCTGAGTTACACAACCTGTTGCTCAATACGTTCAACTGTCCACATCTTGATCAGTGACTGACGTGTAACGCCGATTCTATTTGCTTCACGATCCAGCGAGTCAACCACCCATTGAGGAAAATCAACATTCACCCTCTTCTGTTGCTGATTAAACCGGCGAGCAGTAGAGAGGTCAAAGTGGTTAAGTACATCTTCTTTCCCTTCGTCAAATTTCTTATCAAAGTCTTTAACTTTCATAATAAAGCACCTCATTTGTTCTTGATCTGCGAACAGATATTATTCTAATTTTGTCACTTCTAAATGTATAAGTTGCCGTCCAACACTTTGAGTTTATCCTACCAATCACAAGGTAACGTTCCTCACCCTCAAATGTAGATTTCAATTCAACCACTTCAGAGTCTTGCCAAAGCAATTGTGCATCTTCAAAGTCAATCCCATGCTTCTGCTGATTCGATTTACTCTTGTTAAGATCATACTCAAATTCATACATAACACAAATAATATACCGTTTCTATTACTTAAACAAGTTTTTGCGAGTTCAGCATACTAATACAACGAAGATTTACATAATTTGAAAGTTTATTATAACAGGCAATTTTGTTTAATGGAAAAAATGTATCTTGACTACTATGCCAAACAGGAGGAAGAAATGTTATGACCAAGTTAAGATTTCGGCAATCAGTGAATGCGGAAACCGTATTTATGGTTTGTTGAGGGAAGGCAGGGGTATTTTTGTTCTATCTGCTACATTTCTATAATCTCTCAATGTCGGCACTAGGAATTACTGGGTACATGCGGTGAAAATTATTATCATATTTTATTGAGCCAGCTGGACAGACTGATTGCTAAACTCAATATTCCCAAACCGACACTCAGCAAGGCATACTTGAAAGAAATTTTGTAAGTGTAGTCAGGATGCTTTAAGTTGGCAAAAATATTTCGTTCATAAAAAGTTGCTTGTTCAATCTGCAGATTACAAGGAATGAATTCACCTTCTGCCGTGCTACCTTTCGTTTCAAGTTGTAGTAGGGATTCATAATCAAGCTCCATACAGTCTGCAGAAAAACCTCTCGTAGTGATTCCTTTGGGGAGTCTGTATATTTTTTTATTCGAATCTGGATTCATTATGCAAACCCATTCGTTGCGTGAGAATGGATCATTGATCAATGAAGTGTGTAAACGACAGGTTGCGCTTTCGTAATCGTACTCTTTAGTAAAATGTCTGACTTTCTTGATTTTGTGAATCGTTTTGGATGTCAATTTTCCTCCTCTTTTTTAAATAAAAAATGATGTTCGACATACTGCTCACCAGTCGGTGGCTTGGGGAATACAATCTTGCTGATGACGTTGGTGAGGCATTGCTGGAATTCTGAATTTCCGAAACTATCTCTCACAACTCCGGCTCCAAATACTTTGCCATCTGCGTCAATTTGCCAGTCCAGCAGAATTTTCCCTGTTCCAGCTG
>JACNJW010000024.1 GCA_014382365.1 SAR324 cluster bacterium
AACTTGTGACCTACGGCTTGTAAGGCCGTTGCTCTCCCAGCTGAGCTAATCGCCCTACTAAACATTTAATTCTATTAAAATGTCAGCAGGAATGCAAGATTTTTTTTGACAAAAGAGAAATAACTCAGTTTGTCCAGACCTGACCACCTCTTAGCAGATTGGTCAAATTTCCAACACCTTTCAACTCAATCTGTGTTTTGATTTGCTGTTCAATTTTCTCTTCATAAGTAGAATTTTCCACCTGCCTTAAAATACCCATTGGTACAGGAAATTCAGGATAATCAAAACCACTTAACAAGTTTGCCAGTGTACTGTCTGAACTGAATTGATCATGCTTGAGCAGTTCATTTTCATTTACTCCACTCCCCAATTCCACAATTTCGGGCTTTAAGCCGTTCAAACGAATTCCTTTGTTCTGCTCTTTACCAAAGACAAAAGGCTCTCCATGTTTGAGACGCAGAATACGATCTTCTCTGACTGATCTGTCCTTAACCGCAGCAAATGTACCATCGTTAAAGATGTTGCAATTCTGATAAATTTCAACAAAAGATGTACCCTTGTGTTTTGCCGCTTCTTTAAATATTTCCTGCATTCCTTTTGTATCCACATCAAAAGTGCGGGCAATAAAAGTAGCGCCGGCAGAAAGTGCAAACAGCATAGGATTAAGAGGCATATCCGGTGATCCAAAGGGGGTGCTTTTGGTCACCTTCCCCTGCTCAGAAGTTGGTGAATACTGACCTTTTGTCAGTCCGTAAATACGATTATTGAACAACAAAACATTAACATCAAGATTACGACGCAGCATATGTAGTAACTGATTTCCGCCTATACTAAGTCCGTCACCGTCACCGGTGACAATCCAGACGGATAGTTCCGGACGTGCAACCTTCAATCCGGTTGCAAATGCAGGTGCACGACCATGAAGTGTATGCATCCCATACGTGTCCATATAATACGGGAAACGGCTTGAGCAACCAATTCCGGAGACAAAAACGATGTCTTCTTTGGGAATATTCAGTTCAGGCAGCACCTTCTGAATATTAGCCAATATTGAATAATCGCCACAACCTGGACACCAGCGGACTGTCTGCTTTGAAACAAAATCTGCTTTGGTGAGGGCAACTGAGCTCAGCGGTTTAACTGGAATATTCATACGAATTTATAAGCTATTCAATAGTTGAAAATATAATTAAACATCCCTGCAGGGACTGGATGCACCACTTTCACCCAGCAACTCCAGCACTTGGTTGCGGATTTCTGAAATCAAAAAAGGTCGACCCTGCAATTTAGAAAATGGAATTGCATCGACCAAAAATTCTGCACGCAACATACGTGATAATTGCCCCAAATTCATTTCAGGCACCAGTACTTTGTTAAAATTGCCCAGTATTTTGCCCAAGTTTTCCTGAAAAGGATACAGGTGCCTCAGATGCAGCATAGAGACCTGATGACCTTCAGCCTGTAGACTTTTAATTGCTGAAAATGCCGGTCCAAAAACACTACCCCAGGTGACAACCAAAAGCTCATTAGTTTCCTCACCTATAATTTCCAGAGGCGGCAGATCTTTGGCTATCCCACGAATTTTTTCATCACGCAACAAAACCATTTTTTCGTGATTTTCTGGATCATAATTTATTTCTCCAGTATCAAAATCTTTTTCTAAACCACCAATCCGATGTTCCAAACCGGCTGTTCCTGGAATAGCCCAGTTGCGTGCAAGAGTTTTCTGATTTCGATTGTAGGCAGAAAAGTTTTCAGGGTCAGTATGAAAATTTTGCGTTAGATCCGGCAGTTCATCTTCATCAGGAATTTTCCATGGTTCAGAAGCATTAGCCAAACCTCCGTCACTGAGTACAATTACAGGTGTCATGTATTTTAACGCAATTCGAAATGCTTCAAGCACCATGAAAAAACAATCTCCCGGAGTTGCGGCTGCAAGTACCGGAACCGGAGATTCTCCATGTCGTCCATATAACGCTGAAAGTAAATCAGTTTGTTCCGCCTTAGTTGGCAAGCCTGTAGATGGTCCACCACGCTGAACATTAAGTACAACTACAGGAAGTTCAGTCATTACGGCATAACCAAGAGCCTCACTTTTCAAGTCAAGTCCTGGACCGCTTGTTCCAGTAACAGCTAAAACACCTCCAAAGGCTGAACCTATTGTAGAGGACATAGCCGCAATTTCGTCTTCGGCTTGAATTGTTTTTACACCATAATTTTTATAGTGTGCTAAATCGTGCAGGATATCTGAAGCCGGAGTGATTGGATAACTTGAATAAAGCAGGGAAAGACCGGAACGCAAAGATGCCGCTACGCAGCCTAAAGCAAGTGCCTGATTCCCAGTGATCTGCCGATACTCCCCTGAAGGTAAAACTGCAGGTGAGACATGATAACGTTCCTGAAATAACTCAATTGTGATCGCATAGTTGTAACCAGCCTGCAGTGCAAGTTCATTGGCTTTTGCGATACCCGGTTTATTTTTAAATTTATCTTTAATCCAAACCTGTGTCTGCTCTAAAGAACGTACAAACAACCATTTAACCACTCCAAGTGCAAAAAAGTTTTTACAGCGGGCACCGTCACGGAAAGATAATCCGGTTTCCTCAACTGCTTTTAAAGTTAATTTTGTAATTGGAATCTGCACCACACGATAATCACTCAACTCTCCGCTTTCCAGAGGATTTTCCGAATACTCTGCCTTTAGTAAATCATTCTTTGCAAAACTGTCAGAGTTGACAATCAGGATGCCGCCTTTTTCTAAATCAATTAAATTCGCTTTGAGTGCTGCAGGATTCATGGCCACTAAAACTCCCAGACAATCGGCAGTAGTATATATTTCACTGCTGGAGATACTGAGGTCAAAACCTGACACTCCTGCTAAAGTACCTGCTGGAGCACGTATTTCAGCTGGGAAATCTGGAAACGTAATCACATCGTTTCCTGCCATGACAGAAGTTGTAGAGAATTGAGTACCAGTCAGCTGCATACCATCACCAGAGTCCCCGGCGAATCGAATGGTGGCTTTTTCAAGTTCTGTTTTGGGGAAATTTGCTTGAGCTGAAACTGACTTTGCTTTGGAAGGTGCCTTCACTGAAGACATTAGTTGTCCTGATTTTACGGTTAAGATAATGTTTATGAATTTTTTTAAATTAATCCTGCAAGTTCAATCTTAACAAGTAATTCTTTGAACTGCAATTCTGAATTACTCTGAATTAATTTCATAGCATTGAGATAACTGAATCAGCCAAATCACCCCATGGGTACTAATTTGTGTGATACAGCCAGTCGCACAAGCATGGTCATATCTCCTGCATCGAGCTTGACCATCATATTCTGGCGGTGTGCTTCTACAGTACGGTTGCTGATATTCAAATCAAAAGCAATTTCCTTTGTACTTGAGCCGTTCACCATCAACTGCAAAATTTCTTTTTCACGTGGAGTTAAGGTATTACTTAAAATCTGACGGGCTTCCAATAAATCTAATTCAGCTTTTTTACGTGCAGTAATATCACGCATTGTTAAGACTGCACCTACAATTTCATCATTTTCGTTACGGATTGGTGCTGCACTAAAATCAATTACAATTCTCTTACCGTTGCTGTTGACCAATATTGGTTCATTATCAACAAGACATGCTACAGTTTCACCATCTAATGCCTGATCAATCAGATCAGGTAAAACAGGATAAACTCCCGACTCTTCAACCTGTAGAATTTCCAGTAAATCTTTTTTCATTGCTTCCGACTCATTCCAGCCGGTAAGTGTTTCTGCAACAGGACTCATTGAAGTTATTAAACCATCTATACCGACTGTAATCACCCCGTCACCTATACTGCGGAGCAACGTGTCCAACCAACGCTCATGCTCATGAATGAGCTTTTCCATTTTATATTTATACAGCGAAATTTCTATAGTCGTATGTAGTTCACGTTCTTTGTATGGTTTAATTAAATATCCGAAAGGTTCAGTCAACTTTGCCCGATTAAGTGTTTCTGAATCAGAATAGGCAGTTAAAAATATAATTGGAATTCCAAGTAGTTCATGAATTTGCTGGGCTGTATCCACGCCATCCATTTCACCTTCCAGCATAATATCCATCAACACCAAATCCGGTGATTTCTTCTTTATTTTACGCAACGCTTCTTCACCGGATGCCGCCTGTCCGCTGACGATATAACCCAGAGATTCAAGCTGGTCGTTCAGACTTTCTGCTACTATAGCTTCGTCTTCCACAATAAATATTTTTGCTGTGGTCATAATTTTCTTTGATCAAAATGCAATGAAATTTGTTTAATCATTCCAAAGGTATACAAAACACGAAATATGTACCTTTGGATTCTGGACAATCCGGATTTTGTTTTAACTCAACTTGTCCTTTTAATTGCCTCGTCAGTACCCGCACAAGCCTGAGTCCCAGGGTCTTTGCACTGCTGAATTTTATCTCAGCTGGAATCCCCTTCCCATTATCACTAACAGTGAGTATTAACTGTTTCTTATTTTCCAATTTAAGGCCAACAAAGAACACACCATTTTCCTGCTCAGTAAATGCATATTTCAAAGCATTTGAAGTTAGTTCGTTTAATATCAATGCACAGGGAATAGCTTTGTTGATATTTAGTGATACAGATTCCATATCAAAGGAGAGCCGAACTTTCCCTCTGACAGTTTGGTATGATTGAAATATTTCCGAAACCAAGTCTTTAACATATTGCTGAAAGTGAATTTGTGCAAGACTTTCTGACTGATATATTTTTTCATGAATCAGGGCCATCGACTGAATCCGGTGCTGACTTTCACGCAGCAATGTAAGACGATCCGGATCATCTGTATTGGCCAGCTGCAGTGTAAACAAACTTGAAATTACCTGTAAATTGTTTTTTACACGATGATGTATCTCCTTCAGCAAGACTTCTTTTTCTGATAAAGATTCCCTGAGTTCATTTTCAACTATTTTGCGATCAGTCACATCACGTAGAATTGCAGTATAAATTTGCTCTCCTTCAATTTCAAATTGCGAAATATTTGCTTCTGCCGAAAATGTAGTACCATTTTTTCGCTTACCATAAATTTCTGAGCGCTCAGACATTCGGCTTGAAGTTTGCTCAGACTCCCCAAATCGTTGTAAATGTTTTGAGTGTGAAGCACGATAAACTTCCGGCATTAATAACCCCAAAGGTTTACCCAGTACTTCATCTGCGCAGTAACCAAAAATTTTTTCTGCACCATTATTGAACATTGTAATTTGCTGATCTGCATTTACCGAGATGATTGCGTCTTCAGCAGTTTCAAGTATCCCCGATAACCTTGCCTGCGACATTACCAGCTCAGTATTACGCTGCCTGATTTGCTCTTCAAGACTTGTCCGATGATCCCAAAGCTCTTCCTCCATCTTCCTGAACCTAGTGATATCAAGCCCAGTCACTGTATAATTAGTGGTCTTAGCAGCACTGTCTCTCAGCGATGAAATGGTAAAAGAAATCAGTCGAGTTCCTCCATTTTGTGTACGCCATGGATCTTCATAAGTTGTACGAAAAGGAGGTTTAGTAGCTTCTTCAAGTAAACTGTTGATTAATTTGTGTGCTTTGGGTTCAAAAAACAAATCCAAAAATGATTTTCCTTCTGCATCTTTCTTACTATAACCCAGTGTTTCACGGCATACCCGGTTAATGAGTAAGATTTTTCCGGCTGTTGATAGAATGAGGAATAAAGTATCAATCGTATCAAAAAATTCTGGCGAGTTTTCTGGTAACTTAATCATTCGTTTACAGATATTACTGATAAATTTTTGCTGATTATAACTTGGAGAAATGAATATCTTAATTGCACAGAAGATCTGCAACTAAAGTCATTTGTTGTTCAAATTATTAATAATCTGATGGGCAAAAAGGAAGGTGTGGTCTCTACTTTTGTAGTAGCAAACTAAAGAAAAAATATTTCTCAACAATATTAGTTGATGAAATGATGACCACCGTTTTTTATACTCAAAACAGGACAGTTTGCATAACGCGTCACCTTTTCGGTGACGCTTCCTTTCATACTATAGGCAAGTCCTTTGTAACCATGACTACTCATCACAATTAAATCAACCACTTCCTGTTTGGTATAGTTGATAATCTCTGAAACAATCTCACCTTCCAAAACCACTAATTTGAATTCTTTTTTACTACAACAAAGAGTCTTTAAAAAATTCTCCAATTCAATGTTAACCTTTCCATTGGTATCAGATTCGGCTTTAATTGCAAAGGTATTTGTTTCTTTCGGAATTGGTTGATTATCCACATACAACAAGGTAATGGATGCACCAAACTCTGCCGCCAGACGTTTAGCATATCGTAATGATATCTTTGAATGCTCTGAACAATCTGTCGGTACAAGAATCGTATTCAACTTCAACATTAATTTACAATAATTAGCAGTTGTTAATTTTTTCCGAGTTAGTGAAATAGTTGACAAATGAACACCAATCATAATATTCCCTGCTTCATATTAAAATACGTAAATTTACTGAGAGATTTAGTAATAATTTATCATAATCAGGTTTTGCTACCATTATTTGCCGAAAAATCCGATATTTATTTAGGAGGAACTATCTTGACAAAAAACTGATTTTTTTGGAGAATAACCTGATTCAGGGTCTTGTTTGTTTAATAGAATTTGTTTTTCAGTCCTTATAAATGCCTCTACTTAAAATCTTATTGTCAAGTTCCAGCCTGATATTCTTTTTTACTATTACTTCCTCAAGTGCCATTGCCGCTAGCAAAAAAGCTTGTTACCTGTTTGCAGTTGGAGAAACAAGCGATAGTTCGCAATTGCTAGATCAACTTGCAAAGCCTCTTTTCAATGCCTTTGTAAGTCCTCTTGAAAGCATTCCTCCGGAAGGACTCTCCGGGAAAAAGCTGAAAAAATCTTGCATTTTTGAGGTTACCTTAAGAATTTCTAATAATCAGCATGCTCTGCAAATCACATCTGAAAGGTCTGAAAAACGAATTAATTCCTCATTACAAATCGATGGCAGTTCGCCAAGTCAAATTGAGTCCGGAATTTTACAAGCAATTCTGCAGTCTATACCTCAGTCCAAGTCAGAAATTTGTCAGCGTTTCAGTGACAAACTACCCCAGCATTGTGAAGCTGAGCGGACAATTGCAGTTATTTATGAGTCTTCCCGTGACAATCCTGAGGAAGATGTCCTTGGTGATGCAAGAGGAGTTGTCTGGGAAGAACTTGACGAAATAATACAGGAAATGGATTTGCTGAAGCCTTCAGGTAGCAGACAAATACTCCAACCTCAAACAAATCTGGCGTCAACACTTGATTCTGCAAAAATTTTTGGAGCAGTATCTTTTCAGATAATGGCACAAAGAGAAAAAAAGAAATCCCTGATGTGGGCCGGAATGGTCGATGTACAGGTTAAAATTAAAGTTTATAAGTATAAAAACGGAGCCTGGAATCAAGTTGGTTCCTACACTACTTTGACGCAAAGACGACCTGTTCGTAAATGGGCCAAAAAACCTGAAATGCTACGCACACAGTATCAAAGTGCTGTTCATAAAATGATAAAAAAATGGGACAAAAATAATATCTATGAGACAATCTCAAACTTGAAAAATTAAAATGCGAATCAACTCGTTTTTTTTACAAAATTACTTTTTATTGCTGCTCCTGCTGGCAGTCTCAGGAAGCTTGTTTTTACATTCCACACCTGCAGAGGCAAAAGAGTTTCAAAGATTTTTTATTAAAAATTTGGAAAACAAACGCTTTGATACCAGGAAATATAGGGGCAAGCCTTATGTGATGAGCATTTTTTACACAAAATGCATACCTTGTATAAAGGAAATTCCACAACTTTATACTTTCATGTCTGAAAATTTTCCGTATGTCCCTCTACTTTTTGTTGATCCACTGGATGAAGACTCAAAAAACGATATCCGAAAATTTGCGAAAAAACTAAATGTACCATCCGAACTGTTTTACAAAGACAGCATGGGCATTGTAAGTAGGCGTTTTTTTGCAGGTGGACAGTATGCTTTTCCTACAATTTTAGGTTTGCGGGACCTGAGTTATCTTTTTCGTTTTTCTGGAATAGATGCTAATATTCTTGCTGAAATAAAATCTAAATTAAAAGAGTGATCCTCAACTTTGGAAATAACTAATTCAAATTAATATGTTTAAAATTGTCACATTAACCCTAATATTTTTTGCTCTGTTATCTGCTAATTCACAGGCGCAGGAAAAAGAGATGGCCGCCCTTACACCGATGGGTGCCCTGGGAGAATTTTCTGAAATGGAGAAGCAAATCATTTTCAATAGTCTGCAGGAATCACTTTCGACTCATTATGCTCTTGCTTCTCAAAAAGCCTTTGAAGCTGCACTGACACAAGCCTTTGAAGAACTGGATTATGACGAGTGTACTGAAGATCAGTGCTTTGCCCTGATTCAGCAAATACTACAGGTTGACAATTTGTTTCTCTTTAACATGACACGTGAGGGAAACTTCACCCAACTTTCCCTGACCCGGGTAGACCTTGACAGTCAGCGACTCGTCCGGACAGCTTTTTGTGAAGACTGCAGTATTGGCCAGCTTAATATGAAGGTTGAAGGACTGGTGCTCAAATTAATTACAGAAGATCAATTATCTCTTGCCGGTACAAAATTCATAGAGCAGCCAAAACCAAAAACAGTTCCTGAGCCTGTAAAAAAGAAGGTACAGAAAGCTGTCTCGAAAATTAAAAGGGTTCAGAAAGCAGCCCCTACAGTCGATTCTGAACCTGAACCAGTCAGTCCTGAAGGAACTACTTCTGTAGATAAGACCTGGCAATATGTGGCAACTACAGTTACCGTAGTTTCGGCTTTGTTGTCATACAATGCTGCCAAGTCTTACAATGACCTTTCTGCAAAAAACAGCACACTGGCTTCACAATATGCAAATGCAAGCAGCAGTAGCGAGCAGGCATCTTATAAAAGCGAATACGACAGCAATTCCAGCAAAATGAAGTCCTACAAAAGTAGTTCTCAGACATGGGATTTACTGACTCTGGCAGGGCTTGGCTGGACGGCCTATTTGCTGATGACTGAGAATTCAACTGTAACTACCTCAAATCATGTAAAAACAACCTCACCCTTCATTCCACAACTTGCATTCAGAAACACACTTTCCGGACCACAAGCCATTTTAGACTGGAATCTACGTTTTTAATATTTTTGAAATTATGATGAAAATATTCTCTTTTTTTACAATTGCCTTCACTGTTCTGCTCAGCCTATTGATGATTTCCTGCGGACAAACTACTCTCAAGGATGATGGCCTGGATTCCAAAAGTATTGAAGAAGCCTCAGGCACAAGCTCTGGAGGTAGTAGCGATGACAGCAGTTCTGGGAATAGTTCTTTCACTGTTACTTCAGTCTCTCCTGCTGATGGTGCAACTGGAGTAAGTAGAAATGGTGCAAGCATTACAATTACTTTTGGTGACGATGTCAGATTGAAAAACACGGATGGTTCTTGGACAAGTTCCTGGACCACATCATCAACTTCAGAAGGTTCCTGTTCCAGCAGTTATGGTTCAAAATTAGTTCACATTTCACGTGATAATTTTACAAATTGTCACCCAAATAATGGTTCCGTTAGTGACAAAATAATTACTTTGACTCTGAATGGAACATTATCTTCATCAGGCAATTACAAAGTAAAAGTTCTCAAAACATCACTTGACGGGTCAGCCTCAACTCAATCCTCTTCAGGTGTAAATCTTTCCACAGAATACAGTTTTTCTTTCACTGCGGATAATTAAGCCTTTTCGTTTTTGAACTAAAACAAATATCGATTCTTAATGCCAAGACTACCCACCCACTCAGACTACATTGCACTTTTTGCCCTTGGTGCATTGTGGGGTTCTTCCTTTGGTGCAATTAAAATTGCTTTACACGGTGTAACTCCGCTGACAGTCATGAGTGTGAGGATAATTCTGGCCGGCACAGCTTTGTTTATCTTGACCAGAGTCAGACGTACTAAGTTCCCACGTGGAATACAAAATTGGATTAAAATTGCCTGGATGGCTCTTTTTGGGACTTTAATTCCTTTTTTCCTTGTACCCTGGGGACAACTGCAGATCGACAGCAGCCTCGCGGCAATTCTAATGGCAGTCAACCCACTGTTCGCACTGATACTGGGCCATTTTTTTAGCGAAAATGAGCATTTTACTTTACGCCAGTTGCTGGCAATGCTGGTCGGTTTTACAGGTATTTTGCTGGTATTTGGAGAAAATGCTCTTTCTTCAATAAATGGAAATATCATGGCACAGTTGGCAGTTATCGGTGCCGGATTCTGTTATACCATTTCAGGTGTCATAGTGACACGAGTACGAAATCTCTCTGCCGATTCAGTCAGCGCTTCAATATTTATCTGCTCCTCAGTGATAGTGCTTCCGTTCTGGTTAATAATTGAACAACCCTGGAACCTTCAATTTGAAACTAATAGTATTCTGGCACTGATTCATCTGGGTTTGGTCTCAACCGGAATGGCCTTTTTAATGCGCTATTACATTATCCTTAGAGCAGGTGCAGTATTTTTATCCTATGTAGCCTTTATAATTCCAATGTTTGGAATATTATTTGGTATATTGTTTTTAGGAGAAACTATTTCTGTCAGCACAATGCTTGCTGTAGCCTTGATTCTTTCAGGTGTTTATTTAGGGCGCAAATAACAAACACATAATTTAATCAATAATCTGATCTCCTTTCACAATCCTCTTTTAAAAATTTTCATGTACAGTTCATTGATCACACCTCAAATTGTAAACGAGCATCTTGAAGTACATGACTGGCGTTTTTTGGATTGCCGCTTTGAGTTGACTGAACCGGAAAAAAAACTGACAGAATTCCTTGATTCTCACCTTCCCGGAGCTTTGTATGCCCATTTGAATCATGATCTTGCTGTACCACATATTCCCGGAAAAACAGGCAGACATCCTTTACCGGAAAAAGAAAAACTAAAAAATTTATTCTCAAGTTGGGGTATTGACGGCTCTGTTCAGGTTGTAGTCTATGACGACTGTGGCGGAGCGTACGCCGTGCGTCTCTGGTGGATGCTGCGTTGGCTCGGTCATGATGCGGTTGCTTTAATGGATGGAGGCTGGCCCCGTTGGATTAAAGAAGGCCGTCCTGTGACTGCAGAACTATTTGTTCCTCAAGAAAAGAACTTTAAAGCAGATCCTCGGCAGAGTTGGCTGGCCACTGCAGAGGATATTCAGAATAATTTTGATAATCCTGATGTGTGCATCTTAGATGCAAGAAACTCTGACCGTTTTCACGGAAAAAATGAAACGATTGATCCTGTTGCCGGTCACATCCCGGGTGCTCTGAGTGCACCATTTGCAGATAATCTGGATGCAGACGGCAACTGGAAACCCAAAGCAGATCTTCGTAGGAGGTTTGAAAATTTACTTGCTGATTCTCCGGTAGAAAAGACAGTTTCATATTGCGGATCCGGTATCACAGCCTGCCATAACATCCTAGCCATGTACCATGCTGGTCTGGGAGACTCTCGTCTCTATTGTGGATCCTGGAGTGACTGGATAGCCGACCCTAAACGTCCAGTAGCTTAATTCTAGGCTGCATAGAACAGTCTCATCTCCCGCTCTATCTTAGCAAATTTGCGTAAGTAAGATTACGAATTGTCAGCAACCTTTCTAAAGGCTATCCTTTAAGAACATCTTGAGTGATTCTTGATAAAGAAATAATTCTATAAGTAAAAAATCCTCAATTCTCCAGTGAGGTAATATGCAAAAATCAGTTTGGCTGTTTTCTGAAGGCCGGTCAAAAGACAATGCTTTATTAGGGAACAAAGGTGCTAATCTCTGTGAAATGACAGCACTCGACCTGCCTGTGCCGTTTGGGTTCATCATCTCAACCGAAACCTGTAATGAGTTCAACCGTTTAGGGAAACAACTTCCTGACGGTGTGATGTTACAAGTTATGCAGGCAATTACCGAAATAGAAGTTCAACTCGGTAAAAAATTCGGTGATCCACTGAATCCTCTCCTGATTTCAGTCCGTTCCGGTGCTGCTGTTTCTATGCCCGGCATGATGGACACAATTCTCAATTTAGGTCTTAACGATGAAATCTGCGCAGGTCTTTCTCAAAAAACTAACAATCCACGTTTTGCCATAGATACATACCGGCGTTTTCTGCAAATGTACGGAGATGTTACACAAAGTCTGGGCAACGAAAAATATGAATCCGTACTTGCAAAATTCAAAACAGATCATAACTACACCAGTGATTTGGAAATGAGAGCTGAGGACTGGAACGAAATTGTTGAATCCTACAAAAAAATCTTTCAACCACCTGAGGCCCCTCATGTTCAGCTTGAACAATCTATCAAAGCAGTTTTTTCTTCATGGAACAATCCAAGGGCAGTACGCTATCGAAGTTTCAATAACATTCCTGACAATCTGGGAACTGCAGTCATTGTACAAGCCATGGTATTTGGAAACATGGGTAAAAGCTCCGGAAGCGGAGTTGCTTTCACACGAAACCCTGCCACTGGTGAAAAAAGGTTTTATGGCGAATATTTGATGAATGCTGCAGGAGAAGATGTTGTTGCGGGAACCAGAACCCCTCAGGATTTAGAACAATTTAATGCGGAACATCCTGATCTTTACGAAAAGTTATTTGTTTTACAGGAAAAACTGGAGTTACATTATCGTGAGATGCAGGACTTGGAATTTACGGTTGAAGAGCAAAAGCTATATCTGCTGCAGACACGTACAGGAAAACGAACAGCCAAAGCTTCTGTAAAAATTGCAGTTGATATGGTGAATGAAGGCTTGATCAGAGAAAGAGCTGCCCTCAAAAGAATTGAACCTGAACGCATGAATTATTTTTTACATCCAATGATTGATCCTGATGCAGAAAAAAATGTGATTGCAAAGGGGCTTCCGGCCAGTCCTGGAGCAGTTACCGGTCAGGTAGTATTTTCCTCAGAAGAGGCTGAAACTCTGGCAGATAAAGGATTTAAGGTTATTCTGGTTCGGAAAGAAACAACACCGGAAGATATTCACGGAATGAAAGCCTCAGAAGGCATACTCACTTCACTTGGCGGCATGACTTCTCATGCAGCAGTCGTTGCCAGAGGAATGGGTAAATGTGGTATTTCAGGCTGCACAGAAATAACAGTTGATTACAAAAAAAAGGAGTTCCGCACGACAGACAATCTTGTTGTGCGCAAAAAGCAGTTGATCACTCTGGATGGTTCAAGTGGTGAAGTAATGCTGGGTGATGTAAAAAAAATACAGGCTCAATCTGATGATAATTTTCAGACAATTTTAAAATGGGCAGATGAATACAGAAGGTTAGACGTTCGGGCAAATGCCGAAACTCCCGAAGACGTCCTGAAAGCCCGGGAGCTCGGAGCAGAAGGTATAGGTCTCTGCCGTACTGAGCACATGTTTTTTGAAGAGGACCGAATTGCAGTAATGCGGGCCATGATTTTAGCGAAAAGTGAGAAAGAACGTCAAACTTATCTTGACCGCTTATTTAATTTTCAAAAAGCTGATTTCCGAGAAATATTTAAAATCATGGACGGACTTCCGGTTACCATCCGCTTAATTGATCCTCCGCTACACGAATTTCTGCCTCAACAAGACGCAGACCTACATTATTTAGCCAAAATTCTACACCAAAAAGAATCCGAACTTCGAAAAAAGATAAGCAACTTGAGTGAAGCTAATCCTATGCTTGGGTTTCGAGGTTGCCGGCTCTCTATTGTCTATCCCGGGATTACCCAGATGCAGGTCCGGGCCATTCTTACAGCCGCAATTGAATGCAAGCAGGAAGGTATAACTGCTAAACCAGAAATCATGATCCCGCTGATAGCTACAGCCACAGAATTGAAACTAATACTGGCAACCCTGGAAGAAACCGCCAAAGAAGTTTTTAAGCAGCTTCATAATTCGATTGACTACCAATTCGGCACTATGATGGAGGTCCCGAGGGCCTGTGTGCAGGCCAGGACGATTGCTCCAAATGTAAGTTTTATGAGTTTTGGGACCAATGATTTGACCCAGATGACTTATGGATTTTCACGTGATGATATAGGAACCTTTCTACCTTCATATTTGGAGAAAAAAATATTACCGCATGACCCCTTTGTCACGCTTGACCAGCAAGGGGTAGGCTCTCTGATAAGGACTGCATTAAAACAAAGCCGCAGCGTTAATAAAAAAATTAATTTTGGAATTTGCGGAGAGCATGGAGGTGACCCACGTTCAATAGCCTTTTTTCATCAAACCGGTTTTGATTATGTCTCTTGCAGCCCCTTTCGTATTCCAATTGCCAAAATAGCCGCAGCCCAAGCCAGTTATTAGCAACGTCCGCTACATCCCATATAATTGACATCTACCTCAGTTTATGCTATGATAAAAGTGCTTGATTGGCAGTGAAAAGTCGTATCTTTTCCTGCTGATTTTTTCATTATTAATAATTACTCAAGAAAGAAAACAATTATGGCAATTGAACACTTGACAAAGAAATCATTCAAAGAAAAAGTATATGACTTTGAGGCCTCAAAAGAATGGAATTTTATAGGTAAAAATCCCTGCATCATTGATTTTTATGCTGACTGGTGTGGACCTTGTAAAATGGTGGCTCCGGTCCTTGAAGAACTGTCTGAAGAATTTCACTGCAACCTTGATATTTATAAGGTTGATACTGAAGCAGAGCAAGAACTCGCAGGTATGTTTGGTATCCGCAGCATACCTTCAATTCTTTTTGTGCCTAAAGATGGAAAACCACAAATGAGTATGGGGGCACTGCCCAAGGAAACCTTCCGTCAACTAATTAAGGAAGCTTTGGGTTTGGAAGAACCCTGCTAAATTGAATGGTTCATCCCCTCGGTTTCGTAAATGTCCACAAGAACGGCAATTATTATTAACATTTGAATTACAATGTACAATCTTTCGGATAATTACGGAACCGAAAACATCAACATCTTAATTCTCCCTCCCCACTAAAGGTAATTATTTCTTCGGCATTTCTGCGTTTACTCAAAACAGGAACAAAATTTAGATTGATATATTCCACAGAAATGATAATTCTAAAGCAATAATTACTTTAATATAGCTGAGTTAACAAATGAAATTCCGGAGATTTAAAAACATTGCCTGGGGAACCAGTTTAATTTTGGTGCTTATAATTGGGTGTGCTTTAACTTCAGTGGCACAAGAATCTGCAGAGAACATTTCAACTGTTGTGATCGACAGTGCACCTAAAAAACTCTATTCCGAGCTGTACTCAGACGAAAATGCCAATCAGTTCATGGTGGAAATATACGAAGAACCACAAGAAGGCGAAAACATGATTCATTTTCGTTCCTTCAAAAATGGAAAAATAATCGGTCGAAAATCGCAAGCATTGGCAGATGCACATAATTTTACATTTTTCATTGATGAAACAGAACAACGCATAATGCGTCAAGACACAGAAAAGTTGCTCTATAACGTGCTCAAAAAATTGATGGAGGAATCTGACCAAAAACTAAAGACCAATCTTGAAGATCTCTTTGATCAGGAAAAATTGGCTCAAAGCCTCTCAGAAAAGATTACAACTCCTGACAATCAAATTAAAGACATGGCCGAGCAGATTTCAAAAAAAATCACATTTGACGGTGGCACTGTTTCAGACATGGCTGAACGGATTTCAAAGCAGATTAAAACTCCGGATGAGCAAATTTCCGCAATGGCTAAAAGAATCTCAAAAGATATCAAAACTCCGGATGATCAAATTGCTGCTATGGCGTCAAGAATTTCAAAGGAAATTACTTTTGATGGCGGTACTGTAAAAAACATGGCCGAAAGGATTTCAAAACAAATAAAAACTCCGGAAGAGCAGATTGCTGCTATGGCGGAGCACATATCCAAAAAAATAAAAACTCCGGATGAGCAGATTGCAACAATGGCGGAGCAAATTTCCAGTCAAATAAAAACTCCGGATGAGCAGATTACGACAATGGCTGAAAAAATTTCCAGTCAAATAAAAACTCCGGATGAGCAGATTGCAGCAATGGCGGAGATAATCTCCAGTCAAATAAAAACTCCGGATGAGCAGATTGCAGCAATGGCGGAGCACATATCCAAAAAAATAAAAACTCCAGATGAACAGATTTCGACTATGGCTGAGCAAATCTCGCAGCAAATCAAAACCCCCGAGGCAAGAGTCAACGAAGAATCTCTGGCACTGACACTGGCCATCAAGCTTACTCAGAAAGAAAATCTGGTGGCAGCCAAAATCCCTCCTTATATGGATTTGTTGAATCAGGTTTCTTCCAGTAACGAACAGCAGGATTACGAAAAAACCATCGAGATCCTGGATGAAGATATTGCAAACCGAACTCCGGATGAACAACGAAAAGCATTAAAAATATCCGGGTTGATGTCTGTACTTGTTGCATCTAAAAAGTTAAAACGAGCTATCTCAACTATTGAAGATTATGACTTGCCGGATGACCCTGATTTGCGTGAAATATCTGCTGCACTTTCTGACTGGCTTAGTAAGAATCTGGTGGTAGATTAGTTTCTTAAATTCATTAAAGAAAATGGATTATTTTTCATAATACTAAAACTGACTGCTTGAATAATCAGTATTTTTTCTCCTCCCCGATTGCCTTCTTTTGCTTGTCTTGTTTTGTTAATACATGATAGGATTTACACATGTAATTATTTCAGATTACAAGTTTGATAAACTCAACCTATGGACTTGCCATGAATGACACTTCATTCTCATTGGATCAATACCAAATTCATCCTCGTAACATTATCCGCAATGCCCCTCCATCAGCCTTATATGAGGAAGCCTTGACATATGAACCTGATGCAACTATTTCCTCTACCGGAGCCTTGATTGTTTCTTCATATGAAAAAACTGGTAGAAGCCCCAAAGACAAAAGAATCGTTGAATATCCTGAAATAATGGAAGATGTCTGGTGGGGAGATATTAACATGGGAATGGATGAGGAAACATTCATGATTGCAAGGGGTCGTGCTGTTGATTATTTAAATACCTGCGAAAGAGTCTATGTCATTGACGGTTTTGCCGGTTGGGATCCTAAATATCGTCTAAAAATTCGGATCATTGCTACTCGTCCATACCATGCTTTGTTCATGCATAACATGCTGATTCGTCCTACTGCAGAAGAATTAGCAAATTATGGTGAACCGGATTATGTGATTTTCAATGCAGGACGATTTCCGGCTAATCCACTAACTAAACACATGACTTCCCGTACCAGTGTTGAGTTGAGTTTTAAACGTAAAGAATTTGTAATTCTAGGGACTGAATATGCCGGTGAAATGAAAAAGGGAGTTTTCACCATTATGAATTACATCATGCCCAAGCAAGGAATTCTTTCCATGCACAGCTCTGCAAATGTTGGAAAATCTGGAGATGTCGCCGTTTTTTTCGGTTTATCAGGAACAGGAAAAACCACACTTTCTGCAGACCCTAAGCGTCAACTTATCGGAGATGATGAGCATTGCTGGACTGACGATGGGATCTTCAACATTGAAGGCGGTTGCTATGCAAAGTGCATTAATCTCTCTGAAGACAAAGAACCTGATATTTATCGCGCAATTCGTTTTGGGACCGTCCTGGAAAATGTGGATTATGACCAGGAGACTAGTGTTGTTGATTATGATGGAACATCGCAAACTGAAAACACGCGTGCATCTTATCCGATTGAATTTATTTTGAACGCAAAAATACCCTGTATCGGAGGACATCCGCAGAATATAATTTTTCTAACATGTGACGCCTTTGGTGTCTTACCTCCAGTCAGCAAACTAAATCCTGCACAGGCCATGTATCACTTTATTAGTGGATATACTGCAAAAGTAGCCGGCACAGAAATGGGTGTCACGGAGCCTGAAGCAACTTTTTCTGCCTGTTTCGGAGCAGCATTCATGGTTTGGCATCCAAGTAAGTATGCAGAACTTCTGGCAAATCGTATTGAACAAAACGGAACTTCTGTCTGGCTGGTTAATACCGGCTGGAGTGGAGGCGGTTTTGGTGAGGGTGAGCGCATGTCACTAAGTTATACAAGAGCTATCATCGACGCCATTTTAGACGGTTCCTTGAAAAATTCACCTTCTGCTTACAACGATTTATTCGAATTTGAAGTGCCTACTGCATGCCCGAATGTTCCGGATGAAATAATGCAACCTAAAAAGACTTGGTCAGATGGAAATGCTTACGATCAGGCTGCACTTAAATTAGCAAAAATGTTCAAAGAAAACTTCAAGCAATTTGAATCAGGCTCCAGTCAGGAAATCATTCAGGCCGGCCCAAACGTTGCCTGATTTTTTCAAGATTTCTTCCAGCAGGGCACAGCTAAAGCTGCTTGTCCTGCTTAACTGCGACAAATCAGAATACTAAAGAAATTTGTCTCAGCAGACAAAATGTATAATGCCTGCATTTTCAGTTACAGTTCTAAACACAAATCAATAAATAGACACTTTAACCTAGCTCCTTTTCTATTACCATTATCTGGAGATTCACTCCTGCCGTAGAAACTGATTGATTTGTATTTAGTTTGTTATCAACAATCGTTTCCTACAAAATCAGAAATTATTACCCGGCTATTAAGCTTGTCAACTGCAGAAATTTTGTGCTCAAATTGTTGAATCGTTAAGCACTGGACAATTCAAGCAATCCTTTGGGAATTATTGTAATTAAAGAAATAATCTAGATTTAAATTTTAATCAAAAATGATTGATAAATTGCTTAAAATGATGAGCAGTCTGGAATTAGACATGTTGATAGTTGTTTCTACTGACGAACACCTCAATGAATACCTGCCACTCCAGAACAGACGTTTAAAAGCATCTACAGCAGCGGGTAACTCTGCCGGATTCAGCGGTTCAGCAGGAACTGCAATTTTTTGTGTAGACGGTCCACATCAGCTTTTTGTTGATTCACGCTATCATTTGCAGGCTGAGCAAACGTGTTCAGAATATTTTACAGTTCAGCGACTGGGAGTAGAAGGGGTTTTGGAGCCCGCAAAATGGCTTGCTGCCCAATCTAAAAGAGAATTGAAAATTGCTGCAGATCCATTTGTGATGACCACTAAAGAATGGAGGCGCTTTAAAAATGAGCTTGCTAAATCAGGACACACTCTGATTCCAACCACACCAAATTTGGTGGATGAAGTATGGGATAACCGTCCACCACCACCCAGAAACGAGATCTATCCACTAGCACTTAAATATACCGGTAAAGCAGGCGGAATTAAGCTGCATGAAGTCAGAAAAGAAATGAATTCTGCAGCAGGGTCTGATAATTCAAAAGCAGATGTCTTGTTGCTTACTATGCTGGATGAAGTAGCCTGGCTGACAAATTTACGCGGCAGTGATATTGATCACAACCCGGTCTTTGAAGCATATGCAGCAATTTTTGCAGAAAAGGCGATCTGTTTTTGTCATCATCCAGAAGTAGATTTAAGTTCACATTGTCCAGAGTGGGAGTTTCGACATTATGCAGAATATCCTGAATTTATCAAGAAACTAGCTGAGCAAAAAACTATCAAAGTTTGGCTTGACCCAAGTGCAGTCACTATGGGAACACGCCTGACTTTTTCTGATTCGCAGGTAATAGAAAAAGAAAGTCCAATTGTTTTACTAAAAGCACTTAAAAATTCTGTTGAAATTTCTGCCATTAAAAAGGCTCATCAACAGGCCGGCGCTGGAGTAGTCAGGAGCTTGCGTCGTTTACAACAGACAATAAAGGCTAACCGTCCAATTACAGAAAAAAAGTATGCAGACTGGCTGTTCGAAGAATACAAAAAAGCAGATGGTTTTACCGATCTTAGTTTTGGCACCATAGCAGGTTCTGGTGCAAATGGAGCTATTGTTCATTACGAGAAGCCTGATTCAATTAAACCAATGCATGCAGGAGAAATGCTGCTTGTTGATTCCGGAATCCAGTGTTCAGGAGGCACCACAGATGCAACCCGGACTCTCATGCTTGGAAAGCACAATCAAAAACAAAAAAGAATATTTACTTTGGTACTTCAAGCTCATATTCGCTTAGCACGTCAAGTCTTTCCTGCAGGCACAAAAGGATCTGCGCTTGATTCCATTACCCGCTCAGGACTCTGGAATGAAGGACTTGATTACGGACACGGCACAGGCCATGGTGTTGGAGCTTTCCTGAACGTTCACGAAGGCCCACAACGTATTTCGCCCGCTGCTCATGATGTGGATTTGCAGGCTGGAATGGTCATCTCAAATGAACCCGGCTATTACGAAAACGACTGGGGAGGAATTAGACTGGAGAATCTGTATCTCGTTAAAAAAAATACTGATTTCCCAGTGCATGCTGGTGAAAAAATATGGCTTTGTTTCGAGGCACTGACAATGATACCTTTTGAACGAAGGTTGATTGATAAAGATCTCCTCTCAGCAGAAGAACTCCAATGGCTGAATGCCTATCACATTCAGGTGATGGAAAACCTTTCACCTTTACTCGACAATCCTGAAGACCTGAAGTGGCTGACTTGGGCTTGTGAAAAAATATAGATGATAATTCAGACACCGGCAAAAATAAATCCACTGCTCTATATTTTAAACAAACGTAAAGACGCTTTCCATGAAGTGTATATGCATATGCTTCCGGTCAGTTTATTTGATAGAATAACTTTTTGCAAAAATGACGGACAGGGGTTAAATTTTCGGATACTTGGGGCTGACTTTTCTGAGCCTACTGAAGATAATCTGGTTGTCCGGGCAGTACGATCTTTTGAGCAGGTAAGTGGAATCACAGTGAACTTTGATATTTTACTCGAGAAGAACATTCCCTCCGGTGCTGGACTTGGCGGAGGAAGTGGGAATGCTGCCGGTACTATTCAAGCTTTGAATTATTTATTTCGAAAATCACCGGAAAAAGTAGGTTTATTAGCAGAAAAAAATATTCAATCAATTGCAGCAGAATTAGGTTCTGACGTCCCTTTTTTTCTTAATCCAATTCCAGCTGAAATCAGCGGACGTGGTGAAAAGACAAAACCACTAAACAGCTATCCAAAACTCTTTCTGATTGTAATTAAACCACAGCTTTCAATCTCCACCAAAGAAGCCTACCAGAAATGCAATCCAGAAAACCAAAACAAGTTCCCCAAAATACACTCTCTGACTGATTTGAAGAATCATTTACATAACCAGTTTGAAAGCTCTTTGTTAACACAGTTCCCTGTCTTGTCTGAACTGAAGTCTAGATTGCTCAATTATGGTGCATTTGGTGCATTAGTTTCAGGGAGCGGTTCTGCCGTTTTTGGAATTTATAAGGATAATATACAGCAATTACAAGCATTTAAAGACCTGTCATGTCTTGCGAACAACGAAACTTTCATTTGCGAAAGCCTGGACTCATATCAATATTTTTGAGCGAATATTTTTGCAAAACAAAATTATTAAAACTTCAGTTGCAACTTCTGGTTTTGGCTTTTTTATTTACCGGATGCAGTAGCATCCCTGATAGTTCCCCCAGAATCAGGCAGTACAGCAATAGTCAGACATGGAACAAAACAAATCCACGGATAAAAAAATACGTTCAGGTTTATAGCAACAATAGACATGTAAAAACCTGTTTAGATAAAGCTACTTCCAGTCGTTATCTGCATTACATTCATCGTGTTTTTTATAAATATGAATTGCCTCCTGAACTTGCACATTTGCCAATTTTAGAATCATGTTTTGATACAAAAGCTGATTCAGGTTCAGCCAGAGGAATGTGGCAGTTCACAAAAGCAACTGCAAAAGATTATGGTTTAAAAGTCGGTTGGTTAGCAGATGATCGGCTTAACTGGCGAAAATCCACTGATTCTGCAGCTCGTTATTTAAAAAAACTCGGTGAGAGATTCAACCAAAATTGGGAACTGGCTCTGGCTGGTTATAATGGAGGGCCGGGTTATCTGGAGCGGCAAATAAAATCTCAAGGTACCCGAAACTTCTGGAAACTAAAATTACGAAAAGAGACTCATGAGTATGTACCTAAATTTCTGGCAATGTTGAGGGTGGCACGAAAGAGATATCCTGAGCTTTATTTTCAGGGATCTCCTCGCGCATGGGCCACTTCAGGATAACAAAAGTGCAAACTGTTCTTTAAAAGAGAGGGCTTGATTCTGAGAGATGCAATTGTTACATTTCAAGTTTTGGAAAGAATACACAATAAGAAGATATTTTTTTCAGATTGTATTTGTTTCTGAAAATTATTTTATAAACACATTTTAGAAAAGGATATGCTATGGCAGATGAAGAGAGTGGGGGAGAAAGCAGCGGAGGTGGCAAAAAAAAGATGATAATTATTATCGTCGCTGTTGTTCTTTTGTTGGTCATTGGTATTGTAGTGTTTTTAATGATGTCCGGTGGAGAAGAAGAAGAATTACCTGAAGAGGAAATACCTGTAACAGGCGCTGCGGAACCTCTCATGGAACCTATTTTTCTTCCGCTGGAAAGCTTTGTTGTTAACCTCAAAGATGGCAGACGTTTTCTAAAAACAACAATTCAACTCATGCTCAGTGAACCCGGTGCTGCGGCTTACCTCACTATACGCCTGGTTGAGGTTAAGGATATTGTACTGACAGAATTGCAGGAATTATCGGTAGAAGATGTTAAGCAGTCTGATGCTCGGGAAGCACTGCGGCAACGTTTAATTAGTTCCATCAGTCGAATCTTTCCTTCTAAGCCGGAATGGGAAGATCCTGAACCAATTAGAAAAGTTTTATTTGAGGAATTTGTAATCCAGTGAGCTCAGCATTATATATGAAGAGCAGTGCTGCAGAAACTGGAGATATAATTATTTTGAATCCATTTAATCAGCATGATGTTTCTCTGTTGGAAGGCAGACCAGGAACGGCAATGATCATTAGTTCAAAGCTAATCTACATAGTTCAATATTTATTCTCTGTAGCAAATATCTCAGTCAAGTTTACAATTATCCTTTTGCTTTTGCTGTCAGGATTATTTTTTTCTTCTTCTGCACTGAATGCTCAAGAAGAGGTAGTCGAAGAAATAAGAGTAATCCGTGAGGGGCCGCCACCACTAGTAGCGCCACAGTATTTAGACCTTGGCACTTTTGTGGTAAATATGCCTGGTGACAAATATTTTCTTAAAAGCAGTATCCAACTGGCCTTCGAGAATGTTGCTGCCAAGGACTGGCTTCTTGCTCGATTGCCAATTGCTAAAGATTTAGTCATTACACATCTAAACTCAATTACGATAGAACAGTTTGATAATATTAAAAACCGTACAGTAATTAAAAACGATTTACAGGTTCGTCTTAATTCTCTGTTTCCAAACAAATCTCCGTGGGAGGATGCAGTGCCTATTCGGAGAATACTATTCCTGGAATTCTATCGGCAATGATTTTAAAATTCACTTCAATCATTTGACTTACAGGATAGTCTGATTTTATTAATATTTTCTTAAGTTATTTGGTTGTGGACTTAGCATTAAACTAGTAACCTGTATAATAACATTTTAAATTTAACACCATAAAGTACTAATCGATGGCAGAAGTAGAATCTATTGAGAATCTGGATGACTTGGATTGGTCCGATGTTGAAAGTGAGTTAAAAGCCAATAGAGACCAAATTCTTGCTGAAGTTAAGGGTGATCAAAACAAAGATCCAGATGCAGCTCAAGACGGTGACAGTACACAGGAACAAAGTGGTTTGGATTCTACCGGAAACACTCCAGTCTCAAGCGGTGACATAGACATCAATTTCCTATTTGATGTACAACTCTCAATAGTTGTTGAGGTGGGACGTGTTCAAATGCTGGTCAGTGAGCTGTTGGATCTGGATGAAGAGTCGATCATTGAACTTGACAGCATGGTAGGCCAGCCTCTGGACATTCGTGCCAATGACTTACTCGTTGCTCGTGGAGAAGTCATTGTAGTTAACGAAAAATTTGCGGTACGCATCACGGATATCATAAGTCCGGACAATCGTTTTGCTGCACTCTGAGAGAATTTAACATGAGTATTGCGAGACCAGCATGGCTCAAATTAGGAATAGCGCTGGTATTATGGGCAAGCTGCTTGATGCTTGCTTCCGCAGCAGAAATACGTACACTCAGAAGTATAGAAGTAGTTCCTCTTGACAATATTGAAGAGTTACAACTTGAATTTGATACAGATTTTTTAGGAGAGCCACTAGTTAATTTTGAAGCCGGCTCAATGAGCTTGCGTCTTAATTCTGCTAACACAGCTCCTTCGCTCCCCTTATTGACAATTTCAAAAGACAGTTCTATTACCAAAGCAGTTCGTGTAGTCCAAGTTCCAAACACAAATATTGTGCACTTGGATATTCTGTTCAAGTCCTCACGGATGCAGTTGAAGCACCCAGTTATAACCCACTCTAACAATTTTTTACTGATTAGTTTGATCAGCAACAGTACTGCCAGCCCCGCTCTTTCCAACTCTGAATTACTGACTGAAGAAATTGAAAACCGTGTCAAGACTGATCCTTCTTTCACATCAACCTTTGCTCAAGAATCAACTGAAGTGGCACCCTTGAATAAAATAAGTGACCTTCTACCAATGCCTGCACAAAATTGGGGAGAAACTATGCTGACTCTGGTTTTATCTCTGTTATTCGTCCTATTGTTGATATATTTAATAGCGTTTCTATACAACCGTTTCCTGAGTGGAAGGTTTCCAGCTATGCAGGGAAATGTAAGAATCCGTCAGGTATCCAGTTATCATGTTGGTCCAAAGCAAAAAATTGTTGTTTTTGAAATGAACGGTCGAATTTTCGCTTGCGGAGTAACTTCTTCTTCCATAAATTTGATTGCTGAATTACATGATGAGTCTGATCAGGAATTTCTAAATTCAATTGAGACAAACGAAAATACTAATGAAATAGACTTGGACCGTACAAGAGCTAATTTCATAAAAACTCTTGACCCTGCCAAAAATAAAGCCAAAGCTAATATGGAGGAGACTGTCGGTCATAATGAAAACTTAGCGACTTCCATAGAACTAGAAGGATCTGAAGTTGAGCTGTTTATCAAAACTGGCTCAGAAAAAACACAAAGCCAAGTTAACTCTAAGAAAAACAAAAATGAGTTGTCAACTTCTGTTAGACCTCTTATTTCAAATAAACTGGCAAACAGAGCCCAGATGACTCATGGAAGCCAAATGATGCTGGACTTTGCCAGCAAATTATCCGAACGTCTAAAATTTTTAAAACCAATTAAATAAGTCTCATGCAGCAGCCTGACATAAAGAGACTCTTAATCCGCTACTGGGCAAAAACCAGACGATGTTTTGATGACATCAGTCCGGTTGTTCTCTCAACCTCATCAATGAAAGTTGTACCGGCCAGTTTACTGCTTCTGTTTTGTATTGGCTCTCCACTATTTGCACAATCTCCAATTCCGGGAATCAACATCAGTGTTGATTCAGCCAGTTCTCCTCAGCAGGTTGCAACTACTTTGCAGATTGTTTTTTTACTGACTGTGCTCACAATGGCACCTGCCATTTTGATCATGACTACTTCTTTCACACGTTTCGTGATTGTGTTATCATTTTTAAGACAAGCCATTGGTACACCTCAGGCACCTTCAAATCAAATCGTTGTTGGACTGGCACTGTTTCTTTCTCTTTTTGTAATGATGCCGGTATGGGAAGAAGTCAATCAGATGGCTCTTGCTCCTTATCTGGAGGAAACCATTTCGCAGCAAGAATTTATGGACCGTGCGGTTGTACCAATTAAACGTTTTATGGGTAATTTTACACGTGAAAAAGATTTGGCTTTGTTTGTTCGTATTGCAAAAATAGAGCAGCCAAAAAACATTGAAGATGTTCCCATCTGGGTCATGATACCAGCTTTTGTGATTAGCGAACTGAAGGCCGCATTCCAGATTGGTTTTTTACTTTACGTGCCTTTTCTGGTAATCGACATGGTTATAGCCTCAATCCTGATGGCAATGGGCATGATGATGATGCCGCCAGTGATGATTTCTTTACCATTCAAGCTAATGCTATTTGTGCTGGTAGACGGCTGGCATTTGATACTTGGTTCTATGGTAAAAAGCTTTATGGAATTTTAGCTTTTCATAAACAATTATTAGTAAGTTTAATTATGACAGAAGCACTTGTAGTCTCAATTATGATTGAAGCAATGAGGATGGCCACACTGCTGGCTGCACCAATGTTGATTGGCGCATTAGTAGTTGGTTTGCTTGTTTCCATCTTTCAAGCTGTGACACAAATTCAGGAACAAACACTGGCTATCATTCCTAAAATGGGTGCAATAATGGTAGTTTTAGCAGTACTATTTCCCTGGCTCCTTTCACAAGCCACTTCGTATATGGCAGGTATATTCACTAATCTCCCCAGATTCATTGGCGGCTGACAGCGTACAGTCAGTACAAGCACTGTTTTAGTACAAAACATTCAATAAAATACAATCATAGCTATTTCTGGCTAGACCATCTGTTGCTGATAATGGATAATAAGCCTCTGGAAAGTCAAAATATATGTTGTTATATATTTTGACTTGCACACAAAATATAACCATCTATTTAAATACTGTTAAAATTAAACATAGTTAAAATATTTTATGATTAATTCTTCTGATCCGGAATTTGAAAAAGAAGATGATCTTCAAGAAGAGATTATCGAAGTCCCAGAAAACATTATTGAGCCGCTTCCTGAAGATAAATCACTTGTCATCAGTGAAAATGTTTTCCCTGAAACTCTGCTCATAGTTCCCCTTTACGATCGGCCGCTTTTTCCAAAAATGCTGCTGCCGGTAATAATTTCTGATGAGAATTTAGAAAAAGAACTGCTTGAAGACTTAAAAGGACCAGTACGTTATGTTGGTTTGGTCTACAGCTATGAACCTGAAGCAACAAAAAACACAAATGATGAAGAAGTTCCTGATAAATTAGCTAAGATAGGAGCAGTTGGTCGAATTGTACAGGCTTCAAAACACGGCAACGATCCTCTACACATTATTGTACAGGTAATGGAGCGCTTTGAGATTATTGAAATTGTTGATGAAGATCCTGTTACTAAAGCAAAAGTAGAATATTTAGAAGAAATTGAAAGCAAAAAATCTGAAGAAGAATTAAAAGCCTTTTCCGTTTCGATCATAAACATGATTAAAGAATTGGTGCAGTTGAACCCTTTGTTTAAAGAAGAATTGGGTTTATTGATGGGGCGTATTAATCTCAAAGATCCTGCAACACTTGCAGATTTTGCAGCATCCATGACAACTGCTTCCGGAAAGGAACTGCAGGAAATACTTGAAACAAAAAGTATAAAAACACGAATTGAAAAAGCGTTGAATCTGCTGAGGCATGAACTGGAAGTAGCAAAACTACAGGTCAAAATTTCTCAGCGAGTTGAGGACAGGATGTCTCAGCAGCAACGAGAATTTTTCTTGCGGGAACAACTGAAGGAAATTAAAAAAGAACTTGGTCTGACTAAGGAAGGTTCTGAGAGTGAGACAGAAAGATACGAAGCCCGCATAAAGAAACTAAAATTATCTGAAGAGGCCAAAGAACGTATTGATGAGGAACTGGAAAAATTACGTTTAATTGAACCTGCATCACCTGAATATAACGTAACACGAACTTATCTGGACTGGCTGACAATTTTGCCATGGGGTATCTACAGCAAAGACTTTTATAATATACAGCGCGCAGCTCGAATTCTCGATCGAGATCATTACGGACTAAAAGATGTTAAAGACCGCATTCTGGAACTTATATCTGTGGGAATAATCAATGGTGATTTGGCAGGTTCAATCGTATTACTTGTTGGACCTCCCGGCACAGGCAAAACTTCGGTTGGACAATCTATTGCTAGAGCCATAGGCCGTAAGTTTTTTCGTTTTTCGCTTGGTGGCATGCGAGATGAAGCAGAAATAAAAGGGCATCGAAGAACCTATATTGGAGCACTTCCTGGTAAATTTATTAATGCAATCAAAACTTGCAAAACCTCAAACCCAGTAATAATGCTGGATGAAATTGATAAAGTTGGTGCAAGTTTTCATGGTGATCCCGCTTCTGCTTTGCTTGAAGTTTTAGACCCTGAACAGAATAAAGACTTTCTTGACCACTATCTTGATGTTCGTTTTGACCTTTCAAAAGTACTTTTCATCTGTACTGCAAATCAAACAGACTCTATTCCTCCTGCATTACTAGACCGAATGGAGGTCATCCGGCTTTCAGGTTACATCCTTGAAGAAAAACTGGAGATTGCAAGAAAACATTTGTTACCAAAGCAACTTAAAACACATGGACTCAAAAAGGCTCAGTTTTCACTGCCAAAACCAGTTCTACGTGAAATTATTGATGGCTATGCCCGTGAAGCAGGAGTCAGGAGTTTAGAAAATAATCTTAAAAAACTGTTGAGAAAATCTGCCAGAATAATTGTAGAAAATGAAGTTGAACAAGTTAAAATTACTAAAGACGATCTTCCGAAAATGTTAGGAAGAAAGACTTTTGCAGAAGAATCACGCTACAAAAAACCTAAAATTGGAGTCATAACCGGCTTGGCATACACCAGCGTCGGCGGTGCAACATTATTCATAGAGGCATCCAGTGTTGAAGCCAAAAATCCTGGATTCAAGCAAACCGGACAGTTGGGTGACGTGATGGTGGAGTCTACGGAAATCGCCTATACTTTCATCCGTTCCCTGGGAAGTACTGACGAAAAAATAAAGTCTTTCTTTGCACAAAATTTTGTACACCTGCATGTGCCTGCTGGTGCCACTCCTAAAGATGGTCCTTCTGCAGGAATCACTATGGCTTGTGCACTTCACTCTTTGGTCTCACAGGAAGCTATTATCTCAAATATTGCCATGACGGGGGAGCTGACACTAACTGGTTTAGTCATGCCGATAGGTGGAGTCAAAGAAAAAACAATTGCTGCAAGACGTGCCGGTATAACTCAATTAATTTTTCCTGCTGAAAATCAAAAAGATTTTGATGATTTAGATGATAGTATCAAAGTAAACATCACACCGTATTTTGTCAAAACTTTTCAAGAAGTCCTGCCAATTTGTTTTCCTGAACTGAAAGGTACTAGTAAAAAGAGAATTCCGAAATCATAATTTTTTTCTGATTGCTTCGTTTTAATAACCTGCAAATAAAATGAATTTTGGAAAATAGATACCGCATATCAAATAACTACTACTTTGCAGGTGCATTAATCAGGTGTTAGAAAAAAATGAGACTGGATGCTAAGCTCTTTATTAAATTCCGAACTACTTTCTTTGTTTGCTTTATTGTTACTCTCAGGAGCATTTGCGGGATTACTGGCCGGCTTGTTCGGAGTAGGAGGTGGAATTATTTTAGTACCGGCCCTTTTTTATGTATTTGATGAACTGGGATATGCACAGGCACTGACTACACATCTTGCAGTTGGAACTTCATTGGCAATCATTGTTCCAACCTCTATCACATCAGCTTGGTCACACTATAAACATGGTTCCGGCAACATAAAATTATTTCGCAGATTGGCACTTCCAGTAGCTGCAGGTTCTCTGACCGGCTCATTCCTGGCAGGCAGACTTAGCGGATCAGAACTTAAAGCAATTTTTGCAATACTGGCACTGCTGATTGCCTTAAACCTGTTTCAAAAAAAGCATTTTGTCCTAGGAACAGAACTACCTGTGCAGCTGAAACTTTGGAGTGTCACTGGAATGATAGGCCTGTTTTCGGCCATGATGGGTATTGGTGGTGGAGTCTTTTTTACTTCTTATTTAACTGCTTACAGCTTACCATTGCTTAGTAGCGTTGGTACATCTGCAAGCTTAGGTTTAATGATTTCCTTGCCCGGAGTAATCGGATATGTGTTTAGTGGCTGGAACAATCCGGATTTGCCTCCGCTAAGCTATGGATATTTCAATTTAGCCGGTTTTCTGTGCATCTTACCAATGACCATAATTATGGTTCCGCAGGGTGCAAAACTAGCTCACAGTCTGAACAAAGACATTCTCAAACGTTGGTTTGCAGTTTTTCTGTTGCTGATGTCACTGCGCATGTTTTACAAAATATATTATTGAGATTCCAATTACCTATGAATAACTCTAATTCAAAACCTTTTGTGATGGGAATCAGTGGTGGTTCTGGTTCAGGAAAGTCAACCATTGTAAATGAGATCATTGAACGCTTAGGTCCGGAAAAAATCGCAGTACTCCACCACGACGCCTATTACCGGCACCGACCGGAGCTCTCATTTGAAGAACGTACTAAAATAAATTTTGACCATCCGGATTCTTTGGAAACAAAGCTTTTAGTCAAACATCTCAAGCAATTGATCTCCGGAAATAAGGTTGAAGTTCCTATTTACGATTTCGCACAACATTTAAGAGATTCCAAAACCAAAAATATAGCACCATGTCAAATATTAATAGTGGATGGTATTCTGGTTTTGAGTAACAGTCAACTCTGTGAAATGATGGATTTAAAAGTTTTTGTTGATGTTCCTTCTGACTTAAGATTCATCAGGCGTTTGGAGCGGGATTTAAGTGAGCGAGGACGATCTGTAGAATCTGTGACAGAACAATATCTGACTACTGTGCGTCCAATGCACGAAATATTTGTGGAGCCCAGTAAACAGCAGGCCAACATTCTTATTCCTGGAGGTGGACATAATCTGAAGGCAGTTCAACTTTTGATAGCACATTTGCAGTCAATTCACTGCTAGTTATGAAGTTGTTCCCTCTAATCTTTTGTAGCATTAGCGCTTTGTTTCATTTTCTAATAATTGAAGAATTTCTTTCCGTCGGCTGAAAATGGCATAATTAACTGCTGTTTTCTTCTCAAAATCAAAAATACTTGAATCCCCTCCATTATTCAGCAGTAAACCTACAGCACCTAATCTTCCACTGCCGGCAGCCAGCATCAATGCTGTTTGCCCTTTATTATTCTGCATGTTTACTTCTGCACCACGTTTTAACAATTCCCATAAGGCCTGCAAATTTCCTCTCTCTGCGGCCCACATGAGAGCAGTCCAACCTTCATGAGTTCTGGCATTCAAATTTGCCCTGGCTTTTAATAGCATCGTCAGCATCGAATAATTTCCGTGAAATGCCGCCCACATCAGCGGAGAAAAATTACCCTTATCCGGATTAGCACCATGACTCAACAATAATTTTGCGATTGAAACATCTTCCAGTGAAGTGGCCCAAACTAGTGGTGATTCATTCACATCGTCTACTATATCTACATTTGCTCCATGAACAACCAGTAGTTTGACCAGTTCTTTATTTTGCAGTTTGACTGCCTGCATCAAAGGTGTGTATCCATTCTGATCCCTTAATTCCAAGTCAACACCTGCGTCAAGTAAGAGTTGGACTTTAACCAGGTTTTGTTTTTTAACTTCCAGCATCAGAGAACTATTTGTCGCTACTTGAGCAATTTCATTTTTCTGCAATATCTTATTTTCTGCCAAAGTAGATGAGTTGTCTTTGAGGAGCACTTGCTCTATTTTTCCTGACTGATAATCCGGCCAGAGCAAAACCAGTAGCACAATGGAAACGCCAGTTAAACTAAAAAACATAATCCAACCAAACAGCATCCAGCTTGTATATTTTACTGGTACTGTTTCCACTACAGTACTTACTGCGTCAGGCTGATTTTCAACTAGTTCTGGTTCCAGCATTTCAGCAGAATTTCGTTTTATTTGAATCTCTTCAATTAGTTGATTTCCTGAACTTGTCTGCTCTTTAGAAAAGAAGGGTGTTGAAAAACGAGAAAAATATTTTGGTTTAATCGTAAACGTGTCTTTTAACTGTTGTTGCTGTTCAATAATTTGTGGTCTTCCTTCAGAAATAGACAACAGAATTGCCGGGTCAAGCTGAGAACTTCCTGAAATTGTAATTGGGATATTTTGAAGGCGAACATGCCTGATAAGTAATCCCAGTAACTCCTGAGTATCATGGCTTATGACTTGCAGATTGTTTAAATCAAGATTAACCTTTTGTGAGTTACTTGAAGCTATACTCCCTTCAAGAGCATGCATTGCCGGCTGAATGTCAACATGCCTCAACTCATCAACTACTTTCAAAGTTGCAATTTGATTTTTTTCAGTGAGAACAATGCGATTCAACATAGGGATTGGTCTGTAATGGCAGGAAGGTTGCAGAGTTGAGAAAGCCCAAATTAATTATTTCTCTTTAAGAGAATCAGCAAAAAACACACCAAATTTTAGACATTTTTCAAATGGAAAAGTTTATGCGCAGATATCTTGTGCTGCAATGCATCTTTGCTTTAATAATGACTACTGCACAGGCAGAAGAAGCAGTTTTTTGGAAAGACAGGCAAATCTCTCAATTAGAACAGTTGACACCCAGTCTAGTTGAAGCAGTTCAAAGTATGCAGTCAAAGATTAGTTCAGTTGCAATTTCAAGCATTTCTTATGGAGATGCACTGCCAGCTAGTTTTCGCAAAGTTGCTAATGCCCGTTTACAACAAACACTAACTAATCTCCTTAAGTTAAAAGTCAGTATTTGCGAACCGTGCAGTCAAATTCGAACCGACATTTCCGGTAGTTTCCTTAAAATAAGCCGCGGAATTGCTGATGACAAATATCGCCGTGAAGCTGCCAAAGAATTGAATGTAAAGGGGTTTTTAGATATTGCTATATTTACCAGTGATGGAGACCAACTTTCAATTTCACTAAATGCATACGAGGCAAAAGATGGAGAAATTGTATTTTCTAAAATAGTTACGGGTATGCCGCCCAAAAGTGGTTCCTACATTCACGCCTTTTACGGTAAAATGACAGTCCCTATTACATACACTAGCACATCAACTGGAAGCAGTACCTCAGTAGATCACCAGGCCAGAGTTTTGGGTGCAGAAAAGATGGTGAGACTTACAGATGACTGGAGTTTTACCGGAGGCGGAGCAATGTTGAGCGATGATAATTCCAATCTAACAGAAAAATACGAAAAAGCAATTACAGGATTTTTAATTGATGGCACTATCAGTTATGATGTTTTCAATTTTGGTGGTGATCAGGTTGCATTATCTATGATTGCAGGACTGGGTATGATGACCGTGACACCTTTTAACAATCCTTCTTATTTCAAAACAGGTTTCAGTTTCTCAGTAGCAGAACAATTAACTCTTAATTACCATTACCTGGCAATGCTGACAACTGATACAAGCGCCACAGCCTCTGGTGCATCAATTATTTCAATTGGCTGGAAATTCTAATTTCAATCTTGAATTGTAACCAAATAAGTCGTGTCATGAAACTAACTGGCAAATTTAAATCATTTAGATCATTTTTAGCATATTTTTTAGTCAGTCTTATACTGCTGAATGTACTTAACGGCTGCAAAACTACAGAAGAAACTGTAGAACCTGAGGTAGATCTTCCGGTAAAGAAAAAAGTGCTCTTCAATCAACAAACTGATGGCGGCAAAAACTCTGTAACTGTGATTGAAGAAACACAAGGAAACAAAAGACTGCTGCGTGTGGTTTTACAACGCGGAGAACTGCAGTCAAACTTAATTCATCCAATTGACAGTCCAAACTTTGTAATAGCAGTACCTCTTCAGGATGCAACCAGCAAACGTTTAAGTTTAAAAACTGCTGCCTTCGAACAAAGTCTCAAAGTTAATATCGATCAATTGTTGTCACGTTATCTTTCGCCGGAACGTTTTAACGTATCTGTGATCATAAATTGGGACAAAAAATTGCTGCAGGAAGTACAGTTAAAAAACTTGCCCCTCAATTCTGATGCAGCAAAAAGTGATACTGATGATGATTTAACTGATGACGGTACAATTTCAGAAAGCACAAAGCGAAACCATGAATTAAAAGAAGCCCTTAAAACAATTCAGGTTAGTGTCTTGCTCGATAACACTTTACCTGAAACGCAGGAACAATTTTTACGAAAATTAATACCTGCACAGGAATTCTATTTTGCAGAACGTGGTGATACTGTTTCAGTCGAACGGACATCTTTTCCAAAACCATTTTCTGACAGTATTGCTCCATACGAGGAACAGATTGTCCGGAGAAAATTACATGAGTTATTGGTAAAATATATTGCCAAAACTGATTTTGTGGTCAATGTAAAATTTTCTTTGATCCAAAGCAATGAAGAAACTAAAAATGCTCCACCTGCGTCCAGTAATATAAAAATGGAGATAAACTTACTCCTTGATGATACGGTTCTGCCAACTGTAGACACTTTCCTGAAAGAAGCAGTTCCACTGGCAATTAATTTTGATGCAGAGCGCGGAGATTCTCTTGCAATTATTCGTAAAAGTTTTCCTGAACGTTCTGACAGTTCAATCTCTCCAGAACAACGAAGTGCACTAAAAGATTATCGAGTAAAAATACTTGAAGCTTTCCAGACAGGAGACTATGTTGCAGGACTCGAATGGGCAGAAAAGGGGTTGAAAGTAGCAGTGAAACGAACTGACAAAATTTTTATCTTAAAAATGAAAGGGTCTTTGCATTTTCTACTCGAAGAAAAAGATGAAGCTTTGGAGATGTGGCAGCATGTTCAGCGTTTAGATCCAAAAGATGAAGAAGTACGTCAAATGTTAAACAATCTGGAGTAAGGAATGAGAAAATATACCGTTTCGGCTGCAGAGACATTTCTTTACAGAGTGCTGTTCCTGTCTCTGCTCATTTTTTGTTTGGCAGCTAATGCATCTGCACAGGTCACTTCAGAATCTGAAGATGAAGTACAAGCAGAAGATCCTTCACCCGAAAAAGCTGCTGAAGCTGCTGAAAAAAAACAAACCCTTGAAGAATTACTTGCTGTTCCGTTTAACCAGATCAAGAAAGAGCAGGAAGAAGAAATTAGCAAATTTACTGATGGAAAAAGCGGAGATCTTCCAAACAGTAGTAAAAATGGAGATGTTAAATTACCTCCACCTCCGGAACAAAGAAAAGTAGAGCACGATTTAGAAAAACAGTTGGACGTTATTTTTCGGGAAAAGTTACCAAAGGAGTACGTTGGAGTTTCAGTAAGCATTCGTTATATTCTGGAAACCGTACCTGTCACTAAACAGGACAAGAATATCTCAAAAATTAAATTACCTGGATTTGACAACAATGTCTGGGTGCCGACACAAACTGAAAAAATTGTTGGTATCGTAAATCAAGTACGTCCATACACTACAATTTTTGCAGTTGTAAACACTCCAGTTTCGTTGTTCAATGTTGAAGTACTGAGACAAACTCTCGATGAAAATATTAAATTTCTCAATTTAACCGGCCGCGATGTACTCAAAATGGTGCATGTGCCTTTTACAACTCCAGCAAAATCTTCTGTAAATACTCTTGATAATGCAGCTGTTGAACTGGTTGAGACTGAGAATGATGATGCTGAAGAAGAAAAGTCAGCAGATTCTGAACTTGATAATAGTACTGAAAAAGAAGCTGAGACTAAAGAGTATGCAGGGACATTAAATACAGAAGAGCCGGATGCAGCTAATAAAGAAAATGCTGGAGAAAAAACAGAAGAAAATACTGACGCAGTTTTGGAATCTGATCCTGAACCCCGTCGAATAGACATGAAAGCCAAAGTTGAAACCACACGCTATTTGCTGCAGGCACGAAAAACATACATGCAGGAAGACTATGATGCAGCAATTACAGCACTCCGTAGAGCAATAGAACTTAATCCATTTTCTTCACAAGCTTTTGCCATGCTGGGTTCAATCTACTATAGACTTGGATGGAACAGAATGGCATTAGAGAACTGGCAGCATGCTCTTAAACTTGATCCAACAAATGAGGGTCTGAAAAAATATCTCATGCGTTTTTCCAGGTAAGAATGACAACCAAATTTTATTTTTATCAAATTAATAACAAACCAATTAAGCTACCTGTTATTTTCCTTCAGATATTTATCTGCACACTATTTTTGTTATGGCTCAGTCCATTTACCTCTGTACAGGCACAGGAACGTGTCAAGTCACTCAGTATCCGTCAATTTGAAATAGAAGAAGCAATCCGTAACGGACTCAAATATTATCTTGAACCCAAAGATTATGTTTTACGGGTAAAATTGTTTGGTCAGGAGCGTGCAGTAAGTATGGCAAATGAAACCCTTCCGGGATTTGGTCAACTTAACGAACCTCCGAGTACCAGTAGTGCTAAATACTGGCAAATTACTCGAATGCGCGTAGATTTGGTCATGCATAAAGAAGTTTCACCTTCAGTAAATACTTATATTGGAGAAATCGTTCCAATCCTCAGTGGACTTGATTATGAGCGTGGAGATGAGCTAATTTTTGTTCCAATTTTACCCAGCGATCCATTTCCTGGACAACTGGGCTCTGCTGCTGAGGATTTACCTGACCCACTGGCTAAAGCTGTTCCTGAAGAAGTTCCTGCCGCAAAAATATCAGAAAAAGATAAAAAGCCGACAGAGGAAGAGGTAGATCCTCTTACCGAAGAGACTGGTGAACCAAAAGAAGAATCACCAATTTGGCAGAGAATGAATGACATTGAAAAAATTCTTGCTGGAATGCTGCTCTTTTTGATCCTCTTATTTTTCTGGGTTCTCTGGAAACTGAGAAGAGTAAAAGCCGAGTCAACTGAACAAGCTGATTTGCCGGCCCTGATGCCGCCGAATCAACATACTCCACAACTGCCTGCAGCAACTCCGCATGGTTTTGTCTCCTTTCCTGATCCAAATGATAAACTACTGGAAAATCAAGATCAACAGGAATCACAACTGAATGATGCTCTGCTCACAGCAGATAATGAGCGTCTCATACAGGAGATTGTTAAGCAACTCATAGGTCGAGATGACTGGAAACAAGAATTAGTCCATGAAATGTCCCGGGACAAGCAGTCGATGGATATGTTGACACAGCTTATTGCTATTTTGGGAATGAATACTTCCAGAAAACTTTTTACAGGAACAATTCCACAAAAAACATTTTTGGATCTGGAAAAATTGGCTGAAGATGCCTCTCCTTCTCCAGAGGATGAAAATGCTGTTTTAAAAGATGTGCAGAAGTTTTTTCTCACCAAGCAGTTGACAGATCCTGAACAGAACAAAACAAACCCCTTTGGCTTCATGGACCAGTTGGCAACAGCTCAAATAGGATTTCTGGTAAAAGATGAGCCTGCAAAAATAAAAGCTTTTGTATTTGGACGTATGGAAAGTGAAGAGGCCGCAGAGTTGTTACGTGAACTTCCAAAAGATGAGCGTACAAAAGTTGCCTTAGAACTTGGTAAACTTCATGAATTTCCTCTGGAACTGGTTGAAAAAATTGGTTACAACCTTGCAGAAAAAGCTCGGCATGTTCCGGATCAGGGAACAGTTGGAGTTGATGGAATAAAATTCATTGCTGATGTTCTTGGCGACTTAGACTACAATACAAGACAAGAATTGATCAACGGATTAAGAACATCAGATATAAAACTTAGCGAAAATATTGAAAGTCATTGTTTTATTTTTGAGTCGATACCTGATGTCCCAAAAGATATTTTGCTGGAAGTTGTGCGAAAATTAAAACCTGATGATGTTATTACTGCAATTTCAGGTTCAACTTCAAAAATCAAAGAAGCTGCAATCATGTGTTTTCCTGAAAAAAGCCGTGCTGCGCTAGTTTCCTCTTTAAAAACTAAATCTCCGGATTCAGAAGAAATTCGTTCTGCACGAAAATTATTTACACAATCTATGCGGGATATGGCTGATGCAGGTCGGCTTAATCTTCAGGAAGTGAATACAAATTTTGCTAACAGCAGCAAAGAGCCTGAATCCAAAAAAGGACAATCCTAACCACAGCAACTGTCAAATATTGTAATGATCTGTGGTGCTGTTTTATCTACAGTTTCTATTTCTCTGCCAATGTGGTAAACACCCTTTCCGGTGAAATAGCCTTCAAACAACGCAAAACATCCGGATTTCTGCAATGACCTCGACCATCCTTGGAACAAGGTCTGCATCTCAACCTCTCCTTTGTTTCCAGCATTTTACTACCTTCTAAGAAAGGTGCATAACCAAATTCTTTCACAGTCGCGCCAAATAACACAACTGCAGGAGTACGCATTGCTTCAGCAAGGTGACTGACAGCAGAGTCGTTGGTGACAACAATTCTTGCGTGTCGCAACAACTCAGCAGATTCAAGTGGAGAAAACTTAGCAGCAGCATTTATTATTTTTCCAGCAAAATTTTCTTCAAGTTGAGATGTCTCACTTTCATCAGGTCCTCCAACCAGTACAATCGATAAACCCTGTTCAAGTACATTTGAAATCAGTATTTCAAAATAATCCAGAGGCCAACATTTTAAACCATAAGAAGCAGAAGGACTAACCGCAACAAATTTCTTGGATTGCAATTTGTTTTTCTTCAGATAGTTCTGGATCTGAGTGACAACTCTTTGGTCCGGAAACAGTTCTGTCTGATTTTGAAGTTCTAAGGTGGTATTTTGCTGCAAAGGCTCCAGCAGATGAACTCGTTGAGGTACTGTATTTCTAAGCAGATTCAGCTTAAAACTAAGCAACAAAGCACGTCGCCAACTGCGTTTGTTGATTGACCATACTTTGGGAGTTTGGAACAAACTAAATCCGGAGAGATTCAGTGCAACCCAAATACTTCTCAAAGAACGGTGAGCATCATAAATTAGATCATATTTTTCCTTGCGCAATTGTTTAATCAATGAGTTAAGTTCTGAAAATGACTCATTTCTGTTGTGCATTATGAAATTGTCTATGTGGGGGTTATTATCCAAAACGGAACCAAAACCACTGGATGTGAGCAGTGTAACATCTGCATCCGGATAAACACGCTTTATTTCTCTAAATACCGGCGTCGTCAGCACTAAGTCACCCAGTGCGCTAAAACGAATTATGAGTATTTTTCGTGGATTAAACAAATAACCTTTTAAAAATGTGTTAAATTTTCATGGAGCTTGCATCACATTGAAGCTCGATAGACACTACTTTAACCAACAACCAGTCTACTAGTATGAATGTAAATCAAGCCAGTAACTCATTTCTGCATGAAAAATCTGTGAATGGTGTTCAGCAACTTTCTCCATTTTCCGGATCTCACAAACTATCATTTGAAAATATCCGCAGTTTTCGCCAACAGTTTGAAGAAGGAAGTACCACATTGCGCTCTGTTTTAGGCGATGCTCAACATCAGACAATGCTTGTTGCAATGTATGAAGGCACAGAAAAATTGTTAAATCAGGAGATTCCAGAATTTGCCGTACTTACTTATCTTGAAGGACTAAAACTGACTGCCAGAGATTTGCGACAACAAGGACTATCAGGAGAAAATTTCCGTACATCTCTGCTTGAACATTCAGCCTCAACTGTTCGTGATCTGGTCCGCTCTTCTTAATCACGTCAAGTTCCACTCACAGTCAATGTTTCAATTTTAAAAGCTGGTGTGAGAATCGAACTCCGCTCATCGACTTCACTGCCAATCATTTTTATATTTTTCAACATCTCGGAAAAAGTACCAGCAATTGTGAATTCGCTTACCGGCTCCGCCAATTTACCGTCACGAATCCAAATCCCCTGTGCACCACGAGAAAAATCACCTGTCGCTATATTTGCTCCCTGACCAGACATGGATGTCAAATATAAGCCATTTTTCACACTTCCAATCAACTCCTCTTCAGAATAATCCCCAAGTTTTAGAATCAGGTTGGAGATTCCTCCTGAATGTCCATTGGAAGTCATACCTAGTTTGTTTGCTGAATATGTTGAAAGCATATAATTTTTCAACACTCCATTTTCAATCAAAATCAATGGTTTTGCCTCTACTCCTTCATTGTCAAAATGACGACTGCCCAGCTTTCCGGGCAACAGAGGGTTGTCACTCAAATTGATTGTTGAAGCAGCAATTGACTCATTTAGCATGTTCAATAGGAATGACTGCTTACGGAATAAATTCTCTCCCATGAGTGCAGACGCAATTTTACCCAAAAAACTTTGTGCCATTTCAGGACTGAAAATTACCGGAACTTCCTGACTCAAAGGTTTAACTGCTCCAAGTTTTCGTAAAGTTCTATGGCAGGCTTTTTCAACAATTTCCTGGGCAGGTATCAAATTATTGTGAAATCGAGCGGCACTGTACCAACCGTCTGTTTGCTTACGTCCAATATTGGTTGAATCACTTGAACCGGTTGACGTTGATTCAACATCATCTGCAATCATTGAGACACCGAGACTGTAGAGAGTTTTTGTCTCACCCTCAAGAAAGCCATTTGAATCTGCATGTACCATGTGAGAAATACTGTCAGAGTAGAATGACTGATCTGTTCTTAGTCTTTTGTCAGAATTAACTGCCAGCATTTCCAAATCTAATGGAATTTGCACTTTTTCTTCTGTTGACAGTTTGTCAAAATTTGGATCTAGAAATTCTAGGTTAACCGCTGCACGACCTTGCAATTTAGGATCAGGCAGGCTGTAACAATCATCTTTTCCCATGTGAGGCAGCGCATCCAAAGTTGAACGAATTAACGGTGCCAGAGTCTCGAGCCGCAGATCATTGGAGGAAACCGTGGACCTTCGCTTGTTCACAGAAACTGTCAGGTGAACTCCTGAAGAACCTGATTCCTGAAGAGATTCAATTTTCTTGTCACGGACATCAACTTGAAAAGAGGTTGAGTTGGCAAGCGATACCGAAACTAGATCGGCTCCATCACTGACTGCCAAGTCAATGATGTCTCTTGCAACAGTTTTATATTTTTCTAACATCTATATTTGTTTTTGAGAATGATTTAAGAACCTGTGAAGTTTGTTTGTTTATCTTAAGACGACATTTTAGAGACTGAAGATATCTCATTTTATATGCAGAATATAATTCAAATCAGATGCTGTTGATCATTAATTCATCCAGCCTGCATTGAGTTTTATTTATATTTGTTGTCTTGATTTTTATTGGCAATTCTATGCTTAATAAATTAGCTGATCTTACCTGATATATTTCTGCTCCCATAGTTTAACTGGATAAAACAGGGGTTTCCTAAACCCTAGCTCCGTGTTCGAGTCACGGTGGGAGCGCCAATACAATATTTTCAAGTTTCTAGCAGTTCTGTTTTTCATGGTTGTTGATTTTACAATCTGCAGTAGACTAAGCAGTTTTCGTTGATTAATCAAGCATATTTAGCTATTAGCATCTGCTAATAACTAGATACATAATCAAAACCACACTAATAATAATACAACATTAATAAAAAAAGGGTTGCCTTTTTCAGGTCTACATGATCTCATATTTCATTGTAATTTAATGAAAACTCTAGTCACAAATTTAGCGAGTACATGTTGGGAAAGAAAGTCATAAATTTAAAACAATACTTCTTGGTAGGCTTGTTTGTATCAGCATTTTTTTTGGCATTAAATACTACCACAGCATACGCAGAAGAACAGCCCATTGCCTTCAGTCATAAACTTCACACAGTACAAAACGGAATTGCCTGTCAATATTGCCACCTTTATGCACGCCGCTCTTTTTCATCAGGAGTTCCACCTGTCAGTACCTGTATCGGTTGTCATGGTCCCAAAGAACAAAAATTAGTGCAGCCTGACAGCAAAGAGGTCAATAAGATGCGAACTTTTTGGTCTGATAAAGAACCTATTCCATGGGTCAAAATACATGACGTACCGGATTTTGTTCGTTTCCCTCATAAAGAGCACATTAATGCCGACAGCAATCGATTACTGGATGATGCCGGAGCAGGATGTGACACTAAAAATGCACCTCGCAGTTTAGAATGCAAGTTGGCTCAGTTCAGGACTGGAGGTGACCAACGTTGTCTGGCCTGTCATGGAGATGTTCGTCAAATGGAAGTAATCACACAGGTTGATGAAAATTTTGGTAAAATGGGCTGGTGTATGGAGTGTCACCTGCAGGTGAAAGGTGCCAAAGAAAGGAAACGTACAGGAAGTACAATTGCCGGTTGGTATCACGCCAAAGAAATGGACAAAAAACGTGAAGCTGCAATTGGATTAGTAAATGAAAAAGGTTATCACAACCCAAATATGCTTGACTGCTACACCTGCCATTATTAAAGCTAAGAGAGAAAAATGAAGAAGGGCCTCAGCCGAAGAAATTTATTCAAATATGTGGGTGCCGGCAGTGCAACTGCTGTTGTTGCTGGTTGTGAAAACAAACCGGAAAAATTAATCCCCATGTTGGTTCCGCCAACGGATTATGAATATACTCCGCAGACTGCATACCAATACATGACCACCTGCAGAGAATGTGATGCAGCTTGTGGAATGATGGTCACAACCCGGGAACATCGAGCCCAGAAAGCAGAAGGAAACCCCAATCACCCGCTAAATCAAGGGGCACTCTGCGCAAAAGGGCAAGCTTCATTACAAACTCTCTACAATCCCAGCAGACATGCCTATCCACTGGCAGATGGGAAAAAGATTCCATGGCAAGAAGGCCTGCAACAGTTTTCTGCACTGACTCAAACAGCAGCAGGTGCAATAGCTTACCTGGGTAAACCTGCCGTTGGCAGTGAGGGAGACTTTCTGGACGAATGGCTGCAGGCGGCAGGCGGAGGAAAACGTGTAGATTTTGAGCTGTTGTCACAAAACAGTCAGGTTGAGGCAAATCAAATTGCTTTTAACCGTGCCGATGTTCCAGAATACGCTTTTGAAAAAGCAGGTTTAATCCTCAATTTCAGTGCCGATTTTCTCGAAACGTGGGGGAATCCTGTCGAAAATGCACGACGTTTTGCAGATATGCATGCCTACCAAAAAGGCAACAAAAATAAATTCGTCCATATCTCTCCACACGTTTCTCTGACAGGAGCAAAAGCTGACCGTTGGGTAGTAATTAATCCGGGAACCGAAGGCTTGGTCGCTTTAGCAATTGCTGCAGTTATTCAGCAGGAAAATGGAAGTCACACATTCCTCAAGGCTTACCTCGAATCATACTCTCCGGAAAACGTGGCAGAGGAAACAGGAGTTTCTGCTGAAGCCATTAGAGGTCTTGCAAAAGAGGCACTGGAACATGGACCTTTACTGGCAATTGGCGGTGGCAATGTATCTGCAACAAAGCAGAGTGTTGAAACTCTGGTTGCAGTAAATATATTAAATGCTGTCTCCGGAGCACTTGACAAGACACTTCGTTTTTATAACCAAACTGCTGTTAAAAAATCAACTCATCAGGATCTGTTAGAGTTAATCAGTGATCTCGATGCCGGAAAAATAAAACTACTCATCATTGACGATTCCAATCCTGTTTATGCTCTTCCTCCTTCAATGGGATTTGCCGAAGCTATAAAGAAGACTTTCGTGGTCAGCCTGGCCTCCCAAAAGAGTGAAACAACACACGAGGCAAATCTGGTTTTACCTGCATTGACAGCCTATGAAAGCTGGGGAGATGCATTCCCGCGAAGTGGAGTAAAAAGTATTCAACAGCCTGTGATGTCAGCAGTGAATACCTTTGACGCAAAAGCCCGTGAAGATATTTTAATAAATACAGTTCAAAGCATAGATAAAACGGCATTCTCTGGAAATTCGAATTATCTGGATTTTCTTCAAGATAAATGGAGTAAAATTCAACGTGAACTTGGAGACACAAGAAGTTTCGAAAATTTCTGGATTAGTATTTTAGAAAACGGTGGGATCTATGAGAAACCAAAATTCGCTCGAACAGCTTTAAGCAGAAAAGTTACTGCTGTCAAAGTCAGTAGTCCTGAGTTAGTCGGCCAAGAAGGTTTGACGCTGTTGCCCACAACTTCACTTCTTCTAGGAGACGGTAGTGGCGCCAACAAGCCCTGGTTGCAGGAAGTTCCCAACCCGATGAGTCAGATTGTATGGGATTCATGGGTTGAAATTAATCCGGACACAGCACAAAAACTTGGAATCAATGACCGTGCGATAATTGAGGTAAAGACACCTCATGGCTCTGTACAGGCTACTGCTTATTATCATTTTGGTATTCACAGGGATGCAATTGCAATCCCTATGGGACAAGGACATCAACATTCCGGAGAAGTGGCTGACGGTTTCGGAATCAATGTGATGCAACTCTTGCCTGGCGAATTTGACAACGCCGGTAATCTAAGCTTCGTTGGTGTACAAGCTGAGCTGAAGCTGATCAATGAAAAATCGTACACCGTTAATACAGACGGAAATGCCAGACAGTTGGGTCGGGAGATTGCTGCAGCAACTACTGTTGAAGAATTGGCACATCCTGAAAATCATGGAAGTGCACACAAGCGTCCAACTGAATTTTATCCTGACCGTTCAGAAACAGCTGGTTATTACAAACCATACCGCTGGGGAATGACGATTGATTTGGACCGTTGTAACGGTTGTTCCGCCTGTGTTGTTGCCTGCTATGCAGAAAACAATATACCAGTTGTTGGAAAAATCAGAACTGCAATTGGGCGAGAAATGTCCTGGATTCGTATGGAACGTTACATTGAAGGCTATGGCGACGATTTTGAAACACGTTTTTCTCCAATGCTTTGTCAGCAATGCGGAAATGCCGGTTGCGAAACAGTATGTCCTGTCTATGCCACATATCATAATCCTGAAGGATTGAACGCAATGATCTATAACCGTTGTGTTGGTACACGCTACTGTTCTAATAACTGTGCATATAAGGTGAGACGATTCAACTGGTTTAACTACGAATTTCCTGCTCCGCTGGATCAACAATTGAATTCGACAATCACTACACGAGAAGTTGGAGTGATGGAAAAATGTACATTCTGTGTACAGCGTATTAAAACTGCAAAATATGATGCAAAAGATCTTAGCCGTGATTTGGAAGATGGTGAAGTTTTGACAGCATGTCAGCAGACTTGTCCCACGAAAGCCATTACCTTTGGAAACTTGATGGATCCGGAGAGTAAGGTTGCCAAAAGCGCTTTGCGGGAAACTGCAGATAAAAGGGACCGCCAATATGAAGTGCTTGCTGAATTAAATTACAAACCTGCCATTACCTACCTGAAAAAAGTTAACACCAGAGAGGTTCTCGGTCACAATTCAGAAAACCACGATTCTCATCAAAATTCAGAAAATCACGGATAACAAAATGATTCAAGGAGCATACGGAGCATAAATGGGAACAACTGCGGAATATAACGCAACCGCCGGAAAGGTGGTCATTGATGAGCATCAAGGGCATCCTGGAATCAAGGCTACCACCTTGGATTACGGACAGATTAATGATGAGATGCTGGCAATGCTGGACAAGCCGCGTCCTTCATACTACCTTTTGCTGCTTGGTTTTTTAATGGCTTTGGGACTTGGTGCATTGAGTCTGGCTATTCAAGTAGATGTAGGTATTGGCTACAGCGGAATCAGTCATCCTATTGCCTGGGGTTTTTATATTACAAACTTCGTTTTCTGGATTGGAATTGGCCACGCAGGAACTTTGATATCTGCAGTATTTTATCTGACTCGAGCACCATGGAGAACAGCAATTTACCGCAGTGCAGAAGCCATGACAGTTTTTGCCGTGATGACAGCAGGGCTTTTCCCCTTGCTGCACACAGGACGCCCATGGCTGGCCTACTGGTTGATTCCATATCCAAATGAAAGGATGCTCTGGGTCAATTTCAAGTCTCCACTTGTCTGGGATGTCTTTGCAGTCACAACCTACATGTCCGTTTCAATCATGTTTTTCATGCTGGGTTTGATTCCGGACATGGCAATTTTACGTGATGAAGCAATTCGAAAAGGTAAAAAACTAAAAGCTCTGATTTATGCCCCAATGGCTTTAGCCTGGCGAGGTACTAACCATCAGTGGATACATTACATGCGTGGATATTTAATTTTTGCCGCATTGGCAACACCGCTTGTATTTTCGGTACACTCCATTGTTTCCTGGGACTTTGCAATGTCTTCTGTTCCAGGTTGGCACACCACCATCTTTGCACCATATTTTGTAGCTGGAGCAATTTTTTCCGGACTTTCCATGGTAATGACTGTTTTGATTCCAATGCGAGCAGTCTTTGGTTTACAGGATTACATCACAAATCATGTAATACAAAGCGTTTCAAAGATGATTATTTTTACTTCAATGATTGTCGGCTACGCTTATGCTTCTGAATTTTTCATTGGTTATTACAGCGGAAGTCCTTTTGAGCGGGCGATTTTTTACTACCGTCCTTTTGGTGAAATGGAAAGTTGGACTTTATTAGGAGAAAATCAAATCAACTTTCCACAAATTGCATTTTGGCTGATGGTTTTTTGCAACGTGATTGCACCAATACCTCTCTGGCGCTGGAAAATCAGAAACAATGCCTTAGCAGTTTGGATAATCACAATTTTTGTCAATATTGGAATGTGGTTTGAGCGTTTTAATATTGTCGGCAGTTCATTACAACACGAATACGATCCTGCAGCCTGGGGTGAATACTGGCCAACTGTAGTTGAAGTAGGCATCACTGTTGGCAGTTTCGGATTCTTTTTTACACTTTTTACTTTATTTGCCAAGAGTTTACCACCAATGGCAATAATGGAGTTGAAAGAAGCAACTAATCCTCCTATGAGAAACGCTGCAAAAGGTCACTAATGAGTAAATTTACAGGAGTATGGGCAATTTTTGAATATCTGGATGAGACCACAGAAACCATTGAACAAGTTCGTAAAGAGGGTGTTCAACCAACTGTGATCTCTCCATGTCCGCGCCACGAAATTGACCATGCATTGGGAGAACCAACTACAATTGTTCCCTGGATTGCTTTGGCGTTTGGGGCACTAGGTTGTTTTATTGGTTACAGTTTACCAGCCTGGACTGCTTCAGACTGGGTTTTGCCTGTCAGTGGAAAGCCCATCGTAGCAATTCCGCCATTCACTATAATTGGTTTTGAGTTAACAATTTTGTTTGCAGCAATCCACACATTAGCAGGTCTGGCACTTTTAGGAATAATAGACTCATTTCGTTTCCCTATACCAAAAGGGGCAAAAGACTATCCTCGTTTTCAGCGAGATCGTTTTGGAGTTGTGGTTCGGTGTGAAGAATCCAAACTGGAAGAGTTTGAGAACCTCATGAAAAAGAATGGTGCAGAGGAGGTTCATGTTGAAAAATAGTAGACATTACCCAAATAAATATTTTTTGATAACCATCATTGCAGCGATTTTATTGACCTCCGCTTCAGTTGGAGCAATGGAACAGTATCCATACTTTGATCCACAAAAAGGTTATGGAATTGAAAACGATGCTCTCCCCTGGTTTGACGGTAAGGACTATCCTTTCTTTCGCGAAATGTATGATGGAAAAAGTATCAAACCACAAGAAGAAGGAAGTTATCAGAAGTTTCCTGAAAAGTCAGTACCAGTGCGTCTGGTTTTGGGGAAAGTAGTTAAGATTTTTGATCCATTTGTTCCTGCAGTTTTCGGTGATGGTGCAGGTACTAGAGGTAATCCGAGAGAATTTACACCAAAAAATCCAACACAGGCAAGTGCAGATTCTCTTGCAAGAGGAAAAACACTTTATAATACTTACTGTGCAGCCTGTCACGGTGAAGATGGACAGTCGCAGACAGTGGTAGTTGAAAAAGGTGTTCCGGCACCACCAATCACTGCATTTTTTAAAATGTCAACTGCTGCTCCGCACCTCTACAATAAAATTAAATACGGTAGTTTTTTCCAGGAACCACGCGGTTTTATGCCTTCATACGGAGCACAAACTTCGGTAAGGGATCGTTGGGACATGGTCAACTATATGATGAGTGATACGTTCGGTAAAGGTTCCAGTCAATGAAAGATATAGCAGAAAAATCTCTTTTTACAATTCCAGATAATATTAAACGACTCCTATGGGTCTTCATAATTTTGGGTGCAGGCATGTTTTTCGTAGGCCTCTTAACAGGAGGTGAAGCTGGACTGGAAAGAACGTGGCAGGCATTTTTGATTAACACTGTCTTTTGGGCAGGAATTGCGCATGCAGGAATATTTTTTAGTGTGATCTGGCAACTGACGGATGCAAAATGGGGACGTCCCTTCAAACGTCTGGCAGAAGCATGTGCTGGCTTTCTTCCTTATTCATTCGTAATGTTCATCATAGTGTTTTTTGGCAGCGGAGTTCTTTATGAATGGACTTACAACCCCTTTTTACATCATGGTGTTGCAGTTAAAGCCGGCTGGTTAAATTTACCGTTCTTTGTTAGCCGTAACATCGCCTGGCTCCTTTTAATCTATGCTGTTTCCTGGTGGTTTGTAAAAACATCAATCAAGCCGGACATTGCACTAGCCCGCAAATTGTTGGGTTCAGATTGGGGTGGAAAATTTGCGGACAAAATGTTGGATGGATACGGAGATCACGAAGAAGAAGTGATACGTCTTGAATTACTGTCCAGAAAAATTGCTCCTGCACTGGCTTTACTTTATGCTTTTGGTGGATCATTTTTGGCTTGGGATTTTATCATGACTCTGGATCAGGAATGGTTCAGTACACTTTTTGGAGTTTTTTTCATCGTCGGCAATATGCATGCATTTATGGGACTTTTGCTGGTCATTGCTGTTACAGTGAGAAACCGATTTGGAATTGAAGAATACATTACAATTAACCGTCTGCATGACTTAGCAAAGATGGTATTTGCATTTTCGTTGCTTTGGGCCTATATGGGCTATTCACAATACATTGTAATCTGGTATGCAGATTTGCCGGAAGAAACACCTTATTTGGTAATTCGCTCCATGGAGCAGCCATGGGCTACAATGTTTTTGCTGATTATAATTGGTGTTTTTGCAATTCCATTTCTGGGTCTGCTGCCTAAAACATTGTGCCGCATTCCGAATTACATTCGGGTAATGGGTATCTGGGTCGTTATTGGACAGTGGTTCGTAGTTTACCTGATGGTGGTACCTTCACTGCAGGATTTTGGTCATTATCACGTTAGTATGGGCATGCACGAATTACTGATCACTCTTGGGTTTATCGGTATATTTTTCCTCAGTTACCTAACTTTCCTCGGCAAAGTACCTATTATACCCATTTCAGACAAACACTTGTGCCGTACCTGGCATGGCCATTGATCTGTTGCATTGCTACGCAGCAAATAACTTAAACTGAAGCAGAATACCTTTTTTCGGCCTGGATTATTTTTTCTGCATTCAGCTGAGTTATTTTCGCTGCGTGTACCTTCTCCATTTTTTTTAATGAAATATTTTCAGCTGCAAACACTGCTGATTGCTTTATCCTCTTTCCTGCTGTTAACATCCACAGTGCTTGCTCAGGACGTCACTATTGATGAAGACGACTCTGATAACCCCTATCTTGATCCTGCTGCTGCAAGTGAAGCTCTTCAACCTACAAAACGTACTGATTCAGTCAGAGCTTATATGCTCGGCATCAGTTATGGATTAAACCCGATCATCATTCTTGCACCTGCTGTTAGTCTTGGAGTGTATTGGGATCCGTTTGTGATTGGTACGGAAATCAGTGATTCAGAGCTCTTTGGAATTTGGGAAAAAGAGCGACGGGAAAACTTCGGCACATCCAGATTCAGAGAAGAAACGCTGTTTTTAAAATGGTTTTATGGAGAGAATTTTTACCTCATGGCTGCCAGAGAACACCGTACGATCAATTTGTACAACAGAACTTTCAACCGCATTACTGGGAAAGCATTGTTTGACATGCATTTTGAGACTACTGTAGCCAGTCTGGGAGCAGGTCTACTGCGCTTCAATGATATCGGCTTTTTAGCAATCGATATTCTACGTTACAATCTCACGCACAAACAGTCCGTAAAAGTAGTAGAATATTGGGAAACATGGAGTCTACTATCAGGCTCAAGAGCAGATCTTGATGCAAATATAAAATCACGCACCGACAAATGGAATGACATTCTGAAAGCACCAAGTGGATTTGTGGTCACATTTGGATTCTACTTTTGAAATCAGTCATATTTCTTGTTCCACGAATGAGAGTCCTTTTTTTCCTGAATAACCAAATGTATACCAAAGAAGTGCAATTACTACCAATCCCAGCAATGGAATCGCACTGAGATTTACTACCTCCCACCCCATAGTTGTCTGGAGTACCCCTGCAAGCAATGATGAAAAAGCAGAAAAGCCAAAAACAAGAAAGTCATTAACACCCTGTACAATGGCTTTTTCTGCAGGGTAATAGGTTTCTGTGACCATAGTTGTGCCGGCCACAAACATGAAGTTCCAGCCTATACCTAACAATATCAAGGCCGACCAAAAATTAAGTACATCAGTTCCGGAAAAATTTATTATTACGCATAATATATTCAACAGTATCCCTGTAAAGATAATCGGAACTGCACCAAAACGATGGATTAAGGAGCCGGTAAAAAAAGAAGGAGCAAACATGCCTACAACATGCCACTGAATAACGAATGCTGCATCACTGAATGGATGACCACTGCCTTCAGTCATTGCCAGTGGAGTGGCGGTCATTATCATAGCCATCACTCCGTAGCCCGCCATTGAGGTCAATACAGCAACTAGAAATTTTGGCTGGCTGAAGATTTCTTTCAATGGACGAGTTTTCCCCTTTTGCTCTGCCTCGCTTGGCTTAGGTAGTTTAGTTACAGACAAAACCATGACTGTAAGTACAAAAAACAGTATAACAAACAGATAACTTCCTGCAAACTGAGCATTTGGTATAAGATCTTTGGCCATCGAAGCGACAGTCGGTCCAATAAAACCCGCAATAATTCCTCCAAACATGACCAATGAGACTGCTTTTGTTTTAAACTCATTGGTAGCTACATCTGCTGCAGCAAAACGATACAGTTGGCCAAAACCACTCAAAGTTCCCAAACAGAATATGCTTAGACAAAAAAAGAAAAAACTGGCATAAATAATTGATGCTGCTGCAGAAATAGCACCTATAGCACCGATTCCGGTACCAATCATAAAACCGTACTTGCGGCCTACGCGTTTCATCAGTAAGGAAGCCGGAATTCCAGCCAGCATGGTACCAATCAAATGAATTGAAATCGGTAAGGTCGCCAGTGCTTTGTTGTCAGCAAGTTGAAACCCAACCAAAGAAGAGGCAGAAATCGTAAGGCTGCTTGTGGATCCTGTAAGGGCAAAACAAACACTTAACAAAAAAACTGTTCTCAATAAATTTGGATCTGACTTATACATGTAAAATAACTAATAATTTTGTTTAAATTAAAGACTGATTATTCTAACATAATTATATCCTTCCTCCAAGCTGGGGACTACTAACATTAAACAATAAATAATTTTATGAACGAGTATCTTGAGCAATATTGGTCCTTTTATCATGCGGCAGTATTAATTTTCCTTTTTGCTGGTCTGTCTCTGGTGCTAAAACTTATTTTTTTTAAACGTAAACGCAGAAAAAAGGAACCACATTTGTCCTTCAAACATTGGAATAATCGCTTTGACAGTGATTTTGAACGCCTGGAAAAAGAACTGCATTTTTCACCTTATTTACCCAAAGAAGCCACAAAGCTCTTGAAAAAAGCCAGGAAAAAGGAAGAGAAAGCAGAAAAATCAAAAGACAAGGAAGAGAGTGCCAAAACAGTCAGTACCATCCGCGAAAAATTAAAAGGAGGACTGAAAACTGTGGATGTTCTCAAAGATCACTCTAATTGCGTTTATGTGTTGACATTCATCGGCAACGTGATGGCTTCAGAAGTAGAACAGCTTCGGGATCAAATTTCATTTCTCCTGCAGGTAGCACAACCAGCCGACGAAATTGTTATCCGTCTGACCAGTCCGGGGGGTGCAGTGCCCCAGTACGGTTTGGCAAGTTCTCAACTTGAACGTCTCAAACAGGCAGGTTTGCGCAGTGTGGTTTGTGTAGACACTGTTGCGGCAAGTGGAGGTTATATGATGGCTGCAGTAGCAGATAAAATAATTGCTGCACCATTTGCTATTATTGGCTCGATTGGAGTAGTAGCCGGCATTCCAAATTTTCATCGTGTTTTACAAAAAAATGAGGTAGATTATCACCTATTCACGGCTGGTAAATACAAACGAACTGTCACACCATTTACTGAAGTTACTGATGAAGGTAAACAAAAACTGCAGGACGACATTGCAGCTATTCATGAAGCTTTCAAAACCCTTATTAAAAATGGCCGCCCAGATGTAGATATTGAAGATATTTCTACAGGAGAATATTGGCTGGCATCACAGGCAAAAGAAAAAGGTTTAGTAGACGAAATCATGACCAGCGATGATTATCTGAGCGCTAAACTGGATACATGTGAGGTAATTGAAATTACGACTGAGACTGAACAAAATCGGATTGAAAAACTAATCGAAGGCGGAACATCACTTTTTAAGCAGTGGACCAGTTCCAAAATACCCGGTGTTGGAGAAGAGCTTGAGGATGTACGTCAACGTTTCCGCTGAAATGATCATAACTGTGATACCGTTACTTTAAAGGTTGTCGATCAATAGAATTGTATTATTGAGTTTTTAGACAAACAAATTGCGTGATGCCTCATATCATTCCTAAAAAATAGCCGCAACCAGGTAAATTCAATTTATCACCACTTAGTGAGCAACGACGTTTCAATGTGGTTGGAGTCAATTCTTTGACGACTTTGCTTGGTAAGTTAATAATCTGTTCCTCTGCAGAAAAATTAGCAGCAATCAACATTGATTGATTTTCAGTTTTCCTTTCAAAAACAAAACATTCGCCTTCTATCAAGAGTTCCCTGAAACTTCCTTTTTGTAATGCAGAATATTGTTTGCGGATTGTCAACATTTCCTTTAGTACATAAAATGTACTATTAGGATCAGCAACTACCTGATCAAGAGTTAAAGTGTTTTTGGCAGGAAGCCAGGGTTTTGTTCCCTCATTAAACCCTTGATTTGAGGCCTTGGAATCCCATGGGAATGGAAGTCGGCAGCCATCTCGTCCTTTAATTTCAGGCCAGAAACGAATACCCTGAGGGTCCTTAACTTCTGCTTTTGAAATTGGATATTCTTCCATATCAATTTCTTCACCGTAGTAAATAATCGGTGTACCTCTTAAAGAAAGCATTAAGAGCAGCATCATTTGTTGAAATCCATCTCTCTCTGCAAAACAATCGTAACGGGTCATCATGCGGGTACAATCATGATTACTCAAAGACCAACAGGGCCAGCCATCTTCAATTGAATCTTCAGTAACTCGCACTATGTGATCAAAGTACTCTGCACTCATTTCTTTATTCAACATTGCAAAGGTATATGCCATATGCAGTCCGTCACCATGCTTGACATAATCTGCACCGAGTTTTAGGGTTTCGTCCAAGCCTTCACTGCTTCCAATTTCTCCAACAGAGGTAATTGCACTGCCTTCGTCAAATATTCTGCGTAAATAATGAATAATTTCAATATTTTCTGGTCTATCTTTTGAGTATTTTGTAATGTAACTGCTGAGTGGGTTTGCTTCCTGACCATCCTCCAACGGTCGTGAATTAGGAGGCCTTTTAGGGTTATCGCGTAACTTTTTATCATAGGCATAATAATTTGCAGTATCTAAACGAAATCCATCAACACCACGCTTCATCCAGAAACGGACCACATCAGCTAGTGCCTCTCTTACCTCAGGATTGTACCAGTTCAAATCAGGTTGCTCAGGTAAAAAGTTATGTAAATAATACTGTTCCCTTTGCGGTTCGTAAGTCCAAGCTGCGCCGCCAAATACAGCAAGCCAATTGTTCGGTGGAGAACCATCCGGTTTAGGATCCGCCCAAACATACCAATCTGCTTTAGGATTGAACTGGTTTTTTCTAGATTCCTGAAACCATTTATGCTGATCTGAAGAGTGGTTGAGCACCAAATCCAAAACCACCTTAATATTACGCTTGTGTGCTTCTGCCAGCAAATTATCAAAATCTGTCAGCGTTCCATAATCTACATCAATATCACAATAGTCACTGACATCATAACCAAAATCAGCTTGTGGAGATGGGAAAAATGGAGAAAACCAAATAGCATCAATACCAAGTCCACCACCTTTACCGTCATTTAGATGATCCAGTTTTTCAATTACCCCCTGTAAATCTCCAATACCGTCGTTATCAGCATCATAAAAACTACGAGGATATATTTGATAGAACACTGCAGATTTCCACCAGTCTTCAGTTGACATCATATTTGAATTACCTACAGAACTCATATTTTTCTTTCTAATTTCAATTACAATTAATATTTTATCTTTTCATTTACTTAATCAGGCCTTTACGGAGCCAGTTACTAATCCACGTACGAAGTAACGCTGAAGAGCAAAAAAAACAAATAAAGGCACGATGATTGAGATAAAAGCACTGCTGGTTAAAATTTCCCAATTATCGCCGCGTGAGCCAAGTAGTTCACGGAGTTTTGAGGTGAGGACAATTTGATCGTCTTGTTTACCAAGAAATACTAGGGCCACCAACAAATCATTCCATACCCATAAAAATTGGAAAATGCAAAATGAAGCTAACGCCGGAACTGAAAGCGGTAAAACAAGTTTTGTGAAAATTTGGAAATGCGATGCACCGTCAATTCGGGCGGATTCGATAATGTCACGCGGAAGACTGCCCATATAGTTCCGGAGTAAATAAATGGCGAGCGGCAAACCAAAGCCTGTATGAGCGAGCCAAATTCCTAAATACGATTTTCCTTCTGTGCCGAAAAATGCACCAATTTTGTTGTACATCGTCAACAACGGAATCAGCGACATTTGCAAAGGCACGACCAGTAATCCGACAACGCAGACAAAAAGAAATTGCCGTCCCGGAAACTCCATCCAGGCAAAAGCATAAGCCGCAAAAGCAGCAATCATAATCGGAATAATCGTGGCCGGAATGGTAACGGTGAAGGTGTTGACAAAAGATTGACCGACATTTTCTGAAGCCAATACTTCACGGTAATTGTCCAACGAAAACATGGGAGGAACTTCGGCTACGTAAAAAATACGTTTTCCCCGTTTATGAGTGAAAGGTTTTTGCGAAATCCATTCGTACTTTCCGTCGGACTCCAAAGTAAAAAGAGAGCCGTCTTTGAAAATCATACTTTCTCCGGATTTGTAGGCGGAAAGGTTTTTGAAATTGGTATTGTAAGTTAGAATTGTTTTTTCATTGGAAGTTAAAATTGTTCCGGAAATCAGGAACTTTCCGTCTTTTTTAACTTGATCTTCGGCAGTTCCGGTTCGTCCCCACGCATTTTGTTCAGAAGTTGAAAGTGCTGTCCACCAGCCGGTGTAGGCGAGTTGTTCTTTGTCGCGAAATGAACTGATGAGCAAGCCGATGGTCGGCGTAATCCAAAGTAAAACTAAGGCTAGCAAAGCTAAGTGATTAAAGACTTTTCCGAAAGTCAGTGATTTCGGTTTCCGGATTATCATCTTGCCTCCTCTTCTTTGCGGAAGTTACGGATATTCCAAATCATAATCGGGATCACCGCCAACATAATCATCAAAGCGACGATGCTTCCTCGTCCGGAATCTCCGCCGCCCCGAAACATCCAGTCAAACATCAAATTCGCTAAAACTTCAGTGTTCCATTGGCCGTTGGTCATGGCTAAAACAATATCAAATATTTTGAGGACTATAATGGTGATAGTTGTCCAAACGACCATGATTGTCCCCATAATTTGCGGAACCATTATTTTGAAAAAAATCTGTATTTCACCTGCTCCGTCAATGCGTGCGGCTTCCAAAGTTGCTTCCGGAATTCCGCGTAAAGCAGCACTGAAAATGACCATTGCAAATCCGGTTTGAATCCAAACCAAAATTACCATCAAGAAAAAATTATTCCAAAACGGAAGTGTTATCCAGGCTTGCGGCTCAAAACCGAACATCATTACAAAAGCATTCAAACTGCCGATTTGATCAGTATCCGGCCCCCGATAATCATAAACGAATTTCCAAATCACACTTGCGCCGACAAATGAAATAGCCATCGGCATAAAAATCAAAGATTTGGCCAGCGTTCCCCACCAAAGTTTGTCCGCTAAAACCGCAACCGCCAAACCGAAAGCCACGCTCAACGACGGCACAACCAGCAACCACATAAAATTATTACCGATGGCTAGTAAAAATTCCGGATTTTTGGTGGCCCAAATATAATTGTTCAGGCCGACAAATTCAAATCCGCCGAAATTGTAAAAACTCAAACGCAGTGTTTCAAAAACGGGATAAACGAGATAAATGGAAAGAATCAAAAGGGCGGGAGCTAAAAATAACCACGGACGAATGGCGCCCCGTTGACGGCTGTTGCGAACCGCATTTTCTCCGGAATCGGTAAATGCCAAATCGAGCAGAAAATTAGAACCGACATAATAAAGCGTACAAGCTCCAACGCCTAAAACAACGGCGAGGAAAGCGCTTAGAAGTTGTGTGACCATTCCGGACTATTGAAGTTAAAGGAAATATCTGTTTTATTTTCCGGATTTAATTAAAGTACATCTCCGGAAACAGGAGGACGATCCGTAACATCATTCAGAATTTCAGCAAAGTAATTTGATTGCTCGACACGCCTTTTTTTTGTAGCAATGTCCTTAATATTCTAGCACTTCAATCGCATGCTCTTTTACGATATTTTCAAGACGAGTTTGAAATTGCACTAATTTTACTTTTCGTTCATCATCAGAAAGTTGTGCTGCTCCATAGACAATATGGGGAGACAAAACATCAAATCCGGTAAATTTCAACATTCCCCGCTGAATCGGTTTCAAAATACTGTCAATATCTCCGTTGAAACCGCCTTTATTATAAGCCGGTTCTGGGCCTCCGGTGGTCAATGACAAAAGTGCGCGTTTTCCTTTAAAAGCTCCAGTGTCGTAAATTTTGCCCATCCCATAAACGCGCCCCATAACAAAGGTTCGATCAACCCAACCTTTCAAAACAGCCGGAAGGCTAAACCACCAAAGCGGAAATTGCCAAATCATCAAATCGCACCATTCTATTTTCTGAATTTCTGTTTCTACATCTTCCGCAAAGCCATCGTTTTCAGAAGCATGTTTTTCTTCGACTTGTGGCTTGAAATAGTCGTTATCTTTGACTGTTTTAAAATTTGAGCGGTTCGAAAGTGGATCGAAACCCATTTGATTCAGTTCCGAAATTTTGACTTCATTTCCAGGTGTTTTGAGGACAGTTTTTGCAGTATCCAGCATTGCACCATTAAAACTATTTCTTTCTGGATGTGCAAAGACAATGAGTGTTTTCATGCTATCTTTTATTTTACGTAAAATCTTTTAATTTTATCTTTTTTGTTACAATTCAAACATCTAAAAACAAACATATATAATTGCGACGACATTTAGTGCGAAGAGGGACTTTTTTTAATGTAATGCTACTGGCTGGAATTAGTACTTAATCGAATCTCCAGTTGCTTGGACATGATCCGCTACTAATCCTCAGGTAATGAGTCATAATCTTTTTTCATATTCTCAAACCACTCTTTCATTGCCTCCGGTTTTTGCATAAGTTCCTGCATTTCATTCATGGCTTTAAGATGTGCTTCATCATTTAGCTGAAACATTTCCATGCCATGTTGTTTGCTCATTTCCGCTATTTCATCAAAAGAGGCCGCTTGAAATTCTTTATCGCACGCTCCTCCAAGTTGTCTACAGGTCATAGTTTTCACAATATTCTCCGCAATTTAATTTATTACACCAGTGGATGGATCACAAAGAAGGCCGCATTTTAATGCGGCCCTCTCGTAGGGACTATTACTTAATTGAATCCCAAGTAGCTTGGACATTATCAGCAACTTTTTTGGCTGATGCGCCACTTACATAATAAACCATTTGGCTCCAAAATGCACCTGCGCCGATTGCTCCCGGCATCAGGTCGGAACCGTCAAAACGGAAGGTGGTTGCGTTTTGCAAAATTTCACCTTGTTTACGCAAAGTCGCGCTGGAATACTTGCTCAAGTCCACGCCTTTGTGCGGAGTTAAAAATCCGGCACGGGCCATCCAAATTTCGTGAGATTTCGGATGTTGCAAATACTTGATGAACTCGCGGGTGGCTTTGCTGTCTTTGGCCATAGCCAATAAAGTTCCACCGCCTAAAACCGGGTTACCCAATTTTTTAGTGGAATAAGACGGGAAATAGAAGAAATCCGCATCTTCACCGACCTTCACGCTTTTCGGGAAAAAAGCCGGAATGAAACTGGCTTGACGGTGCATATAGCATCGTGGAGGCACAGTGAACAAACCTTTGGGGCTGTCCCGGAAATCGGTCGAACCGACGGCCGCCATTCCGCCGTCAACATATTTGCCGTTTTTGGCGAATTGGCCGAAAGTTTCAATCGCCGCAACCACGCGTGGATCGTTGAACTTGACATCGTTAGTTACCCAACCGTCATAAACTGAAGGCGGTTGTGTGCGCAACATCAGGTCTTCAACCCAGTCAGTTGCCGGCCACCCGGTTGCATCTCCAGAACCAAGTCCGATACACCAGGGAGTACCACCATCTTTAACGATTTGATCGCTCAAGGCAATCAATTCTTCCATCGTTTTCGGTACAGCATATCCGCCGTCTGAAAAGTTTTCCGGAGAATACCAAACTAAAGATTTGACATTCACATTAAAGAAAAAGCCATAAAACTCTTTCTTTCCGCTTTTGCTGGGATAAGTCCCCAGATCTACCCAGGACTGTCCTGCTGCATAATTGCTTTTGACCCAATTTGCGGTAGCACTTCCCAAAGGCACTAAACCGCCGATGGCCGCCATATTTGCCGCAAGGCCCGGCTGTGGAAATGCCGCCAGGTTCGGTGGACTACCCGCCTTGATGTCGATGACGATTTGTTGCTCGAAGCTGTCTGATCCAGCATATTCGACTTTGGCCCCCGTGGCCTTCTCGAAATATGCAGTAACTGCTTCAAAACTTTCTTCGTCCGCCGTCAACCATGGACCTGAGATAGTGACCGTTTGTCCACTAAGATTAGGCCCCTTGTATTCACCTGCCATTGCAGGCACATTAATCAATGCAGCACAAATAACTGCCAGTAATGCTCCTTGCATTACTTTCAAGTAATGTTTCATAGACTTACTCCTTCATTCTATGGATTAGCAATTCAGGAATGGCAACAAACCACACCATTTTGTGTTGTCTAAATTTTTTCCCAAAACGTTTTGGAAAATAATTCAAACACTACACGGTGCAAGAATATTGATAATATAATTAACTGTCAACATAAAAATTAACTTTTCTTTATTTTATCTAAAAAATAGTTCGAGATACCTTGACAGTAGAAGGATAAAACTGCATAACTAAAGGCTCAAAACGATTTGAACAAATTTTATCTTTATCAACAATTAATAATAATTGTCTTAATAATCAACATTACTACTGACATTTTATGACTGTAAATTTACGCCAACTTGCAAAATTGTTGGAACTTTCACCCACAACCGTATCAAGAGCACTGGCTGGTTATTCTGACGTCAGCACTAAGACCCGTAACCGAGTTAGAGTAGCAGCCAAAAAGCATAACTATCATCCTAGTCCTGTAGCACAAAGATTACAGAAAGGAAAAACGGAAACCATCGGGATTGCTCTTTCACCCGGTCAAAATTATTTTAAAGACACTTTTTTTCTGGATTTACTGGCTGGAATAAGCGTTAGTCTGAGCAAAGTAGGGTACGACTTAACCATTTCTGTTGCACCTGACTCTGAACATGAAATAGATTCTCTTCGAAGAATGGTACAGGGTAAGCGTGTTGATGGTATGATATTAACACTGACAAAAGCCAGTGATGAACGAATCTCTTATCTGCTTGATCAGGAGTTCCCTTTTGTATTGTATGGAAGAACCGAAGATAAGCGTCCGCATGCTTTTCTCGACATGGACGGAGAACTGGCATTTAAAGAAGCCTGTACATATTTAACTGAACTCGGCCATCAGAGGATAGCATTGATTAATGGCGAGCCGGATTACATGTTTCCAGCTTTTTGTTTTGATGGTTATAGAAACGGATTAAAATCTGCTGGACTTGCTTTTGATGCTGAACTTGTAAAGGAATGGCGCCACGGTGATGCCGAATTGAGTAGTTATCAACAAACATTGGAACTGATGCAACTACCGGAACCTCCCTCAGCAATCGTTTTCCAAACAGAAGCCGCCACGGGAATCTTGCAGGCTCTCCAACAACTTCAACTGAAAGTTGGTGCTGATATTTCATTGATAGGTTATGATGATTTGGAAATAGCAAAAACTAATATTCCACCTTTGACAACTATGCGTCCTCAGGCAAGCAATGCAGGTGTGAGGTTAGTTGGAATACTTATGAAAATTTTGAATGGTTGTTCCGCAGAAAATTTTCAGGAGGTTTGGCAGGCAGAAATGGTTCAAAGGAACTCCACCTGTAGAATAAACAAAAACTAAATTATAAAATGGCATATTTTCCTGAAAATTTTGTCTGGGGTGTTTCTACTTCAAGCTACCAAATTGAAGGTTCCGTGAATGCAGATGGACGCGGAAAAACGATTTGGGATACATTTTGTGAGAATCCGCAAAACATCGTTGATCAAAGCAGCGGTGCAGTGGCCTGTGAGCATTATCAGCGTTATCCTGAAGATATTCGTTTAATGTCGGAACTTGGTGCAAAAGCCTATCGTTTTTCCACTGCCTGGTCCCGCGTTCAACCTGAAGGTTTCGGAAAGGTCAATCAAGCCGGAATCGATTTTTATAAACGTCTAGTGGATTCTTTGTTGGAGCATAACATTGAACCGTGGCTTTGCCTTAATCACTGGGATTTACCACAAGGATTAGAAAATCTCGGAGGTTGGCGCAACAGAGAAACTGCTTTCCAATTTGCGGAATATGCAGAAATTATGGGTAGAAATTTTGGAGATCGCATTCCAAATTTCATCACACACAATGAACCGAATGTTGTCGCTCTCTTGGGACACGGTTGGGGTAGACATGCACCAGGAATGCAGTCTGCAGCTGCGGTGATGGCCGTAACGCATCACCTGAATCTGGCGCATGGACTTGCGGTTTCCAAACTACGTGAAACAGTTCCTGATACAAAGATAGGCACGGTAATCGTCATGCATCCTGTAGTAGACTGGGAGAATGATCCTGCTGGAAGTGCCAGACTGGATGCGCTCTCAAACCGGGCTTTCACTGATCCGGCATTGCTGGGCACCTATCCGCAATTACTTGAAGCAGAACTTGCTCCATTTATACAGCAAGGTGATTTGGAGTTAATTCAGCAGCCGCTAGATTTTTTTGGACTGAACCATTACACCACCATGCGAGCCCGTTCTGCACAGGACACTGCACTGGGAGTGGAAATCCTACAACCTCCAGCGGAAGTTCCACAAACCATCAAAGGTTGGGAAATCAATCCTGAAATGCTTTATCAACAACTTCTTGAGCTCAAGAATCGTTACGGGAATCTCCCTGTCTACATTACTGAAAGTGGATGTGCTGCTCCGGACAAACTGGACTCCGAGGGAAAGGTTTCTGATCCTGAACGTGTTGCGTATTTCCGGGATTATTTACGTGCCGCTGCGCGTGCTCTTGAAGACGGGGTGAATTTGAAAGGCTATTTTGCCTGGTCACTTATGGATAATTTTGAATGGGCAGAGGGTTACACCCAACGTTTCGGTATCGTTTATGTGGATTTTGCAACTCAAAAACGAATTCCAAAAGATTCTTTTTATTCTTTGAAACATATTTTTCAAAATAATTATTTATAATTTTCTCATACTAAGGCATTCTAAAGACTACTTGACAGAATCACCTGTATGTGGAGATACTAAGCAGTATAGTTTTAGTTTTTTCAGATCACTAAACCTTTTAAAATTAGGCGAAAGCAGGAGTAAGAAATGGCAGATGTAAAAATGCAGTCAATCTATAAGCAATTTGGTGATACAGAAGTAATTCACGGAGTTGACCTTGAAGTCAAAGACAACGAATTTGTCGTCTTTGTTGGGCCCTCCGGTTGCGGCAAATCAACTCTTCTGCGTTTGATTGCAGGATTGGAGGACGTAACCAGCGGTGAGATTGAAATCGACGGTACCCAAGTAAATTTTTTGCCGCCCGCTAAGCGTGGGATTGCGATGGTTTTTCAATCATATGCTCTGTACCCGCACATGAATGTTTACCAAAATATGTCATTTGGTTTGAAACTGGCCAAGACTGACAAACAGATTGTTGATCAAAAAGTCCGGGAAGCCGCAGAGGTTTTACAGATTACAGAATTACTGGAACGCAAACCGAAGGAACTTTCCGGTGGTCAAAGACAACGAGTTGCCATCGGACGGGCCATTGTCAGAGATCCAAAGGTTTTTCTTTTCGATGAACCACTTTCAAATCTGGACGCAAAACTCAGAGTTCAAATGCGGATTGAACTGACGAAACTGCACCGTGAACTGAATGCAACCATGATTTATGTCACTCACGATCAGGTTGAAGCCATGACTATGGCAGACAAAATTGTGGTTCTGCGTGACGGTTATGTGGAACAAGTCGGTGCACCACTGGACTTGTACCACAACCCAGCAAATTTATTTGTTGCAGGATTTATCGGCTCGCCATCAATGAATTTTATGGATGGAAAAATTTCAGGAATTTCTGAAAAAGCTGTTGAATTTGAGATTGACCAAAAACTCAAAATTAAAATCCCCTGCTCACCTGGTGATAATGCTACAACGGGTAACATAGTTCGTTTTGGAGTGCGACCGGAGCATCTGGAATTGACTGGAGAAGAAAACGCAAAATTACGTGGAGAGGTTTTTGCCGTGGAAAGACTTGGTGGTGAAACTTATCTCTATTTGCGGACCGAGGGAGACAAAGAACTAACAGTACATTCGCCTGGTGATAAAATGGTACATGAAGGTGATCAGGTTTCAATCGGGTTCTCACCAGACACCTGCCATTTATTTGACAATCAGGGGCAGGTATTTGATAAGTTAGCGGCCTGAATTTTAGTAACTGTTAAAAAAACTCCGCTTCTGCGGAAACTGCAAGTTGATACTGGTGATCCAGCACACGCAAACTTGCTGAATCGTTACCGCTCTTTTTTCCGGTGAGCATAAAATGATGTGAATCGAAAACCGGCCTTTTCCCTCTGAAACGGAATTTCTTCAGCTGACGTCCGGATTTGCCTGCAGCAAATAATGAGAGCCAGGTTGCCAACAGAGGACCGTGGATAACAAGTCCGGGATAGCCCTCAACTTCGGTTGCATAGCTTCTGTCATAGTGGATACGATGACCGTTGAAAGTCAGAGCTGAGTAGCGGAACAGTTGAATTGGATCAGTGTTCATCTCCTCGATCCACTCTCCTGGTATTTCCCGATCCTTAAGCTCACTCTTCTTTGGTTCAGAATCAGTGTAAACTATTGTACGATTTTCTGTTGCACAAAGAGTTTCACTAACATGGAACTCACGTAATATATTGACAAAAATCAGCTCACCACTTTCTCCTTGCTTCAAGTTAACATCTGTAATTTTCCAGCTTATCTTTACCAAATCTCCGACCCGTAAAGGCTGAAAAAACTCATATTCTCCTCCAGCAAACATTCGACGTTTTAAAGGAATCGGTGGCATAAATTCTCCCCGTACAGGATGTCCGTCTTCCCCAAGTTGATTTGGCGGTAAGGACGGTTCACCAAGGATTAACAATGCCAGCGGAAAGACCTCTTCTCCTAAAGATAGTGGTTTAGCATCTAAATTAAGCGTATGCTGAAGTCGTTTAATATTTAATTCTGAGAGCTGCTCCTTAAAAACCTCAGTTTTGCCAATCCATGCATCGTATTCCGTATTCATTAATTATTCTCAGAATTATTATAGTATTGCGAAAATTCTTCACGTATTGCGGCACCATGCTGATTCAGGGCAGGGACTTCTCCAAGTGAGTTCTTTGGAGAATTATCAAATATTGCTGGAGGAGCTGGTATATTAATTCTGACTTCCTGATCCGCAATTTCAACGCGCCGCAGAACAGGATGAGAGGACAGTCCCTGTAAATCATTTAGCGTTCCAAAGGCAATTTCAAACTTTTTCAATTTTGCTGCTGCATCAGTATGATTCAGTTTTCCAAGTACATCTGCAACGCGTTTATCCACACTTGAACGGTTTAATAAGCGGATTGAATTGTCAGGAAATTGTTTTGCAAAACCTGCATCTTTAAGAATTTCCTCACAAAAACGTTTCCATTCCCGCTCATTCTGAATCGAGAGCAAAAGCGTTTTTCCGTCTGCTGTTTTGAAAGCGCCATAAGGACAAATCGACGGATGAGATAAACCGACCCTTTCCGGAGCTTTTCCGCCATAATCATACCACAATAAGGGAACAGCCATCCAGTCTGCTAAGGCATCAAAGAGCGAAACCTCAATGTGTTTCCCGCAACCGTTTATGCCTCTGCTGATCAATGCTTCCAGAATTGCCGACCAGGAATACATTCCTGTAGCAATATCAGCCACTGATACTCCAACACGTCCTGGTGCATCTGCGGAACCCGTGATTGAAGAAAGGCCTGTTTCAGCCTGTATCAACAGATCATAAGCCTTCATTTTAGACCAATCACCATGACTTCCATAACCGCTGATCGAGCAGCTAATCAGTTTCGGATTTTCTTTCCGTAACTCCTCAACTACAATACCTAATTTTGCCAATGAACCCGGTTTAAAATTTTCGATCAGGACATCTGCTTTTTTAAGCATCGCAAGCAGCAAGCGAATTTCTTCGGGTTGACTCAAATCCATGGCAATTGATTCTTTACCACGATTGAGCCAGACAAAATAAGCCGAATCACCATTTACAACATGATCATAATTGCGGGCAAAATCGCCTTCCGGACGTTCAATTTTAATTACGCGTGCCCCAGCGTCAGCAAGCCTTGATGAGACAAATGGAGCAGCAACTGCCTGTTCCAGACTCACTACCAATAATCCTTTAAGCGCCCCCATCAATATGACCTTGGTAGTCCCAGCACATGCTCGGCAATGTATGAAAGTATGAGATTAGTAGAAATCGGTGCAATCTGATACAACCGTGTCTCCCTGTACTTACGTTCAACATCATATTCTTCCGCAAATCCGTAACCACCGTGTGTTTGTAAACAAGCTTCCGCTGCTTTCCAGCTGGCTTCGGAAGCCAGCAATTTTGCCATATTTGCTTCTGCTCCGGGACGTTTTCCGGCTTCATACAAGAGTGTTGCCTTTTCCGTCATCAGTGCCGCGGCCTCAGTTGCAGCGTGAGACTGCGCAATTGGGAACTGTATACCCTGATTTTTACCAATCTGACGCTCAAAGACGATACGCTCATTGGCATAATCCACCGCCTTTTTAATAAACCAACGTGAGTCGCCAATGCACTCTGATGCAATGAGAATTCTTTCAGCATTCATTCCATCAATGATATAACGAAATCCCTTTCCTTCTTCACCAATCAGATTTTCCTGCGGAACACGTAACTCATCAAAAAACACTTCTGTCGTAGCATGATTAAGCATCGTTCTGATAGGTCTGATGGTTAATCCATTTTCAAGGGAATCCCGCATATCCACGATAAAAACAGATAATCCGTCAGTTCTCTTTTCCACATCTTCACGCTTGGCTGTCCGGGCCAGAAGCAGCATCAAATCAGAATGTTCCGCACGTGAAGTCCATACTTTCTGGCCGTTGATGATGTATGAATCACCGGCTTTACGTGCAGTCGTTTTCAAAGCCAGCGTATCTGTACCACTAC
>JACNJW010000041.1 GCA_014382365.1 SAR324 cluster bacterium
AAGCTGGTCTGCTAATTTGATATAAGATCAAGCTGAGGTGTTCATTAAATACTTAACTTGATATATATTATTAGGGTCAGAGTAAAGTTATTTATTAATTATGTTAGAATATTTTTTTAAAACCAGATTAAAACAACTAGTCTGCTGAAAGGGATTGAGAGTCGATACTTAGTCAGTTAGAATATGCAGCATCAAGATAAACTACTTAAACCTGAATAAGAGCAAGATGCCAGAATTACCTGAAGTTGAAACAGTTGTGCGGGAGTTAGGTGAAGAAATAATTGGAGATACTATTTCTTCTGTGGAGATATTCCGCAGCAACCCTATTGTACAGGGAGATCTGGACGCATTTCAGCAACAAATGAGCGGAAGAAAATTTATAGATGTCAGGCGGCGGGCCAAATATTTGATTTTTCATTTAGAACCGGAAAAGTATTTAGTAGCTCATTTACGTATGACCGGCAAATTTATCATCAGTAACCCACTTCCGGAACCGACTAAATATAACCGTGTCTGGTTTAACTTAAAAAGTAACCGAGTTTTGATTTTTGATGATATTCGCTGCTTTGGTACTTTGGAAGTATACGCTAAACTTAGCGATTCGAAGTCACTTAAAAAACTAGGAATTGAACCTCTTTCGGCTGGTTTGACTCCGGAATATTTCAAAAAATTACTTCATTCCTCGAAGCGTGAAATTAAATCTATTCTGCTGGACCAAAAATTTGTTGTCGGTTTGGGCAATATTTATGTCTCTGAAATTTTGTTTCGAGCCAAAATACATCCGCAGCGCATAGCAGGAAAAATTAACAAAAAAGAATGGTCACGAATCGTCAATAACACACAATATATTCTGCAAGAGGCAATCAAAAATAATGGGACAACAATTTCAGATTTTCGCAGAGTTGATGACAAAACAGGAAAATTTCAACAATTTCTGCAGGTTTATGATAAAAAGGAAGAGCCATGCCCTGAGTGCGGACTGCCGATTCAACGGATTGTCCAGCAGCAAAGGAGTACTTATTTTTGTGCTGAATGTCAACGCTGATTAATCAATTATATGAGTCAAATTATAAAGCTTGTTCTTTTTCTCCTGCTGCTGAGTTTGAGTTCAATAACATTGATGGGGCAGCAGCAAAACATAATTCTAACCAGTAGTCAAAAGACAGGTTCATATATTTTCGCTCAGGAACTGGGGCGGCTCTGGAGCACCTCTAAAAGCAGTCCTAGAGTTGAGTTGGTGATACGTCCAGAAATATCACCTGTGGCTCGTCTGACACAAGTGGAGAATAACAGAGTTTCTTTGGCAATAGTTGACGCAGCCTCGGCTTACAAATATTTAAAAAAACATACTAATCTGCGTGTAATAACTGTGCTTTGGCAGAATTGGTTGTATGTTTTGGGTACGGTTCCCGGCCCCTTTCTTTCAGTTGAAAACACACAGACCTTGCTTGTACACGAGAATTCGTTATATTTTGCACAAGCTTGGAAGGGTTTGGCACCCCAGACAAAAATTAACTGGTTCAACTCAAAGAGTCTGCCGGATTTTTCGGCTGGATTTTCTGAAGAAGTTCTCAGTTTTACCGGTCCTGCTCCACTGCAGGAAGTAAACTACTGGCTGGAGCAATATCCGGGAATCAGACTATTGTCTCCAGACCAGCAATTAGTTCAGGTTTTGCGAAAAAAATTCAGTTGGCTTACTCCTCAAAAACTTCCAGCTAATACGTATCTCTATCAGTCTGAATCTTTGGCAGGATTGGCCTGGTATCCTGTACTGGTGACGCGTAGGGATTATCCTGATAAACTAGTTACAAAAATGCTTCAACTCATTTATGCTCAAAACAAAGCTTTGAATCCGCATCCTCTTTTTCAAAATATACGCCGCACATATAATGTGGCTTTCCAAAAAAATTACATTTATCATCCTGCAGCCAAAAAGATGTTTCGCTTCAAATGAAAATGCAGTTTGAACATATTTCAGTTTTACCGCAGGAGGTTTTGGATTTTGCCCCGGAATCAACCGCATCAATTTTGGACTGCACTCTAGGAGGTGGTGGACACAGCAGACGTTTGTTGGAAAAATTCCCACAAGCAACGCTTGCTGGAATTGATAGAGATGCTCTTGCCGTAGAGGCAGCAGCAGGTTGTCTGCAAGCATACACAGCACGAACAAAGTTGAACCAAGCAAGTTTTTCTGAACTGCAGGATGTTTTCAACAACTTAAGTGAGCCTCTTTTCGATTACGTTTTGGCTGATATTGGTCTTTCATCCGAGCAACTGGCACGCCCGGAGAGAGGATTTTCTTTCATGCAGGAGGGGCCACTTGATATGAGGATGGATCCGGATCGGCAGCAGACAACTGCGGCACATCTGCTCAATACTGCCAGTGAGCATGAATTGATTCAAATCTTGCGCAATTATGGTGAAGAACGATTTGCCAGAAAAATCGTGGCTAAGATACTGGCGGTTAGACAAGTAAAACCGTTTGAAAGTACGAGAGATCTTGCTGATTTAGTGAGTAGCGTTATACCACGCAGACTGCAAAAAAAAGGTTTTAATCCTGCAACTAAAACTTTTCAGGCACTTAGAATTGCAGTCAACAATGAATTACAGGAGTTGACAGAATTGTTAGCACAAATCCCCATACGCATGAAGCAGGGCGGACGTTTGGCCGTCATCTCATTTCATTCTTTGGAGGACCGCATTGTCAAACAGCAGTTCAGAAAATGGGAAAATCCCTGTGTTTGTCCTACCGACTTGCCCTACTGCATCTGCGGAGAAAAATCGTTGGGACGTGTCCTGACAAGGCGACCGGTAAATGCATCAACAAAGGAAGTTGCAGATAATCCCCGCAGCCGCAGTGCTCATTTGCGGGTTTTTGCCTTCGAAAAAACCGACTTATGATAGAAATTCGCTGTGATGAAAATTGGGATGAACTGATTGATTTGCCGAAGATTCGGAATATATTAATAATATTTCTAAAGCATTTATTTTCTGGAGAACATGGCATATCTCTGTATCTCACAGATGATGCAGAAATTCAAAAATTAAATAAAGAATTTCGTGACAAGGATGGACCAACAGACATTTTATCATGGACTTATGCAGAAGATGATCCGGCTCTGCAGGATGCAGAGATTATAAATTCAGAGGAGGAAAATTTTGCAGGAGAACTGGTTGTTTCTGTAGAACGTGTTCGTCAACAGTCTGTAGAAAATGGTTGGAATTTTGAAACAGAACTCATTCGTCTGCTGGCACATGGCTGTGCGCATCTGGCCGATTTGGATCACGAACGATCTGCAGAGGAAGCCCATGAGATGCTCGAACTTGAAATAACCCTCCTCAATGAAGTTGGACTGACAAACATCTATTAATCTGCCTTAATAAGCAACAGTCATTATTAATACAATATTGTAGCGTTGTGTAGGTATACTTTCCGTAACTCAATCGCATCATATTTCTTCATTTCCAGTTTAACCTGCCTGAGCCGTATGAAGTATAAAAATCAGTGACTGTTTCCAACGTTTCCGGCTGCTATTTCCAAGCTCAGATAACTTGCTTCAACCGATATTTTGCTTACAATCGGTTGGTTTTGAATTGTGATGTATTTACAGGTGTGGTGAAATAATGTGTCCGGAAATGAAACTATTTTCTAAATTATAAATCATCTGCAAAAATATAAGTGACAAGCACAACAACCAAAATAAGCACAAAAAAACCTCCTTGGCTGAAAGTTCCATTTCCGGGAGGAGAACGATACTCCTGGATCAAAAATAGTGCTGCAAATTTTAAGCTGAGTACTGTTTGCGAGGAGGCAAACTGTCCAAATATCGGCGAGTGCTGGAACGGTGGAACGGCCACTTTCATGCTGATGGGAGATACCTGTACACGAGGCTGCAGATTTTGTGCAGTTAAATCTGCAAAAAATCCAAGAGCTTTGGATGTTGAAGAACCCAGAAAATTGGCGGAAACAGTTGAGAAAATGGATTTAAAATATGTGGTTCTGACGACTGTTGACCGTGATGATCTTCCAGACCAGGGTGCCTCTCACATTGCAAGTTGTATCCGCTCGACTCAAAGAGCATGTCCTGAGATGTTGATTGAAATGCTGATGCCGGATTTTCAGGGAAAAACAGAATTGCTGCAAAAAATAATCAACGCTAGTCCCGCAGTATTGGCTCACAATCTGGAAACAGTCAGGAGTCTTACAGCAAAAGTCAGGGATGCACGGGCCGGTTACGATCAGTCCTTGGAAGTCCTGCATTACCTCAAACAGAACTGTCCTGAAGGTTACACAAAATCATCTTTAATGCTGGGAATCGGTGAAAACCAGCAAGAAATTTTACAGGCCATGGAAGATTTACGTGATGTCGGAGTGGATTTTCTCACCATTGGTCAGTATCTGCAACCCTCAAAAAAACATCTGAAAGTTGAAAGGTTCGTGCATCCAGAAGAGTTTGTTGCATTGGGGAAACTTGGTGAGAAAATGGGCTTTGAATATGTGGCTTCCGGACCTTTGGTTCGAAGTTCATACAAAGCTGCTGAATTTTACATTGAACGAAAAATCCGTGGCCGCACATGAGTCTTCCGGAAAAGCTTACACTCGCACCAGTTTCAAAAATTTCCGGCAAGGTTGATTTGCCGGGTTCCAAGAGTCTATCCAATCGAATTTTACTCTTGAGCATGTTGGCCAAGGGACAAACTGAAATCCATAATTTACTTGATAGCGACGACATCCGCCGTATGGTGGAAGCTTTGGAGACACTTGGGATTCAATTCGTTGAAAAGCGTAATGAAAATCGTATAACTGTTTCCGGAACTGCGGGGAAAATACCTGTTAACGAAGCCACGTTAATGCTGGGGAATGCCGGAACTGCAATTCGACCTTTGACTGCAGCCATGACCTTGGGCCACGGTCTATTTGTACTCGATGGTGTTCAGCGCATGAGAGAGCGCCCAATCATTGATTTGGTTAACGGACTTTCACAGTTAGGTGCAACTTTGCGCTGTCAGAATGGTACTGACTGTCCTCCAGTGGAAGTGAAAGCTTCAGGTCTTCCTGGTGGAATTACACGTTTGAGTGGAGCAATCAGCAGTCAATATTTAACCGCGATTCTTTTGGTTGCACCTTATGCAGAAAAAGAGGTGCAGATAGAAATTACAGACAAGCTGGTTTCTGTGCCTTACGTCGAAATGACTTTACGATTGATGGAACGTTTCGGAGTTGTTGTTAGTCATGAGGACTTTTGTGTTTTTAATATTCCACGCCAGACATACTGCTCACCTGGAAAAATATTTGTGGAGGGAGATGCTTCTTCTGCATCTTATTTTTTAGCAGGTGCAGCTATTACCAACGGTACGATGACAATTAAAGGCTGTGGTACAGACAGTATGCAGGGCGATGCACGTTTTGCTGAGGTTTTAGAAAAAATGGGAGCAAAAGTTGAATGGAGTCCGCAACAGCTTAAGCTAACAGGGTCCACTCTAAAAGGAATTGATGTAGACATGAATCAAATGCCGGATGCTGCTATGACTCTGGCAGTTGTGGCTCTGTTTGCATCCGAACCAACTGCTATCCGCAACATATACAATTGGCGGGTTAAAGAAACTGAGAGACTGAAGGCAGTGTCCACTGAACTGCGGAAACTTGGTGCAGAAGTTGAGGAAGGTTACGACTATCTGGTGATTGAACCACCCGAACAAATTCGGCAAGCTGTAATTGAAACTTACGATGATCACCGTATGGCAATGGCATTTTCGTTGGCAGCCTGTGGAAATTCACCTGTGACTATTAATGATCCCGGTTGCGTCAGCAAAACTTTTCCGGATTATTTTGAGGTATTAGAAGGACTGTGCAGTTAAAGTAAAATATGGAACACAATAAAACCTGTTGCTGACCTGAACTGTCTCTGCAAACGAAGAATTTGTTTGTTTTAGATTACAAAGCAGAGTGGAACCCCATGAAGCTGGTTACTAATCTGTACTGGTTTTGTGGTATTAAAATGTAACACCAATACCAAGCTGGATCTGAGTGGTTGTTAGGCGAATACCTGTGCTTTCATAGCTCATAGAATCTGCAGTCTTTAGTGTTTTAGCGGAACTTCCACTGTCTTCTAACTCTGCCTTGATATAGTTTGTGCGAACTCCCAGGAGTGTTTCAAAGCCAAATCCGTGGTGTCCCAGCATAAAAAATATAGAATGTCCCGAAAGAGATTTGTGTTTGAGGACTTCATCAGCTGCGCCGCTGTAGCCATAATTGAGAGTCGAATCCAGTTTCCCTCCTGCTAAAATTCCGGCTCCCCACATCAGTGTATAGTTTTCGCCAATCCCAAAAGCTAGATCTGTATAATTAGTCACCAGATTAGTTTTCTCTTTCAGAATCAGTGCATCGTTGCTTGAACTCCGGGTTTCCTTTTCAATTTTTGTGGTCAATGTGGTGTATCCCAGACCAATACTTTTCAACAAAAAATATAAACTGCCTCCGCTGGTTGCTGGATCAGTACTAGTAATTTTTGAGGTTGATGTTGAGCTTGAGTCTAAAAAAACAGCATGATCTTTTTTTGTCTCTCCCACTGGAGAAAGTAGTCGGATACGGATCAAATCTGAACGGCCACAAGCTCCAAAAAGAAGTGGTGCTAAAAAAATTAAAACTGAGAAACGAATGGAAGACATGCTTACCATCAAAGATTAAGCCTCAAGAAACAACCAGGGATTTTGCTGCTTGGCCTGCAATTCATAAGTTTGAATTTTTTCTTTAAACTGCAGAGTCCAGCCGATATCGTCTAAACCATTGAGCAGACAAAATTTTGCAAAGGAATCAAGTTCAAATGAGTACTGTTTCCCACTGGGTGCACTGACGGTCTGTTGTTGCAGATCAACATTCAACAGACAACTTTCGTTTGCTTCAACTTCCTCAAACAGTGACTGCACTTCTTCAGGTAAAAGCACGACGGCTAATATTCCATTTTTTCTGCAATTGTTGAAAAAAATATCAGCAAAACTGGAAGCAATAACACATTTAAAACCATAATCATTCAAAGCCCATGGTGCATGTTCGCGGCTTGAACCACAGCCAAAATTTTCGCGAGTCAATAAAATCTGAGCTCCCTGATAACGTCGAAAATTCAGGACAAACTCTGGATTTGACTGTGTACCTGCATCATCAAGATAGCGCCAATCGTGAAAAAGATGAACTCCAAAACCTGTCCGTTCAATTTTTTTTAAAAATTGTTTGGGAATAATTTGGTCGGTATCCACATTTATTTGGTCAAGTGGAACTGCTTTTGCTGAAAGGGATTTAAATGTTTCCATTTTTATTGTTACTTAAGACTAAGTTATATTGTTAAAAAGTTCGTGGATCAACAAAATGTCCGGCAATCGCCGCCGCCGCCGCCATCAAAGGACTGACGAGATGCGTCCGACTGCCCTTTCCCTGACGGCCTTCGAAGTTCCGGTTACTCGTTGAAGCACAGCGCTCACCAGGTTTGAGGACATCATCATTCATCGCCAGACACATAGAACATCCAGGCTGCCGCCAATCGAAACCTGCTGCAGTAAAAATTTTGTCCAAACCCTCTTCCTCTGCCTGACGCTTGATAATGCCGCTACCTGGAACAATCATTGCGGACACATTACCATTAACCTGACGACCTGCTACAAATTCGGCAACAGAACGCAAATCTTCAATGCGAGAATTCGTACAGGAACCAATAAACACGCGGTCTATCATAATTTCCTGGATGGGAAGATTTGCTTTGAGATCCATATATTTTAAAGCCTGCTCAAGAGCTTTTCTTTCTGTTGGACTATTAATTGTTTCTGGATCAGGAACTTTACCATTAATATCGGTTACCATTCCTGGATTGGTACCCCAGGTTACCTGAGGTAAAACATCGTCTGCAGATAATTTTACTGTTGTATCATAGACTGCATCGGGATCTGTAGGCAGCTTGCTCCAGGCTGAGACTGCCAACTCAAAAGCCTCTCCACTGGGTGCAAAAGGACGGTTTTTCAGATGTTCAAATGTTTTTTCATCCGGTGCAACCATACCTGCTCTGGCACCGGCTTCAATTGTCATGTTGCAAAGGGTCATCCGTCCCTCCATTGACATGGAGCGAATAGCTTTTCCTGCATACTCAATCACGTAGCCGGTACCTCCAGCGGTTCCGATTTTACCGATGATTGCCAGAATTATATCCTTTGGAGTAACAGCCTCCGGAAGTACACCATCGACTTCGACCAGCATTGTCTTTGGTTTTTGTTGCTGTAGTGTTTGTGTGGCCAATACATGCTCAACCTCCGAAGTACCTATTCCAAAAGCAAGTGCTCCAAATGCACCGTGAGTTGCTGTGTGTGAATCGCCGCAAACGATTGTTGCACCCGGAAGTGTTAATCCTTGTTCGGGGCCCATCACATGAACAATTCCTGCACGTTCATCGTCTAAATCAAAGAGTGTTATGCCAAACTCCTTGCAGTTCTGACGTAAAGTATCAACTTGAAGAGCAGAAATTGGATCTGTAATCGGTTGGTCCTGATTAATGGTTGGAATGTTGTGATCCGGAACAGCATATGTTGATTCTGGATGCAGAACCGGACGACCGGCTAGGCGTAGTCCTTCAAACGCTTGTGGTGAAGTGACTTCATGCACCAAATGTCGATCGATATAAACAATCGAGTTTCCATCCTGTTCATGTACAAGATGTGCGTTCCAGATCTTTTCAAACATTGTTTGGGTTTTTTCTTTACTCATTTTTTCTTATTTTATTAATTAGTTTAATTCAGAAATTTTAAAGTGTACAACTCAAAAAAATCTCTTCTTAGTGTCGTAAATGTTCAATCAAAATCAACTTCAAGCAGCATTTTGTATTATTTGTCTGAGCAGAAAAATTCTGAAAGTAATAAGACTAGTTGCTGTTCAATGTTTATTTTTACAGCAGAATTAATCAAACGACATCACCTCCGCCTGCCCCTGCAATTACTATAGTTCCTTCTTCCTCAAGTTTCTTGACGACCTTGATAATTTTTTGCTGTGAAGCTTCAACATCAGATATTTTAGCTGGTCCAAGGTTTTCCAAATCATCACGCACCATTTCTGCAGCTCTGGTTGACATACTGCTGAAAATGAGTTCCTTAACTGCATCACTTGCTGTCTTAAGTGCCAGTACCATGTCTGCCTGATCAACATCTTTCATTACAATCTGCATTTGTTTTGCATCAATGAGAGCCATATCTTCGAAGGTGAACATCAATTCCCTGATTTGTTCCGCGAGATCAGGGTTCGTTTCTTCAATGCTGGACAGAATCCTGGTTTCAGTTGCCTTGTCTACAGAGTTTAAAATTTCTGCAACTGGTTCAACACCACCTACACTTGTTGCCATACTGCCTGCTGTTTTCATTTCTTCCGTTAATACCTCATTCATTTCAGCAACCACTCCCGGAGGAATGCTCTCGATTACAGCCATCCTGTACAACACATCTGCCTGAATGCTTTCTGGTAATTCCCGCAGAACCGCGGAAGCCTGATCTACATTACTTAAGTAGGATAGAATCAGAGCCATTGTTTGTGGATGTTCGTTGCGAATATAGTTTGATATCATTATAGGTTCTGCAAAACGCAGGGCATCAAGTCCTGCATCATCTTCACCTGCACGCAGGTTATCACTGAGCTCTTTTGCTCTGTCTGCACCTAAAGCTTTGGTTAGGGCATTTTTTACAAAATCCGGAGAAGAACTGATGCTAACTCCATCTTCAGACATCACTGAGTTTCGGTAGAATTCTTCCAGCACAAGATCCAATTCTTCCGGTGAAACATCAGTGAAACGGCTCATGTAATAGCCGACCTGCTGTATTTCAGCTTCTTCCAAATTTTTCATCACGTCTGCAGCTGCGTCTTCACCCAGGGCAAGCAAAAGAATTGCAGCCTTCTTGGGGCCTGTCATTTTACCTACACTCATTTAACCTCACTTTACAATGTTGGTTTACTATTCTTAGAGTTTTTACCTGCATTGGTTATTATCTCGAGACTGTGCTTCAGGAACAGCTTTTCATCATTTCAAGAAACCGGCCAAACAGGTAAGATGCATCTCTTGGTCCAGGAGCTGCCTCCGGATGATATTGTACAGAATAAGCAGAGTGAACCAGAGATTCAAGACCTTCCACGGTTTGATCGTTTAGGTTGCGGTGAGTTATCCTGACATTTTCTGGAAGAGAATTTTCCTCTACAGAAAAACCATGATTATGACTGGTAATCTCAATTTTGTTGGTAGCATAATCCATCACAGGGTGATTACCTCCATGATGTCCACAGGCCAGTTTATATGTTTTGCAGCCCAGTGCCAATGCTAAAATCTGATGTCCAAGACAGATTCCAAAAATTGGCAATTTCCCCAGTAAAATACGCACTGCATCTATTGCCTCACCGACTGCAGCAGGATCTCCTGGACCATTTGAGAGGAAAACACCTGCAGGGTTCATTCCCAAAACTTCTGCTGCTGAAGTATTCCATGGCACCACAGTTACACTTATACCCAGATTGTTCATAATCCGCAAAATATTGTACTTTATACCAAAATCATAAGCAATCACTGTCAATGGTTTCTTTTCCGTAGACGGCCAAAAATATGATTCCCGTGTGGAAACCTGTCTTGCCAAATTTTGACCTGCCATTGTGGGCAAACCCAAGGCCTCTTCTCGTAACTCGTCCAGTGTATGACGTGAGTCTGATGGAACCAGAAGTCCTGAGCATTCACCGCTGGAACGAATTGTCTTCACAAGAGATCGTGTGTCAACACCCTCCAACACAGGGATTCTATGTTCAATCAACCACTGATCCAGTGACTGTCGTGCTCGCCAGTTGCTGCTGATATGACTCAGTTCCCGTACAATAAGTGCAGAAGCATGAGTTGTTTTTGATTCCATATCATCGAGGTTTACGCCGTAATTGCCAATGTGAGGATAGGTCATTGTAACAATTTGACCGTTGTATGATGGGTCGGTAAGAATTTCCTGGTAACCACTCATCGAAGTGTTAAAAATGACCTCACCTGTTGCCTCAATTGGAGCGCCACGCAACTTTCCTCGAAAAAATCTGCCATTATTTAAAACGAGCAGACCATCCGTCGTACCCATCAAATTTGCTGAAAGTTGTTTCTCCGACATTTGAACTTTAAATCACTTTGTAGCAGTCATTTGATAAATCAATAAGCAATTGAATTACGGCGGGTAAGATCAGGAAAATAGTTTTAATACCGAACACACACTTGTTTTAAGAATCCGAATTGCCGTTTAGTCCAGCAAACTTTCCATCAAGGATCATGTAGCAAAGCAATCTTATTTTTGCGCAATCAAACTCATGCCGATAAATATACTCCTTCTGAAAAAAAACATCGAGTACTTCCTGTCAAATATTTCAGATTACTGCAGTTTATTTTTGCAGAAAAAAAGCTAGCTGATTTATTTAACAAAAATTATACAATAAAACTGAAATTACTGTACCCAAAATATTTTAAAGACCTGAAAATATTCAAAGTGGACTCAAAAAAAATATATTGCGCTCAAGACACTGAAGTAACAGTGTAATTTTGTAGTTATTAAAGCTGGTAGATTCAGCGCAGCCAAGTTTATTGCAATTTAATGCCTTAACTCAGCTTTTTGCCTTTTATATGTCAACAGCTAAGTCTTAAACTGATAGCAGGCTTGGTATCATTATTTCATAGCCAAATGCTGAAAAAGATGTTTTCTTACTAGATAATTAGCTGCAAGAAATATTTGAGATGGATAAGGAAAAATTAATTAAAAGAGAAGCTGCTGCTGCTCGTAGGAAGGGAAATGTATTTAATACATCCGGAAAGAAGAAATCAAAACCTCTTGAAGTTACTCCTGGGCTAAAGTTTAAGAGTATAGAAAAGGAAATAATTGTAGCGGCGGAAGAAGTAAAAAAACTGGGCAATTCTTCTTTTATGCTAAAAATGCGCAACACTATTCTTACCGGAAATTCTGAAGGTGAAGGAACACACGTAGATGCCAGCATCATAGGTAAAGAGGTAGACAGCAAGGCTGTTTCTGCTTTGATTTCAAAAATCAGTTCAGATCCTGCCTCCAGCACAGAGCGGGTCAAACTTGTCAGGATGGTTATGCGTGACAAACGAGAGTTCCCATTATCGCTTTTCCGCAACCTCATGATACAGGCAGCTCTAACTATTTATTTGGGAGATATTACTCCAGCCACACTGCAAATTGCCGGGCAAACATACCGTTTATATCTGGAAAATATTATAAATTCACACAAAAAAGGTTTGCTGGTTGTACATTCAAAACAGTTAAAAAATGTGAATTTGGATGTTATCTCTGTCAAAGACTTGATCAAAGAAAATGAAGATGAAGATGCAGTGATAGATGAAAATGAGGAAATTGTCATCCAGGAAATTAAAATTACACTAAAATTAATAGAGTTTACTAATTCACTTGATGAGGAAACCCGAGACAACATTACCATGTCAATGAATCTGCATGAACTGGATGAGGTTTCTTCAAAACACGGAGTTAAGAAGATATTTACTAGTGGAGGAGGTGCACAATCCGCAATGAACAAGCAAAAGCTTGTTGTGCGTAAAACTCTGGCTGCACTGGAGGTGATAAAACGAATTCCTGTTCTCCATCCAATTGGTTTGAAAATAGTCGCAAAACTTCAGCAAATTGAAGGTAAACTACCACTCCCTTATCTGATGGAAGCACGTTTGCACATGCAGGCTTTACGTATTCTCACTTTACGGGTAGTGATGAGGGATTATTCTGCACGACCAGCACTGACTCCAACCTTCAACAAGGCAATTGTTGCATACCATAAGGCTCTAAAAAGGACTTCGATGACCAGCCCTAAACGAGGAGAAATTACAGTTCTTGCAGAATTTGCACAAATCTCTATGTATGCATATGAACAAAGAAAAATGCTTCGACTGGCAAATCATGGTGTTTTGAAAATTCTTGAAATGGGAAAAAAAGCCATTGATGTTATTGCTCCTGACAACAGAAATTATCTCAAACAGCAAAAACACATTCATTCTGCAATCAAGAACTTGAAAAAATTTGGCTGAATGCAGCCAAGAATTGTCTGTTTTGTTCCGGAACTGTTACGCAAAGGAAATTGTAGAGCATGTGACTAGTTTTTTTATTGACTGTCTGACAAAAGCGGTTCCAAATATTTTAGCACAGTCAGCGTAAGGATCTGATGCCCTTCAGCATTTGGATGGATTCCATCCGGTAAGTTCAGTTTAGGTACTCCGCCAACATCTTTTAGCAGGAATGGAATCAGCGGCAACTTATACTGCTGTGCCAGCTCATAAAATGTATTCCGGAATGAGTTGGTATATTCTCTTCCGTAGTTTTGAGGAATCTGCATCCCAGCCAGTAAAACAAGGATATTTTTTGATTGTGCTAATTCAATGGCCCGCCCCAGGTTTTTCTTCATATGCAGCACGCTCAAGCCCCGCAGACCGTCATTCCCGCCTAAGGCGATAATTACTATTTTCGGATTAGTTCTGAGGTACCATTTGAGACGTGAAGGTGCACTGGCACTGGTGGATCCACTAACTCCAGCATTAATTATTTTAATTTTATGTCCTCTGCTTAACAGTTCCTTTTCAAGCAGGTATGGATATGCTTCATCTCTGGCCACACCAAACCCTTCTGTCAAGGAATCCCCAAGTGCAACTACCAGTGTTTGCGCATAGGCAGTATCTGAAACAGAGGTAGAACCGAAAATTAACAGTGCCAGCCAAAATAATTTCGTACCCTTTTTTTTCATCTTTACTTACTCGTTTCTAATTGTTTAAATTGTGAGAAAAAAGCAGTGCGTGATTCAAGCCGGCGCTCGTTTTTTACTTCTTCTGATGCTTCACCGATAATTGGAATTGTTAACAAATCAGGATTGATGTCAAGCAGGAATCTTGACACTACCTGCCGGATTTTTTCACCGTAACGCTGCTTGGATTTTGCCATTGAAAAAGTTAATTCTTCCTGTGCCCGGGTGATGCCGACGTAACATAATCGGCGTTCCTCATCTTCTCCGTCCTCATCAATTGAGCGTTGATTTGGAAAGACTCCTTCTGACATGCCTATCATGAAGACAAACGGGAACTCCAACCCTTTTGCGCTGTGAAATGTCATGATGGCAACTTGATTAGCTTTGCTTTCAGAATCGTTGTCGTTTTCAGAAAAAAGCATTACCCGCTCCAAATACTGCTGAAGGCTTGCTGCAGAATTGTTGTCAGAAAATTTTCGGACACTCTGCAGTAATTCCAACACATTCTGCACACGCCGCTCTCGCACTTTAACATCACCGCTTTGAGTCTCCAGATATCTCAGGTAACCAACTTCAGCTAACAGTTCCCTGAAGACTGTCCCCAAGGGTTCAGAAGCAAACCGCTGTTGATAATTGGTGATAATTCCTGCAAACATTTCCATAATTAATGCAGATTCTTTGGAGATATTTTCATACTTTCTGGCTCGCAGCATTACCTTAAACAATGGTAAATGCGCCTCATGACAACATTGATTTGCCTGTGCAAGTGCTGTTTTCCCAATTCCTCTCCTTGGTGTGTTTACTATGCGGTGCAAACTGACTTCATCATTTTGATTATGAATCACTTTCAGGTAAGCCAGTGCATCGCGCACTTCCTGTCTGTCATAAAAACTTGTCCCGCCGACTAGCAGATATGGAATTTTTGCTTCACGCAATGCCTCTTCAACTGCCCGTGATTGAAAATTTGAGCGGTATAGAATTGAAAAATCCGCATAGCGACGTCCGGACTGCATTATTTTTGTACGGATTCTCCTTGTTACTGCTTCCATTTCTTCGGCTTCACTGTCTGACAGTAACCAATCCAATTTTTCGCCACCCTGCTTTGCAGACCAGAGTTTTTTTGGCATACGTTGAGTGTTTTCTGAGATTACCTGATTTGCAGCTGCCAAAATATTTTGGGTTGAACGGTAATTTTGTTCCAGTCGAATAAATTTTACTCCAGGAAAGTCCTGTTCAAAATCAAAAATATTCTTTACTTCTGCACCTCGCCACCCGTAAATAGACTGGTCATCATCACCAACCACACAAAGATTACGGTGTAGTTTTGTAAGATGCCTCAAAAGTTTATACTGAATACGATTTGTGTCCTGATACTCATCAACCAAAATGTAACGGAAACGTTCCGTAATAGTTCCCATTTGTTCCGGATGTTTTTCAAAAAGAGTCAGGGTGAGATTTAGAATGTCGTCAAAATCAATGGCATTACAAGCTTTCATAGTTTGTTGATAAATCCGATAAACCTGCCCAAGGATTCGTTTTTGACTAGATTCCTGTTGTTCCAGAAAGTGTTCCGGAGCATAACCCAGAGACTTTGCTTGTCCAATTTCAAAGTGTACTGATTTCGCATCAATCAAACCAGTATCATCAAAATTGTGATCTTCCATGATAGTTTTGATTACAGAGAACTGATCTTTCTTATCGTAAATTATGAAGTTAGGACGGTATCCGAGATGGTGAATAGATTTTCTGAGCAAGCTTACTCCAAGTGCATGAAAGGTGCTCAGGTGTACGCCTTTCTGTTTCCCTGCAAGCATTTCCTGCAAACGTTCACGCATTTCTTCAGCGGCCTTATTGGTAAAAGTTACTGCAAGAATCTGCTTTGGCGGGATTTGTTTATTTTGGATCAAATGGGCTATTCGTTGTATGATTACACGAGTTTTCCCGCTGCCTGCTCCTGCCAGGATCATGACCGGACCTTCGACAGTAGTTACGGCTTCCTGTTGCTGTGAGTTAAGTGTTGATAATGAGATCATTAAACTTGGAAAACTATTAAGTATTTACTTGAAACATGCTAAGATATTGTTGATTGAATACAAGTGTTTCAGCAAGCCATTTCAAACTAACAGCTTTAACTCAAACATTTTCTTATAATAATAGTTGATGACTGCAGACGAAATTCAAAGATTTTTAGAACAGGAATTTCCTGACAATCCGCTGATTGTTGAGTCTTGTGAGAAGCGGCGTGCAAGTTTGCGTCTTAAAGTAGATAATACCCACTTACGACCTGGTGGAACAATTTCCGGACCAACTATGATGCTGCTTGCTGACACCGCAGTCTATGCTGCAATCTTGAATACAGTGGGTGCGGTTGCCTTGGCGGTAACTACAAATTTGAACATTAATTTTTTGCGGAAACCACTACCTGGGCGGGACCTATTTGGTCAATCGTGGCTGATGAAAATTGGTAAACGTTTAATTGTGGGTGAGGTAATTATCAGTTCTGAGGGAGATCCGGAACCGGTAGCACACGCTACTTGCACTTATTCCATACCACCGGAATCATTCATAAAATAAAGTACCAAATGTGGTTGGTTCTAAGCCTTTTATTGCTGGTAGTTCCTATTTTGGAAATTTGGTTGCTGATGCAGCTGACCTTCGTCATGCCTCTTAATACAATATTTTTTCAGTGTTTGGTGACGTTGGCTGCAGGTGTCTGGTTCATGCGTGGTGAAAATTTTTCTCTCTGGACTTTAATCGAAAGCGAATTGCGCAACCAGAGACTTCCTGCAGAAGAAGTTCTGGCTGATTTTCTGCTGTGGGGAGGAGGTGTGTTGTTAATCATACCCGGACTTTTAACTGATGCAATCGGATTATTGATCTTTATTCCTGCTGTCAGGCAGGAAAGTATACAATGGCTCAGAAGGCGGATGCTTAAAACAATGGGAAGATCGCCTTTAGAGTACTGACTGTTGTTTAACTAAACCAAAAATGTTGTTCATAAAATTTCTATGTTTACGGGAATAATACAAGGTGTCCGAATAATTTCAGCAATCACTGATATTGAGGGAGGGCGTCGCTTACGAATTCAACTAGAATCTTTAATAGATAATCTTCAGCAGGGCGCCAGTGTTGCGGTGAATGGTGTTTGTCTGACGGCCGTTCTTATCGAAAAGGAATGGGCTGAGTTTGACATAATTCAGGAATCTCTCGACCGTAGTAATCTTGGTGCACTAAGAGTTGGTGATCATGTAGACATTGAACGTGCTTGTCATTATGGTGATGAGGTTGGTGGTCATCAAGTGACAGGCCATGTAGACTGTACGGGAATAATTGGTGAAATACTAATTAGTCCCAACAATCAGGATGTGACTTTTAATTGCGAAAAAAAGTGGGGTGCATACCTGATACCTAAAGGTTGGATTGCGATTGACGGAATTAGTTTGACTGTGGTAGGTGTTGGTGAAAACTGGTTTTCAGTTTCTCTTATCCCTGAAACTCTGCAGCAAACAGTTTTAGGTCAAAAAGTAACTGGTGATACAGTAAATCTTGAGTTTGATCACACTACTAAAGTAATTGTTCAGACAATTCAAAGCTTGTTGCCTGAGATTAAAGGACAACTCTTGTCTGATTTGAACGCTTGATTAAAATAAAAAAAGTTTTTTGAATTAAAGTATTGACAGTAATGTAGTTAGCGGTTAATATTATGAGCTTTGCA
>JACNJW010000004.1 GCA_014382365.1 SAR324 cluster bacterium
TTAAATAATATTTTTCCATAAAAACACTTGACATTATTGTAAATATTGGCAAACTTGTGTTACCCTTTTTAAAACAGCCCAATTCAAGCTCAAGCATTTCTACACTAGACAACACCTTTCCTGACTTTGTTTTTAGAAATCTTTAAATCCACTTTTGTAATTGATTTGTTGCAAATACGATAAAAATCATCATCCTTCCATTTAACTTAACACACCAGAGAATGGTCCTTTTTATGCGGGATCACACCATTGATTAACCTCCTACGAAACCTCACATGTCTAAAAGTCAGCCGGAAAATGGCAATGGCAATAACGAAAAAAGAAATTCAGACCAAAATAGCAAACCAAACACTCTCAATTTAATTGAGTTGAAGAAAAAGGATATAAATTCGCTGATACAGATTGCACGCGATTATGATATCGAAAATGCAAACAGCATGCGTGGTCAGGAGTTGCTCTTTGCCTTACTTCAGGCGCAGACCAAGCGCAAAGGTATTATTTACGGTGCAGGAGTTTTGGAAGCTCTTCCAGACGGATTTGGTTTTCTTCGGGCTCCGGATTACAACTACCTCCCGGGACCGGATGATATTTATGTTTCGCCTTCACAAATTCGGCGTTTCAATTTGCGCACCGGTGATACAGTTGCAGGACAAATCAGACCGCCAAAAGATAGTGAACGCTATTATGCTCTGCTAAAAGTCGAAGAAATTAACTTCCGTGATCCAAACAAGGCTTTTGAGAAAATTCTTTTTGACAACCTCACTCCTCTCCATCCAAACGAACACCTCAACCTTGAACGTAAAGACCGTGATTTAACTACACGGATTATTGATCTTGTTTCACCGATTGGCAAAGGTCAGCGAGGAGTGATAGTTGCTCCCCCAAGAACCGGTAAAACAATGATTTTGCAGTCGATTGCAAACAGTATCACTGAAAATCATCCTGAAGTTGATTTAATAGTCTTACTGATTGACGAGCGTCCGGAAGAAGTGACTGATATGCGTCGTTCTGTAAAAGGCGAAGTGGTTGCTTCAACTTTTGATGAACCGGCAACACGACACGTTCAGGTGTCTGAAATGGTTTTGGAGAAAGCCAAACGTCTGGTAGAGCATCAGCGTGATGTGGTCATTCTACTGGATTCAATCACCAGACTTGCACGAGCCTACAACACTGTCATTCCACCCAGTGGTAAAATCCTTTCCGGAGGAGTTGACTCGAACGCACTTTTTAAACCAAAAAGATTTTTTGGTGCAGCCAGAAATATTGAAGAAGGCGGATCACTGACCATCATTGCAACAGCACTGATTGATACAGGCAGCAGGATGGATGAAGTGATTTTTGAAGAGTTCAAAGGAACTGGTAATATGGAACTGGTGCTGGATCGAAAACCTGTTGAAAAACGGATTTTTCCTGCTATTGATCTCAGCAAGTCAGGAACACGAAAAGAAGAGTTGCTGGTTGAAAAGCCAGATCTTGATCGAATCTGGGTCCTGCGCAAGGTTCTTTCTCAATTGAATGTAGTTGAAGCACTGGAATTTCTCATTGATAAAATGCAAAAATTCAAAGAGAATGTGAACTTCCTCAATATGATGGATAAATAATAAATAGAAGAAAATAACCTGAAACATTTAAACATAAATTAAAAATGAAACCAAATATTCATCCTGAGTATAATAAGACAACATTCAACTGTGCCTGTGGTACTACTTGGAAAGCAGAATCAACAATTGGCGGTGAAAAAACAGTAGAAATTTGCTCAAACTGCCATCCTTTCTTTACTGGTGCAGGACAAAACTTGGTTGATTCCGCAGGTAGAATTGAGAAATTTAAAAAACGCTACAACCGGGCCTGACCGGAAATGCTGGATAAACTTGCGGAAATAAATACTCGCTTTGAAAAACTGACTCACGAACTTGGACAACCAGATGTGGCTCAGGATCAGGAGCGTTTCCGGAAGTTAAGTCAGGAACACTCAGGCATGCAGGAAATTGTTGAGTGTTACCTTAATATGCTTGAGTTACAACAGGAACTCGACGACAACCGTGATTTAGCAGACTCAAAAGACGAAGATCCGGAAATCCGCGAAATGGCCAGCCAGGAGATTCTGGAACTCAGCCGAAAGTTGGCAGAATTGGAAAAAGAAATCCAGATTTTGCTCATTCCAAAAGATCCAGACGACTCCAGAAATACCATCATTGAAATTCGTGCAGGTACAGGCGGAGACGAGGCAGCACTTTTTGCCAGAGATCTATTTGAAATGTATGCACATTATGCTGAAGATCAAAATTGGCGTTTGAAACTGCTCAATGAAAGTAAAAATGACCTTGGCGGTTTTAAGGAGATAACTTTTTCAATTGAGGGCAAAGATGTATTCAGCCGTTTGAAATTTGAAGGTGGTGTACATCGTGTTCAGCGGGTACCAAAAACCGAAACTCAGGGCCGTGTCCACACTTCTGCAGCAACAGTTGCAGTCTTACCTGAAATAGAAGATGTTGAGGTAGAGATTAATCCGGGTGATTTACGGATAGATGTTTATCGCTCATCCGGTCCCGGTGGACAAAGTGTGAACACTACTGATTCTGCAGTTCGAATTACCCACATTCCTACCGGACTTGTTGTCATTTGCCAAAACGAAAAATCCCAACTAAAAAATAAGGCTCAGGCATTAAAGGTACTCAGAGCAAGGCTCTATGAAAAGGAACTTGAAGCCCAACAATCTGTAACTGCAGAGCAGCGTCGCGGTATGGTTGGCTCCGGAGATAGAAGCGAGCGTATTCGGACCTATAATTTTCCCCAGGGGCGCCTTACCGATCACCGTATTAATTTGACGCTTTACAAACTTGAAGAAATTCTGCTCGGCAAGCTGGAGCAGGTGATTGATCCATTATTATCCCATCATCAGGCAGAACTACTCAAAGCTTCTTGAATCTTTGAATGAGTTGGATTCTAATTACGGACTCATAATTTCTAATTCGCGCATTATCGAATCTTAATCCCCGATTCGAAATTTAAAAACTCCTATTTCTTAACTGACAATGTCTTTTGAAACTTTACTAAGTCCACTAAAAGTCGGCAGTACGATTCTCAAAAACAGAGTAATGATGGGCTCAATGCATACAGGACTTGAAGAGCATCCTGATGGTTCAACACGACTGGCGGCTTTTTATGCAGAGCGTGCCCGTGGAGGTGTGGGTTTGATTGTTACCGGAGGTTTTGCACCTAATGCTGCAGGTCGTGTTTTTGAGGAGGGTGCAGAATTAGTTACTGATGAGCAACTTGATTTTCATCGTCCGATTGTCAAGGCAGTTCATGAAAACGGTGGGAAAATAGTTTTGCAGATTTTGCATAC
>JACNJW010000013.1 GCA_014382365.1 SAR324 cluster bacterium
GTCACAGACATCGAGGGCAGCCTGAGTTACTCCAAGTTCAATGGATTCCGGAACTTCACCTTTTAGCTGAAGTGAAATTTCGAGTGCCGCATCAATTACAGGATGGGTGTGACGGCAGCAGGGCCATGGTTTGATCGAAGTATGATGCAGTTGCCACTTTCCTTCCGGATTACTCAGCAAGGCCTCCGGATTTGCGTCAGGACAATATGCCGTGTAGAAACCGCGTTTACCTTCCAGAATAGTTGGTGGTCCGCTTAAACCGTAACGAGCCAAATCGGCAGCGATCACTCCGGATTGCCCTGCACGGCCGGCATGAAGGTGTTTACTCATAGTCCCGCTTTCTACAAATTCCCAGAGACCGCAAGACTGTGTTCCGGCATTTCCGAGTGCATCGCGGAGTTCTGATTTACTTAGCCCAAGTATTGTTCCAGCGGCATAAGCTGCTCCAAAAGTACCACAAGTCGCGGTGTTGTGCCAGATTTTGTAATGTGACGGACCTACTGAATTACCTAAACGTGTGCAGGCTTCAAATCCTTTAAGTACTGCTTCCAGCATTTCCCTGCCACTGAGACCTTCACGCAAACCAAGAGAAAGTACGGTTGGAATAACCACGCATCCAGGATGGACCACTGACTGACGGTGAAGATCGTCAACTTCCAGAATGTGCATCAAGCCACCCAGCCAAAGTACAGTACGGGAAGTGTTTGGCGGTTCATCCAAAAACCAGCGATTTAGAATTTTTCCTGGTTCAGAATTTCGCCCCGCTGCAATATTTGCCATTGCATCCATCACGAACCACGAAGCCGCGCGAATGTCATCATCCTCAATGTTTTTACTTTCAATCAGTTCAATTAACTGTTCTGTTAAAGTCATACTTTTTTCTTGTTAAATCTTAAAGAATTTTGCTTAAAATCCCATCAACTGCTTTGAGATTTTTTTCTGCTTCTAGAACGCTTATTTTGCTTTTTGCCATGACGATTGCAGTTTTAACATTATTTCCGGTTTCCTTAAGTAGTTTCGCTGCAGTTTCCTGAGAAACCTCTCCTATTTCAGTAACCATTAACTCAGCCCGTTGCACCAACTTTATATTGCTGACCTGCAAGTCCACCATGTGATTATTGTGGACCTTACCTAATTTTACCATCACCGCAGTGCTGAGCATGTTAAGCACCATTTTCTGAGCAGTTCCCGCCTTAAGTCTTGTAGAACCGTACAGTATTTCCGGACCAACCGGAACGCAAATTGCGACATCAACATTTTTCAGTAAAACTGAATTCATTTCACATGCCAGCCCAATTCTGGCAGAACCCTGTTGATTTGCATATTCCATGGCAGCTAAAACAAATGGTGTAGTTCCACTGGCAGATAAACCCAAAACGACATCCTTTCTGTTTACGCCAGTGTTTCTCATCACTGATTCACCGGCAATGGAATCATCTTCAACACCTTCAATTTCATCGGTCAATGCTGTAACACCGCCAGCAATAAGACCCTGAATCAATTCCGGAGAAACTCCAAAAGTAGCTGGGCATTCTGAAGCATCCATCACCCCCAATCGCCCGCTTGTACCAGCTCCAACATATAAAAGCCTCCCGCCTTGAGATAAGCGGTCTGCAATCAATTTTACAGCATCTGCGATTTCAGGAAGTGACTGTTTTACAGTTTCTGCGACTTTTTTATCTTCAGAATTCATTGCCTGCACAATTTCGAGTGCAGACATTTTGTGTAAATTATGGCTTTGGCTGAGCACTTTATTTCTCTTCAATATTTCACGATGTTGGCTGAATATCTTTTGAGATATTAGCCATTAATGCGGCACCCTCTACAGGAGAATACTTTGGGGTAGGCACTTTTTCTAGATTCAATTTTTGCATCAGCAAATGACGCAAAATGGTATCTGAACTAAGCAAACCTCCTGCAAACATCACTGGTGGATTGGTGAAATCTAAGCGTTTAACTACACTCAAATAAAGTTGGTACAATTGCTCAGCTCCCTCTTCTACAATTCGATACGCCTCTTTATCACCTGCTGCAGCACACGCTAGCACAAGAGGAGCCATTTGTGAAATTTCCCGATTGTCTCTTTCAGGATTATAGGTCCAACTTATCAACTCATCCGGAGAAGATATTTTTAAATGCGCGAAAGTTTGCTGATAAAGAGCGGTCTCCTCCATGCAGCCATCAGCAACACGGGTCGCCGACCTCAACATCTCCAAGCCAAGCCAGTAACCGCTTCCGCCATCATCCAGCAAATAGCCCCAGCCTCCAGCATGTGCTGAATCTCCGGAAGCATTAATTCCACAGGCAGCGCTGCCAGTTCCGGACAGAACTAAAACACCGTACCTTTCGCCGTGTGCACCTATCAGCGCAATTTCATAATCCGGCGCCACCGTTACCTGAGCGTCTGGGAAAGACTGCTTTAAAATTGCATTGAGCCATTCAGGATTTTGCGCAGCCCCTGCCATTCCTGCACCCACGTAATGCACAGTTGAGGAAGCAATTCCTGCCTCGTCTAGAGTTTTTTGCAGTGTGGATTTCAGCAGATCTTCTGCTTGGGCAAATCCAAGAACGCTGGGATTAGCAGTTTCGGAAAGTTCCAGGAGATAGATACATTTCAGGCTTTCTCCGTAAATTCCTATCCTCAATGTTGAACCGCCACCGTCAATTCCCAGGCTAAACATTGTATAACCTCAAACTGAAAATTTCTGTAAAGCTTCAACAGTATTTTGGATGTCTTGCATACGTGTTGATCCAGCTTCGCGTTCGATGGCCAATGCACCTTGATAACCGATGCGGTTTAAGGTGTTCAAAAATTCATTGTTGTCGAAATCTCCTTCTCCCCACTGAACTTCCCTACCCCATTTTCCTGCAACTGGACTATGCAGAGCGTCTTTGATATGTACGTGTTTTACCCAGGGCGCCAACGTTTCCAACGCCTGAACCGGGTCGCCTTTACCGTACAAAATCATATTGGCCGGATCGAAATTAACACCTAAAGCCGGATGAGATAGTTCTGTTAAAAAGTCGCCCAACGTCTCTGCGTTTTCCTGTCCGGTTTCCATCAGAATCATCACATTATTCTCGCCAGCAGCATCGGCCAAAAACTTGACTCGTTCTCTCAGTTTTGGTTTTGTGTTGTCGATAAAACCAAAATGAAATGTCAAATATTCAAGTTTTAGCGAAGCAGTTAACTCAATAGCCCGCAGTATTTTTTGTTTGTTTCTATGCCAATCCTGATCTGGAACTATTCCTCCTGTCTGTCTGATGGTATCAAGAGTCGAGTAATCCTCCTGAGCAAAACCGATCATTGTCGCTGTCGGCTGCCATTGATGTGCTTCAATTGCATCCAAATAGTCTCTATTATCTGAAACCAAATCCGGATCTAGAGAAAGGTGAAGATGCGTCATTCCTGTCATCTCCAACAATTTAGCTAATAGGGCAAGGTCATTTTTGAGTGACCAACTGCAAATTCCAATTGGCCATTTTTGGCAAGTTATCATAATTAAATCCTTTTATTAAGAAATTGAAGTTTTTTCCATAGTGCGGATAGATTCCTTTTCCGCTTCAATAATTTTAACTGAATCAGCAGATTGTTCCGGTGTAATCACTGATAACACTTTTTTACCGGAAATGTTTTCAACAAAGTGTATAATTTCAAATGAATAACCATCACCTTCGGGTATGTCAGGTTTGATCATTTCCCCGTCTTTGGGATAAATCCGGAAAGTTGGTTTTTGTGCGGAGCTATAAATCAAAGTCGCTTCTTCAAGCATTATTTTGAAATTCATCTCAAACCCAAAACCAGGAGCCATGATCCAACCGCCTTCTGCTGCAATGACGCTTTCATTATCATACAAATATTGTGTGACACAGTGATCATAATCCTGACTCGGACCGATTACACCTTGACTGAAAACTGCTTTGGGCATGCCAAAAACGTATTGCACATAATCAGTATCATGAATATGCAAATCGAGCATCGCTCCACCACTGCGTTTTCCATCCAGGAAGCAATTATCCCAACTCCATGTGGGAGTATGACTCAACCGCTGAAAAGTAGCAGCCATAACTTTTCCATATTTTTGTGAGTCAATAATTTCTTTAGCTTCAACATATTCCGGCCAGAAGCGGATACAATGTCCGACTTGCAGTGTTTTCCCACTTTGCTGTGCTGCTTCTGACATCCGCCGACAATCAACTGAATTCAGGGACATCGGCTTTTCACAAAACACATGCAGTCCTGCTTCGAGTGCCTCAATACTTTGCGAACTATGCATGAAAGTAGGTGATGCAATGGAAACCGCGTCCAGTTGTACCTCTGCCAGCATCTGAGTCAAATCTGAATAAAGAGAAATATTGCTCAAATCCAAATCTTCTTCCGCACCCGAAATATTTCCTGCAACTCCGGAAGTGTCTTGCAGCTGATTCGCATCTGCGTCACAAATCGCTTTTATTTCAATGTTCTCAAGGGATTTAAAGCAACGAAAGTGCATTTTTCCCATAAAGCCCAAACCGACTATTCCTATTTTTAACATATTCTTAAACTATTTGAGAATGATTTTATTTATTTGAATATTTCCTTCATCGCTTCAGCAGTTTTTTCCGGACGACCGGGAACATAAGGAATCATTTCAGCGGTCACATAACCATCGTAATTGATTTCTGCTAATGATTTTTTTATTGCCTCAAAATCTACATCGCCTTCCAGCAAATCCACAAATCCATCTGCAGTTCCGATAACAAGTTTGAAATCTTTGATGTGCACCCTTTTTATCCGTGAACCAAGAATGTTTATCCATTGATCCGGATAACCGGTTAACATAACATTACCGACGTCAAAATATGCACCGACACTTGCGGATTTAAACTGGTCAATAAAATCACGCATTTCCAAAGGACTCAGCAAAAACTTGTTCCAGACATTTTCAACTGCAATTGAAACCCCCAGTTTTTCTGCTGTGGGTAATAGTTTTGAAATTGCCTCAGTCGCTCGTTCATAACACACATCATAAGGCACAACTTCCGCCTCTGGTAGAAAGAACACATCCACTGCTCCGGGAACATACAAATAAGCGTCAGTTCCCAACCACTGAGTAACCTGCAATGCTTTTTGAGTAAAATCCAGAATCCTTTCACGGACCTTTGCATCACTCGAAGTTGGTGAACTGCCCCAGCTTTCCCCACTGGCTACACCAGAAATTTCTAATCCGTTCCTCTTCGCCTCAACACAGATAGTTTCACATTCGGCCTGAGTTGTACGATGGGTCAATACACCTTGACTTGCAATTCCAAGTTCAATGGCGTCGAATCCAAGTTGACTGGCTTGTTCCATAGCTTCATGTATAGGCAATTCCCCTTCCAGGCCACCTTCAAATATCCAATAACTTGCACTGATTTTCATTCTCCAACCAAGAAATTTAACAATTAATTTTGTCCTTCTCCCTTTACTATGGAAGAGGAAGGTTTAAGCATGATTTTGAGCTTGTAACGATCACCAAGATAAACTGAATTTACAAACTCAACAGGATGCGAATTTTCATTGAGTGTTGAACGTTCAAAACTCAAAACTGGTTTAGATTTTTCAATACCCAACTTTTTCATTTCGTCTTCAGTGGGCAGACGTGCCTCCACAGTTTGTTGTGCAACAACCAGCTTAAAAGAGTATTGCTCACGCAAAACTTTGTACAGTGACTCCTTTGAAAAATCGTAATGCTTTTCAATATCAGGACATAGAGTGTAGGGAATGTGGGTACGTTCGAGGGAAATCAATTCTTCGTCCGCCAGTCTGAAACGTTCAAGCACAAAAATCAAGGTCCCGGGACCAATCCAGAGTTTTTTAGCGATTGATTCGTCTGCATTCTCAATACTTATCGACAGGATTCGGCTGGTTACTTTAAGATTTTGTGCAGCCATATCTTCGGTAAAAGAAGTCAGCTTTTCCAGAGTTTGATCGATTATTGTTTGCGGCGCAACAAAGGTACCTTTACCGGAGCGTGCGTAAACCCAACCCTCACGCTCCAACTCTTTGAACGCTTTAGTTACAGTCATCCTGCTGACCATAAATTTTTCAGCAAGTTGCCGTTCGGAAGGTAAAGGTGAGTCTACAGGATAGCCTCCGGACTTTATTCCGCTTTGACAGTGGTCTTTGATTTGCTGATAGAGTGGTATCGCTACATTCGGATTTACAACAGTTACAGGGATAGCACTAGCAATATCCAGAGGGGCTTGTTGAGGAGGATTTGCTGCATCAATATCAGGTTTAGAATTCATTGGAATATTTTATTTCGTAAAGATTTACTAAACCTGTTTATCAATAATAATTGATGACTGTTGAGCAAATTATCTTAAATCTATGATTTGTAATTTAGCAAGTAGCGAAACCCCTGAAAAAATCAATCTGCTCTCTTTTTCACGATCTCTCGTCACACTCTCGAAATTAAACATTTAAGGACTTTTCGCGACTACATCAAGCTTTATTAAGTAAGCTAGTTTATCACCTCAGGAACTTCCCGCCGTCTCATAGCGTCTCCATTTGAATCAAAAACATGGAAACTGGAAGGACTAGCAACCAGCTTGATAGTTTCTCCTTCACCCACCAGAGCATCACCCTTGAGTAAAGCACAAAATTTATGATTAAGACTGACACTTCCATAAACCAGAGTACTGCTACCAAGACGCTCCATAACTTCAACTTTCATCGGCAGACCTTTTGCTGTTTTGGATAGTTTCAAATCTTCAGGTCTGATACCAATTTCTAAGTCTCCGCTGATTTCCTTGGCAGAAGTTTCGACAGGCAGTAATTGCTCACCGATTTCAGGTAATTCTACGGAAATTCCTTTTGAATTTGCAGATAAGGAAGGTACTTTTAAAAAATTCATTTTGGGGTGTCCAATGAAACCAGCCACAAACTTTGTTTTTGGTCGATGATATAGTTCCATAGGTGTTCCGAACTGTTCTACTTTTCCCTCCGAGAGGACAACAATCCTGTCTGCCATAGTCATTGCTTCAACCTGGTCATGAGTCACATAAATCATAGTCGCATCAAGACTCTTGCGAAGTTTTGCCAGTTCAACGCGCATTTCACCACGTAAAGCTGCATCGAGATTGGAAAGCGGTTCATCAAAAAGAAAGACTTTCGGATTACGCACAATTGAACGGCCAATGGCTACACGTTGTCGCTGGCCTCCGGACAGTTGCCCTGGTTTAAACTTTAGCCTATCAGTCAATTGCAGAGTTTCAGCGGCACGCATCACCAGCTTTTCAATTTCCAATTTTGGCAGTTTGGCAACACGAAGCGGAAAAGCAATGTTTTCAAAAACATTCAAATGAGGATAAAGTGCATATGATTGAAAAACCATTGAAATTCCACGCTCAATTGGATGAGCAGAAGAAACATTGACACCGTCAATTTCGATTTCGCCGTTTGTCGCTTCCTCGAGTCCGGCAATAATTCTCAACAAAGTCGTCTTACCGCATCCTGACGGGCCAACAAAGACTATGAATTCCTTGTCTACAATATCGAGATTGATATCATATAAAACTTGAGTCTCGTCGAACTTCTTTATGATTGATTTTAGAGATACTGTCGCCATCTAATATTCCTGTTAAACCTTGCTGGTCATGAAAAGCTATTAAAAAGGCGAGTGGTCTTACGGCCCGCCTTTAGTTGTTTCTACTTAAATTCCTCAAGCTTTTGAGCTGCAGTTGCAACCAAATTCTTGGCAGAACCTTCACCGAGTACAATTCCCTGAATCATACTGTTCATAACTGTCTGCAGAGATTTGTATTCGACAAACAGTGGTTCTGGCCCACCTGATCCAATCGGCTCAACAAAAACGCTCCAATACGAAGAATTAACGTAGTACGGATTAGCGACCATTCCTTCATACTTCATGATCGGAGTCAAACCCCAACTTGAATCAAGGTCGTACTGTGCATCCCCTGAAGAAAGTGCTCGTGCGAGTTCCATTGCTACATCTTCATGACCGGTACCTTTGAAGACCGCAAGAGAATCCGTAATCAACAGAGTTCCATTTGTCCCGCTTGGACCGGAAGGAATTGGAACGGCAATGGTTTTCAGCGTCTTTTTGTGCTGTCCCCCGCCCCATGGTCCATCAATGTACATGGCCACTTTTTCGTCATTAAAGAGGTCTTTAAGTTGTGATCTCTCAAATGCAGTTGGACCTTCCTGAGCAACACTTACTAACTTACCATAAAATTCAAGTGTTTCTACTGCTTCAGGACTGTTCAACATGATTTTATTTGTTTTTGAATCAATTACCTGTCCACCGTTGCTGTAAAGGTAATTCAGAAACTGGTGCATGGTATTATCAAAATCCTTGGCTGCAAGACCGACTCCGGCAATACCGAGTTTATCTTTGACAGTCTTTGCCATTTGATACATACCTTCCCAGGTGTGGGGTTGCACACACTGCATTCCAGCTTTTTCTATCAGACCGCAGTTGATAAACAGTGCTTTCGTTGAGAACGCATGAGGAAAACCCCAGAACTTGCCCTCGTAGCTGACTGTATTCAAGATACCCGGTTGATAATTTGCCTGATCTGCTTCCGGAATAGTTACTGAGACAATCAGATTATTTTTAGCCAATTGCTTCAATGTTCTGGAGCCCATGTATGAGAGACTCACGGGGTCACCTGCTGCCGCAAGTGTCATTGACTTGTCCTGACAAGTTCCCCACGGAACTGCTTCCATATTTACTTTTACGCCAGAATGACTGGCCTGAAAGGCATCGATCACTTTTTGATCTGCCGCACGTACTTCACCTCCGCACATGATAAACCTCAGTTCCTGAGCCTGGATTTGAAATAAACCCATTAACAGAAACAGACTTGCACCAATCAACGAAATTCGCTGTATTTTTTTCAACATTTTCATATTCACCTTTGTTGTTTGAAATGATGGTCCTGAGACCGTGATTAGTTCACGTTTCAATCTCCATGGAATGGTTTTAAAAAATCCCCCAAATCTAAACGTGAGTTAAGTTTTCTTTCATCATTTTAGTTGATGAAACTATTATAAATTTTCAGTTGTCACTGCACCTCCACTTTTATTTAGTTTGTAATATATTGTTTGACCCATATTTACAATACAGGTGTTTCACCCCTTTAATGCACCTTTGGTTAAGCCTTCAACGAGATAGCGTTGCAGGAACAGAAAAATCAATAACACTGGTATAATTCCCACAATACTTGCCGCCATCAACTGATTCCAGATTACACTCTGATAACCTACAAATTCAAAAATACCAGCAGGAAGGGGCATGAATTCCCGCTTTTGATTGAAGGTAATTGCAAAAAGAAATTGCTGTGCATAAGCACCAATGAATGTGGCAACTCCAACCACAATCAAGCCTGGAACGGCTAGTGGAATGACGACTTTACGCAGAATATAAATGCGTGATGCACCGTCAATCCAAGCTGATTCTTCCAGTTCAATCGGAATTTTTTCAAGGTATGATTTCAGTAGCCAAATGCCAGTAGGCACCAAAAATGCGGCACCCGGGACAAACATGGCGGCATAGGTGTTGAGTAAGCCCATTGAGCGCAGTAATTTATAAAGAGGTATCAGCAGTACAGCTCCAGCAAACATGTTGACGGCCAGAAACAAACCTAGAGTGACGGATTTTCCTTTGAAATGAAATCGAGCATACGCATAAGCTGCAGGTATAACGAAACTTAAACACAGCGCTGTCGTCACTGATGCTAAAAAAACACTATTAAAAATGTATCTCGCCAACATTGGAACAGTATTCCAAATATCAAAATAGGCTTGAAAAGACATGTCATTTGACCAGAACTGATACGGAGAACGGAAAAGGTGTTCCAAAGGTCTTAAAGACGCCATAAACATTTCTAAAAATGGAAGCAGGATAAAAGTCATGAAGACTGTCATCGCCAAATAGAGACCTGTTTTTTGGAGTAGTGTATATTTGCCCATATTTATTTTGTCTTATAGCGTTCGTTTACTTTATTCAACAAAATCAGGTAAAGTAGTGAAAATACAGCTAGTGAAAGAACCACCATCAATGCCCGTGTTGCTCCGTAACCGAATTTGTAGTTCGCGATCGCCATTTTGTAAGTATCAATTATCATGGTGGTGGTTGCTCCGCGAGGTCCACCCTCAGTGAGGATCCAGATTACTTCAAATGAATTGAAAGTCCAAATCGCAGAGAGCAAAGACATGGTAACAATCACAGGCATGATTTGCGGTATCGTGATGCGGCGGAAGCGATACCAGCGTGAGGCACCATCAACGTATGCCGCTTCATACAAGTCATCCGGCACACTCTGCATCGCCGCAAGGATGAAAATGGCAATCATCGGAGTGCCGATCCAGACATCGGTAACGACTGCTGAATAAAACGCACTTGATTTATATGCCAAAAATTCAAATGGTCCATCGATAATTCCGAGGCGCATCAAAACCCCGGCTAAAATACCAAAGTGACCATTGTATAACCAGAGCCAACCGATACATCCAATGGCCATTGGTACAATCCAAGGTGGCATCACCATCACACGAAATGTCGCTTTGCCGCGAATTTTAGCATTCAACAATAAGGCTCCAGCAGTTCCGATCACCATTTTTAACAGGACTGATAAAAACATCCAGTAGAATGTTCTGCCTACAATAGCTGGATATTTGCGGTTATTCAGCAGTTTTTCATAATTCTCCCAGCCGATGTATTGTTCACCGCCCAGGCCTGCATTAGTAAAAGAGAGCCGTATAGTTTCCAACAACGGCCAACCTACAATAAGAAACATGAAGAGTGCCGCAGGTGTGATTAGCAGCCAGACAAAGAGTGTACGCGAGCGCAAAATTTCCCGCCATTTTGAAGAGGAGTTTGAGTTTTTAGAAATCATTGTCATTGTGTAACTAAAATGTTTTTGTTGATAATCAGTTCAAATGATAACTTTCCCAACCAAGTTGATTTAAGACTCCGGAAAAATAATTTACCGTTCCCATAAATTCTGATAAACCTCGTTTCCTTTTGGCAGTTGACCATGAAACTTCAGAAAGAGCAAGAATTCTTGGTACAAGCATAGTGTCCATATCTCTGTCTTTGATAATAGTTTCTGACCACAAGGCACCTTGAATTCCTATTATTTTTTGCTCCAACTCCGGTTCAGCTAATGGGACAGGATCCCAGTCTAAAGCATCTTTCATCGAAACAATTGCCGCCCAGCATACGCCGCGATCAAGCGGATTTTCGGATTGTGCCATATCGAAATAAACATGTTGTGCAGGACACATTACCACCTCATAACCTGCCCTAGCAGCTTTCAATCCTGGTTCTTGACCACTCCATGAAAACAGCAGGGTATCATTTGCGATTCCACCATTTACCCCTGAAGCAGCTTCTTCCCAAGCCGCCGGACGAACACCTGCTTCAACGAGAATCTTTGCTGCACGCTGCATTGTCCATTCCTGCACATCCATAGTAGTTTCCAAATCTTTTTCAGTCTTCAATTTATTAATTGCAGGTGATTTTTCCCATATTTTTGGAGGCAGTTCATCACAACCTAGATGAATCAATCCAAACGGAAACAAAGCACTTATTTCCGGAAGGACTTTTTTCAAAAAATTCCAGGTTGCAGGCATAGCCGGATTGATAGTGTTTTCGCAATAACCCTGCACCGAAACTTCAAAACTCTTATCTTCCGGATCCCGCATTTCAGGAATTACTTTTAACAATGCAAGTGAGTGAGCAGGAATTTCAATTTCAGGCATGACTGAGATTCCCAAACTGGAAGCATGCTCTATGATTCTAGACACATCTTCCGCAGAATATGTTCCTCCTGTGGGACCTTTACTACCGCCGAACACTCCCGGAATAGTGCAGCCGTGCCCCCGCATTCCGGTACGATCTGCTAATTCCGGTACGCTTGAAAGTTCCAGGCGAAACGCTTCATCGTCAATTAAATGCCAGTGAAAACGGTTCAATTTTAAGAAAGACATTAAATCCAGTAAACGCAGAATGCTGTCTACTTGATAATAATGTCTGGCACAATCCAGATGCTGTCCTCTCCAACTGAAACGTGGAGAATCCTCTATTTTACCGCAAGGAACAAGACCATCGTAATTTTCTACCAACTGAAACAAACTGATAAGAGAATAGAAAAACCCATTGTATCCGGAGGCTTTGATTGACACTGATTCAGCTTTGATCTCCATTTCATATGCATCATCTTTAACTTTTTGATGCAGATTATCAAAGTGAATAGTAACACCGGCACTGCTTAAAATTTCTTTGAAAGCATAACGATTTATCAATGAGCTGAATGCTTTAATTACCTTTTGAATTTCTGCAGGTGGAGTTTGCGGCAGACAAAATCCATTGGACAAATCGCAGGTTGCTGTTTCTTTTTCCCACAATACAGGATGAGGAATTAAACGGAGTTCTGGCTCGACAGGAGACTGCTGTTTTACTGGCAGAGAAGGAGTATACAAAAACTTCAAGGGCTCACTTAGAACATCAACAGCCTGTCCATTTTTTAATTTGAGGAATGCACCTGCAGGTCCCCAGGAAACATTGAGAGGTGCATGTCTTTCAAATTCATACTTAAATGAAAATCCCCATTCCTGCCCGTCATTGAGTAAAATTGGAGAATCTGGTATCAACTCAGTATATCCGCCAAGCTGATGATCTATTCTGCAGCCGGAGACTGCTGAGCATGTTGAGAGAAGGCTGAAGCAAATCCTGAAATCAGTTATTTCTGATTTGCCCTTGTATACAAATCTAGCCGCTATCACTCCATCTTCTGCAGTCTGTGTAAAAAGCCTCATTTCATCTTTCTCACATTATTTCTACATCTCAAACATCGAATATTATGCTGCAAAAAATAATTCGGATTTGAAATAAAATTTATGCAAAATAATTCTGGACATCTCCTGCTTAGTCCGGTATAGTCCAATAATATAAGCAAAATAATAGTTTTGTCAACAAAAAAATGCAGATGGAGAAAAAAACATGGAAATCCTGATTCGTGACTCTCTGGAGGCTGGTGCACAAGTGGCCGCAAGTGTTGTCAGCAAAATCATAAAGTCCGAAGACAAACCTGTTTTAGGCTTAGCGACAGGTGGTACACCTCTCCGCATGTATCATGAACTGATCCGGATGAAGCAGTCCGGTGAATTAAGTTTTCAAAACTGTACGACTTTTAATCTGGATGAATACGCTGGTTTATCACGGGAAGACGAGCGTTCATATTATTTTTATATGATGAGTAATTTATTTGATCTAGTGGATATTGACAAAAATAATGTTCATCTTCCTGATGGAAACGCAAAAGACCTCCGTGAAGCATGCAGAAATTATGAGCAGCAAATTAAGTCTGCTGGCGGAATTGATTTACAAGTTCTTGGCATCGGCGCAAACGGTCATATCGGATTTAATGAACCAACCGGTTCATTTGCGTCAAGAACATGGGTAAAAATTCTCAGTGAGCAAACCATGCAGGATAACTCGATGTATTTTGAAAAACTGGAAGAGGTTCCACGTCATGTTGTCACCATGGGTATCGCCACCATTATGGAATCCAGGCATTGTCTGTTACTGGCAAATGGTGCCAAAAAGGCCGATGCGATCCGGAAAATGATTGAAGGCCCTATCTCCGCCAGCTGCCCGGCCTCAATTCTGCAGATGCATCCGCGAGTGACTGTTGTACTGGATGAAGATGCGGCATACTTATTAACATTCAAAGATCATTATAAGTGGATTGAAAATAACAAACTGGACTGGCAACGCTACTAAAACACAAAAGAACTACATGACGATTATTGAATTATCTACTGAAGAAAATAATAAGACCCCTCTTTTAAACAAAGGAGAAGGTTGGCTGAAAACTCAAGGGTTAGTAGATTTGCAGGTAAATGGTTTTGCCGGAATTGATTTCAACTCACCGGGCCTCACTCCGGATGCTCTTCAACTGGCACTTGAAGCAATGCTGGCTACAGGAGTGACAACTTGTCTGCCTACAATTATCACGGAATCTGAGACACACTTACGGTCTTGCCTTTCTGCTTTGGAAATAGCCCGAAAGTCCACACCATTGGCAAAAACGATGCTAGCAGGTTTTCATCTGGAAGGCCCCTTTCTCTCAAAACTGCACGGATATTCAGGCTGTCACCCGGTTGAGGAAATGGGTGTCGCTGATTCAGAAATGTTTTTTCGTTTGCAGGAAGCTGCCGGTGGAAATATTAAAATGATCACAATTGCTCCGGAAGTAGAAGGTGCCATCGCTTTTATTGAGCAGTTAGTTGAAGCTGGAATCATTGTGGCTTTAGGACACACTGCTGCAAGTTCCGAAGAAATTCGGAATGCAGTAGATACCGGTGCTAGACTTTCAACACACCTCGGAAACGGTACCAGTGCTAAAATGCACAAAAGCGAAAATCCAATTATAGCTCAACTGGGTGATGACCGGTTAAGTGCAGGTTTTATTGCGGACGGTTACCACCTTGCTCCGGAAGTACTAAAAGTCTATTTAAGAGCAAAATGTGCTGAGCGGGTGATCCTGGTAACAGATGCTACCGCAGGAACAGCTGCACCACCCGGTCGATACAGTTTGGGTAATTCTGAATTGCAGCGTGAAACGGAACCCGTCATTTTGGACCAGAAAACGCAGCGCCCTGTTGGCTCTGCTGTAACAATGGACCAGTGTGTACGAAACGTAATCAAGTGGTATGATATGACATTGGAAGAAGCCGTAATTTGGGCAGGCGACAATCCATTTCAATTACTCAACTCTGCAAAGGTTCAAACTCAATTATCTGTTAAAGAGCAAGCAGTTTGGTGGGAAGAACATGAAAAGGGATGGCAGGTAAAAGCCGCTCAAAGTGGACAGTTTTTGTTTGAGGAATGACAATTAGAATTATTTGTTAAGCTTCAGTTTCGGCCACGTATCCGTCAAACGATATCCTGAAGGCCATGGATCTTCAGGATCACACATTAACTGCTGTGTTCCTGTAATCCAACCCCGTCCGCGAATTGTTGGAATAATAGCCTCTTTTTCAGCGATTTTTGTTCTTTCGCGGATTTTACAGTCAAACCGAGAATCAATAATTGATGTTGCGATAAATTGATCTCCGACCTGCATTTCTCCTCTAGCCTGCATAACCGCCATTCGTGCAGAACAACCCGTTCCGCATGGTGAGCGGTCCAGTTTCCCCGGATCAATTGTTACAGTATTTCGTCCGTAAAGAATTCCGTCTTTCTTTTCGACAGGCAGCGTAAACTGGCAGAATGAAATTTTGTTCCAATCCTGCTGAGTCGGATGCTGAAATTTTATTTGCTCATTGGCTGCCGCTGAAATTCTAGCTCCAGTTGCCGCAAGTTCGCGGGCCTCATCAGGAACTATATCAAAACCAATCTTTTTTGCGTCCACAATCACAAAGCTGTCTCCGCCGTAAGCAGTATCAACTGTAAGTGTTCCTAATCCAGCCACTTCCAAATTTACAGCCAGTTTGTCTGCAAACGAAGGAACATTTCCTATTTCAATACTCTGTGCCTTGCCGTCTTTACAATGTGCTTTGACATCCACTAATCCTGCCGGTGCTTCGAGAAGAAATCTGGTTTCTGGTTCCTCCATCTGAATCATTCCACTGTCCAACAAAACAGTAGCTACACAAATTGAATTTGATCCGGACATTGGGGGAGTGTGTTCCGGCTCCATAATGATAAAACCGTAAGCTGCCTTTTCGTTTTTCGGTGGAACAAGCAAATTTACATGTTTGAAAACGCCACCACGCGGTTCATTCAAAACGAACTGGCGCAAAGTCTGATCCTGTGCAATCCAACGGGACTGTTCCCAAATACTTTCACCAGGAGGTGGAGATACACCACCGACAATAACCTCACCAACTTCTCCTTCAGCATGGCAGGAAACGAAATGTATTATTTTGGTTGATCTCATTTGATAATCAATAAATCTTTTTCAAATAAAGCCAAATAATATACTATGTGTAATTTTAAAGTATTGCAGCCAGTTCTGCGCCATCGTTGATTGCGGTTTTTGCGTCAAGCCCGAGAGCTTGTCGGGCACCACCAATCACATGTACTTCGAATCCAGCTGCCAGCAATGACTTTTCCAATTCTCTCCTTGGTTCCTGCCCTGCAGCAACAATGACATTATCCACATCCATTACTATTTCCTGTGCCTCTTCACCTTTTTTCAAAGCAACTTTCACGTGCAGCCCGGAATCATCAATCTTAAGATAAGTTGCACCAGGAAGAAATTGAACACCGTGAGATTTTAAAGTTTGGATATGCGCCCAACCCGTTGTTTTTCCAAGCCGTTTACCAATCCTGTCTGAAGAACGTTGTAAGACAGTGACTTCACGTTTTTTAGGTTTGCGGAGAGCTAAGGCTTTTTCCGAATCAAGAATTCCGTAGTTCTGCAGGTATTCAGGAACTTCTCCCGAAAAAGGAGTTTGTGCAGTCAGATAATGTGCCACATCAACACCGATTCCTCCAGCTCCAATCACAGCAACTTTCTGGCCGACCATACATTCTCCAGCTAATACATCCAAATAGCTCAGCACTTTAGCATGATCAGCACCTTCCAATTCCAATTCACGCGGTTTTACTCCGGTAGCCAGCACCACGTGATCATAATTACCTGAATTAAGAGTTGCTGCATCAACATTCTGACCCAGCTTTAATTCAACTCCGTATTTTTCCAACATCACACGATTAAACCTCAGAACTTCATAAAATTCTTCTTTGCCCGGAATTTT
>JACNJW010000001.1 GCA_014382365.1 SAR324 cluster bacterium
TCATGCCCAGCAGTTCCGACGCAATTTCCATATTTACGTTTTCTACTGCTTTGAGCACACCTTTTCCGCCATAGCGGGATTTGTCGTCGTCTCTCAGTTCAAGGGCTTCGTTCACCCCAGTTGAAGCACCGGATGGCACAGAGGCAGTTCCGCTTACTCCGTTTTCAAGTGTGACAGTAGAACGGATTGTCGGATTGCCACGTGAATCCAAAATCTCCATGGCTTTAATTGAAATAATACGGTCTCTCATAATTACTCTTTTGTATTGGTGATTTGATGATGAAATAGTAAAAAGTCTGATACCCAATTTTTCTCATCTCGAACTGAGAGAGGAATCTTCGTGAAACTATTATTTAAATTTTGCAAAATTTATCGCTACTCTCAAATGATACTTTTTTAGAAATTTTTACAATTCCAGCAAAGTTTAATTCATATTTAAACTGAAAACTTCAAGAGTAATAAAGATAATTCTATTACAGATCCAGGGCAAAGCCAAGAAAACACTCATTAAAATATCTTGTAGAGGGAAGTATTTCTAAATCATCAGGAGGGTTTCTCATATCAACATTTGCTGAAATTGTGCAAACTGCTAGACCCAATCGCAGCAGGTTGGTTCAGTACAGGGAGAATAGTGTTCTCTTTTCAGCAAGTCACTGATTTCACCTAACAGAGTCTGATTGGCTTGGTGTGTTGACATTATTAATCTGGAGTAATAATCTTATACATGAGTTTATTTTATTTTTAATATTGCTCGATTATCCGGTAATTATCAACTTATCAGGGCAAGTTGCCTGAATAATCTTTATGTAGGGCATTGTGCCTGATTTACCAGATAATATCAACTTATCAGGGCAAGTTGCCTGATAATAATAAGTTATCCCAGTTCGTTCCGCTTAGCGCGAAACGAACTGGGATAATGCCGAGCTGAGCGGTACTCCACTCCAGCGAATTGTCATCGCACCGTTTCGCTTCGCTACACTATGCGATAACAATACGCTAGAGAGGACAAAACAACCTGATAATTCGCCTCCGCCGGAGTCGATTATCAGGTCATTTCGCCGCTCAGCTCGGCATTATACATAAGAATCAGAAATAAAAGAAACGGGCTTTACTTGATAAAACAATGATATGGTAGAGTAGAATAGTAAAACTAAAATAAACAGGAAAAACCATATGCCAAAAAAGAAAACAGACAAACAAAAACCAATAGAACAATACGAACATGCAGACAAAAAACGGTCTAATATCCCCCAGGTTGGGTTGGTAACTCCTGCCAGTGACCCGGATACAGGAGAAAAGAAGACTTACGAATACGATCCACATCTTGATCCTCAACTACAATGGGCTGGAAAAACAGAACATACCAGTTTTGAAGTACCTACCGTTAGTTTGCATGTGCATGAACGCATTGACCCAAAAACAATTATTGAAACAGTTAAAAAAGAAAAAGCCCCCGAACAACAGATGTCGCTTTTTGAAACAAATGAAAAACCACTTAGGGAAGCGATAGATTTTTATAAACATAAAGAGGGTTGGTCTAATCGGCTTATTGCCGGGGATAGCCTTTTGGTGATGAACTCTCTGCTTGAAAAAGAGGGAATGGCTGGCAAAGTGCAGATGGTCTATTTTGACCCGCCTTATGGGATTAAGTATGGGAGTAATTTCATGCCTTACGTTAATAAAAAAGATGTCAAGGATGGTAAAGATGATGATCTAAATACAGAACCAGAAATGATAAAGGCATTTCGGGACACTTGGGAACTTGGTATACACTCTTATTTAACCTACCTAAGAGATCGTATTAAAATTGCTGCTGAATTACTAACTGAAACTGGTAGTTTTTTTCTACAAATAAGTGATGAGAACCTTCATTTTGTAAGACAAATTCTAGACGAGACTTTTGGTGCCGAAAATTTTTGTGCTTTAATCACCTTCCGTAAAACAAATATTACATTTTCAACTAAAAGACTTGGCGGTGTATCAGACTATATAATCTGGTATGCCAAGGATATTACGAAATATCAATACAACACCTTATTTATTAATAAAGAAATTGGCGGTGCTGGTGCATCTAATTATGGCTTTGTTGAATTCGAAGATGGGACATACAGACGTCTCACATCAGAAGAAAAAAATAATCCTAATCTTATTGATAAAAAAGCTAGAGTATTTTCATCCGAAAATCTAATGTCAGGTGGTGCGACAGAAAGCTGTATTTATGATTTTGAATTTAATGGGAAATTATATAGTGCTGTAAAGGGTAAAAGCTGGAAGACTACCAAAGACGGAATGCAACGATTAGCTGAATTAAATCGACTAGTGCCACTTGGTGAGGACAGGCTATATTTTAAGACTTATTTTGACGAGTACCCAATAACTAAACTCACCAACCTTTGGAATGATACTAGAGGTGAAATGGACTTAAAGTACGTAGTTCAAACAGCAGAGTTAATTGTGCAAAGATGTATGATGATGGTGAGTAATCCGGGTGATTTAGTCTTGGATATCACCTGTGGCAGCGGCACTACTGCTTCTGTTGCAGAAAAATGGGGAAGAAGATGGATAACTTGTGATACATCAAGAATAGCATTAAACCTAGCCAAACAAAGGTTGATGACGAATCAGTATGACTATTTCAAGTTGGCATATGATAATGAGGGGGTTTCAAGTGGCTTTGACTACAAAAAAGTATCTCATGTTACATTGGGTAATCTAGCAAACAATGAGCCAAGCCACGATGAGATATTACTAGATCAGCCTTATATCGACACTAAGAAAACCCGTGTTACTGGCCCCTTTACTGTAGAAGCTGTTCCAGCACCTTATGCCAAAAGCTTTGATGAATTAGAGCAAGACGATACAGGTTCAGATACTTCCATTGCACGAAGTGGAGAAACCAACCGACAGGCAGAATGGCGAGATGAATTGTTGCGTACAGGTGTGAGAGCCAAAGGTGGTAACATTATTCAATTTACACGAGTTGAGCCATTGGCTGGCACTAAATACATCCAGGCAGAAGCAGAAACCAAAGAAGATATTCCTAAAAAAGTATTGGTGGTTTTTGGTCCAGAACATGCCCCATTAGAGCAACGCATGGTAGAAAATGCTTGGCAAGAAGCAAGAGCATTAAAACCCGATATGTTGTTGTTTTGTGCGTTCCAGTTTGATGAAGAAGCCGCCAAAGATATTGATGAATTAAAACCGGAAATTGCCGGAATGCAAATGCTTAAAGCTC
>JACNJW010000067.1 GCA_014382365.1 SAR324 cluster bacterium
TTAAACTATTATCAAGTTTCTTTTTTAACATAAACAGTTTTTAAGCATCAACTAAATATATTTTGTGAACAATATGAACAATATGAACAATAAATATATTTATGTAAAAACATTTTATTAATGTTGACATGAATAATAATGTTCTGTATAAATTGTGTTTTCAGGGTTTCTTAATGGTGAGAACACCTTTTTATTTAATTAACATATTTGGAGAATTAGAAATGAAAATGATACGAATGACACTCTTGTCAATACTTGTATTGATGATTGCAGCACCGTTATATGCCGGAGGACGTCTGACGCTTTATTGTAGTCCGCAAATCGATTGGTGCGAATTGATGGTAAATGAGTTTGAAAAGCGCACTGGGATCAATGTTCGCATGACCCGCAAAAGTTCCGGTGAAACTCTGGCACAAATCCGAGCTGAAAAATCGAATCCTAAAGGTGATGTCTGGTGGGGCGGAACTGGAGATCCGCACTTACAGGCCGCAGAGGAAGGGCTGACACAGGCTTATACCTCGTCCAAGTTTTCTGAGTTGAACGATTGGGCCAAAACACCACACAAAGCCACGGGCGGTAAAACTGTCGGAATTTACATGGGCGGACTCGGTTTTGGTTTCAATACTGAATTGCTGGCCAAAAAAGGCTTGCCGGAGCCAAAATGCTGGAAAGACTTGCTGCATACCGCTTACAAAGGCGAAATTCAAATGGCAAATCCCAATACTTCCGGAACTGCTTACACGACTTTAGCAACAATGGTTCAGTTGTTTGGAGAAGACGGCGGCTTTGATTATATGAAAAGTCTGCATCGAAATATCAACCAATACACCAAATCAGGTTCAGCACCTATCAAATCTGCAGCGCGTGGTGAAAACACAATTGGTATTGTTTTCATGCACGATGCTGTGAAACAAGGTGTCAAAGGTATGCCTATTCAAACAGTCGCACCCTGTGAAGGAACCGGTTACGAGATTGGTTCAATGAGCATTATCAAAGGTGCACGCAATCTGGACAGTGCAAAAAAATGGGTAGATTTTGCACTGACTGCAGATGTGCAAAGCATGGCTGCTTCTGTCAAATCTTATCAGGTGCCTTCCAATAAAAACGCATCTGTACCTAAAGAAGCTCCGGATGTCAGCAGCATCAAGCTGATTGATTATGACCATGCAACATATGGTTCAAAAGCAGTCCGTACCGGACTTTTGGCAAAATGGGATCGAGATGTAAAAGTTCTTCCTCGCTGATCTTAACCCATGTTTACTCCGGAAGCCTTTCCAAGTTTCCGGAGACTTGTCTCATTTACTACATTTTTTTTCAATTCATTTTACATGAAACTAAATCTGCCTTTTCTTGCATGGCTTGGGGTAGCCTGGTTCGGTTTTCTCATTTTACCATGGTATGCGGCATATGACGGTTTCTGGAGTTTCGTTTGGATAACAGACGGTTATCCAACTTTTGATGAGTATTCACCTGGATTTTTGCAAATCCTGATGCACCAGCGCTGGTGGCTTTGGCCGTTGGTGTTAGTTTTGTTGCTTCCTTTATGCGTTATACGGCTGGAGAAAACCGATCGCTGTTTCGCAAACATCCTTATTTCTTCAGGAGCTTTTGGTTTTGTTTACACGTTATTACAAGGTTTTGCAATTAGTTTACACGGATGGAACTGGAAATTCCTCAGCAACGGTTTTGGCGAATTAGGTCAAACACAATTTGGCATGGGCTATGGCGCGTTGCTTGTTTGTGGAGGGTTTTTGTTTATCTTTACACAAGGACTAGCTGCACGGGGAATAACAAACGGTGATGTTTTTGTTTCAGGTTCAATCGGTTTGAGCATTGTCTTGGTGGTGACTTTTGTCTTTTTTCCTGTTTCCAGAATTTTGATCAATGCTGTTCAAGATGCAGACAGTAATTTTGTTTTAATACCGTTTATAGAAAAAATTACTTCGCCAAATATTTGGGGTCTTGGGTGTTTTACAAACAATCTGAATTGCGGAGTTGCCTGGAATTCGCTCATCATGGCCATTTTGGTAGGTGTAACCACCACCGGACTGGGTTTGGCTTTTGCGTTAGTTGTAACCCGCACGGGCATGCGTGCCAAACGCCTCATCCGCACTGCTTCGTTATTGCCGATTATAACACCGCCTTTTGTGATTGGTTTAGCAATAATTTTACTTTTTGGGCGTTCCGGTGCAGTCAATACATTTCTGGAATGGGCTTTCAACATTGAGCCGACACGTTGGATTTACGGTTTATCAGGAATTTGGTTTGCACAAACTATGGCTTTTACGCCAATTGCATTTCTGGTTTTAATTGGGGTTGTAGAAGGCATCAGTCCTTCTATGGAAGAAGCCGCGCAAACTTTGCGTGCCAACACATGGGAGACTTTTCGTACGGTCTCACTGCCTTTGATGCGACCTGGCTTGGCGAACGCTTTTCTACTCGGATTCATCGAAAGTTTAGCGGATTTCGGCAATCCCTTGGTGCTTGGAGGAAGTTATGAAGTCCTTTCCACGCAAATTTTCTTCGCCATTGCCGGAGCACAGGGTGATCAAAGCATGGCAGCAGTTTTGGCTATCGTTTTATTAATTTTCACTCTTTCAGCGTTTTATGCCCAGCGACGCTGGCTCGGCAAAAAATCATACGCAACTGTCACAGGGAAAGGCGATTCTGGTGTTCATATTCGCCTACCGAAAAGAGTGAAATTTGGTGTTTACAGTACAGCTCTACCTTTTGTTGCTTTGAGTTTAATTATTTATGGTATGATTCTTTTTGGAGGTTTTGTGGAAACCTGGGGTTACAAACACAACTTCACTTTAAAACATTATATAGATGAATTTGCACTCAGTTGGTCCGGCGAACATGGTTTAATGTGGGAAGGAGCAGCATGGAATTCATTCTGGACTACACTGCAAATTTCAGCAATTTCCGCACCTTTGACCGCGGCTTTCGGTTTATTGGTGGCCTATATTCTGGTACGACAAAATTTCAGAGGAAAAGACGGTTTTGAATTTTTAACCATGCTCAGTTTTGCCATTCCGGGAACCGTAATCGGCATCGGTTATATTTTAGCTTTTAATGTCCCTCCAATTGAAATTACCGGTACAGGTGTAATTCTGGTAGTTTGTTTTATTTTCAGGAATATGCCAACTGGAATCCGAGCTGGGGTAGCATCCATGAGCCAACTCGATCCTAGTTTAGATGAAGCATCTTTGACTTTAGGAGCACGTTCTTTCACGACATTTCGGCGAATTTTATTGCCGCTGTTGCGTCCAGCAGTGATTGCGGCATTGGTCTTTAGTTTTGTCCGGGCAATGACTGCTATCAGCGCGGTCATCTTCCTTGTTAGTGCCGATTACGATATGGCAACCTCTTATATCTTGGGCCGGGTAGAAAACTCGGATTACGGTTTGGCGATTGCGTATTCCTCTGTATTGATCATGGTTATGCTGGCTGCAATCGGAACAATTCAAATTCTTGTTGGAAATCGGGAACTGGGAAGACGAGAGGTACTAGAATTTTAAAATATTTCAAAGATTGAAAATTAACCTAAATTCAAATATATGAACAATAAATTTGCAGTAGAATTTAAAAATGTAACCAAAGCCTTCGGTGATGTGAAGGCCGTTCGCAATCTTGATTTTGCCATTGAATCCGGGCAATTGGTAACATTACTCGGCCCTTCAGGTTGTGGAAAAACAACAACATTGCGTTTGATTGCAGGACTTGAGATGGTAACGGATGGAAATGTTCACATTGGAGGAAAAGATGTTACCACACTTCCAGCAACTGACCGGGATGTGAGCATGGTCTTTCAGTCATACGCGCTTTTTCCACACATGACTGTGCTGCAAAACGTTTCTTATGGCCTGACGATGAGTAAGATGTCAAAAGCGGAAGTGAGTGAAAAAGCCCATGAGGGACTGAATTTGGTCGGGTTAGCTGGTTATGGCTGGCGGTTGCCCAGCGAACTTTCCGGTGGTCAACAACAGCGGGTAGCCGTGGCACGAGCGCTTGTTTTGGAACCTGAAGTCCTGCTCTTTGACGAACCACTCTCGAATCTGGACGCAAAACTGCGTCGACGCGTAAGGGAGGAAATCAGGGAATTGCAGCAGAAACTTGGACTGACCACGGTTTACGTCACACACGATCAGGAAGAAGCGCTTGCTGTTTCGGATCGTATCATTGTCATGAATGAAGCGGTAATTGCCCAGGAAGGAACTCCCCGACAACTTTATGAAGAACCAGTCAACCTTTTTGTGGCCGATTTTATAGGAGATGCAAATATAGTGAAAGCTGAAATAATCAGTATAGTTGGTGCAAATGCGGAAGTTGAAATTGGAGGAATCCGGTCGAAACTCTCTCACCGTGGATTGGTTTCAGGTGCTGTGAGCGTCGCCATACGACCTCAGTCAATCTGTTTGGATAAAGCAGTAAATAAAAAGGGTATCCAAGGTACAATACTCAAAGCAATCTATTTAGGTGATCATATCGAATATACTGTGGATTGCACCCTTGGAGAATTATTTGTGATTGACAATCAAATGGAGCATAAACATAATTCCGGTTCTGAGATCTCTATTACATTACATTCACAAGGTGTAAGTTTGATTCCAGATTCTTGAGATTTACATTCACATAATTGTTCTTTGTGCTAGTAACAAATAATTAAGTCTGAGGCGCCTTTCCCCAGATTCATCCATTTAATATTGAATAATAATTACAGGACCGTCTCCAAAACTTACACGAGAATTTCCTCAGTCAGGATTTGGGATCAGGATAACTAGCATTAAAGTGAAGATAATTCCTGCAATTTCATCTGGAATTATGCTGACACATTTTCTCCGTTATTGCCCTCCAACCGATCTCCGAATATTTGCTGCAGCCTATCCACACACTCCTTCAAGGCGGTATGCTCGTTCATGCCCTGCTGAATAAATTCCTGGATTAAAGTGTATTTTGTGATCGCATAATCTATTTCGGGGTTGCTTCCTTGAACATAAGCACCAATATTTATCAGATCCTCTGCCTCACGGTATGTAGCTAGAGTACGGCGCATAATCTGGTTAAGCTTAAGATGAGTTTCATCTACTACGTCGACCATTACCCTGCTTGTTGAAGAGAGTAAATCAACCGCAGGATAAGTTCCTTTTTCTGCAATTTCTCTGCTCAAAACAATATGGCCATCCACAATTGCACGAATAGCATCGGCAATGGGGTCATTGGTATCATCTCCTTCAACCAAAACAGTGTAAAAACCTGTTATGGAACCAGGGCCCTCATGGGTGCCTGCCCGCTCCAGCAAGCTTGGTAATAAGGCAAACACGGATGGTGGATAACCTTTGGTTGTCGGGGGTTCTCCTGCTGCCAAACCAATTTCACGCTGTGCCATTGCAAAACGCGTCAATGAATCCATGGAAAGAAGTACGTCCTTGCCCTGGTTTCTGAAATGCTCGGCAATCGAAGTGGCCACGTAAGCTCCGCGCATTCTTAATAAAGGCGGTTGGTCTGATGTTGCAACAATCACAACAGACCGACGCATTCCTTCTTCACCTAAATTATCTTCAATAAATTCCCTGACCTCTTTGCCCCGTTCTCCAACAAGTGAAATGACATTAATATCTGCATCGGTGTAGCGTGCCATCATTCCCAGTAAGACAGATTTCCCTACTCCGGAACCTGCCATAATTCCAATCCGTTGTCCTCTGCCACAAGTCAACGAAGAATTGATCGACCTGACTCCCACATCTAAAGCCTGTTTGATTCTTCGTCGATTTAAAGGGTTTACAACCTCCGGATATAACGGAATTTCGGAAGATGTTGGAAGTTCACCAAGTCCGTCCATTGGCCGCATTAATGGGTCAAAAACCCGTCCCAGCAATCCTTCTCCAACAGGAACCATTGCCGGTCGATCATCAGGCACAATTCTGCATTTTGGACCGATACCATGTGCGTTGTGCAGTGGCATTACAAGCATCCGATCTTTCCTGAACCCCACTACTTCAGCAGTAACAGAGCTACTTGTTTGCGGATTAAATATTTGGCAAATACCCCCTACTGAACAGCCTGGATTTGTAGCTTCGACCATGTGCCCAATCACCTGCATAACACGCCCCTCTTTGCGTAAAACAGGCAACTTCTCTATACCACTAATGTAAGCATCAAGGTTAGAGTAAACCGGCAAAACAGTTGTTGGAGATTCCAGGCTCATATAATCTAAGACTTGTCAGTTTGCAAAGTGAGCTTTTCAGTTTCGAGAGCCTGTTCTTCTGAATTTGGTTCATTCAACTCTTTGTCTAGACCAGTATTTTCTGCCTCATTGGCATCAACTTGTTCTACACTCTTTACTGTGTCAGCCGACATTTCAATTTTTGTGCTATCATCCTCTTTAGGATTCAGAGAATTGTCAGCTTCTGTGCTGTCCGAATTTAGCTCAGCAGCAGTATCTTGAGGGGTTATTTCTTGAGAATCTTCAATTGAAGTAACATTATCTTCGATATTTTGCTGCTGTTCTATGCCCTCAGTTTCTCTTTGAGCAGTTAAAACATCTGAGGGTGGGGTTGAGGAAAAATCGTAGGCTTCAATTTCAACTTCTTTTAAATGTGCATGGCGATTTTCCACCTGTTCACTCAACGACTTTTCCAACTTTTTAAACTGATCATCTAATGATCTGCTGATTATTTCTTCATCCGATTCAACAAAAATCGATCCCGGTTCCATATCAGGATTCTGCCTCAGCAGTAGAGTCTGTTCTTCACTCAAATAACGTTCCAAATCAACTTTGCTCTTGAGTAAAAATTCGTAGTCATCAGGATGAAGGTAAACAAATATTTTTCCTTGAACATCTGTTTCATGCAATGCAGTCTGAACAATATTTTTAATAACATCCCTATTCAGTTTTATTTCTTCAGCAACAACATTTTTTGCAATTTGCAAGGACAGAGAAACTAATTCTTCTTCTGCCTGAAAGCGCACCACCTGCCGCAATGAGTTCAGTTGTTTCAGCACTGAATTTACCTGTGAGACCAAGGGGCCAGCCTCATCATAACGCTGCTGTAAACCCTGAAGACGCCCTGCCTCAAAACCATCTTCAAAGGCCTTGTTTTCTATTTCTTTTACCTCATTTTCGGCTACAGACAACAACTCTATCCTCTGCTCTTCTGCCACCTTATTTTCTGCAACTGTTTTTTGATGGATTCGTTTCGTGTCCGTTAATTGTTCTTCAATTTTTACCAGCAGTTGTGTTTTGTATAGTTTTGCGCCATCTATGACAGATTCTGCAAACTCCTCTGCATTCGTTAAAAGACTATTTTCCTGAAAAAATTCAGTATTTTTAAAGTCAGTGGACAACCTGATTTTTTCTGCATTACTTTTAATTATATCCTGCTCAACTGAATTGTCTGCGAGTGAATCCGAGACTTCACCTTCTTCGTTAAAAGTGACAGGCTTGAAGGAAGCCAGCCGAATTGATGCTTTTATTTCTTCACTTTCTGCTTCACTTTCTGCCCCATTTTCGCTTTCTTCTTCAAGCAGTAAACTATCTGATTCTTCTTGGGATGGAGAGCTATCCGGTTCTTCTGCAGGTGTTTCTGCAACCGTGAAATCGGTCAAAGAGTAGGGTTTGAATTCACTATCATCCAACATGGTACAAACTATTTTTCATGATTTTAGACTCCACAGTTGGAAATCGGATTTTATAACAAAGTTAATGTCGATTCCTGTACAGGTTCAAGACCTATCTCGTAACCAGACATGAATGAGTGCAGATGTTTTGAGTGGATCTTGCTTGGCAATTTCGAGAATTTTATCTCTTGGTGGAATTCCTGATTCTCTTTCTGTTGGAATTTCCAGTTCTTCTCCTTCAAGTTCTCCAATAGTCGCCGGCATTCCCATGAGCAGGTCAAGGTCTGCCGGTTTAGTACTCAGTCGTTGTACCATAGGGCGGATGACCAACATAATGAGTGCCATGATTGTCAAACCAAGCGCGACATAACGCACTACATCTAGAATAAATTGATTCTGAACTCTTGAGGCTTCAATTTCAGAGGCCTTATCTTCTTCAACTGCAGCTTCAAAAGGCATATTTCCAACAAATACCCGGTCCCCGCGTGCTTCATGATAACCTATTGCTGCTTTTACCAGACCCACAATAGTTTCTTTTTCTGCTTCTGTCCAAGGTGTATTTGTACGCCCCAGAGAGTTTCCGCTTTCATCAATTATTTGCGAACGCCTGTTATCCAACAGTACTGACACACTGAGCCGTACTACCTCTCCAACTGCAGATTCCATTACAACTTCCCGACGGCTGCTTTCATAATTACGTGTAGAATTTTTCTTGTTGAATTCCGAAACAGTTGCCGCTTCCCTGCCTGTTGCTTCAGGCAGGTTGGTTGTTACTCCTGCTGGTCCCACCGGAACAGAGCGAGTTCCTGTTGAAGCTTCATCTACAACCTGCTCACTGACGACACTAGTTTGATCCGGATCTACAAGTTCTTCCTTGATCGATTGCCGATCAAAACGCAGACTTGCTGAAACATTAACTCTCACTCGGTCTTTTCCTACTACCTCCTCAATTTGCCGTACTATTTTTTGTTCCAGCTCCTTCTCAAAACGACTTTTATAGGTATAATTATCGTTCATCTTTCCACCGGCAGAAGTATCAGATAAACCTCGGCTAAGCAAAGTTCCGCTCTGGTCAGTAATTTTTACATTTCTTGGAGCAAGTCCTTCTACAGCACTGGCAACAAGATGAACAATAGTCTCTATTTGTTTCCTGCCAGCACCAGTGCTGGTAAGATTGAGTGCAATTGCAGCAGTGGGCTCAACCTGATTATCCGAAAACAAAGTTTTTTGTGGAATAGCTAAAGAAACTTTTGCTGATTTAACAACATTTATAGTAGAAATCAAACGGGCCAGTTCTCCCTCTTGTGCAACACGAAATTTTACACCTTGCTGAAATTCGGTTTCTCCCAGACTGGGAGTAGAAAAAAGATCGAGGAAACCTACACCGCTTCCAGGTGAGACTTTTTCTTTGGCCATAGTTATACGTGCCTGGTCCACTCTGTGAGGCTCAACCATAATGGTTCTGCCACCTGGTGCAAGTAAATAAGGAATCTGGTTTTCCTTGAGTTTTTCGACAATGACTGCAGCATCTACCGGTTCCATATTGGAATAAAGTGGAGCCCACGATGGCCGGTTGGCAACGAATATCATACTCACCATGCCGATAAGTATGATGCCTAAAGCAACCAAAATCGTAATTCTCTTTCCTAGACTCAGGGCTCCAAAAAAATCTTGAAACTGAAACCTGACGTCCGATAAAGCACTGGTCTGCTCTGCCATAATCTTCCTATACTGAATTAACTTAGATGATTAATTTTTAACCCAACTGGTTTTTAAAAGTGAGCCAATTATATTAAAGTTGCAATTAAGCTCCAATGTCACCTGCAATTACAATTCCAAATATTATGTAATTGCATCTCATGATTTGAATATTATTGAAAGAGACTGAAGAACCGTGATCAATTATTAATTTTGATCACCAGTTTAGTCTAAATTGAAGGGCTTACAATTAAAAACCGCCTGCTGAGAATACGGAAGCGCCAGGTATGAAAAACAGCAGCAATGCTCAAGCCGGCAATCAAACCGCCCCACATACCCACAGGGCCATAATTGTAGCTAATACCTATCAGGTAGGCTAAGGGTAAACCGAAACCCCAATAAGCAAACAAATTTGCTATTAGCGGTACTCTAGTATCTTTAAGGCCCCGCAAGGCTCCCATTGCACCAACCTGCATACCATCTGATAATTGAAAGACTGCAGCCATATACAATAATTGTACGGCCAGTATCCGCACAGCTTCATCGTTGGTATATAATCCTACAATTAGTTTTGGGAAAATAATAAATGTAAGTGCAGTGATTGACATAACTAGAATACAAAGCAAAATTCCGGCATAACCTATATAACGTGCTTCTTGAAAGTGCCCCCTGCCCTTTGCCTGTCCTACACGAATTGTAATGGCCATCGAAAGCCCCAGTGGCACCATGAATGTAATTGATGCAACATTAATTGCAACCTGATGTCCTGCAATTGCGGTGACTCCAAAGGTAGCCATCAACAATGAAACCACCGCAAACAACCCAACTTCTGCTGCCAGGCTGAAACCGCTGGGTAAGCCAATGCGCAATATTTCACGAAGATTAAACCAGTTCGGCCAACTGAAAGATAAAAATTTTCGATAACTTTCAAACAAACTTGCTCTTAAACAAAAGATAAGCATTGCACTGAACATGAACCAGTGTACCATACTCGTTGTCCAGCCTGCTCCAACCGCCCCAAGAGCAGGAAAACCAAAGTGTCCAAACATTAGTGCATAGTTCCCCACGATATTTATACCCAGACCAAGCAGAGACAAATACATATTTGGTCTGGTGACCGATAAACCCTCGTTAAACATTCTTAGAACAAGATAAGCATAAACTGCCGGCATCCCCCAACACAAAGCCTTCAAATAATCTCCTGCCACCTGACTCACCTTTTCTTCATATCCCATTGCATGTAAAATAAATTCAGGATTGGCTAAAATCACTATGCTTAACATTGCTAAAACCAAACTGAGCCACAATCCCTGAATAACATTCTGCATAATTTCAGCTGGTTTTTCAGCACCATAAAGTTGAGCGACAATTGAACCGAGTGCAATCAAAATACCCAGCATTAACAAAAACACTGGATGGTAAAGTGCTGTTGCAATGGCAAGTCCAGCCAAGTCCTGGGAACTGACGTGTCCAGCCATCACTGTATCTACAAACTGCATAAGTGTCTGTAACAATTGTGCAATGATCACTGGTAACCCCAGTTTTAAGGTCTGAGCAGATTCTTGTAAAAACTTTGTGATTCGTGTTAAGAGTATGGATTGCTTCATTAAAAAAAGTATTTGTAATGGAGGTGATTCTAAGAATTTGCTTAACTGTAAGTGCTTTTTTATGCTACCATGAACAACTTAACATCGTTACGTATAAAAATTATATTTATTTTTTGAGATCAGTTAATCTGTCAAATTTTATTTGCCGCAGTTTCACTCTCAGTTAAAACAAGTCTATTTAGTATGAAAAGAGAACACTTATTAATTGTCCTTAGTATGCTGGTGCTGGCCTTCTTTTTGGTAAGAATGTTTGACAGCGGCAACCTGGCAACTGGACCTCAACGCACAAAAGAGCTGATTTACAGCGATTTCAAAGCTCTTGTTGCTTCGGGAGATGTTGTAAATGCACAGTTGGTTGGAGATTCATTGATTGAGGGATTCACTCAAGATGGACTTGGATACCGTACCTACATCCCTGCTGAAGACCCCAGTGTTGTGGACTTCTTAAGACTTTATCAAATTCCAATTAACTATGTACCTGAAAAAAGTCTCCCGTGGTATTTAAGCATTTTAATTAATTGGGGTCCATTTCTCCTGATTTTTGGAATTTGGATGGTACTGATGAGAAGGATGCAGGGCGGAGGAGGAGGAGCCGGCGGAGGAGGTCTGTTTTCAATAGGACGCAGTCGTGCTAAAAAAATGGAACCCGATGAAATGAAAGTTACTTTTGCTGATGTTGCAGGAATTGAAGAAGCCAAAGACGATTTGTCTGAGACTGTAGAATTTCTTAAAGATCCGGCAAAATTCAAAAAGCTCGGAGGACGGATCCCCAAAGGGATGTTAATGTCCGGTGCCCCCGGAACTGGAAAAACCTTGCTCGCAAAAGCCGTTGCGGGTGAGGCCGAGGTCCCCTTTTTCAGCATGAGCGGTTCCGATTTTGTTGAAATGTTTGTCGGAGTCGGTGCAAGCAGAGTCCGGGATATGTTTGAACAGGGCAGGCAAAATGCGCCGTGTATTATTTTCATTGACGAAATTGATGCAGTCGGTGGTAGTCGTGGTGCAGGAATGGGCGGTGGCAATGACGAACGTGAACAGACACTCAATCAACTGTTGGTAGAAATGGATGGTTTTGATGGCATGGAAGGCATCATTGTAATTGCAGCAACAAACAGACCTGATGTGCTGGATCCTGCATTATTGCGTCCCGGACGATTTGACAGACAAGTAACCATCCAATTGCCGGATGTAAAAGGTCGGGAGGAAATATTACTAATCCATGCCAAAAAAGTGCAGATGGCTGATGGAGTTGACATGAGCATTATTGCACGCGGCACACCAGGATTTTCTGGGGCTGATTTGAAAAACCTGATCAACGAAGCAGCACTTGGAGGGGCCCGGAAAAACAAGACAGAATTGAATTTGGAAGATTTTGAATGGGCTCGTGATAAAGTACTCATGGGGACTGAACGCAAATCTATGGCCATGTCAGAAAAGGAAAAACGAAATACTGCCTATCATGAGGCAGGACATGCATTGGTATCTGCACTTTTACCGAATTCTGATCCCATTCACAAAGTAACTATCGTACCTCGTGGAAGAGCACTGGGAATGACAGCCTATTTACCTGAAAAGGACAACCACTCTTTCGACATAGAATTCCTGAGCAATCGTATCACCATTGCAATGGGCGGACGTGCAGCCGAAGAAATTATTTTTGATGAGGTCACAACCGGAGCAAGCAATGACATCCAGCAGGCAACAAATACTATCAGAAATATGATCTGCCGTTGGGGTATGAGCAAATCATTTGGACCAGTCGTATTTGGGAGCGACAATCAGTCTAACGTCTTGGGACGTGATATTGGAAAGGACCGTGAATACAGTGAAAATACTGCTACAGAAATAGATAAAGAAATGCGGAAAACTATAAAATTTCACGATGATAAGGCTAAGGAACTGCTCCGAAGTAATATCGATACCCTTCACAAAATTGTTGACGTTCTGATGGAGAAAGAAACCATTGATGGTTCAAAAATATTGGAATTACTTGGACAAAAAAAGTCTAAAGTTGAACCAGTCGGAGGTTGATGTCACTTCCGGGATTTGGACGTCCACCTGCATATTATTTCATGTGGATTTTACCGCGTAATTTTTTTAGTAGACTTTGCGGATTTGTTGCTGATATCAGGTTACCCCGGCTTTTTTTGACACCGCTGATTAGACTATTTTCTTGGATATTCAAAGTAGATCTGGAAGAAGCAGAACTTCCAGCTTCGGAGTTCCGAACTTTTAATGAGTTTTTTACAAGAAAGCTAGTTGTTGGGGCACGGTTACCGGATCCGGATCGTGAAACAATTCTCTGTCCAGTAGATGGAACTATCGGCGAGTTTGGTACTATCAGCAACGGGCAACTTATTCAGGCAAAAGGCTTGGAGTATAATTTAGCAGATTTGCTAAAAGATCCTGAGCGGACAAAATCATATGAGGGCGGAATTTTTTTAACCATTTATTTGGCTCCGCACAATTATCACCGTATTCACAGCATGGCGAGTGGTGAAGTGCGGGAATTTTCATATATTCCGGGAGATTTGTGGACTGTCAGTCCTCTAGGTGTGCACCATGTTCCAAATCTGTTTGCCAGGAATGAGCGTTTAACTACTTACGTGCAAACTGAGAGGGGTGAGTTTGCTCTAGTAAAAGTTGGGGCAACAATAGTAGGCAGAATTCGGGTTTGTTACCATGATCAAACTTCAAACCGTCTTGGTGCAGTTGCAAAACAGATTGTGCTGGAACATCCACATCAACTGGAACGTGGCGCAGAGCTTGGACTATTCGAATTAGGTTCCACTGTAATATGCCTCTTTCCACCCGGACAGATTGAATTGTTTGAACTGCAGGTAGAACAACAGGTCTGCTATGGACAAGCAATTGGAAGATATAGCCAAGTTTCAAAAGAAAGATAATTAATAAGTCAACTAACACAAAATTATTTTTTGAATTACAACAACTTTATTATTAAGAGGTCAAAAATATGAATGCTTTGTCTGGTAAAAAAGGTGTTATTTTAGGAGTTGGTAACCAACGTAGTATTGCATGGGCTGTTGCTGAGCATTTTCATCAACAGGGAGCAGAGCTGGCATTGACTTACCTTTCTGATCCCAAGGGACGTTTTGAGGCAAATGTCAGAAAGTTAGGGGAAAAAGTTAATGCCACCATAATTCAAGAATGTGATGTTGCTAATGATACATCAATTCAGTCCTTGATTGAAACATTGAACAAACAATGGGGTGAATTGGATTTTTTAATCCACAGTTTAGCATTCGCTGATCAAAAAGACCTGAAAGTCGCCTTTTCAAGCACCAGTCGTGAAGGCTTTGCCAAGGCACATGAAATAAGTGCATTTTCTCTGTTACCTCTGGCAGAGGGAGTTATCCCCATGATGAAAAAACGTGGTGGCGGAAGTATACTGAGCATGAGCTTCATTGGTTCCATGCTGGCAGTTCCACATTATCATGTTATGGGCCCTGCAAAAGCAGCCTTAGAATCTTCATCACGTTATCTGGCCAAGGAGGTTGGTCCGGATAATATTAGGGTGAATGTGATTTCACCAGGAGCAATACGAACCTTGTCTTCGGCAGGAATTAAAGATTTTTCTGAATTAATGCGGGTTGCAGGACAACATTCTGCTATGAAACGAACCGCAACACAGGACGAAGTGGCACAAACTGCAGTATTTTTGGCAAGCGAAGCCGCATCAGGAATTACTGGACAAGTAATCTATGTTGATTGCGGCTACTCAATAATGGCCAACTAATAGCGTAATGAAGATCATTACATCAGCAAATAAATTAACTGAGATTTGAATATGAGCAAAGCGCTAAATGATTTTCGCTTGAAACTCGGTGGTAAAGAATATGTCCCCATTGTCGTGGGCGGCATGGGAGTAGATATCTCTACTGCAGAACTTGCTCTGGAAACTGCACGTTTGGGCGGAATAGGACATATATCCGATGCAATGGTTCCTACAGTTACAGACCGCCGCTTTGAGACCAAGTTTGTACAGGAAAAGCAAAAAAAATATAAATTTAATATCGGCAACCAAGATAAGTCTGTCGTACAGTTCGACTTAAATCGTTTAGCAGAAGCGCAACGTCTCCACGTCGGCCGCACAATGGATGCTAAAGAAGGAGATGGTGCGGTTTTTGTCAACTGTATGGAAAAACTGACGATGAATAATCCCCGCGACACACTTCAGGTCAGATTGGCAGCGGCAATGGATGCTGGTATTGAGGGTATTACCTTGAGTGCTGGACTACATTTAGGCTCAATGGAACTTATGAAAGATCATCCTCGATTCCATGATGTACTGCTCGGGATCATTGTTTCTTCAGGTCGGGCTTTACGCCCTTTTCTCAAGCGGGCCGCAAAATTCAATAGAATGCCAGACTACATTGTTGTAGAAGGACCACTGGCAGGAGGACATCTAGGTTTCGGGCTTGATGACTGGCAGGAATATGATTTGAAAAATATTGTTCAGGATGTTTTGGAACTCCTGAAAACAAATAATCTGGATATTCCTGTTATTCCAGCCGGAGGTGTTTTCACTGGAACTGATGCCGTAGAATTTCTAGAATCAGGATCTTCTGCGGTTCAGGTTGCAACACGCTTTACTGTGACTCAGGAGTGTGGTCTACCCGATAAAACCAAGCAGCATTACTTTGATGCCAGTGAAGAAGATATCATTGTCAACACTATCTCACCTACTGGCTACCCAATGCGCATGCTCAAACAGTCACCGGGTATCGACGCAGGAATAAGACCTAACTGTGAGGCTTTTGGTTATATTTTGGACAGCAAAGGTCATTGCCAGTACGTCGAGGCTTACAATCGTGAACTTGAAAAAAATCCGGAAAAAATCTCTGTCTTGGATAAAACCTGTTTATGCACTCATTTCCGTAAATTTAATATCTGGACCTGTGGTCATTATACCTATCGCTTGAAAGATACTACACACAAATATAAAAATGGAAAATATCAGATCCTTCGAGCTGAAGAAGTATTTCAGGATTATCAATTCAGCAAAGATCACACTGTTAAACTACCTGAACAGAGCCAGTCGGTTTAGCCTAATAACTCCTGTAAAAACCAGATAATTATTGCTCTTCTCAATAGATTCAGGAGTCTTTTAATATTTATGCTGGCCTTGTAGTAAAATTAAATACTAATCAATTGATGTTTTAGATTGACAAAACTCAAGTAACATCACATAATTATGTGTTTAACTCATGCTGGCATAGCTCAACTGGTAGAGCAGCTGATTTGTAATCAGCA
>JACNJW010000023.1 GCA_014382365.1 SAR324 cluster bacterium
CTACTTAGCTGCGGGCAACTCAGTTCTCTTCACTGCTTCTGAATAAACCGGATTACTTTTGTCTTGCTGTAATGCAAGAATATAATGTTTACCGGCACTTGAGATTTGCCCGTCGGCTTCAAAAGCCAGTCCCAGATTATACTCGTCCTCAGCTGAACGAATATCCAATCCCTGTAAAAATGCAACAGCCTCTTGATATGCATTTCCACGGATTAAAGTTGCGGCCACCGGATTACCATTCTGAACCTTTAAATCTGCAGTTTCATAAAAAGGAACGATTTGCTTTACATACTTTTGTGTTACTTGTCGGCCCAAGCTAATTTTTATATCCAAAGAAGTCTGCGGAACCTGAACATTTTGTTTGAGGTTGAATCCTCTGGCAAAATATTCAGCAGGATTGCTAAAAGACAAACCGGCCCGATCAATTCTTGAGATAACTGGCTCAGATACTTTTTTATTAAACTGATAGTTTTTAATGATGCTTCTCTTAACACTGTACGGCAAATGAGAAGTGTCAGGATCACCTCCCCACTTGCTGATATAGAAAGAATGAAATTTCTGGGGTGCTACTACATCACGTCCATCATTTTTTCTCAGCAAAGAAAATTCAACTTCAAGTGCCGCTACCTGCTCCACATAAGGAGTTGGTATCAAAAAACCAGCTCCGGACGACTCTGCACCCATCGAAACAGCACTTGCCAGTAGTGACTGCTCTAAAGTTGCACCTTTGTTTTTTATACTTGTAAAATACGAAAGTTCTTCCTGTGCTTGGAAAATATGTTCCGAATATTTTACTTTTGCAGTAAGAACTGCAACTTCAGCAGCATCGGGAACTACACTGCTAAATATGACCTCCTCACCAGTTGTATTAAGCAGTTGATGCTGTGAATTAAGCGAAAGTTCATGAATCAGTGCTGCACGGACCAGGTCTGCAATTACAAAGCTATCTTCATGATTTGAATTAAATTTTGTAATGCTTGGTTGTAATGTTTTATTAGAACTTTGAATATTGCTGCTAGGTGCAGACTCAACTGCAGTTGTCAGCTTGATTTGTCCGGAAACAATTTGAAAATCACCAATTTCAATGTACTTGATGTTTTCAACCTGCTGAATTGGTGGACGTACAACCTGAAAGCTGACTAGCGGAGCGCAAGCCGAAAGTAAATAGATAATCAGCGAACCTGACAGCAATACTGCAAGATGTTTTGCAGCAAGAATATTTTGATTAAATGTTACAACAGTAAAGATATTTTGAAAGAGATTTCGTCTCATAATAATTGCTAAAGCCGTTAATTGTTTTCCTGAATCATTTTAGCGGGATTCCAACTGTCTCTGTAGCTGTGGTGTTTCACGTTTCTGCCTCTCAATTCTTCCCAGTCCCTGGGCAAAAAGCAGGTTTTCCGGATCAGCCAGCCAGGCCTCTCTGTAAGTTGTATGAGCAAGCCCAAAATCTCCGATTGCTTCAAAGCAGAGTCCAAGATTATAAAGATCATTTGGATCAGGATTTTCCGCAGTAACATGTTGCAGCTTCTCAATTGCCAAATCATAAGCACCTGCTTCAATCAATATTTTAGAATTTACTAAACCTCCATTTGCAATGGGATAATTGACTGTTTTATTAGTGATTGCAACCCTTTGAATAAATTTACTGGCAATAGAAAGAGCTAAATCTGCAATCATTTGTTCAAAAGAGGGCAAGACTTCTGAAGAGTTTTCGAGAGTGTCATCCGACTTTGTTTTTGAAAATGCCAGAGCAGAAGTTATGCTTTTGGCAATTTGCTGAAAACTCTCACTTTTATGACCACCAATTCTCTGTGCATAAGTTCTAGTTTCAAAAGTTGATGCAACAACCTCAGTCGGTTGAAGACGGGTCATTTTTATTTCCAGGCCCAATGTGCCGCGAATTGATTTGTACGGCCACCAGACGACCTGATCCACTATTAAATTTAAACCATAACTCCGCTGCGAACGTGCTGGTCTGAAATATTCCAGACCTTCTTTACTCAAGTCAACTCCATCAGTACGTTCAATTTCCAGCCAAAGTTTTCCGCTGATGACTGCATCAATATTTTGAGTTTTATAGCCTTGCACTGAAACCATTTTCTGTAGAGCCGCATCATTTTCCAACTTTTCAAATTCATCTGTAAAAACCACTTTAAAATATGGTGTTGCAGTCAGGAGATTGATCACCCTTGCACGAACAATTCGGCTGATTGTTTTTTCCTGGTCCTCACTCAATAAAAGCGGATGAGTTTGCCAAACACCATTGCGTTCAGTTTTATTTTTCAGCAAAATCTGACCAATCTCAAAACTGCCAACTGCAATATTTTTTATATCCTTTGTATTGATTTCTGCAGGAGAGAGCATATTGAGAGTTGCTGTTGCGCAGCCTGACAACCAGAGAGTAACAGCTAAAACAATCTTTAAAATAATATTTATAAGATAGTTGTTAATTAATTTCATCCGGCTTTTTTTATTACTTTCGAAGCTGTTTTGCCAATGTTTTGGTCTCAGCAAGATAGCGACGGGTACGTCCCACACCTTGTGCGTATAGTCTTTTTTCAGGACTTTTTTCAAGTGCATTAATATAAAATCTACGGGCATCTTCGTAATCTTCCTGACTGACTGCACTTGCTTCATAGGCCAATCCCAAATTATACCAGTCGTCCCCACTCCGTTTAATTTCCGGAATCGCCTCGATAATTTGCCGGGCTTTTTTGGCATTACCCTCTTCAAGCATATTACCGGCAGCAGCTTTACCACCGGATGCTATTTCAGCACCCACCATGATTTTATAGGGAGAGATTGTACGAATGAACGACTGCAGTGTTTTCCTGACCAACAGTTGAATCACCTCTTTTTTTTCTCCAGGTGGTAAGTCGTAAATGCCCGGAACCGGCAAGCGATTTGGTCCATAATAAAGTTGTTTGGGATTACTGCGTCCGGCTAAGGCCAACTGGCGTACCGGTATAGGAAAAATGGGAATTCTACTGATGCTGATCAAACTACCCAAAGACACTGCAATCAAGTGACTTTCTTTGATGTTGTGGTAGGAGTCCTTTTCCTTAATACTGCGCCCAAAACTGGCAGAGTCTGCACGAATCGCCAGAGTTTCCCTCCTTTTGCCAATCATAGTAAAACTAAAATTTGCCTGTGCAAAAAGAGACAAATTTTTATAATTATAAATCCGGACAACCTGATTTTTTGGTGGAATAACCTCATTTAATCCTGCCAGAGCAAGAGCTGAAGAAAGTGCAACTTCAGTAACATCTGCGGCAAAAGCACCCGGTCGGCAAACATAAGCTCTCCAACTATCAACAGTAATTGCCTGCTCAGTAATTGCTGCAGCGCCTACAGAAGAAATCCTTCCTCCAATTCCTCCCGTACAGGTAGCAAGATCTGTAAATTGCCCCTTATCAACTTCACCACCGCTGATTACCTCACCCTGAATTATGGCAACCGTTTCCTTTTCAGCATCAAACTGGATTTCGTCAAAAGTATTCTGTACACTGACTTTAAAACGCCCTAAACGGTTAAGTTCTGCAGCAAGCTGTTCCAGTAACTGTGTTTTAAGACCAAGCTTGTCATTGGAATCGACTACTAAATCTGCACGGATAAACACTTTTTGAACTTCACGTGGAATCGAAATCCTGGCAGGTCGCTGAACTTCAAACTCAGCAAGTGTTGGTGCAGTACAGGCAGATATAAAAAAAGAAGCACAAAACCACAAAACTGCAGAAAAATTTTGGCGTGTAATTGGTGTGATTTGCATTTTTTCAGCCTGCTAAAAGTCCCGGAAGTTCACAGCGAACACACCCCTGATGGAAGTTTCGGCAAAAATCATGCTGAAGCTGGATCAGCCCCTGTCTATTTCCGAAAGTATTCAGCTTTATTTTTGCTGTTTTTGCTAATTCTGAGTACCATAAGCGTTTTTCCAAGAAACGTGTTTTATTGTTTGAGGCTTCTGCAGGTAAAATCATGAACAACTGATAAAGAAGTTTTTCCAGTTGCTGCTCATTTTCATATCTGGCATAAGCCAGAAAAAACGGCAACACCGCATTTGCCCAAATAATAATTTGTCGATCTTTTCCAACCAGTTGTGCTGCAGATTTTCCTTTTGATTTGCCCAAAACAAGCTGCTGCTGCCAAACTTCCCAATCCGGTGTTAAAAATAATTTTTCTGTTGCTGATAAAGCCTCCTTCCGCAACTGTTTCTCCTCAGTATAAACAGCCAACTTACTCAACGTTAGCAACCAGTGTTTGAGTAATCCGTCATTTGCTGCACGATTCAAATGGTGAAACATACCCAGCAGACGTCTTTCAGGAGAATTTTGCGGACGATGAGCCCGTGCTATCTTCGGTGAAACCTGTAATTGTTCCCCAAGCATCTCCCAGGTTGCTTTCCATTGTAGGTATTCATGACGTACTGTGGGTTCACCAATGGTTAGTTTTTTTGAGAAGAGACCACAGGCACCAAACCAGCGGGAAAGTACCATTGTTCGAGTTGTACGTTGAGATTGTCGAAAATATGGACGCAGTTCCCGAAATTGATACATTTTTGCTAATTCTTCAAATACCTGTGCATAGGGTGAAAATCCAAGTGATTTGAACAACAGTTGAAACAATAATTCCTCAGGCTTCTGCTCGTTCCAGCGTTTCAGCAGGAGCTCGGTTTTTTGTTGAATACGCTGTTCTGCAGCATGACCAAGAATATTTTTTAGCGCACCTGTTCCATGCTCCAACGCAGCAATTCCGCAACGTCCAGGCAGTTCGCTTAGCTTCTTCAGTTGTAGTTTAGCTTCTTTTTCGGAACTTAACTGCTGCATGTTCAATATGGTTGACAGTTCCAACTCCGGTATTTCGCGTTGGTCTTCCCGTTTAATTTTACGAGATCCGTTATGGTAGAGGACAACGTGTAAAACTACTGCATTGTAATCTGGATTGGTTTCATGCTGATGCGAATACCACCCGGAAGATTGTACGTGAATTTCAACTGCTCCCAAAAAATTTTGACCTCCTATTTGAAGACGAACTTCCTTAAAATCCGGACCATTTCCAGTATTGTGCCAGCCGGGAAATTCAATATTAAGCTGCTGACCGCAAACAGTCCGTAGATTTTTCAGTGCAAAGTCTTGTTCAGCCCAAATTTGCTGGATGACCATTTCTGGAATTGAAAGCTTTTTTTGCATCAACGGTTAATTGACAAGATGTGAAAATGTCCGTAACATCAGACTATGAATCATAAACCAGAAATTGCAAAGATACAATAAAGTCCAACATGCCCACCCAACCAATTTCCCCAGATGCTTCCGGATATTATGGCGATTACGGAGGAATGTTCATTCCGGAAATCTTGCGCACCACTTTTGACGAATTAATTGCGTCTTTCACTACAGCAAAAGCAGATCCTACGTTTTGGCAAAGTTATGTGGATGTGATGCAAAATTATTCGTGTCGTCCTACGCCGATTACTCCTTTGGATAATTTTGCAAAATCACTGGGAGGCAAATTTCAGATATTTTGTAAACGCGAAGATTTGAACCACACCGGTGCACATAAAGCAAATAATGTGATGGGACAGGGATTGCTCGTTCAGCGCATGGGTAAAAACCGGGTAATTGCTGAAACAGGAGCCGGCCAACATGGTGTAGCAACTGCTACGATGGCTGCCAGAATGGGACTCGAATGTACGATTTACATGGGCTCTGTTGACGTAGAACGTCAACGTCCAAATGTCTTTTGGATGGAACAGCTAGGTGCGACTGTGATTCCTGTCACCGAAGGTACTGCTACGTTGAAAGATGCCATTAACGCGGCTATGCGGGACTGGGCGGAAAGTATGGAGACTACACATTATGTTCTGGGGACGACTTGCGGACCGCATCCATTTCCGGAAATGGTCTCCTGGTTTCAGTCAATAATAGGCCTGGAGTCACGTGAGCAAATGCAAAAGTTAAACTCTAAACTGCCTGAAAGAATTTATGCCTGCGTCGGAGGTGGTTCCAACGCAAGCGGAATTTTTCTCCCCTTTCTTGATGACAATTCGGTGGAACTAATTGGTGTTGAAGCCGGTGGACACGGCATCAATTCCGGAGAACATGCCGCACGTTTTTCCGGAGGAACTGTTGGAGTCGCGCAAGGTTATAAAACTTATTTCTTCCAGAATGATGAAGGCCAAATGCAGCATACGCACTCTATTGCAGCGGGACTTGACTACATCGGAGTCAGCCCAATTCTGAGTCATCTTTATGATCAGCAGCGCATTCGCTTTACCTCTGCCACAGATGAGGAAGTTATTTCTGCAACAAAAACACTCATTCGCACAGAGGGGATTATTCCTGCTTTGGAGAGTGCTCATGCCTTCGCCTCAGTAATTGAGGAGGCACCACAAATTCCGGCTGGAACACAGGTGTTGATCAACCTCTCCGGACGTGGAGACAAAGATATTTTCAATATTGCCGAAGCAATCGGCGACAAAAAATGGCAGAAATTTTTAGAACAAAAAGCTCTGAGACCATAAAAAATAAATCACACAGGAAGTAAGATACAAAGACAACAAAGTACTTTAATCCTGAAAATCTCCTACTTATTGTCACTATTTTCATGAATCTGACAGAATATTTAAAAAAACGGCTTACTCAGCGTAAAATCCTCTTAATGACACATGCAGTGGTGGGCTATCCTTCGTTGGAAGCAAACTGGGAAATGCTGGAAATGATGGCAGAGGCAGATGTCGATCTGGTTGAACTGCAAATGCCATTCAGCGAACCAAGTGCAGATGGCCCTCTTTTTGTTAAAGCAAATCAGGAGGCACTGAGAAACGGAATACGCTGGGTCGATTATTTTGATTTGATGCAGCGGGCAAGTGAACAGTTTGCTTTTCCGATTTTGATGATGAATTATTGTAATACTGCTTTTAGCATGGGCTATGAAACTTATTGCGACAATATTAACCGGAATGGAGCCGTTGGTTTTATAATTCCGGATTTACCGCTGGAGGAATATGGTGATCTGTTTGAATCCTGCCGCAAGCAGGAGCTAAATCCGATTATGATCTGCACTCCAACCAATACTAAAGAACGTTTACAAAAAATCTGTGCCAGTGGTAGTGGATTTATCTATTGTGCTGCACGAAAAGGAGTAACTGGCCAAAACACCGAGCTGAACCTTGCAGCAGGAAATATCTTACAGCAGTGCCGACAATTCACTGATTTGCCGCTGGCTTTAGGGTTTGGGTTATCTGAGCCGGATGATCTGCGCAAACTGCAAGGTAAAGCCGAGATCGCAATTGTTGGTTCAGCATTATTAAAAACTTGGGAATCTGCTGGTAAAGCTGCCTACCGCAAACACTTGATGTCCCTGGCAGAAGCCAGAATATAACAAAAATCAACAATGTCCAGATCAATCTCTACAGCTGAGATTAAAGCCTACGAAAAAGATGGTGTAGTGCTGATCAGAAATATACTCACAGCAGATGAGGTTGCAGACTTGCGTGATGGAATCGAGTTAAACATCGCTAATCCCAGTGAATTAGCACAGGTGGCCAGTAACGAGAGTGATCCGGGCTGGTTTTTTGAGGATTTTTGTACCTGGCAGGAAAATCCTGCATACCAGAGAATAATTTTCGAAAGTGATCTTGCAGAAGTTGCCTCAAAACTCATGTGTTCAAAACAGGTACGTTTGTTCCACGACCATATGCTGGTTAAAAACAAAGGAACACTGCAAAGAACACCCTGGCATCAGGATCTACCGTACTACAACATCCAAGGTAGACAGAACATTAGTTTCTGGATTCCGGTTGATCCTGTTCCATTTGCCTGGTCACTGGAGTTTGCTGCAGGATCTCACCGGGATTCATGGTATTTGCCGCGAACTTTCCTCAAAAAACAGGCCAAGTGGTTTCCGGAAGGCAGCCTTGAAGAAGCACCTGAAATTGGGGTAGATCCAGACAATTCCCGTGTTCTAAGCTGGGAATTGGAACCTGGTGACGCAGTTGCTTTTCACATGCTCACTCTTCACGCAGGTGCCGGAGCAGAGGATCTACGCCGTGTTTTTTCGGTGCGCATGATTGGAGATGATATCCTGCATGCCCCACGTGAATGGAGAACATCGCCGGAGTTTCCGGGACTTTCTGAACAATTACCTGCTGGAGTGCCAATGGATCATAAATTTTTTCCGCTAACCTGGCCAAAACACAAAAACTAAAGCAATACATTTCAATACTGTTAAATCAAAAATCGATGTCAGTTCCTCAAGCAGAAACTCCTATGATGCGCCAGTTTAACGCGATCAAACGGAATCATCCGGACAAACTTTTATTTTACCGGATGGGTGACTTTTATGAAATGTTTGGTGATGATGCTATTGTTGGTGCAAAAGTTTTACAAATTGCCCTGACTTCGCGAGACAAAAAAAGTAAAAACTCATTGCCGATGTGCGGCGTACCGTTTCGGGCTTATGAACAATATCTGAACAAACTGACTGCTGCGGGTTACAAGGTCGCCATTTGTGAGCAGATGGAAGATCCAGCAAAAGCACAGGGCTTGGTTACACGTGATGTCGTACGTGTTGTTACTCCGGGAACGACAGTTTCGCCCCAGTTGATTGATCCGGACAGCAACCATTATCTGCTGGCAATCAATGTTGTTTTGCGTTCACAGTCTTTAGGAATCGCCTTTGCTGACCTTTCTACGGGTGAGTTTGAGGTGGCAGAATTTGATTTAAAAGAAACTCACCGCTTCTACGATTTCCTCTCACAACTTACCCCACAGGAAATTCTTTTAACTCAAAGCCGCTCTGAATCTGAATCACGCTTTCTGGAAGAATTGGTGCAGCGCATGACGCAATTATTGGGAAAGGAAAGCGACAGGGATATTGGAGCTGTAAACCAGATTAAGCATGATACAAAACCGCAAAATGGGTCGGTTTTTCTCTCTACGGGTCTTTTTAATTTTATTGATCCATATCATTTTGATCCGGATGCAACACAACGGAACCTGAAAAAACATTTTGAAACATTGAATTTATCAGGATTTGGTGTAGATGATCTACCTCATGGAATTTCTGCGGCAGGAGCCTTACTACGTTATTTAGAGGAAACTCAAAAATGTGATTTGAGTCACTTGACCGCCCTGCGAAGGCATTCCTTTGAAAACACAATGCTCCTGGATGAAGCAACAGTTGCCAACCTTGAATTATTTGAAAGTCAGTCAGGAATAAAAAAAAACACTCTTTTTCACATTCTCAACCACACCCGGACTCCAATGGGTGCACGTCTTTTCAGGCAGTGGCTCCGTCAGCCACTGCTTGATGCAGAAGCTATCGATGAGCGTTTAGACTGCATAGAAGAATTCCGGAATAATTTTATGCTTTGTGAGGAATTTCGTGAATGCCTGGACTCCATTCAGGATTTACCACGGATCATGGGGCGGATCAACCTACCTGTAGCTGGAGTGAATGACCTGGTTGCTTTACGTGAGTCACTGGTGCCACTGCAGATACTTCCTACCTATTTGGCAGAGTTACAATCTTCATTGCTGAAAAATATTGCAGAAAATTTTGATCCACTTGAAAATCTACTGAATCTACTGAATCAACGTCTACTTGAGGTGCCTTCTGTAAAACTTAGAGAAGGAGGTTTTATAGCTGCAGGAGTCTCAGCGGAGTTGGATGAACTGCGTGATATTTCCAGAAACTCCAAACAATTTCTCAATGAGATGCTACTCAATGAGCGTGAAAATACCGGTATCAGTTCTTTAAAAATTAATTTCAATAAAGTTTTTGGTTACTACCTTGAAGTAAGTAATGTGCATAAATCTACTGTTCCGGAACATTATATACGAAAACAGACACTTGTTAATGCTGAGCGTTATATTACAGCAGAGCTCAAAGAATTCGAAGAAAAAATACTGACTGCAGAAGAACGAATCGGTGAACTGGAATATGAGTTATTTCAGCAATTGAAAACTGAAATCAACTCAAACACCCGACGAGTACAACAAACAGCAAGAGACATTGCTGTTGCAGATACAGTGGCAGGACTGGCCTATGTTGCAGAACACAACCACTATGTCCGGCCGATTCTGCAACCTTTGGAAGCGCCAAGAAAAATCTCCTTGGAAGACTGCCGACATCCGGTTATTGAGCAAATTGATTTGGGTGAAACCTTCGTACCAAATGATTTAAACTTAGCGGAAGCCAAATGTCGGATTATGTTGATTACAGGTCCAAATATGGCGGGAAAATCAACTTACATGAGGCAAGTTGCCTTAAATGTATTGATGGCACAGTGCGGTAGTTATGTGGCTGCAGGCAACATGGAATTGACTGTGGTGGACAGGATATTTACCCGTGTAGGCGCATCTGATAATCTCACTTTGGGGCAAAGCACATTTATGCTGGAAATGAATGAAGCCGCTGCAATTTTGAACAATGCAACTGAGCGTAGTTTGATTATTCTGGATGAAATAGGACGTGGAACAAGCACTTTTGACGGAATTAGTATTGCCTGGGCAATTGTAGAGTATCTCCAGAAATTGAGTGCCTTGACACTGTGTGCAACACATTATCACGAATTGACCGCACTAGCACAGGACCTGGAGGCAGTTGAAAATTATAGTGTTCGTGTTGAGGAGGAAGGTGAACAAATAGTTTTTTTACGGAAAATTGTGTCCGGTGAAGCCGACAAAAGCTATGGAGTACAGGTAGCAAGGCTTGCTGGATTGCCAAAAAGTGTCGTTAAACGTGCACTTTGTGTAATGGAACAGTTGGAAGAATCATCAATGGTCCACCATTTGCCTGTACTTAAAGAAGAGATGCAGGAAAAAAAAGAATCAAGTACCAATGCAAGTGACGCATCTGAAGTTTGGGATAGCTCCGAAACTGCAGATCTTCAGTTATCTTTGTTTCCAGAGGAATCAATTTTTCTGGATGAGTTAAAGCAACTGAACTTAAATGAAATGACACCATTGCGGGCATTAAATTATCTCCATGAATTAACGGATAAACTGCGACGCTGAAATGATCGCAGGAATTTTAAACTGGAAATCAGATATTGAAATTATATAAAATGAGAATTGCTGTTTACCCTACCAGTGCAAACCCGCCAACTTTCGGACATGCAGATATTTTATTAAGAACAACAAAGCAGTTTGACCATGTTTTTTGGGCAGCTGCAATGAATACTGAAAAGCACTATATGTTTAAAGAAGATGTCCGTCTGCAGATGATGACTGAATACGTAAAACATTACGACTTGAATAATGTAACTGTAGAGGCCTTCACTGGTTCCACAATTCGTTATGTGCAAGCAAGGAAAGCACAGGTTATCGTAAAGGGATTACGGAGTTTAGATGACTTTCAAGGAGAATTCCAGCAGGCCGTCGGCAACAAAGGTATTGATACTGAAATTGAAACTTTTTGCTTATTTGGAAAACCGGATCTTTTTGCCATCAGCTCAACTCTTGTCCGTGAATTGGCTTTTTTGGGAGAATCAATTGCAGACTATGTTTTGCCATCTGTAGCAGAAATAGTTACTGCTGCAATTAAGAAAAATCCTGGAACATCTAGTTGAATTCAATCAAAAGCATGAATATGTTAAAGCTTCGTATAGATTATTTGTTAATTGGAGGATTAGGTGCAGCACTGATGTTGTCCATGTTGACAGCAGACTTCAGAGATCCAACTGCTTTTAATCAACTACTCCCCGTAGCTGGAATACAAAACTGGACAGGAGTGCTCGGGGCATTAACCGGAGGAACCTTACTCGAAATTTTTGGCCCCTCAGCTGCGCTTCTGCCGTGGTTTTTTGTGAGAATAATACTGCATGAACCACGTCGTGTTTCCATATTAACTGGCGCTTATTATGCCTTTGTTATTGTTTTTGCGCTTTCTATATTTCATCAATTGTCGTTAAAATCAGGAGTCTTAGAAGCTGTAGATTCTGAGTTGTTCTGGCAAGATGGTTATGCTGGCCAATTAGCTCTATACTGGATAGAGCAATCACTTGAACCTGGCTTAATTCTGGCTGCTTTAACGGTAATGTTCATTTTTTCATTAGTCCGTATGTTTCATGTATTATCTCCATTGCCATTTATTTTAGCTATTATAACAGGTACAGAAAACTCTTTTTCTACACTGCTCAGAAAAATAAGTCCACCGCCAAAAGATCATTTCTCAACTGTTAATTTGCCAAACTTCAAGTAAGCTGCTTGTGATGACGGCCACGCTTCATTAATGAGATCTCTCATTAGCTAGAGAGAAATATTGCCATTTTTTTTTGTTCGTCCAGATCTTGATTGTTTATCCAAAGACAGTCAATCTTTAGACTCTATTCTGAATAGCTCTGGGTGTTTTACCCAATCAGAACTTAATTTAATACTTACTGATAAATAAATATGAAAATAAAAATTTATTACTGTGTGGTCTGAAACTATGAGCCCAGCGCGGTCAGTTTGGCTGCGGAATTAAAAGAGTCATTTGGAGTGGATCCTGAACTACTTTCTGGAGAACGTGGTGATTTTGAAGTGCTTGTCGATGGTAATACTGTTTTTTCTAAAAAAGCACTGGCAAGGTTCCCAGATACTGGAGAAGTCACCAGGATTATCCGGAAGTAAAAACTTGGCAAGAAGCCGATATTTGAAAGTATTAGAGCAAATATACTAAGATACATCAGCCGATTCAGTCAGTGATCGGCTCCAGTAATTAGGATCTTTTATTGATAATTGCTTATTGAGGAAGCTACTTGAAAAAGACAGGAAGAGGGCATAAATCAACACCCTTTTGCGGAATATCTGACTGAATCCTAAAAGTCTGCTTTAAGAGCTGCACGGATTTCACGCTTTAGATCTTTGTTGCGCTGTTTTGCTGCGGCTTCTCGCTTCAGTCTTTTAGCCAAAGAAGGCTTGCAATGAAACTTACGTTTCTTGATTTCTTTAAATAACCCCTCACGGATCAAGGTCCTCTTGAGTTGCATCATGGATCTACCGACGTTACCGTCACGGACTTCAACTTTTATTGGCATGTCACCTGTTTATAAAAAATAATAGAAATTTATCTAATCAAAACTCCCTATTATGATTTACTCCAAAGATAAAAGCAATCTATTTTTTGTTTATATCAGCTTCATTTTCTGGAGCAGGTAACGCTGCACGTTTTTTCAGTTCAAGCAGTTCCATTTCCAGATCAGTAGAATCATGCTCCAACTCTTTAAACCTGCTTTCTAAATCGGCATTGCTTCCATCCTGACTCATCTCCTGATAAGCTTCTGCCCTGGCTTGCATATTTTCAACTTTTTCTTCAACGCGTTCAATTGTCTCCATTGTCCCGGAAGTATCGCCAAGACCTTCTATTGTTTGATATATTTTTTCTTGAGCCTCAGCCTGTTTTTGTTTGACTGATAAGAGGCTTCTCTTGCGCTTGATTTCATCAATTTTATCTTCCATCGTTTGGTAACTGCTCCGGAGGGCTTCCGAATTATTTCGATGCATCTCAAGCTGTTTTTCAAATTCCAGAGCACGAAAAAGGTGTTCTTTTTTACGTGTTAAAGCCTCCTTTGCCAAATCATCTTTTTCTTTTTGAACTGCAAGAACAGCTTTTTGTTCCCATTTTTCTGCAGCTTTATGTTCTTTTTCTGTGTCACGCTCCAGCCGTTTCTGTAAAGCTAAAGCTTCAGTCATTTGCTGCTTGGCTTTTCTTTTTTGAACTTCAAGGTCAGAGACCATTTGTTGCAGCATTTTTTCTGGATCTTCTGCTTTGTCCAGTAAGTCATTGGCATTTGACCTGAACAAGTTGAAGAGCCGTACAAGGATTCCCATATTTTTTCAGAGAAAAGGTTTTAGAAAAGTTGTTTGCGCTTGTTTGAGGGGAGTATATTGAGAGCTTCGCGGTATTTAGCTACAGTTCTACGAGCAACTTTAATTCCACTTTGACGCTCCAGAATATCTGCAATTTGCAGGTCAGTATAAGGTGATTTAAGATTCTCTTTTTGCACCATTTGCAAAATCATATCTTTAATTCTCTTGGAAGAAACAGCTTCTCCCCTGCCCTGATCAATTCCGCTGGTGAAAAAATATTTTAACTCAAATATACCCTGTGGCGTGTGTACATATTTATTGGTTGTAATTCGACTGACAGTTGACTCATGCACATCAATATCTTCAGCGACATCTTTGAGTACCAATGGACGCAGAAAATGGATTCCATTCTCGAAGAATTTTTTTTGAAATCGTAAAATACTTTTTGTTACTCGATAAATAGTTTTTTGCCTCTGTTCAATACTTTTCAACAGCCATTGCCCAGCTTTTACTTTTTCAAGGATATAATCTTTTGTTAAACTACCATCATCTTCCATCGTGTTACTCAAATCCTTATAGTAACTGCTGATACGAAGACGCGGCATCCCTGAAGAATTTAGCGCAACTTTATATTCACCATCCTTCTGATAAATATAGACATCAGGAATGATATAATGCTGTGATGGATTTGTGATAAACTCCCGACCGGGTTTTGGTTCAAGGGACATGATCAGACGATATGCTTCTATCACCTGTTCAATATCCTGCTTCTGCCTACGGGCAATTTTTTTGAGATCTTTAGATTCCAGCAGCGGCATGTCATTTTTGACAATACGCGAACTCAAACTATCGCCATGACCAAGGATATCCAGCTGAATTAAAAGACATTCCTGCAAGCTACGTGCACCTACTCCATTGGGATTAAATTGTTGTATTTTACGCAAAACATATTCCACGAATGCACATGAATTACTTGTAGTTTCCGGTTTCTTCGGCTCCTCTGGAATTAATTCCTCAAACTCTTCGAGGGCTTCTGTTTCTTCTTTTTTACTACTTTTTTTCTGCGTAGATTTACCTGATTTAAACTTTAAATCAAATATTTCCTGATCAATCTCAGGTAAATCTGGAAGTTCTCCACTTTTATTTTTACTTAGGATTTGGGTGTACAAATCCTGCTGGTATTCCAACAACTCACGTACACTAGTTACCAGAAAACCATCATCATCAATATTGCCGATCAGGTAGGCCCCAGTACGATATTCAAGCTCGGTAAGATTCAGCATATTTAACTGCCAGATCAAATGATCTGCCAGTGACTCGGTTTGTGCTGCAGTCGCCTCTATTGATGGCCCTTCTTCATCATCTGGAGCAGAATTATAGCGACGTTCCTGATATCCTCCAAACTGTTCAATTTGTTCAATGTACTGCTGCCAGTCCACCTCATCCTGATCCTCTTTTTTTGTCTCATTTTCACGGGCAGTTTCGAACTCGTCCATATCAGCAGCCACTTCAGGACTATCAACAGTCTCTTCAGTTTCAGTAGTTTCATCAGTTTTGTTAGGAAAGGTGTCCATATCTATGCCCTCCTCCAGAACTGGATTTTCAATAAGAGTCTGTTCAATTAACTCTTCCAATTCTGCACGTGATAACTGTAGGAGTTTGATGGCTTGTTGCAGTTGTGGCGTCATGATGAGTTGTTGGCTCATCTTCATCTGCATTTTCATCTGCATTGCCATTAATCCTCGCTTTGCTGCTTCATAAGGGTTGGGAAAACTATGTACTCAAATTTAAGTCTTGGTAGCTGACTATTATTATGTTTGTTATTAGTTTCGCTCCAAGTAGGTGAAAAAGTCAAACCTACATCGAAAAAGACTTGCCAAGGTATACTTTTCGGGCTTGATCATTTTCAACCAATTCTTCCGGAGTTCCATCAATCAGCAACTCACCTTCATTCATAATATAACCGTAATCTACAATTCCAAAAGTTTCCCGGACATTATGATCTGTGATTAAAACACCTATGTTTCTTTGTGCTAGTTGTCTGATAATCGTTTGAATATCTGCTACAGCAATGGGGTCTACCCCAGCAAAAGGTTCATCCAGCAGCATAAATGCAGGCTCAAGAACTAAAGCACGGGCAATTTCTGCTCGACGACTTTCACCTCCAGACAGTGCATAGCCTTTTATTTTTCGGACATGTTGAATGCCAAGTTCATTCAGTAATTCATCAAGACGTTCCTGTTTTTCTACCCGACTCAAAGGCAGCATTTCCAATACTGCCGTCAAGTTTTCTTCAACAGTGAGTTTTCTAAAAATAGAGCGTTCCTGTGAAAGATACCCCAGACCGGCTTTTGCGCGCTGGTGCATCGGATAAGCGGTAATGTCATGACCGTTCAGTACAATATTCCCTGCATCGGGTCGTTGAACTCCCACAATCATGTAAAATGTGGTGGTCTTTCCAGCACCATTTGGACCAAGCAACCCAACAACCTGACCTTGACTAACTTCAAGAGAGATTCCCTTTACTGCATGCCGTCCTTGATACGACTTATTCAGCTCAATGGCCTCTAGTTTTCTCTCATTCAAATCAAGTCTCCGAACAACTCTGAATTGACAATAATTGTTTTATTTTGTATAGTCTTCATAGCTTTAACAAAAACTGATTGTAGCAGAAAGATATAAATATGCCAATCTATGAATACCTCTGTAATGCTTGTGGACACGAGTTTGAGGAAGTACAAAAATTTAATGATCCCACAATGGAGGAATGTCCTGATTGTGGTAAAAACAGTGCCGAACGTCAAGTATCAATGAGTTCATTTCACCTTAAAGGTGGAGGCTGGTACAAAGATGGTTATTCCAGTAGCAGTACTGAGTCCAAAAATACAGAGAAATCCGCAAAAGGGGAGCCGCCAAGCTCAGGCAGTAATACTTCTGCTAAGGAAAAATCTTCAGGAAAATCAGGAGAGACGCAGAAGAAAGATGGTGTTGCAAGTAAAACCCCCAAAACTTCTAAAAAAGATAAAGCAGCTTAACATAATCCTGCAGCTTTTTATAGCAAAAACCCCCTCATGCAATTGTTTTTCAGGCAAACTATAATTTTGGTCTGGAAAGATGTGTTGATAGATTTGCGGCGTAAAGACAACTTGTTGTCCATGCTCTTGTTTGCGATCCTGACCTTGCTGATTTTTCAATTTGCAATGGGTGAAGAACCTGAATTGTTTTTGAGGGCGCTGCCTGGAGTAATCTGGATTGTTTTTCTGTTGAGTGGTGTGCTGGGACTTGGCAAGTCTTTTGTTCAAGAAGTGGAAACTGGTTGCATGGGTGGTTTATTAACAGCTCCGGTGGACCGAAGTGTCTTGTTTTTAGGTAAAATGCTGGCCAACACTTTGTTCATACTATTTACTCAACTGCTCTTTGTCCCTTTATGTCTCTTTCTTTTTGATGTCGAGGTTAAAAATTGGTTGGAATTTTCTCTGGTATTATTTTTTGGAACAGTAGGATTCAGTTCACTGGGAACTTTGTTGACTGCAATGACGGCTACAGTTCGTGGCAAAGATATGCTGTTGCCAATTTTAATTTTCCCCTTGATGGTTCCAAGTCTGTTATGTGTTGTTCGTCTAACTGATTTTCTCTTCTTCGGATTTCATGCAGAAGAAGTCTGGTCCTGGTGGAAACTGCTCCTGGGGTTCGATGTGGTAATCTTTACTCTTTCTTTGCTGGCATATGAATTTGTAGTGGAAGAATAGCAGTTCACATAATAAATCTCTTGCAATTTTTAAAGTCCAAGATAGAATTGAAGGTTGCTGAGAGATTGTTTGGGGCGTAGCCAAGTGGTAAGGCATCGGGTTTTGATCCCGTGATTCGCAGGTTCGATCCCTGCCGCCCCAGCCAGTCAAGCAATCAAGCTATAGATTTCAACTTTCTTCTGCAGTCATCCCTGCACTGGGAAAATCCATTTCCCGAATCATGACTGAAATTTCCCGACTTAAATACATTCAATGGCGTCCAATCGGAGTCTGTGATACCGGTGTAGGTAAAGAACGCAAAGCCCGGATGTTCACAAGAACTGACCTGGCAACGGTCACTTCTCCTAAAATCAGTCGTGACAACTGGCGCCAGCATCCTGAAGTTTTAAAACTAATTCAACGCTATGCACTTGATGTCGCAGCACTATCTCCGCTGACTGATAAAATGCAGTCACCTGAAATTGCTGCAATAGAATTAGTTGGTGCGGTTCTTGGACACGATCAAACACCAGTCTTAAATCAAGAATCATCAGCAGGAAGAGTTCAGTTTTTTCAGGTAAGTTTTAAGGAAGGTAAAACTAAAATCAATTTAGCAGGTAAATGGAAGAAGATATTCCAGTTTTTGCTGCTTACAGCGTTTGGGATTATAGGAACAGCGCTGATTATTTTTATCGTTAGCCAGTTAAGTCTGTTTACATTTAAGAAGACACAGGAAAGTGTTGCTGCATGCAGTACAAACAGACAAAAACCTGCATATTCAGAAGAGTTAAGAACACTAAGAACAACGTTAGTTGCTGAATTAAACAGTCTTCCTGCCTGGTCTACATTTAAGGAGGCACGTTTAAACTGCATCGGCGGTAGAATGAGTGTCCAGCAACAAGAACAACGATTGCTGACGTGCTTGTCAACTGTTCGGAACAGAACCCAAAATATGCCTTTAAAATCTCGGCCAAATCTCAAACAGATTCAAGCTTGCGCCACCACTCTCTGCAAGAAGAATTTACCTCACTTATATTCTTCATGCAAACGTTTCTAAAAAAACTCTGATCATGTTTGATGTTGACAGTAAAACGAAGCAAGGTTAAACTTTTTCATTATTTATCTGAAAAATTTTCTACCACAAAAATTAATTACATGCAATACCAGTTACATTCATAGACAAACAGTATCAAAGATGATTGACAAAAATTTAATTGGTTATCAATTCCAAGCCGTTACGCTTACAGTTGAAGAGGGACGGCTAAAATTTTTGGCAAAAGCACTTGGGGAAACCGGAGAGATTTACACAAATCCTGATGCCGCAAAAGCTGCTGGACTACCAGGATTGTTGGCTCCTCCGACATTCCCATTTATACTGGAAATAGATGCACTCGATTTGGTAGATTTTATGGAATTACTGGGAGAGAGTCTTGAAAATTTACTGCATGGAGAAGAGAATTTCAACTATTATGCTCCAATTTATGCTGGCGATAAAATCACTGTTTCTAAGGTGATAACTGATATTATCGACAAAAAGGAAGGAGCTTTGCAGTTTGTGAAATCTGACAACACTTTTACAAATCAGAAGGGCATAGTTGTTGCGGAAACGCACACTAATTATGTGTTTCGGAAATAGTGGATCAATATATGAAACCACCAACATTCGATTCATTGAGTGTAGGAGATGAAATTCCTAGTTTAAAAACTCCAGCAGTTTCGCGTCATACTCTAGCACTGTATTGCGGTGCTTCCGGAGACCACAACCCAATTCATGTGGACCTTGATTTTGCAAAATCTTCTGGCCTTGATGACGTGATTGCGCATGGAATGCTTTCAACAGGTTATCTGGGCCGGATGCTCACCAACTGGGTTCCACAGTCTGCAATCAAGAGTTGGAAAAACCGTTTCAGCGCAATGACACAAATTGGAGACAGCGTGACTTGCAGCGGAAAAATAATTGAAAAATTTGAAGACGGAGGAGAAAAATTTATCCGTCTTGAATTACAGACAAATACTGAATGTGTACAGACCATTATTGCTGAGGCTGTGGTCGTCCTGGAATAATCATGTCAACTCTTCTTTCCTCCTTAAAAATACTAGATTTTTCAACATTGCTACCGGGCCCTTTTGCGTCAATGATACTGGCAGATTTAGGTGCAGATGTCTTACGGGTGGAGTCACCCACACGTCCGGATTTGGTGAGGGATCTATCTTCAAAGATTGAAGGCGGTTCAAGAATCCATGCAACACTAAATCGTTCAAAACATTCAATCGGATTAAACCTTAAACATCCGGATGCAGTTAAAATTGTTCAACAATTGGTGAGAAAATATGATATTGTTTTGGAACAGTTCCGACCTGGAGTAATGAAAAAACTGGGGTTGGATTATGAAACACTCTGCAAATACAATCCTGCACTCATATACTGTTCACTCACAGGTTATGGACAAACTGGACCTTATCGAAACCGTGCAGGACACGACCTGAACTATCTGGCACTGTCTGGAGTCAGCAATTACAGTCGTCGAAAAAACGAATCCCCTGTACCTCTAGGTGTGCAGGTTGCTGATGTCGCTGGAGGTTCTTATCATGTAGTTATGGGGATTTTGGCAGCAGTAATCCAACGGCAACAAACTGGTGACGGTCAGGCAATTGATATCAGCATGGCAGATGCAATGTTCAGCATGAATGTTTTTGATGGTGCAGTCTGGCTGAATGGAGGGCCTGCAGCGGAACCTGAGTCAACATGGCTAAATGGTGGAACTATCTACGATTATTATCAAACACAAGATGAACGTTGGCTTTCTGTCAGCAGTCTTGAACCACAATTTCTGGCTGCTTTGCTTAAGGCTATGGATCTCCCCGAGTCCTTACAGGACACACCGCTATCTTCACCAAATGCTCAAAAACGCTTAAAAACTATACTCAGGAAACGATTCTTGGAACGCACCTGGACTGAGTGGGAATCTGCTTTTGTTGATTGTGATGCATGTGTTGAGTTGGTATTGAATTTTACAGAAGCAATGAAACACCCACACTTTGCTGCAAGGGGAATGCTGACAGAAGTCCGGGAATCTGATGGCTCGATTCAAAAACAAATAGCCTCTCCATTCAAATTCTCTACAGCAACACTAGAATACCGACATACAGGAGCAGAGCTTGGTGAGCAAACAGATCTTGTTTTAAAAGAACTTGGTTATAATATGCAGGAAATTGAAAAACTAAAAAACACTCAAGTCTGTGCAGGATCCAATATGAATGAATTAGGGAGTAAATGAAGAAAAAACAGGAACTGACTGCAAACGCCGGCAAATTGAATATACGGTATATTTTTGGAATGAAGCTGCGCAACTTCAGACAGGAAAAAGGGTATGGTCTAAAGGAGCTTGCTGCACTTACCGGACTGTCTGCATCATATATTAATGAGATTGAAAAGGGTAAAAAATATCCAAAAGCAGAAAAGATCATGCTGCTGGCAGAAGGATTAGATGTTAATTATGATGATCTTGTCTCAATCAGCATGACAGGTCGTTTAGGACAAATTTCAGAATTATTTTTTTCATCCTCAGTTCTGGGGTCTTTTCCCTTTCAACTTTTTGGTATCACATTTGAAAATGTGATGGAACTTTTCACTGCAGCACCAAAGAAGGCAGCAGCTCTCATCAGCACTTTGATGGAAATTTCAAGAGCTTATGACATGAATGTTGAGCATTTCTTTCTCGCATCTCTGCGGGCCTATCAGGAAATGCACAACAATTATTTTGAGGATGTGGAAGAGTTGGCCGATCAGTTTGCAACTGAAAGACAATGGAACCGCTTTCCTCCTCCAACTCGCGAAGAGTTGATTGAAACTCTAGTTCAACTTCATCAGGTAGAGGTGAGAGTCACTGACTTTACAAAAATTCCTGAACTGGCAGGTCAGCGGTATATATTTTTGCCTGGTAAGACATCACAATTATTATTAAATGACCAGCTTTCACCATCACAGCATGTTTACTCGATGGCTCTGCAAATTGGCTATTCTGAGCTAAAAATACGCAAACAGCTTCGAACTTCACCCTGGAAAAAATTCAATTCATTCGATCAGGTAATGGATAATTTTCGCGCATCTTATTTTGCAGGTGCCCTGATGATCAACCGTTTTCAGGTAGAGGAAGAGGTACAAAAAATATTTCAGTCTGCAAGCTGGAATGGTGAAGCAGTTCTTTCTTTGCTGAGACGTCATGAAGTAACACCGGAAACTTTTTTGCATCGACTCAGTCAGATTCTTCCAGGTCTTTTCAATATCAATGAGCTACACTATTTGCGTTTTGAACATTTTGTTGGAAAAAATGAAATAAGACTGACCAAAGAATTGAATATGCCAAGAACACTGGTCCCCAGCGGTGTTCGTTTAAAAGAACACTATTGCCGACGCTGGCTGCCTGTTTCCTTACTGAAAGATTTGGAAGTAAAACAGCAAAACAGTGATTCAAATAAAATGCTCATTCGAGCTCAAAGGGCGCAGTTTATGGAAAGTGGTGACGAGGTGCTTTTTATTTCGATTGCACATCCATTGCGTTTACAAACGAAGATTAACCGCTGTGTTTCACTTGGATTGAGGGTAGATAGTGCTTTAATAGAAAAAGTAAAATTCTTAAATGATCCTCAAATACCTGTTAAGGAAGTAAACCAAACCTGCGAACGGTGTCCATTAGCGGAAAGTGAGTGCGCTGAACGAACTGCACCGCCTGTGGTTTTTACACATGAAGAGCAAGAGGATCAGTTAAATCAAACGCTGGAACAGTTGGTTGTCGAATATCGTGAGAAAAAACTCAGAATTTAAACTGATGATCAAAGAGGGAAGAAATAGCTAAGATAAATCGTGTGCAGTTGACTTTGTTTGAGGAATCCATTTGAACCTGAAGCACTGAGAAAGGGGACCTGCTGACCTGCTGAAAATCTATAAAATAATAAGAAATTTGAGGTCAAAAAATACGAAGCTCCTGCTTCAAGAGCAAGTGCTGTTTCATCCACAAAAGTTTCATCATTTCCGGTTGCAGCAAAACGTATTTTGCTAAATTGCACTCCTCCGCCATAATGCAAATAGAAGTCACGATTAATTTTTGGAGACAAAGAATACCAGAGATTGTTTTGAACTACTTCCAGTCTTTGTCCGGTTTTACCTTGATGAGTCAAGGACTTGCTATGTTCAACAATTGTAACCTGCCTTTCAAATTCTACCATCTGTTCCTCCCACAAGTATGTCAGATTAAAACCGACACCGTTTGCAGTTCCATCTGAATTTAAAATAAGCACATCATCTGCAACCGTCAGCCGGACCCTCCTGAAACCAACACCAAAATAAAATCCTTGTGATCGGGCAGTTGTTCCGGTGACAAAAAAGTCGGGCTCCGGAGTTGCTTCCCTTGATTCATAACTTTGCTTTCCCTTAACCTTAAAATCCTTAGAAGAAGATTCCTGTGCGTAGCTTACTCCTGCTAGTATCATGCAACAGCAAAGCATCAGCAAGCACCTGGTTAAATTGCAGCAGACCAGAATGCTGTCTTTACTTAAATTTATTGAATACTTGTGTTTTTTCATTCAACTATTCCAAGTTCGGCAATATCTGCTCCGGAAACGCAATCCCTCCCAGATTGATGTAGGCATAAAGGGTTCGGTCAATGTATTCTTTTTCCCGTCCGCTGCTGGTTGTTGTTTTGTCTACTTTTTCCGTCAAAGCAATTCGAATGTTCCAGCAGTCAGGTCGGTAGTTTAAAGTGAAAGCACTTGAAGTTAATCGTCGTCGATAGTTATAGCTGTCTGCATCCAAATTCACTGTTCCTGAAAATCCCAGCGCCAGCTCATCACTTGTTTCAAAACTGTTGCTGAAGCCAAAAGTATTGGCAACAGCGACCTCTTTTCCAAATGGTGTTTGATAGGCTAATTTGTTTTTACGGAAATTAACTGCGGCTTTGTTATGCTCACTGACACCAAATCCAAAACTGGCAGAGTATTCCACAATTTGACGTTTTTGATGGTGGTAGCGGTTAAAATAATTTATTGAAAATCCAGGACCTGGCGTGAAAGAAAAAAAAGTCCGCAGCGGCAAAAGGGATTGACCTGCTTCAGTTTCATTACCCTTTGCTGCAGGTCCAAGCGGTTGAAAATTTGGATCCTTTTTTAAAACATCATAATGCTGGACTAAGTTCAAACTTGCCATGGTCCAACTTTTCCCTTCACGCGTTTGACCACGAGTTTGATTATTAAGCAGAGGAATCACTCCTTTTTCTGTATAGCTTAATAATTTATCTTTTAGTTGTGCACTGTATGACTCATCCAGTAGATTATTCAACTGTTCAATAAATAATTTTTCAGATCCAAATTCTTGACCTAGTATTAGCTCTAATTTGCGGATCACTGCTTCATCAATGTGATTCTTCCGCATTCTGTTTAAAGAGAGTGATGTTAATTTTACACTCCGTTCAAAGTAACGTCTCTTGACCAGCAGTACATTTTCCAAACGTAATGTAGTGATCCTCTGTGTAGAAACTCCCCCACCAAAGGGTACACCGGAATCAGATGTCTGCAGTACATCCTCGATGTAATTGTATTGCAGACGGGTTTTTATCAAGTGTTTGAAACGGCTTATTATGCCAGTCTGTTTTGAATAAATTCGAGACAATGTTGTATTGATCTCTGCTTTTCCATCCAGGATTTGGAAACCATAAGCATCTTCACTTCCCAGCACCTTCGGATCACGGACTTTATAACTGGAGAGGTTTTTTCCTACATTTATACTTACATTAAAAAGTCGAAAAACTGGCGCCTGAAGATCCAACCGCGGTGTTGCGGTGATCCCCTCACCATTATACCCTTGCACTCTAAAATAACGGATTACAGAACCACTGACTGCCCCGGATAAAGTAGTTTTAGTGCTGCGCCAAAATGTATCACTAAATTGAAATGAAAGTGCTGGCAGATATTGTATTTGTGTGAGATCAATTTTGTTGTTTAAAAGTGCTAATTCACTGAAGTTACGTGTTTGAGATGCAGAAAAAGTAACACTTCCTTTTGAAAATTGTCTGTTAATGCTGGCAGAAAAATTTTGCGCGGTATTGGGATCAGGTTTATCAAGCAGTTCGTACTCCTTTTGGAACTGACTGTCACTGTAAAGCAGTCCAGAAGCAATCAGCCGGCTCTGTTTGTCTAGTTGCTGGTTATGGTTAAATTGAAATTTAAAGCGTTGTGGATGTAGTTTTGAAGATTCTATTTCATCTGCATTCAAACTACCGGATTCATTTTCTGGATCACGTGCATCCCTCTCAAAAAATTGCTGGTATTTAATTTCACCTCTCATTCCTTCCGACCAGGCGTATTGATAATCCAGCCTTAACCCTGGCCCGCGTCTTTCCACCCAGTCATAAGTTAAAGTCAAATCCTGCTCTGGATCAATTGCCCAGAAGTATGGAATGCCAATACGATATCCCAAATCCCATTTATTAACACTGCTCCTCACAATCAAATATTCTGGTGGAAGGAAACCGGATTGCCTGTGTTTAACTGTGGGCCAGGCAAGATATGGAAAGTAAAATACCGGAACTCCTCCAACTCTTAAAACTGAGCTGCGTGACGATGAAAAATTTTGCGTATAATAATTTATTTCGCTGCCTGTTATTTGCCAGGCTGGAGCCTTCGAGTTACAAGTGGTGAATGTGCAGTTTTGTGCAACATATTTGTTTGGGCCTTCTCGACGGACTTCTTTTGCAGTCATATAAGCTTTACTGGCTGAATCATAAACGATGGTTTCTTTAAAAATACCGGTGCCGTCTTTGATATTAATCTCCAGTTCATCCATCACTGCAACCATATTACCTTCAGTAACTCTGACATAACCTCTGGCTGTTAATTTGTTAGATTCCGGTTGATAACTTATTTCTGTGCTTTCCACTGTAATTCCCTCCCACGCTACTTTTGCATTCCGGTAAAGAAAAGTCCCAGTTTCAGGATTGTGAGTATAGGATTGTGTCTGAATTGAAAGTTGCGGTATAACCACCTCATTTTGCGAAAATGCTGAGGACGGCATACAAAAAATAAACACTGTCAACCAGACAAGAAAATAGTTCCTGAAACTTAAAAATAAAGTGGTTTGCATGTTTAAGGTGGAACTTGAACCGAATTGCTGGTGAATTGAATTACTGTGTGCTAATGCTGACAAAGGATTCATAAATTGGCGGGAAACGACTAAATATCAAACCAACAGTGCCTAGCAGCTAGACAATCTTTGAGCTGGCATTGCTACAGTTCCAATTTTAAAAAATGAAGTAATTGCTGTACTTTATCCGAAATGTGGTGTCACATGCAAACTTTTTGCATCTCCAGTATCATCTCTCACTTGATCAATAATTATCTAAACTAAGATCTAAATTATACAGCTTTCTTTTTCAAATCTGATGGATTTTGTGTTATTATCGTGGTATTCCGATCAGGCTTCCTGAAAGGTTTGTATTGTACAATTGAACAAGGAATAAATATGTATTTAATAAAAACATTGCTGTTGTCAGCTTTTTTTATTTTAGGAAGCTTGGTCACTCACTTGCAGCAAGCAGGCGCTGAGGAAAGTTTTTTTAAAACCGAATCGATACGTCAGAAGCTATTTGGACGAATGGATGACAGGAAAAAGTCCAAACCCCTCCGTACTATAAATGAGAACATCCTGATCGGAGTTTTCAGCAGAGTTTCAGACTCTGAAAGTGTGTGGGTTCGAATAGAGAGCCGGGCTGAATTCCGCAAATGGACATTCAAACTATCAAAGCAAAATTTAAATCTAGCACGTCAGGAGGTACGTGTCTGGCTCAAAAATGTATCACCAAAACTTTCTGTCAGTCACGGTAAAGAATACAATGAGTGGTTCAGAAAAAAAGCTGCTTTTGAGATGCAGAAGATATTTTACAACAGGCAGGTAAGAATTAGTTTTGATTTCTCAGAGAATTTGTTCCGGCTGGACGGCATGATCTGGACAGGTGACACAAACATAAATATTTGGTTAGTCCGGAATGGTTGGTCATTTTATTTGCTGGATAATGAGCCACCTCCGGAACATCAGGATTTCCTTGCTGCAGAAAATGAGGCCAAGCAACGCCAAGTAGGACTCTGGAAAGCAGAGTTACAATAGCTATTAAAATTTTATAAACAGCTTTTCCTTGTTGTTGAAGACAAAGTGAGATTATTTAAATTTATGTCGTCTCCAGCGGTAGGGACTGTCGACAATGATTCCAGGCTCGGTTGCGGTTTCAAGGATTTCCAGGCAATCCAGAAAAATTTGTTTTTGCTGGGCTCGATTATGTGCTTCACCCATTGCGTGGCCAAAAGGATATTTCAAGTGGTAAGTGCGCGGTGGCTTAACCGACTCTGTTACTTTTCTGACTATTGAGATTCCTACAGTTGAAATACCCTGTCTTTCTACTTCACGTTGAATCAGACCGACCGTCTGGTTGCATAGGCCTCAGGCAGGTACTAATAAAGCTATATCGACTTGCTGTTGTTTGATTTCTTTTGCAGCTTTAACAGCACTTTTCTGGATCAACGTAGTCAGGTGAGGTTCTTCAATATGTCCCATAAAACTGTAATGAAATTGATTAGAAGGTCCGACAAGACCTTCAGCCTGCAGATCACGTAAGATCTCAAAAGGCAGGATCAGATTTGGATCACGATCTGCATCACGGTGGTCATAATATTTATGTTCTATAATCAAATTTTCTGGTGCAACATCATGAGGTATGCGGCGAAAAGAACTGTCACCATGCGGATCACTTAAATCAAAAGCTTTGTCAGTTTTCAACTGAATTCCGCCTGTTGTGAATAAGGCAATTTTGCATTCTGCCAGAGGTTTTTTGAGTTTGGTCCAGGGTACACGATCAAAGAGTACTGGTTTATAGCTTCGTGCCCAGTAATTTTTAACTACAGGTATTCGAAAAAGGGCTACCCATAGTTTGTCAATAATAGTTTCTTTATTCAAAATTATTTTTTAGAGTAAGTTTAGTGTCAATTAACGAAAATATAGCAAAAGTAAAACAGCAACTAAAACAAGCTGCAATTCAGTCTGGGCGTACTCCTGAAGACATCCGTCTGATTGCAGTCAGTAAAACAAAACCTGCTGAAATGATACAGGAGGCGCTGGCAACAGGGCAAACAGCATTTGGTGAAAACCGTATTCAGGAAGCACTTGGAAAAATCGAAGGACTGAGCAGTAATACTCAAATAGAATGGCATTTGATTGGCCACCTGCAAAAAAATAAGGTTAAATTCTGTCCCGGAAATTTTCAATGGATTCATTCTATTGATTCTATCGAATTGGCTGAAAAATTAGAAGCCCGTTGTGCTTTTTCGGCTAAGAAAATTAATGTACTGATTCAGGTCAATCTATCCCGTGAAATCAGTAAATCCGGTCTTCAAAACTGGGAAGAGACATTACCTTTGGCAGAAAAACTACTGGCAGGAAAGTGGCTAAAATTTCGAGGCCTCATGATTATTCCTCCACCAGATCTTGGAGAACTTGCAACCCGTAAAATATATGAAAAAACCCGTAAATGGCGTGACCAGCTTCAGCAAAATTATGGGCAGCCTGATATCAATGAACTTTCAATGGGGATGACTGCTGATTATTTGTGGGCCATTCAGGAAGGTTCAACTATGATTCGTGTTGGAACAGCAATTTTTGGAAGGAGGAATTAGGAGTCCAGTTAATTCATAGCAGATACGACTCCTATGAGTCACGCTGATGGCTGTACTCCAATTGCTCTACAAATTTGCGTTTGCTGAGATAATAATGCCAACTACAGCTAACTTGCCGCCAGATCTGTCTAACAAACAACACACTCAGAAAAATTAGACCTGGAATTACAAAGAACTGATAGTCAATTAAGACACCAATGATTTCTTTTGTTTGGTAGTTCATGCGTCCGTCTCTTACCAACATAAGTTAGTTAATTCGCGGGGTCAACCCACTTTCCTTGTTGCTGAATTAGAGCAATTAAACGTTCAACAGCATTCTCAGCAGGAATGTTGCGTTCCACACAGAATTGGCCGTGATAAAGGCTTATTTTCCCCGGTCCTGCACCTACATAACCAAAGTCAGCATCTGCCATTTCTCCGGGACCATTTACTATGCAACCCATGACTGCAATTTTGACTCCTTTAAGATGCGAGGTGCGTACTTTTATTTGTTCAGTCGTATTTTCCAGATCAAAAAATGTACGACCGCAAGAAGGACAGGAAATAAAATCTGCATGGTAAATCCGAGAACGGGTTGCCTGCAAAATAGACTGGGCCACTGGTATTTCGTTTTCTGCAGCTTCTGTCAGTGAGACCCGGATTGTGTCACCCAGGCCATCACAAAGTAAAGTGCCGATTCCCACTGCACTTTTTACACGTCCATCAAGATCATTCCCTGCTTCAGTGACCCCCAAATGCAATGGATAATACATCTCCTCTGAGTCCATTGCATCTACAAGCAGCCGATAGGCCTGAATCATTACCAGTGGATTTGAGGATTTCATCGAAAGTACAGTTTGCTCAAACCCATGTTTTCTAAGAATGCGTAAATACTCCAAAGCAGATTCAACCATACCTTCAGGTGTATCACCAAAGCGATTCATTACACGATCAGAGAGGGAACCATGATTGGTTCCAATCCTTAAGGCACAGCGGTATTTTTTCAAGTTTTCAATCAAAGGAAGTAATTTTTCCTCTACACGCTCTAACTCTTCCTGATACTGACCATGACTATATTCTCGTATTTCAAATTTCTTGCGATCTACATAATTTCCCGGGTTGATGCGGACTTTTTCCACATGTTCACATACATTTATTGCCAGCTGAGGATTAAAATGGATGTCTGCAACCAGCGGTCGTTCGATCCCTCGCTTCTGCATCCCTTCACGAATTAAAGGCAGACTATCAACTGATTTTTGGTTGGGCACAGTTAAGCGGATGATTTCACAATCAACATCGTCTAATCTGGATATTTCATCAACACAGGCTTCTACATCAGTAGTGTCAGAAGTCAACATTGACTGGATCCGAATTGGCTCAGATCCTCCAACCTTGAGTTTGCCGATTGCGATACAAGTCGTTTTACGTCTGGTGGGCAGCAATTTATTATGTGATTTCAGGGTTTACTTAGCAAGCAATTTTAGATTTTAGTAACTTAACGATTTTAAAGTCTGTCGAAAACAGACCCATGTCCTGGCAGAAATAATCGTTCATAAAAACGGTTTGCATATTTGTCTGTCATACCGGCTATAAAATCACAGATAATTCTTTTTTGCTTCGGCTGACTTTTTGCGTTCTTCCATAAAACAAGAAAAGAAGAAGGCAAAAGCATCTCCGGTTCAGAAGAGAGCGCTTCAAAAAGTGCTAAAACTATCTTGCGTCCCCGGAAAGTAGCTGCCTGAACTGTATTGAGTTGAATTACATGTCGTGAAACGGTTTTTTTTAGTGATTTAAGGAATAATTCAGATTCTTCCGGAAGAACGGCATTCCATGCCAAAAGAGGTTCTTCAAAGACTTCATTAAACTTCAACTCTACAGAAGAAATCAATGCATGAACTAGTGCTCCAACGGCTTGTTTGCGGTTATGTCCGGAGTTTTCTGTGCGTTGAAAAAGTTGCTTTTCAATTTGTAAAAGATTGTTTTTTTTAACCCATTTTGGATCTACATTTTGTACAACTTCCTGCCAATGTTCCTGGTCCAATAATTTTAATACCACACCATCTTCAAAATCATGAACACCGTAAGCAATATCATCAGCCAAATTCATTAAGGAGGTGTCAAGAGCCTTATGCAAGGAAAAACCGTGTTTATGCTGTGAAGCAGGAGTATGTTCACAGAAATGTGTCTGATCTGAATCCGAAAGTGGTTCTACAATCCATTGCATTACATCCTGTTCAGAATCAAGATAACATTTGGGAGGATGCCAGTCTTCCATTGCCTGTGATTTTTCTGAACTGACATTAGTTGCGGCTAATTTAGTTCGTCGAAGGCTGGAAAATGGAACTGGATACTTTATTATTCCAAGTAAGGTGCGACGGGTTAGATCTAGGCCATGTTCCGGAGTGTGTGATTCCAATCTGGCTAAAATTCGCAAGGTCTGGCCATTTGCTTCAAACCCCCCAGAGCCTGACATTGCAAAATTTAGTGCAGTTTCACCACCATGTCCAAATGGTGGATGCCCTAAATCGTGTGCTAAGCCAGCTGTTTCTATACGTTCCAGTCTTGGAAGTAAATTTACATGCTGAGGAAATCTGTTCTGGAGGTTCAGAACTAAACCGCGCCCAATCTGAGCCACTTCCATGGAGTGCGTCAGACGAGTACGATGAAAATCACCTTCCAACACCCCTAGTATTTGTGTTTTTGCCTGTAATCTTCTGAAGGCAGAAGAATGAATAACTCGTGCTCTATCTCGCTCAAATTCCTCACGCGAATCTCCTGGCCTTTGCACTCCTGAGGGGGCACGTCGTTCTTCCCAATTGTCCATTCTACTGTTTCATGGAAGTTGTGATATTATAATTACAGCTAAATAATTGCTGTCTGAAATAGTAAGAATTGTAGCGTATTTCTACGAGATTTACACTTATAAAAGCTGATGTTTTTAACTGCTTTTTTTTAGCTGGACAGATTATCCAAACCACATTGAACTCTAAATTCCTAAATTCACTTGTAATTTCTTGATATTGAACTAATATTAGATTGTTAAATCTTTGAATGAGTCAAAGATTAAACATGATATTAATTCTGCAAAGGAGAATACCGTTTGAGTGAAGATAAACTAGAAGTTGAAGGAGTAGTTCTTGAATCCTCCAAAGGCATTTTTAGAGTAAAACTCGAAAATGACCATGTTGTTATTGGTCATTTGTCAGGAAAAATGAAAATGTATAAAATACGAGTTCTACCTGGCGACACAGTCACAATAGAACTTTCACCTTATGATTTGAAACGTGGAAGAATCGTTCGGCGTGAAAAAATATAGCTTTATAGAAAATTTTGATAATAATTTCGTTTATAATGCTTAAAAGTTTTCTTGCTGAACCTTGTGAACAATTAATCTTTCCAAGAAATAACGCTTGATCTTGGATGAATATATTTGAAAATACAATCTGTTTTTGGACTGCAAAGGTTCTAAACACACTGGATGAAGCAGGGAATTGGGAATCAGCTGCACTAATTGGATTAGTTGAGCAACCACCCAATCCTGATTTAGGTGATTATGCACTACCCTGTTTCAGCTTTGCAAAAAAATTACGACGTTCACCTGTTCATATTGCTGCTGAACTGGCAGAACTGCTTCAAGTTTTTATCTCCACAAACTCCCCCATTACTGCCATCCGGACTGAAGGTGCTTACCTGAATTTTACAGTTTCTGCTACTGTTATGGCAGAAGAATTACTTCCGGATATTTTCAGTGGACAGTTTTTCGAAACTCCCTCTAAAGTAACACGTGAACGAGTGATGATTGAGTATTCGCAACCAAATACTCATAAAGGATTTCACGTTGGCCACTTGCGAAATGTGGCACTTGGAGACAGCCTTTGCCGAATCTTTCGTTATAATGGCTACGATGTAGTAGGAGCAAACTACATTGGTGATGTTGGTGCACACATCGCAAAATGTTTGTGGTTTATTAGAAATCACAACACTGAAGAACCTCCGAAAAACTTGCGTGGTGAATGGCTGGGTACTATTTACAGCAAAGCTGTAATAAAGTTGGAGGAAGCTGAGGGCGAGGAGAAAATTAAGTTTCAGCAGGAAGTTAGTCAGATTCTTCAAAAACTTGAAGCAAAAGATTCCGAATACACTGCAGAGTGGTTAAAAACACGTGAATGGTCACTCTTGGATTTTGAGGAGATTTATGAATGGCTGGATGTTAATTTCGACCATGTCTTCTATGAGTCAGAGGTTGATGAAAAAGGCAGAAAAATTGTAATTGAAGGAGAAAAAAAAGGGGTTTTTAATAAATCTGAAGGCGCAATCGGAATTGATCTTGAAGATGAAAACCTTGGTTTTTTCCTTCTTTTGAAATCAGATGGTAACACCCTCTATTCGACCAAAGACCTTGCACTTGCACAACACAAGTTCGACAAATTTGGAGTAAAACGTTCAATTTATGTGGTTGGTGCAGAACAAACACTGCATTTTAAACAAGTTTTTGCCACACTAAAACGGATGGGTTATAAACAAGTTGGTCAGTGTTTTCATTTAGCATATGCACTGGTCATGCTGCCGGAGGGTAAAATGAGTTCCCGCGAAGGAAATGTAATTCTATTCTCACAATTACGCAGGGAAATTATTGAAAAAATTCAAGCTGTACATTTAAGTGAGCACCGAAATGATTGGAGTCCAAAGGAATTGAATGTTACGGCACAGAAAATAGCTGTAGCAGCAATTAAATACGGTATGCTAAATCAGGACACAAGCAAACAGATTATTTTTTCCATGGCCGACTGGCTGGTGTCTGAAGGAGATACTGGAACCTATTTGGTTTATGCCTATGTCCGTATCCGCAGCATTGCCAGAGCCGTACCCCGTACTGTGATTACTGATGTCGATTTTTCACTGCTGACTCATCCCAATGAAAAAAAACTATTACGGAAGATGCTCGATTTCAACAGAATAGTTTTTACTTCGGGTGAGCAATACCGCCCCTCGTTACTGGCTCGGATGTTGTATGAATTTTCTAAAGATTTCAGCAGAGCATACAATACTTGTTCTGTAAAGCATGCGGAGACTGAAATGTTACAGTCTGTACGTTTACTATTATTTCATTGTGTTGCTGAAACACTTCTTCAAGGACTTCATCTTCTTGGAATTACCCCTCCCGAAAGGATGTGACAACACTCTTTGGAGGCCTTGCTGATTAATAACTTTATCACCTTTCTGCAAATAAAAATTTGTATAATTTTCTACAGAAATTGTCACATTTATCAGAAAATATCGGTAATGCAAAAATGGCTTCTGATTCCGCTCATTGTCTTCTTATTGACTCCAGAATTGTCTGCAGACTATTTCAAATGGGAAATTCTCATATTCGACAAAGGTTACGGAACTGAGAGCCTCATTATTCCAGTTAATTCTGAAGGTCTCATCAAATCCATGGAGAATTTAGCTGAGTGCAGGATGGAAAGTTTCTGGACCAGCATAACAGCAGACCTACTGTTGGAAGGAAAAACTATAGTTTGTGTCAGTAAAAAAAATAACTTCAGAGTTAATGTCGTATGCAGTGATAATCACCGTAACCGCAAATACAACAAAGTAAAAGAATTATATCCAACTACAAAAGAAGGCATTCTGCTGAAACCTGAGCTTGGCAGTAACTCACCTTACCTTGAGTTGCGCTGTTATTTTTAAAAATTAGAGCTTAAAATATAACTGCTAATATTCTCTGTACAGTCTGGTATGAAGTCTCTGCAGCATTTTTTAAAAAGTTAGAATTAAGTTTTTCTCCATTTGCTCCAGCTAAATCACTCAGGCAACGTACGACAAGAGTGGAAATCCCAAATTGTTCTGCAACCTGAGCAATTGCTCCTCCTTCCATTTCAACGGCTTGGGCATCCCACTTTTCAAAAAGTAACTCCCGAGTTTTCTCACACTGCAGAAAAATATCTCCAGTAAGTATTCTGCCCAGTTTCACATCCGGGAGTGCTGCCGTTATTATTGCTTTTATTTCCTGATTGAGTAAAAATTCAGGTCCATTTTTCGGACAGCCCATTGGAATATTGCCGGCACGGTAAACTGTAAGTTCCTTATCATTCAGGGCACCGTAATCGTACTGAATTAAAGATTCTGCAACAATAACTTCACCAATTTTCATTTGAGGATCAAGACCTCCGGCGACACCAGAAAAGATCAGCAGTTCGCATTCAAATACTTGAATCAGCAGCGTTGACGCCAGTGCAGCATTTACTTTTCCTAAACCACACTCAACCACAATCAGTTGATGTAATGAGTGTTGGCTCTTAAAAAAAGTTCTTCCTCCAAGCTTTTGCCCTGAATCAGCAAGTAAATCAAAATGTTCTATTTCTTTTGGAATGGCACAAAGAATTCCTATTCTCATTTGCAAATCATAATCATGTAAGTATGTTATAAAAATTTTTGACAAATTGCCGGAAAATCTCTTTTTTTACACCATTCATATAACTTGCCGTTTCCAGCAGTACAGGATGTGAGGATAAATAGTAGTAACAAGATAGCAGAACACAAAATCCAATAAAATCGTGATTTTACTACCTGATCCCAAACAGAATTAACTAGTTTTGTTTGTTCAACCATTATTTGCAGTCATCAGTTATTGCAAAAATTAACTGTGCAAAATCTTTTGTTCCATTACCCTGTAGAAATTCACGGAGTTTTTTTCCAATTTCTCCCGGAATCCGTTGTTTCCAATATATTTTCCACCATTCTAAACCCTTTGCAGCCAAAATATCTTGCTGAACAACTTCTGCTGCATTTTTTTTCTGAATTAGCCGCGCATTTTCTTCTTGATGTGTTCCTGGAAGTGGTACGAGAATGGCGTCTTTTTGTAAAACAGCAAGTTCAGCCAGAATCCCCATTCCTGCACGAGTAAGTACAATCTCACTTTTAGCAAGCAAGTCACCCATTCCTTCCGTGACGGTTTTAAACTGGTGGTAATTTGGGTGGGAGTAACATGATAATTCCGCTTCTATATTTTTCTCCCAACCAAAACCTGTCAGATGTACTATTTGGAATTCAGTCAGCCAATCTTTCAAGAGCGGCAGAACAGCGTTATTCAGGCCAGCGGCTCCCTGGCCACCACCTGTAATTAAAATTAGTGGTAGTTCCGGATGCAAACCAATTTTTTTTTCTGCACGTACTGCTTCTGCATTATAGATATCCTTGCGAACAACCGGACCGATTTTTTGCTTCACAGAGATTGAGGGGAATTTAGCTGCAGTACTTTCAAAATAATAAACAAGTGCACTGCTGACTGGAGCCATCAGACGGTTTGCCAGCCCAGGACGTACATCCATTTGAAAAATAACATGTGGAATGCCTGAGAGCTTTGCTGCAAAAGCTACAGGAACGCTCACAAAACTCCCTGCAGATACGATAATATGCGGACGAAACCGTTTCAAATGCAACAGTCCGGCAAAAAATCCGGCAATAATAATGAAAGGATCAATTAAATTAGACCAACTCCAATAACGCCTAAGCTTACCCGATGGAATGGCCGCAAATGGAATCATTGCCTGCTCCACCATTTTTCGTTCTGGACCATCTTTACTACCTAAAAATAGAAACTTTGATTTTTTTTTATGTAACTTAATTTCCTCTGCCAGTGCCAACAATGGAATGGTTGGACCACCAGATCCCCCGCCGGTGAAGACAACTCGAACTGCTTGTTCATTCCTATAATTATCATTATTTACTGTCATCTTAATACTTCAATCAACATTGAGTTAGTTTTGTTCTTCAAGGTACAATTTAAGCAGTTTTTTGGTTGTGGTGGAATACATCGCTCCTCTGAAGAGACTGCAAAATACAACTGTAAGCTGACTACTTATTGCTCACTTTTATGAAAACAGCTTGTGGATCTAGTACAATAAATCAAATTTACTTCTCCATGATGGAATGGGCCTTCTGCAATTCAGCATTGAGAATACTACTTAATTTCACTGCATCATTACAAAAAATCCACTCCACTCCACGGTTTATTTCTCGAAATAAATTATTTTTAGATTTTGGATAACCAACTCCAATTTTTTGTCCACAGGCAAGATGTTGCTCTACAAGTTTTTTATGCAAAAGCAAATAGTGGCCACCAAGACCAGCATAATTTTTATCCAAAGAAATATTACTTAATAGTTTTTCATTAAATACTGCCACCAGGATTTTTGCAGATCTATCAACAAAATTAGCCAATTCTAGCATTTCAGGTACCAAAGAAATTAAATGAAAATCTTTTATTGGTTGTAAATGGGAGAACAGGTCATTCAGAATAGAGTTCTGTTTTTCTGGTTGGGGATAATGTTCTTCTTTGGCCTCAACCATCAGATGCAACTTACCTCCATAACTATTCAAAACCTCTTCTAATGTAGGTATTAGTGGAAATCGCTGTTTTAACTCAGTTAAGGTAATTTCGGATATTCTTGTTTTTGAGCCAAACAATCTCTCTAAATCCGGATCATGATAGACCACCGGATATAAGTCCTTTGTCCAGCGAAAGTCTAATTCAATTCCCCAAATACCATCGGTTTCGAGTGCACAATCAAACGCAGTTAACGTGTTTTCATAGACATCTCTGTTGTCATGTTGACCACGATGAGAAATAATTTTACAATTATCTAATTTCTCAAATGTTGGAGCTTGCTGAGGTATCACTGCAAAGATAAGGTCGCAGACCTGCATCAATTGTTTTTCCAGCCAGAATGGTAATTCCATGAGTGAGAAAAATAATATAATCAGAATTCTTGTTTGCCTGTTATTGTATGGTATATCTCAACAATCAATGAGTGAATTATTCCCAAATTTTCTTTACAAATTTTAATGTTCTGAGCTTTTCAATAATTTTATGAAAAACAGGCCAACTTATTGCCTCAAGTTTGATACGAATATTGGCTTCTCTGTTTTTGGTGGCTGAGGTTTCTGAATTGATTATTGCCACACCAGCATCTTTTATAATTTTTGTTATTTGAAACAAAATCCCTTTACCATCAAGGACCTGCAAATGAATTACATATGAACGCGTAACTTCTTTGGAGATTTTCCAGTCAACATCAACAACTGTTTTTTTGTGTTTAAACCGTTTATTTTTGCTGTGAATTTTAAGACAGTCAGCCTGATGAATTTCGATCTCCCTGTCATCATGAATGAAACCAGTAATTTTATCACCGGGAATTGGATAACAACAAATTGCCGTTCTAATTAATGGGTCCTGAACATCTTCAATAAAATATGTGTTTTTATCATTACCAAATATTTTCCACCAGAACTCCGAACCAATCATCTCTTGCAATCGACCCACATTTTCGAACTCAAGTAATTTGTATTTTCTAAGAAATTTTTGCAGTGGGCGTTTTTGTAGTCCTATTTCCTGCAGAAATTTGTTTGCAGACAAATGTTCTGTTTTTAATGCCCCCTTTACAGTTGATACTTTGAGCCATTTTTCAACTTCCAGATCTATTCCATTATCCCGTAATTTACTCTCCAACATTGCCCGTCCAGAATTTCTGGCACTAACTACTTTCTGTTGTTCTAGAGCACGTCTAATTTGGGTTCGGCTCTTTGCTGTTTTTACTTGTTCAAACCACGACTCAACAGGATGTATGCCTGGATCTGTAACTATTTTAAGTGCTTCACCGGTAAATAGTTGACGTTCTCGTGTAACTCTTTTTTTAGTTGCACCGACAGACGAGGGATTCACCAGCGCCCCCAAACAGTGGTTGCCAAGATCAGAATGAATACCATAAGCAAAATCAAGCACAGTTGCCCCTTTAGGAAAAACCAGCATGTCACCTCCAGGGGTGTAAACTTGGATTTGATCAGACTGTACATAGCTCAAAACTTCAAGCATACGGACGTCTTTTTCTCCAGCCATTTGGTCTAATTGACTAAGGTATGTCCTATAATAGTCTGCAAGTTCTGTTGGACTACCCTGCCAATGCGCCATGATTCCAAACTGGTTTTTCTCCTGCATTTCTACAGATACAATCTCAATGCAAGTTTGCTCTCCTTCTATCCTCAGCTCAGTCTGCAGGCCTTCATAACCATTCCAGAGGGGGTTACTGATATAATCTCTTATCTTGAGTGGAATAACAGAAAAATTGGTATGTAATATTCCAAGTGCCTGAAAACAATCAAGGCTGTTTTTGACAGTAACTCTAAAACCTTCCAAAACATGGTCAATGGGACTATTCTCCTTGACTTGGGAAGCTGGATGAACAAAAAGCGGTTCTATTTTGTTTGTTGTTAAATTATTATTTTCAAGAGTTTGTATTAGAACAGCTTTCATAGTTTGTATCGTTGATATACGAGCCTTTTTTAAGTCATCAATTGCAGTCAAAGTTTTTTGATAGCGTTTTGGATAAAGCAATTTGAAACAAAGTTCAGTATGTTCCTCACTAATTTGAATCAATCCCAAACGCTCAGCAATTGGAACATAGACATTAAGAGTTTCAAGACTGATTCTACGCTGCTTATGCCGTGGCATTGACTCCATGTCCCTCATATTGTCGAGTCTGTCAAACAGTTTAATAAATAGAGCTCGAACATCCTGTACCATTGCCTTCAACATGCGCTGGTAAGTTGCATCTATATCATCTTCAACTCCGATTTTAGTGTTTTCAGTGGTTTTTATTTTTGTTAATCCTGTGACAATATCTGCGTACCAGATGCCATATCGTTTGTGGATGTCCTTGTGCGTAATCTTTGTGTCTTCAATGATATCATGGAGAAGAGCAGCAACTACTGTAGGAGCATCTAATCCTGCTCGACAGATTAAAACAGCCACTCTCAGTGGATGAATTATGAATGGTTGACCAGATTTGCGTTTCTGGTGTTCATGGTGTTTTCGTATATCACTTATTGCCTGATTTAGCATTTCTGAATCTTTGCTAGTACCATATTGCAGCACATAACTCCGAATGGATTCTACCAACTCTGCAATTAAAGTTTTATCACCAGTTGAAATATTTTTATTTTTGGTACTTAGCATTTTCAATTATTAAAGATGTGCCAACTATAGTGATTGTTAACGAAGAGATCTTGATAACTATTGTGGTTGAAAAAGAAGTCTTTGATCATCACCACTGCAGTAACGTAGTGGCGTTCCTTCTCTGACAGGCTTCCAACCAACTTCAAAACCTTCTTTCCACAAAGATCTTCGAATTTCACGGAACAGTTCAAAACTGTCTGAATCAACCCAGAAAAAAAAGTGGTTTTCTTCCCGAGGATTCTTTTGTGTTAAATTCTGTATCAGTCCATCCCTTTTTGAAGCCTGATACCACCACTGTCCAACTCCTGGTTTAGGTAAAAAATCCAAACAATGTGAGTGTCCTCCTCCGGCAGTGAGTTTTACAGAAAATTCATCCAGACTTATCTGCTCAGGTAAAGGATTCCGTCCAGAGAGGTATTTTTTGAGGCTTTGATATACTAAACTACGATCCAAAAACAAGATCTTTTCCCTCTGTAGCAAAAGCAGAAGACTGTTTTTTTGTGATGCATGTGACCATGGAATTTTTAGCTTTTTGATATTTTCAGAGGGTTGTTCAATTGTTGGCTCATTTTCTCTTTTATCCATCAAGCTGAATATTGCCATGAACACGGCTAAAACAACTAGAATCCCAACATTGTTGGAAACAATATCAACCAAAGAATCCAAGTTTAAAAAACTTTGTATATCACCTAAAAATCTCCGTCTGTTGCGCATTAATTTTCATCTTCCTGTAACTTTTCTTCTTTTTTACTGCTTATCAAGAATGCATCCTGTGCCTTCTTCTTTTCCTTTTCATTCAGTGACTGCTGGACCTTATAGAACCAATTTGTTAATTTTTCAGCCTGATCCTGACGCTTTATCCTGGTACAATAGTCAACCAGTTTTTTAAGAGTACTATGCTGTGGAAAAATCTTAACTGCCTCCTGATAGTAACGGATAGCCCCTTTAAAATCAGCCTTTTTTTCAGCATCTTCCGCCAATTCAATTTTTTTCTGGATATTTTTCTGAATTTCTTTTTTTTCATATTTTTTCAACAGCTGCTCAAACTGGTTTACCCTTTTTTCATTTTCCAGCAGCAGATTTATACTGATAGCCTTTCTTAGCAGGTTTTTGCTAACCGATATACTCAGTGCCTTGTCTATCAGCAGCGCAGCCTTAGCCGGGTCATTGTTCTTAAGTTGATTTTCTGCCAACAATAAATATGCAGCATGAATAGACTTAACACCTTTACGGGCCTCTTCATTACGTGGGTTTATATGCAAAATACGTTTATATATTTCAAATGCTTTATCCCGCAGTTTTCTCTCAAGATTAAGTGTGGCAATCCTGTTTAGTAATTTTTCCGATCTAATTTCTCCAACTAGTGGCTCATATATCTCTAAAGCTTTTTTTATGCTGTTGTTTTTAAACAAATTTTCAGCTTTTTTCAAACACATATTTAGATCATAACTACCATGAGATCTTTCAAGGAGCTTAAAGGTAATAAAAAAACTGACTCGTGACTGTTGAATCATACCTTTATTTTTAAATAGAATTCCTATGTTCACATTACTGTAGCGGTGATTCGGATTTCTTCCTAAAATCCCCTGCAAAGTTTTTATTGCTTTTTCTGTCTCGTCATCCAGTGCAATTGCAAGTACGAGGAAACAACGAAAATCAACATTTTCTTTGTCTTTCAGCAATAAATGCTTAAATACCTTTTGGGCAGTAACAGCCTCTTTGTTTTTTAAACAGTAAACTCCTAAATCGTAGAGACTCTTCATCTCTTCATCTCCTTCATTTTCCAAATCAGCAGTTAAAAAATCGAAGATTTGCAAATGATTAAGGTTGCTTCCTGTATCCGGTCCTTCAACTCCTTCACCGTTATTTTTTTCTTCATTTACTTTTTCTTCAGATACACTTTCAGCAGAATCGCCACTTTCAGTAGATTTTATTAATTCCTCTTTTTCCTCTACATCTACCCCCTCATCCTCTTCATTGGAAAGAACTGTTAGTTTATTTTGGATATCAAGCAATTTGTCCTGTCCGTTTTTTATGTCCGGCAGGACAAAATCTGTCATATTTTCAAATTCTGCAATTGCTGACACCGCCTGACCATCCGCAATATCAATTTTTGCAATAGAGGCTGCTAAATTATAAATAGCATATATATATTTAGGGTCATGCTTCAGGCAATGCTGATACATGTTTTTTGCATGATTCCAATCATTTTTTCTTCGATAAGCATTCCCGATGAGGTTTGCTAACTCCACATTGTCTGGCTCAATTTGTAGGACATTCAGGCCCAGACTTAATAAACCATCAGTATTTCCACTACTTTCCATCTCCATGAACAATTTAGTAATAGTTTCTGAAGCAACTTGAGGATCAAGATCCAAAGCCTTTTTAAATTCCACTGCTGCCATGTCAAAGAAGTTTTTTCCCAAGAGGCTCTTGCCACGGTCAAGATAAGACTGAATCTCCTTGTTTGAATCTTCTGAACTAAATACTTTATCAAAAATACCCATAAAAAGTGAAATTTGTGGGGTTAAACAGCTTGTTTTAGATAACCTGTATCGGATTTTCCATATTTAAATATCATCATAACCGAAGGCAATCCGATTGTAAATTTTAGTTTTTAGTAAATACTCTTCTTAAACAATGATTTGATCATTTCAAAAAAAGTAGTAGATTGGGAGTGGTTGGAAAAAAATATTTATGAGCTTAATTAGTTTTTTAAGTTATTAAATAATCATGAATTCTCAAAAAAGACTTGCTAAAACTACGCCGGATATGGCATTCATTGTGCAGAATAGTGCACGATAAAAGATAAAGCTGAAAATATATTGAAATTTTCAGCATAACGGCTCATTTCATTAACCATTTAAGGAAATGCCGACCATTTTTTTAAAACATCAATTTGAGGAACGATGGCAGAAGATGTTGATGATTTTGAAGTAAAACTGTCTGAAGACGACAGCCCAAATGATATTTTGAATAATTCTGAAGACACAGAACTTTTTGATGATAATTCTTCTGAGGATTTAATTGATGCTGATGCAGATGATGTACAACTGGATTCAGTAGATATTGACAGTGTTTCTGATGATGTTGAAATAGACCTTGGAATGGATGAGATTGGTGATCTCGTTGAAGACATTAAATTGGATCTACAGGATGATGATGAAACTGCTATTGCTGATGAAGGAGAAGAAGATATGGTTTTTGATGCTGAAGGTATTGAAGATGAAGGTAGTGATTCGGTAGAGAGCCTGCTGGATGAACTGGGTGGAGATGAGAGTGACGAGACAACTGGATTGGAAGATTCTACTGAAGATACAGTCTCCGGAGATGAAGACTCACTTCCTGCTGTAGATGAAGTAACAGCAGATGAAGTGACGGCAGATGAAGTGACAGTGGATGAAGATGATCCAAATGCTGTTGAAAATTCAGAATCAGAAGAGCTTGAGCTTTCAGATGATTTGGATTTATCTGACAACCTTGACTTGGCTGATGATGCAGAATCTTCTGCTGATGCAAACTCAGAAGAAAACGAAGTAGAAGAAAGTTCTGAGGTTCTGGAAATGCTACATGATCCTGAAGTTAATACTGAAGGTGAAGATAGTGAAGCGACAGATTCAGACAATCCTGATCTTGCAGTGGATGCAGTAGAAAACAATGAAGAAATTGAAGATACTGGAATTGACTTTGAAGATAATGATACTGAACCGTCAACTGCAGAAGAAACTGTTGATGCTGACACTGAAGCAGAAAATGAAGTAGAGAGTGTTGTTGAAACTGAAGAAATAACAGAGCCTCAGGATGTCAATCAACAAGTGGGATCCAGAGACTCGGAAAAAGTGATTGTTGAAACTGAAGAAACACCTGTAATCGAAAAAGCGGAGAGTAAGATGCCAAATGAAAAAGAGGCGATTGAAACATCAGCGCCTGCATTAGGCTCTGAAATGCTGTTAAATTTTAACCATCAAGTTGTGGTTGAAGTAGCACGTACTCAACTAACTGGTGAAGAGATTACACAAATCACTTATGGAAGTGTTATTGAACTGGATAAAGTTTCAGGAGAGCCTGTTAATTTGGTCCTTGACGGAAAAACAATTGCTCTCGGTGAGGTAGTGCAGATCAATAATGAAAAACTTGGCATTCGTATTGTGGGTATTGTTCAGGAATAATTTATGCTGCACCAGACTGACAAATCAGTAACACCTTATGATCTAGCTGAATCCAGCCTTTCGACAGGACGCTTCCATCTGATGGATGTCGTCTTCCGAAGATGGGCTTCGCTTCTAAAGGAAACATTGTATGTGAGCATGGGCCGGATGATTGAGGTGACTACCACCAATGTTGAACAACTGCGTTTTGAAAATTTTATAGATACAGTTTCTGAACAACCAATCTATATCTTTGATACATTGAACCAGAGCAAGGGGTTGTTTCTGGTAGATAATACTTTTTTCTTTAAGTTTGTTCTCAACACTTTGGCAGTGAAACAGCCGGAACAAACACCACTCGTTCAGTTAATGAAAGAATATCAGAATAATTTACTTGCTCTGGTACGGCCAATTATTGATGATTTTCATAAAAGTTGGTTCAAAATTGCTGAAGTGGAACTTAAATTAAATCGAGTTACAATTTACCCGCGCCGAGCGCAGGTGATGCTACCTTTTGAACATTGTTATGTTGGTCGAGTTCAACTAAAGGTAGACAATATCCAGTCAGAGATTAAGCTCTGCCTGCCTTTTTCCGGTCTGGATCCTCTGCTGAATCCTTTAGAAAAGAAACGGGTAATTGCACCGGAATCCATGGAGTATTACTTTCCGCAGCTAAAACAACATTTCGTAGATTTGTTGCAAAAAGCAGATTATCAGGTTGTTGCAGAACTAGGGAAAGCAGATTTAAGTGCAGTGAAAGGCAAGTTAGAGAAAGGGCAAGTACTACCTTTGCAAAACGAAGACGGACTTGTAACAATCCGAATAAACGGATCTCCTGCCCTACAGGGTTCTACAGGCGAATCTGACGGTAATTATTCGGTTCAGGTAATTCGTGGTATTGATGATAAAAAACCATCAGCAATTCAGCAGAAAAAAGAATTTAAAAAAGTTTCATGGCCGGCTCAATAATCATCTTTCTTTAAGACATCCGCCAGCCATTTTTCCGGGTTTTCTCCACACTTCTTAAATAATTCCAAAGTCTCATCTGCAGGTGTAAGACCTTCTTTTGTATATTGCTCAAAATAAGGCATCAGCCATTTTTCATCTTCAGAGCCAAGTGCCTCCAGTGCTATTTCAACCAGCCTCCTGCCTGTCTTTGCAAAGTTAGTTTGATTTACTTCTGCTTGTAAGGCCTTAATATTGACTGCTTTTTTGTACAATTGATAATCTTCAAGAGGCAAATCCATCAGTATTGACTGCACTGAAGAAAAAGCTGTTTCATTATAAAGCAGAGTGCCTATCAACGCAGGAACTGCCGAAGTATATCTTGGCGATATGCTGTCCAGAACCCGGACTTCCATAATGTTTTTAATTCTGATAACCGGAAAAAGCATTCCTAAATGTTCTTCCCAGTCTTCCATAGTTATTTTTAAATCCGGATGTTTGTCATCCAACAGTTCCTGAAAATTATAATCAGTTGTCTGTACCACTTTGTCTTCTCGCATCAAATGATATGGAACCGCCTTTAATGCCCACTCAATGTAGTCATCCAGACAAAAATTCTCGACTAAAAACTGATCCTGAAGTCCGGAACGGGAATTATCTGTATTCTCCCAAATATGTGACCTGTAAGACAAATAACCACTGGGACTTCCACCAACAAGGGGACTGTTTGCAAATAGGGCTGTCAAAAAAGGGGAAAGGCGATTCAGGATGACAAATTTTCTTTCCAAATCTTCGATGGAGGCATAATCTATACTAACCTGCACACCGGTTGAAGCCTTCATCATCCATTGTCCCAAAGTGCCTGTATTCAGCATGTGCGGGAACATTATCTGGTACCTTTTTTTTGGAAAAAATGGTAAATCCTCCATTGCATGGAGCGGCTGTACTCCCTGAAATAAAAGTCTGCCGTCAAAATCTGAAACAGCTTTATTAAGCAATTTTAAATATGATTTCAGAGATTTATCTGCTTCTGAAAGTGAGGACCTTGGTCTATCTGAAAGCTCAATCTGCCCTCCTGGTTCAATCGTAACTTTAGACCCTGCTGGACTTTTTAGTGCCAGCAACATCTCATTTTCATATACTTTCTCCAGAGGGTCTTCATCATCTTTTGTCAATTCCGCCAAATTGTCTAAGACGCTGAATACTCCTGTCTCACCCTCAATTGGCATGGGAGAGTAAGTTTGATTTGGATTAGCATCCTGTGGTACCAGCACAAAATTTTCATACTCCAAGCCAAACAACTGTTTGTCAGAGGCACCGTTTTCATTACGACAATAGTCGATAAAGAGAGATTTTAATTCGGATATATTCATGTTTTTATTTTGTCACAGAAGACTCACAATCATGTTTTTACTGATGTAAGTGATCCAGCGAAAAGCACTGAATCCGGGTAATACCATACTGAGCAACACCAGTCCAATGAGGACTTGTGAACCAAAGCGGTAATTCCAATATTGAAACCGCTGTTTCATGTCTCTGGGTAAAAAATGAGGAAAAACAGAATTGCCGTCGAGTGGACCCAATGGAATTAGGTTGAAAAGACATAGGTTGAAATTAATAAATATAAATAAATACAGTACCTCCAACACTGGGATTCCTGCAAGTAAGGCCAAATTATTTTCAGCTAATATTCTGAACAATAAAGCTCCTCCAACTCCCAACAATAAATTCATTACCGGTCCAGCTGAAGCAACATAAAAGTCTGCATTACGGATCCGATAATTCCTCGGATCAACAGGTACAGGACGGGCGTAACCAAACCCAACTACTAATAACATTAAACTACCAAAAAGGTCTAAATGGGCTAGCGGATTTAAAGTCATTCTTCCAGCTCTTTTTGCTGTATCATCACCACAGAGATGAGCCACATAAGCATGGCCAAACTCATGAAAAGTAAGAGCAAATATTAAACTGAAAATCAGAATGATAAGTACTTGTGGTGGAAGGCTAAAAAACAATAGAGGTTTCTTTCAACATGAGTTTAGAATCTGGTGTAATTGTTCATTTGCTAATTATGTTATCAGAAAGTTAGAATTACGCAAAATACAATATATACAGCAATGTTATTTTATCAATACAATTCAGGTCTCTTTTTTTGTTCAATGTTTTACTTTCTATTGTCGCAGAATGGTGAAATTTCATACAAAAACGCTTTACATTTTCTTTGATTACACGTATTATAAACATATTCTAATATTTAGATGTTCGCTAAAAATTATGTAGTCACACAAAACAGACTGGCGAACCACAAAACACCCCCGCAAAAGCCTGGAGGTGCATCAGGGAAATCTTGGTTTTCAACTCCTCCCTTAAAAAAGTTGAAAAATTTCATGTACCAGGAAAATCGATGCAGACAAAGGTCGGAAGATGTCTGATCACTTTTGTGGCGAACGGGGGTGGAACTGGTTTTTCAAAAAAGTCTGCCCGAAAATCCCCATATATCAATATTCTCTATCTTTTCGGTCTAAAGCCTAGTAGGCTTGATTGATCTTTATTTTGTTTTCAGCTTTTAAAAAATTGATGAACTACTGAAAGCAGACTCCTGCACTTGTTTGTTTGTCTGTCCTGTAACAAAAAATTGAATCCACTCACTGTTTTGTGATCAAGCAATACTGTTCATTTCAAACTGACATACTCTGGTTGATGCAGGAGAGACAATTCTTTAAATATTTTTTTATTTTTATTAATCAAATCCTATAACGCAATGTATTGTTGTTTTTTTGATGTTGATGGTGTTTTACTGGACTTTGAAGGAGGCTTCATTAAGGCAGTCAAAAATTATTACCAGTTAGACATTCCCGATGATTTTCAAACTGATAGTTTTTGGTTTTCTGATTTACTGACAAAGGAACAGGTTCTAGAAGGTTGGGACCAGTTTCTCCACAGTCCTGAATTTGAACAATTGGAACCAATGGTGGATCCGGAAGACTTCAACACCAAATTTGGGGCATATCCTGTGCATTTTATCACCAATATTCCACCTGATTGTCTGGAGAGCAGAGAAAGAAATTTAAGAAATGCAGGATTTAAATTTGACTCTGCACACTGTGCAGGTTTTGTAAATTATGATGGCCACCCTGCACAGACTAAAGCAGATGTGATTCATAATTTGCAGCAGGAAGAGAAGACAATTATGTTTGTAGATGATCATCCTGAAAATTGTCTCAATGTCAGAGAAACTTTTCCGGAAGCAGAAATATGGTTGATGTCACGGCCATTTAATAATGATTTTAAGCACCCGGAAATTCGCCGTGCCAGAGACTGGAATGATGTACTGCAGAATTCCAGCAGGACTGCATCCAGCTAATCTAACTCATCCGGACCATCTCAATCTGCTCGAACCAAAACGAACTCTGCGGTTCCTGTTTTAAGATGAAGCTGATGATTCCATGTTTAATATAATTTTCCTCCGAAACAGACTCGTGCAGACCGCCATGGTTTTGCTCCTGCTTGCTCCAAATATCTCTGCTCAGGAAGAAACTGCTGCCGTACAAACTGGTGCCGGAAGCGCTGTCTGGCGTATTGCTTTTTGGGAGATACTGCATCAGACATTCAGCAGTGATAACTCACACCCCTTTTATCAAATGACAGGAAGCAACCGTTTCAGTGGCGGAAAAGGGTTTTTTGGACCGACTACGCTTGATCCTGGCAAAGACAGTTTAATTCCTAATATAAACTATAAAAACAAAGATGGACATGGAGGTGAAGACGGTTTTTTAACCAAACTGTTTAGTAATATTCCTTTACTGAAAGGACTTCCGACTTTTTCGTTGGAATACATTCTTCCCACAGATTATACAGTCGGTATTGGTTTATCATTCGCCTACACTAATATTTGGATGGATGACTTAACAGTCAGGGCTGCCACTTCAGGCGCAGACCCAGATTATGCAACTCCGCTCTTACGAATGGCTTCTCATTTTTATATGTTTTCCGCAGCGATTCACCCCTTTGGAGTACCAAAGTCTGATGATCTCGATATATTCTTTGGTCTCGGTCTGTCCAGAGTTGAAAGTACGGTAAAACATGGTATCAGGACCAATCCGACAATTCCTGAATATGCATCTACAACACAGACAAAACTAAGTGGCTCCAGTGGAATGTTGCCATTTCGAAGGCTGGGAATTGCTTCAGGTGGAGATAGTTTTGGTTTTATGATGGAATTTATCTTTCCTGCAAATAATGAGTTCATTGATAATCCATTTTCTACAAATAAGATCATCGACTCAACGGTCTATGATTCTACTTATAATGACCGTGGGGGTGAATTACCGGCCAAAGTAGGACTGCCGGGCGGAATCACTCGTTTTTCATGGACATACTCTTTTTAGGAAGAATGCTGATTCTCCAGGATCTGCAAAACCTCTCCTACCAAATAGAAAGATCCTGCTACTACAACAGCCGTGTCTGAAAATACCAAAGACTTTTCCAGTGCCTCCTCTGCAGATGCAACAATCAAAAAATCAAATGTTTGCCCAAGTCCTTCTGACTCCCAAATAAAATTTCTCAAAGAGTCTGGAGTTGCAGACCTCGCTGAATTTGTTGGTGTCAAGATCAATCTCTTTGCGAGATTACACAGTTCTATCAACGGAGCCTTCAGGTCATCATTCAATTTGTCAGAGGCCATACCAAGAATCAAAGTACAGGCTTCAAGTTTATTGTTTGCAATAAACTCCACCAGTGCCGACAGCGCCTCGGAATTATGGCCGCCGTCAAATAGCATTGTTTTAAAATGCAGTGCATGTTTTGACCAGCCTACATTGTGACGCAAATCAAGACGTCCGGCTAATTTTACTTTTTGGGCTGCTTCAGACCAGCGAATTTTCTGATTGTTGTCTACACTGAACAAGATTTGCATTGCGGATAAACTTGTTTGAAAACAAGACCACCACGGTAGCGAAAAAGATTCCTTTGTAACATCTATGTTAAAAAATTGCGTATCAAAATAGTCTTCTACAAAATAGGCAGGAATATTTTCTCTACTGAACTTATTTTGCAGCCAGAGTTTTAATTCTGCTAACTGCGGTGCTATGATTACAGGAACATCAGTACGGGTTATTCCAGTTTTTTCTGCTGCAACATCAATTAATTTATTACCGAGAACCTGCTGATGATCAAGACCGATTCTGGTCAAGATACAAAGTTCCTTTTCTGTCACGTTTGTCGAATCTGCCCGGCCTCCCAGACCGGTCTCCAAAACGACCCACTCCATCTCCTCTTGCCTGAAAACCTGAAAAGCAATTGCCGTTAACAGATCAAAATAAGAAAGGTACGGTTTACCTTGATAGCTGCGTGCAATGCTCAGGACATGAGCAGCACTTTGGGCAAAGGCATTTTGTGATACCCATTGACCATTCAAAGTAATCCTCTCTCTAATATCAGTTAAATGTGGAGATGTATAACAACCAGAGTTATAGCCTTGAAGTCTGAGCAGGCTGCTGATCATTGTTGCAGTTAGACCCTTGCCGTTGGTTCCGGCAATGTGGATGATCTTATAATGTTTTTCCGGATGATTTAAATCTTCCAGTAAATGCTGGATACCTAATAATTTGCTGATATCTCGCGGTTGGGCGCTGGTTTCGTAGCTTCCCCAACATTCCAACTCTGAAAGCACTTCCGAATAGCTATTGTGAGTTGGAGACATCTTGAAAATTTGTGAAGGAAATCAGCGAAGTCTGTACTAAACTTCAACGGAGGAAGGCTGTTACAATGCTTTAATTGCACTGTAACAGAAAATGTTCTTTAACTTATATTGCAGCTTTTACTTTGCAGACTAAACTTATTTCAGATATCTAAAAAATTTACTGTCTGCATCCATTAACAGGGTCGTGCCTTCCTGTAGACTGTTTCGGTAAACATCATGGGAACGCAAAAATTTGAAGAAATCTGCATCTTTTTCGTAGGCATCAGCATATATCTTGGTTGCAGTTGCATCAGCTTGTCCACGTGTTTCTTCGTTAATCCTTTTGGCTTCAGCAATAATTTCAACCCGCTCTCTATCTGCATCAGAAACAATCTTCAAAGATTCTTCCTCACCCTGAGATCTATATAGTTTTGCCTGTCTGCGCCGTTCTGCATTCATTCGTCCAAAGACTGCTTTACTATTTTGCTGTGGTAGATCTGCACGTTTGATCCGCACATCCAAAATTTCAATTCCAAAATTGTTTGCATTTTTTCGAGATCGTAAAGTTATTGCTTCACGAATTTCTTTACGGTTACCAGAGACAATTTCCACCAGTGTGTGCTGCCCCAGGACCTCTCGAGTTTGAGAATAGATAATATCATCCAACCGTGCATGTGCTCCGGCAGTTGTACGAACGGTTTCATAAAATTTCAATGGATCCGTAACACGCCATTTTGAGTATGTGTCAACCTTCATTTCTTTTTTGTCTTTAGTGAAGACTGCACCCGGATCTGCATCATAATCCTGGAGACGGTTTTCCATGTAAATGATCCGACTGACAAATGGTATCTTGAAATTGAGACCCGGCTCCATAACAATATCAACTGGGTCACCTAACAATATCTCAATCGCATATTGTGTTTTATCAACAATATAGGTGCTCAAATAAATGGTTCCTACTGCAAGCAGGAGCAGAATACCTCCAAAATTTGACAGCTTAGCTAACATATAATATACCTTGAGAATAAATGAAATAGTTTGAGCCGATCTACAAATCCTGCAAAGCGCAGGAATCAACTTTTTAATATTGATAATTGTCGATAATGTTGCGACTGTTGTCAAGTTGAAATCACTAACTGAGCCTCAGGCTTAACAAAAAATCAATCAATGATGTTCAAGCACCGATCTCCAAGTCAGCAGGAAAAAATACTGACTCTTGCCCTGCGTCAAATAGAAATTATGTTAAAAAACATGCAGAGTGACGGCAAGGATTTAAGCCGCTTAAAACTCAAGAAATTTCAGAAAACACATCATATTGACTGTAGCTGCAAATTATGCAAAACGGCCAAAACAAAAAACGACCCCCGTTTACGTGGATTACTTGAAGATGGTTTCAAGGTCTATCTCCCGGGCAGCAGCAAGGATTCCTGAAAATGCAAAATACCCTACCTTCTGATGCCTCGTATTTTTGCTTTTGTTGTTCAGTACCAGTAGAATTGCTGGAACTTTGGAGCTGGTTTTGTTTTGAAAAAGAAGCACTTGGAGTTGAAACTTTGCAGGAATCTTCAAAGGTCTCTCTACTTAAAATTTCCTTTACAAAAAAACCTGATGGTGGTGCAAAAAATATTGTTGAGTCCTTTCAAAGTGAATTGCTTACAGCAGGTGAAATAATAATACAGGAAGAAGGTTTCAGTCCAATTGAAAACTGGCAAGCAAATTGGCGGGAACACTTTAGACCAGTCACGGTTGGTAAAACTCTGATCATACTGCCTCCATGGGAAACTAACTCGGAACTGTCCGGAAGATCTCCGGTGTGGATTGATCCCGGACAAGGTTTTGGAACCGGACATCATCTTTCAACAGCCCTTGCACTGGAAATGTTGGAACAACATCTTTTGGCTGTTGAAACTGTTCCTGAAAAAATGTTTGATCTCGGTACAGGTTCCGGAATTCTGGCTATTGCCGGCTGCCGTCTTGGAGTTCCGCAAGTAAGTGCAATAGACCTGGAATCAAATGCCATTGCAGAAGTAGAGCGAAACACTGAACTTAACGGTTTGTCAGGAAGAATCAAGGCACAAGTTGGGCAACCGTCTCTGTTGAAGCAGCATGTTTCACTTGTAATTTGTAATATGCTCTTAAGTGAATTGCTTGAAATTAGACTTGATCTTGCACGCTTGAGCAGCCCTGGTGGGACCTTGATTTGCAGTGGTTTGCTGGGGAAACAAGCAACTGTAATCCGGAGTTCTCTCGAAGAACTTGGCTTTGATTATTGTTCTTCAATAGAGCGTGAAAACTGGTGGGCAATACAGTTTCAACAGCAGTAGATTCAACAATAGTTGATTGACTCTTTGCCAGCAAACAACATAGAATAGGTCAGTCTTCAAAGGCCTCATTCATATTGTTTAATCCAGCACCGACTAACTAATGACCAAAGAATCCATCGAACGTGCTCTGACTGCATCGTTGACCTTAATGCTGGGTTTAGCCACACTGGACCTTGTTTTGTATATTTTAGCAGGAACTGCTGCATTAACAGTTGTGGCGCATGCAATGTCACTCTGGCTTGTTTTGCGTCACCGTTTGGTCTTTGATTTAGTAAAACTTCTTGAAACTTCAGCACTTTTACTGGATTTGTACCTGATCTACCAATTCAGGTATGCAGTTGCTTCTCCTTTAGCTACTCTTTTTGCCATAATTCATATTTCTTTGAATAGAGAATATCATTTAACAAAACTAAAAAGTGATCTAGACAAAGTACTGGCTTCAAAAAAACAGAATCAAAAAGAAGACAAAAATTGATTAGTTTCTGCATGTAAAACAAGTCTGGTATATTACTTTTTCCAAATCAATACTAAAAGTTTTGTTAAAACAGGAAAACTAATAATAATAATTGATGAACAATTCTGAAACAGCAGCTATCGGTTTTGCTTCTGCAGGTCATACTTTGTGTCACCTGCTGACTTTGCTTTTCCCAATTGTCCTGCTGGCACTGGAAGTTGAAATGGAGCTTAGTTATAAAGATCTGGCCGCACTGGCGGTTCCAGCTGCATTCCTTTTTGGAGCAGGCTCATTACCTGCAGGCTGGCTTGGTGACCGCTGGAGCAAAACGACCCTCCTGGAAATATTTTTTTACGGTACTGGTTTTTTTACTATCCTAACCGGTTTTGCTCAAACTCCCATGATGCTGGCTGGAGGATTAGCCGGAATCGGATTATTTGCCTCAATCTACCATCCTGTTGGAATGTCCTGGCTGGTATCCAGAACAACTAAAACCGGAACTGCCCTCGGATTTAACGGCTTATTCGGTAGTTTAGGTTATGTTTTAGCACCATTGGTTGCAGGTTCATTAACCGGCATGTGGAGTTGGCGGATAGCTTTTATAGTTCCCGGAATCATTTGCATTGTAGTTGGAATCCTTTTTAGTCTTGCATTAAGAACTATCCTGAATACTGCTGTACTTCCAGCAAAAAAAACAACTGCTCTCACAAACTCTTCCAAAAATATCTGGATGACTTTTGGTTTGATGGGCATGGCATTACTGCTCACCGGAATGTTCCACCAGATTATCCAATTTTCTCTACCAAAAGATTTTGATCTCAGGGTTCTGCTGACTTCCGGCTCTTTACTGGGAACCGGCTCAATGGTCTCACTGGTTTATGCAGCAGGTGCAATTGGCCAACTGGTCTGTGGTCGGCTGGCAGATCGTTATTCGGAGCGTCAACTATATTTCAGTTTGTTTTTAATCACAACACCACTTGTGGCTTTGGCCAGTCAACTTACAGAAATACCACTGGTGATGAGCATGATGCTGGTAGTTTTTATGAGTACAGGTGCACTGCCAGTTGAAAATACACTGCTTGTCCGCTATGCGCCAAGTCACAGACATGGGCTCGTTTTCGGCAGTAAATTTTTGTTGGGGTTCGGTTTCAGCGCATCAGGTATTTATCTTTCCGGATGGGTTTTCGAATATACGGGTAGTTTTATCTGGCTATACGGACTGATGGTTCTGTTGGCAAGTGGAGTGGCAATTATCGCGTTTTTACTTCCCGGGCAGCAAAATTTCCAACCAGTCTGAGTGGACACCTCTGGATCAGCTTATTTTGAAACTACAAATAAATAGTAAAAAACTGGAAGCAGTTTGGTATGGACCTTCACCAGAGAATGCTCCTACCTTAATTTTCCTGCATGAGGGACTGGGTTGCACTTCCATGTGGCGTGATTTTCCACAAAATCTTGCGCAAAAAACAGGTTGTGGCGCCTTGGTTTTTAGTCGACTTGGCTATGGCAGTTCCGACCGCTGCAAACTTCCTCGTTCATTGTCTTTTATGCATCATGAGGCACTTGAGGTTTTGCCGAATATTTTGGCACAATGCAGAATTAAAAAGCATATCCTGGTAGGTCATTCTGATGGAGCTTCGATTGCTTTAATCTACGCAGCAGAGAATTCTGTAGAATCTTTGCTGGGAATTGTAATTGAGGCCCCACATGTTTTTTGTGAAGAACTCACGATAAGCTCCATCGAAAAGGTACGTAAACAGTACCAGACCGGCAATCTTCAGGAACGTCTCCGTAAACATCATGGTGCCAACACTGATTGTGCGTTCTATGGTTGGGCAGATGTCTGGCTTGATCCGGATTTTGCAAACTGGAACATTGAGTCCTGTCTGCCTAAAATACGGATTCCACAATTAATTGTTCAGGGTAAGAATGATGAATATGGTACTGTTGCTCAGATGGATGCAATTGTGCATCAATCCAGTGGTGCTGTAGAAACTTCTTTTCTAGACAACTGCGGTCATTCCCCGCACCGTGACCAAAAAAACCAAACTTTGGATATTATGACTGAATTCATTCATAAACTGCTCCTCTGAAAAAGCCTGTTGTTGCTCAACTGCCAAATCACTTGCATTTTAGCGGAGCAGGCATTATCTTGAGCAGACATAATTTCAACTAAAATATACTGAATTGATTCAATAAACCAAACTTGATTTTTAATTAATCTTCCTCTTATTTTGTTATGCCAACCGTACTTTTACTTAATGGCCCAAATCTAAACTTACTGGGTTCCCGGGAACCGGATATATATGGTTCAACAACCTTGCGTGAAATAGAAGAACTGGTCACCACAGAACTCAATGAGAGCAGTATTAAGTGTGAGTCCTTTCAGGCAAATTCAGATGGAGAAATGATCGACTGGCTGCATCAAAACCGAGATGCGGATTTCTTGCTCTTGAATCCGGGGGCACTGACTCATACCAGTGTTAGTTTGAGGGATGCAGTTCTAGGTGTCGGAATCCCTTTTCTGGAAATACACCTTTCCAATGTTCATCAGCGCGAGGAATTTCGACATCACTCATTTTTCTCGGATATTGCCATTGGTGCACTGGTTGGACTTGGAGTTAAAGGATATTTGCTGGCCGCACAATTTGCTGTAGATTATATTGAACAAAAAGGATCTGCAAGCACCAGCTAAGCAAAACTTTAGCGGACTGCTTCTTCGTATTTTTTGCTCATCATGAGAATTTCCTCGACCAATTTATTATTTGCTTTCAACCTGCTGCTGGCTGGAGTTGCCTCCTATATCGGAGGGGCTCTTTTGAGTACCTGGCTGCAGCATCAAATCCTGTCCATTCCTTCTCCAACAATCTCGTATCGGCTACAAACTGGGAAACTGCCTGTTGATGCTGGAAAAGCTGAAAATAAATTTGCGGTAATTCTGGAGCGTAATATCTTTAATGCTCAAAAAACGGAAATCAATCTACCTCCACCTCTTCCGGAAACTGAAATATTAACCGATGAAGTAAGAACTGAGGGTGCAGTAGAACATACTCGTTTAGCAATTGCGCTTGCAGGAACAATGATCTATGGGGCAAAAAATTCCTTTGCCTTTATAAGTAAAAAAGACAGTCTTCATCAATATGTGATTTATGGAATTGGAGAATGTTTTAATGCAAAAACAATCCTGCGCGATGAAGAATGTGGAACTGAAAGTGTTAAAGTGTTGGAAATCAAAGACCGTTGGGTTTTAATACTGCATCAAGGACAAAAACAAGCTTTGTGGATGGTCAGCACTGTCTCTGCTGGTAAAAATGATACAGACGACACTCCAGCAAAGAGTACTGAAAGACAATCGGCTACGGCTCAAAAATCAGCTACGGTAGTAGTTCCTCAAAAAGAAAATACTATCATTGAAAAATCTGTAATTCCTGTCTCTCCGCTAGCTGGTAAAAATACTTTTAATTTCCAGCGTGTCTGGGTTGATGAGCAACTAGCAAACTTTGAACAGTTGCTGAATGATGCCCGTGTTATTCCTACTACAAAAGATGAAAAAACATATTTTATGTTTCAGTATATCAAAGAGGAAAGCATTTATGAAAAATTAGGTTTGAAGCAAAATGATATCATTCTTGAAATAAATGGTTTTCTTGTCGACACAATCGGAAAGGCATTGAAGCTGTTGGAAGTCCTGCAATCGGAACGTGAAATTGCGCTCTTGGTTGAACGGGAAGGAGAGCCGGTTCAGTTCCATTACTACATTGATTGATCCACAGATTCAAAGACAATTAACATAAAGCGCATTTGTAGAATGCAGTTCAAATGGCACAAAATCAGTTTGATCGAAACTTTTTGTTTGCTGGCTGTGATTATTTGGATTTTTTTGCGTTTTCAGCACACACTGAATCAACTTCATCCTGAGTGGATCCTGCTGGCACTTGGTCTGGGATTTTTGTGGTGTCTGCGTCACAACCTGTATCTTCCAATTTTTTTACTACTTTTGCTTGCAGGTATCCTGCTGCATCAGTGGTTTGTTATTCTACCAAACAGTTTAAGTTGGCTGCAGAAGGAAGTTTCTGCAGAAACAGCAATTTTGCTGAATGGGAGAATTCAGGAACGCAGTGTTGAGAATGATTCGATCCGCCTGAAGCTGAACTCAGTTGAACTGATTAAAGGTAAACGAATACAACGGCTGCCTGAAGCTGTCATCAGCTTTACTAAAAACAGGCGGAGAATTTCCAGCTTTTATCGAGGACGTCAATTACAGGTTATTGGACGCCTGCATCAAGTCAGCATAAAAAATAATCGTCTCCATTTAACTTTTGTAAATATTCGCTATCGGAATGCAATTCCTCCGCAAAGCAAATTCATCCGAAAAAGAAACAGTTGGATCAGGCAATTAATTGACCGCGCAGAGTTCCACCTCTCTAAGCAGGCTCTGGCACTTTATTTGCCGTTGACTCTAGCCAAGCGTTCATACGGTTCTCGTTCCACCGCAAAGGTTTTTCAGGAAACAGGAATGGCCCACCTGCTTGCCATCAGTGGACTGCATATTGGTTTGATTTACGGAATTATACTTGGCTTGGTTCGCGGGTTGGGTCGTTTATCAGTCCGTTTTTTGGAACATCCTGCAAATTATGCTATCTCCCAGATAATATCTCTGACAGGCATTTGGTTCTATCTGCTGTTAATTGGACTGCCCACACCTGCATTTCGGGCCGTATTCATGCTGACTATCCTGGTTGCAGGACGCTTGCTCGGTCAAGCACATCAGCCATTGTACGCCTTGTTTGCAACTGCTTTCTTCTTCATTTTCCTTAATCCTGCAGTTATTTATGAAGTTTCATTTCAGCTCTCTTTTGTGGCAGTGTTCTTTATTTTATGGTTCCTGCCGCTTTATCCCCATGCCAGCGAAAATGATCTTTTTTCAAAACGTCTCGCAAAATATGTTTTGATCAGCATTGCCATCACATCAGCCGTGATGCTCGGAACCTGGCCTGTGGTTGCCAGTATTTTCGGACGGCTTTCACTGGAAACTTTCTGGCTCAATCTGATCATGGTTTTGCTACTAGCAATTCTGGTGTTACCCAGTTGCCTGCTTGCTCTGGTGGTTAGTGCTTTTTCTTTGGGGAATTCTCCGCTTGGAATCTATGAAAACAGTGTTTTTTCACTTACTGAACTAGTTGTAGAGAGCTGGTTTTCAATTTTAAAATATCTTCATCAATGGGGAGAATGGGCTTCGTTTGAGTTGTCTCTGGACTGGGGGCCTGTGCAATTTATGCTGTATTATTCCAGTATTTTGGTACTTGGCAAAATACTGATAAAGCAATTCAGTAAAGTGGGTTAAAAATTATCGAAAACAACACAGGATCACCGATTTTTATTATAATGAAAGGAAAATTCAGCAGTAATATTCCAATCCTTTTAGATAAAAACACA
>JACNJW010000027.1 GCA_014382365.1 SAR324 cluster bacterium
ACCTAAAGCAGAGGAACCTAAAGCAGAGGAACCTAAAGCAGAGGAACCTAAAGCGGAAGAAAGAACAGTAGAACAGCAACAGGAAGTGGCAAAAGAGCAGCAGCAAATTGCTGTTGAACAGGATGCAGAAGAAAGTGTGGAAGCACCTAAAGTAGTCACGATCATTTCTGCACCCCCTGAAGAGTCTGATGCCGGACTTAATGAAATGGAACTGGTCTACTTTGACTACGATAAAAGTGAAATCTCATCAGCTTTTGGTGATGTTATCCGGAAAAACTACGAATGGATTGCTGATAATCCGGATGTACAAATACAGTTGGAAGGCCACTGTGATGAGCGGGGTACGAATGAGTACAACCTTGCTTTGGGAGAAAGGCGAGCCAAAGCTGTTTTAGACTATCTGGTTAGTCTTGGTGCAAATCCATCACAATTTTCTATGGTTAGTTTCGGAGAGGAACGTCCGGCCGCAGTTGGCAGCAATGAAATTGCCTGGAGAAAAAATAGAAGGGTAGAGTTTACCAGATTGTAAGTACAGAACTTTTTTGCCACGAACTTTGTCAGCACATTGAATTATGCTCACCGAACTGCTAGGCGAAACGAGCATAATTGGGATGGTGCTTGGTGGTAGTTTTGTTGCGAAACTCGTATTGCTCATTTTGGCGTTGATGTCGGCCCTTTCTTGGGCCGTCATCATAATCAAGGCCTTCCAGTTCTTAAATATCCGCAAAGAAGACAGAAATTTCTACCAGATATATTTCAACGAATCCAGCCTTAAGCAAATCAAGAAAGTTTCTTCAGAATATCCTTATTCAGCCTTTTCATCTATGTTTTCTGCTACTTATCAGGAAGTAGCACGCATGAGTCAACGCATTCAACGGACTACTCCAGATATTACAGAAAACAGTTCCATGCTCCCGCATCTTAGTCAACAGTTGCAGAGAGTCATAGAGCAAACCATCAATGAAAGATACACTTTCATCGAAAACCGCTTAAATATTCTTGCAACAATTTCCAGTGCGGCCCCATTTATCGGTCTATTTGGTACAGTACTGGGAATCATCAACTCCTTTCAGAGTATCGGAACTTCCGGCGTTACAAGCCTTGCTTCTGTGGCTCCGGGTATTTCAGAAGCTCTGGTAGCTACTGCTGCAGGATTACTTGCTGCCATACCTGCATTGATGGGCTACAACTATTTCCGTAACCAGTCTCGTATTTTTGCTAACACCATGCGCAATTTTGGCATGGAACTTACTAACCGTTTTGAGTGGATTGTACATGGGAGGCTCCTGGGAGGACAATGAGCCTCTGAGCGAAATCAACGTCACTCCTTTTGTCGACGTGCTACTGGTATTGCTGATCATCTTCATGGTTACTGCTCCTATCGTTAACCATATCATTCAGGTAGATCTTCCTGAGGACAGCTATAACCAGGACAAAATGAAGCCTCTGCAAAAACCACTGAGAGTGGTTATTGACAAAACAGGAGTCTTGTTTTTGGGTAACACCCGCATCGGTGGAAGTGCAGAAGAGGAGAGTCAACGAGTTTTTCAGGACCGAGTCCGACAATGGACAAGTGGTAAAAAGCAACCATGGCTTGTTGATGTGGAAGCAGACGAGAAAGTAAACTATGGAGCAATAGTGCCGGTGATTGCCAGGCTCAAAGAGCTCAAAGTAAGCATGAACCTGGTTATTCATCCACAAAAAAAATAGCTGCTGAACTTTTTCAGCTTTTCTCCTCATTGATCACAGTTGGCTCTTCTTTAACTACAGTAGTAGTTTCATCAATTATTTCTTTGTCTTCTTTGTTTTTCTTTGTAGCATTTTTAAAATTACTTATCATTCCGCCAAGTCCCTCACCAATCAATGGTAAACGCTTTGCACCAAATAAAACTACGACAATAGCCAAAACTATTAAAAGCTCCCAAATCCCTAAACCGAACATTGTAAACGCTCCTTCTGATTGTGTCATTGGTCAATAGACCGTATAATGTGAATCGAATATTACAGTAGATATAATTTGTCAAATAATCGCAAGATTAATGAATCAATTCGACTGTTTATAATCCGTTATCTCTATTTAACATACTATGAACTTAGCTACACCAACTCAGAAATCAACACTTCACACACTCAATTTTTTGGCAGATACACCTCAGCTTATGCAAGCTGAGATAGCACGTACAGACATTTCTCTGCATGAGGTAATGATCTGGAAAAAAGGTACTGTGGTCAAGTTTGAAAAAATAGTCGGTTCCACCATAGATATAATGATTGGGGACAGGTTAATTGCAAGAGGAGAGGTTGTCATAGTAAATGACCGCTATGCCGTAAGATTGAGCGAGGTAACTCATCCGGATGAAAAACCTGATGCAAGCTGGACCTAAAACTCCACGGTAAAACCAATTTCAAACATGTTCGTTAAGCAGAGACATTAAACGGCATGCAATGCTTCACGAAATGCGGCTGCAGTCCTTTCCAGATCTTCCTCAGAATGTTCGGTCGAAATAAAAAGTGATTCAAATGCAGATGGGGCCAAATAAATACCCTGCCTTAACATCTTGCTAAAAAACCCCGCAAATCTATCCACATCAGAATTAAGAGCATCCTGGTAATTTCGTACAGGATTTTCTGAAAAGAAAAACCCAAACATTCCACCCATTGATTGAGTCTGTATCGGGACTCCTGCTGATTCTGCTGCAGCCCGGAACTCAGCACAAAGCCATGATGTTTTTTGGCCTAGATCCGCATATGGATTTTGCTCTTTCAAGACACTTAAAGTCGCTAACCCTCCAGCTACGGCAAGGGGATTTCCCGACAGAGTACCTGCTTGATAAACGGGACCGGCCGGTGCAACACAGAGCATAATATCCTGACGTCCACCAAAGGCACCTACCGGAAGCCCGCCTCCAATTACTTTTCCGAAAATACTTAAATCCGGTACAATTCCAAACAAAGTCTGTGCTCCTCCATAATCAACCCGAAAACCACTCATTACTTCATCAAAAACTAGCAATATCCCTTCCCTGTCACATAAGTCACGTAAACCTTTTAAAAAACCATGTTCAGGTGTAATCATCCCCATATTTCCAGCTACCGGCTCCAGAATAACCGCGGCAATTTCCTGACTGTTTTCTTCCGCCAGTTTGATAACTGATTCCAGATCATTGAACTTGGCCTGCAAAGTATGTTCAACAAAAGATGCCGGCACTCCCGGTGAATCCGGAATTCCTAGAGTCATTGCACCGGAACCCGCCTTGACGAGTAATGGATCAACACTGCCGTGATAACAACCCTCAAATTTTACAATTTTATCTCGACCGGTATAACCACGAGCAACACGAAGTGCAGCCATTGCAGCCTCAGAACCGGAATTAACCAAACGCAGCATCTCCACACTCTGGACTGCCTCACAAACCATTTCTGCTAATGTGATTTCGCCCTCAGTTGGTGCACCAAAAGAAGTCCCGTTACGGAGAGTTTCTTCAAGTTTAGAGACAACATCCGGATGCGCATGACCTAAAATCATTGGCCCCCAGGAACCAACATAATCAATGTATTCGTTTCCATCAACGTCATAGATTTTTGATCCAGAACCATGTGAAATAAAAAGTGGCGTCATCTTGACAGATTTAAATGCCCTGACCGGACTGTTTACGCCTCCTGGGATTTTTTGTTGGGCGCGGGAAAACAATTGTGTAGACTGTGTAATCTGCATGAAGGTTGCACTAAACTAATGTTAAAGGAGTGTTTTCATGATTTAATTATATTCTACCTCTTGCTGTTAAAGCGTAGACTGCAGTAATACAGCGGGATCATTTGGCTGCTGCTCTCTGCATTAAAAACACTTTAGTAGTCTTGGCACAATAATTATTAACTCTTTGAAAACGATAATAACCTAAATCTTAGTTTGGAGAACGACTCAATAGTTGTCAAGCCTTCACTCAATAAATAATGCCACAATTAATTCTAATATCTTTATTCAGCCTAGTTTTGTTCAATGGTTGCACTTCTGCCGACAGATCTTTCCAAACATATTATGATTCGGAATACAAAGTTGTAGATCAGGGAAAGCTGGATGTGATTGTAAAAGGCCGTGCATGTGCACTACTTGAAAAGGATGCTGTTTCAGGCGCAAAAAGGGCTGCAGAGTATCACTTGCGCAGTGTGATAGGAAATCAATATTACCATAAAAGATTCAAAGAAGTCCGCCGCTATTCTGACGGGGACAAAACCTGTGTGGAAATAAGTGCGGCTGCTTTGTCACCCACATAACAGTATTTATATTCTGCAGAAACAGCTTGTTCACTTGCGATTTTAACAACAAATCGCTAGAGTGTTTGTAGTATCCGCAACATGGCGTAATCGTGAAGAAGCATAACAAAAAAATAAAGAGTTCGATGATTTTTCGATACTTCACATTGACAATTATTTTTCAACAATACTTCGCTAATCCCATTTCAAGGTAGTATATGACCGGCCGAACTCATGAAGATTCCACTGTAGCAAAACAGATTGCGCTACCAATGCTGCCGATGCGCGATATTGTAGTCTTCCCCCAAATGACGGCCCCATTTTTCATCGGTCGAGCACTCTCAATTGCTTCTCTGGAAAAAGCTCTTGCTGGAGACCGCCAAATATTTGTAGTAGCGCAGGAAGATCCACTTATTGAAGAGCCTGAAGAAAAAGACCTGTTTAGAGTTGGTACGATAGGTAAAGTCCTGCAGATAATGCGACTCCACAATGGCACTATTAAAGCTCTTTTTGAAGCAAAAACACGTGGACGCCTTATTGAAGCACACATGGATGACCCTCATTTTGCTGCAGTAGTAGAACCAATTCCTGAAGTAGTTTCTCAGGCTCCCGAACTATTAGCCCTCAGCAAAAATGTACGTGTAGAATTCAAGCGTTACTTGAAGGACGTCAAACGTCGAACAGAAGGTATCGAAAAATTATCAATTGATTCAGAAGACCCACATATCCTGGCTGACCGCATTGCTCCTCTGTTGAACATGGATTTGCAAAAGAAACAGGACCTGCTTGAAAATGCTGATCCCAAAAATCGCCTGGAAATTGTCTATGGACGGATGCTGGAAGAAAAAGAATTCAAAAAAGTTGAAAAGAAACTAAAGGAACGTGTACAGGGTCAGATTGGCCGAACACAAAAAGAATATTACCTCAATGAGCAGGTCAAAGCTATTCAAAAAGAATTGGGAAACAGCGAAGACGGTAAAGCTGAAATGGCAGAGTATGCGAAAAAAATTGAGGAATTAAAACTTTCGACTGAAGCCAAAGAAACGGCTGAAAAAGAACTGCAAAAACTTAAGATGATGCCCTCAATGTCATCTGAGGCAAACGTAGTACGAAATTATATTGACTGGCTACTCAGCATGCCCTGGGCAGAAAAAACCGATGACAATTTTGACTTGATTAAAGCAGAAAAAGTCCTTGATGCCCGGCATTATGGTTTGGAAAAAGTAAAAGAGCGGATAATTGAATATCTTGCTGTAGCTCAACAGGTAGGAAAAATGAAAGGTCCAATTATTTGCCTGGTTGGTCCTCCTGGTGTAGGCAAAACTTCGCTGGCGCGTTCTGTCGCAGAGGCTTTAGGAAGAAAATTTGCTCATGTGAGTCTTGGCGGAGTACGTGACGAAGCAGAGATTCGGGGGCACCGCCGGACTTATATTGGTGCAATGCCGGGAAAAGTGATCCAGTCATTGCGAAAAGTAAAATCCAACAACCCTCTGCTACTCTTTGATGAAATTGATAAAATGTCGCATGGTGTGATGGGGGACCCTGCAGCTGCTTTATTAGAGGTGCTTGATCCTGAACAAAACCACACTTTCATGGATCACTATCTGGAAGTCGAATTCGATGTCTCTGATGTCTTATTTTTCTGCACAGCTAATGTACAGCAAAATATACCCGCTGCACTCAAAGACCGTATGGAAGTTATCAGACTTTCAGGTTATACCGAACTTGAAAAAGAACATATTGCCCGTGAACATCTCTTACCAAAACAAATAGCTGAAAATGGACTGACTTCCAAAAAAATTCAGTTCCAGCAAAAGGCAATCCTAAATATTATCAGAAGTTATACCAGAGAGGCAGGAGTTCGAAATCTTGAGCGTGAAATTGCTAAAACGTGCCGCAAAGTTGCAACCCAACTGGTAAAGAAGCATAATCTGAAAAAAGTTATAGTTACAGATAATCGAGTGCAAAAATTTTTAGGAGTTGCACGTTACAAACATGGAAAAGCTGAAGAACAAAATGAAATAGGTACAACTTGCGGGTTAGCATGGACACAGGCCGGAGGTGAATTACTTGTAACCGAAGTGAACATCATGAAAGGTACAGGCAAACTTCAACTGACTGGCAAACTTGGTGATGTGATGAAAGAATCAGCACAGGCGGCCCTGAGTTATGTGCGTACCAATGCAAATCAGTTGGGAATATTTTCATCGGTATTCGAAAAAACCGACATCCACATCCACGTCCCGGCAGGTGCAGTTCCCAAAGACGGCCCGTCTGCAGGAGTTACTATCGCAACTTCAATAGTCAGTGCATTTACTTCTATTCCTGTCAAAAGGGAAGTGGCAATGACAGGTGAGAGCACATTGCGCGGCAAAGTATTAGCGATAGGCGGCTTAAAGGAAAAACTGCTGGCAGCCAAACGTGGTATCATTTCAACAGTGATGATTCCTCATAAAAACAAAAAAGATTTGACAGAAATTCCTGAAGAAATTCAGCAGGGATTGGAAATTATTCCAGTCCACACAATTGAGGAGGTCTTAGGCGTCGCTTTGGAACGCTTACCAACTCCAGTAATTGATCCTGCACCTGATAGTGATCCAGCAAAGAAAAATGCTGACACTGAAGCTGCTATTCTTCAACAATCAGAAGCACCCGAAACTGCACGAACTTATGACGCATAATTCAGGTTCTGCAGTTAAAAACTTAAAATAATCTTCTTCAACATAGCCTCTGCGGAAACGGTCTGGAGCAATTCATATTCAGTGATTAATCCAACTGTAACCATTGCAGAGAGCCCATCAAAAAAATAATCGTGATTGATGACATGGAATTGAGCAGTTCTGACCAGGAACTGATGACCGAAATAAATGAAACTTTAGTCCGTTTCATTCAATCAGCCGAAACTGAGCTGCAGTTGGAACCGATGAATTCATACCGCAGAAGGATGGCCCATAAGCTTGGAGCAGAATATAAGCTGATTTCTAAATCAACCGGTGAAGGTGAGGGACGCTCTGTTTGTCTGAGCAAAACAGATACTACAGCAATTCCGGAGAATCTTTTTCAAAAGAGAAGCATTGACAGAGGAATAGAGATATTCTACGCAAAAGCTGGTTCAGAGATTGTTTTACGAACTGATGGAAGCTTTGGAGTATCCTTGAAAGAACGCGATAACAGGGTTCTTGACCGGAGGACTGTAGAAGATGGAGAATTTCGTATTCGAGAAAATAAAATCATCTGCAAAGAGGATAAAAACTGGTGAAGACAGTAGCTTTAGAAAAAAGACATAAACCGCCAGCAAGTGAACATACGTCTTTTTCACTATCATATTTGGGTGATGCGTTTTTCGAACTCTGGTGCCGCCAAAAAATAACGCAACGGTTCCAAAACCGAAGACTGGTCCACAAAACCGTTGTTCAATGGGTACGCTGTCAGACACAGGCTCAACTCGCCATGCTGATTTATCCGCACCTGACCGTGGAGGAAGCAAACATTTATCGTAAGGGTCGTAACAGCAAAGTAGTTTCGCCCCCTAAACATGCTAGCATCAAAGAATACCGTGCAGCAACTGGTTTTGAATGCCTAGTCGGTTATTGGCATCTGGAACTGCAAACAAAACGCTTTGAAGAAATTATGCAGCAAACTGAGGTTGTAAATTTGCTGGAATCAGTCCTTTCTACACCCGAGTTATCAAGCATTGCCGTAGCATAAGAATATTTTTTCGTTGTTCTTAAAAGCAAAATGTTGACATTTCAGAGAATCTGTCACTTTAATTTGAGTAAAAACAAAGCTGACTGAGTCTGACTGCAGACTCAAAAAGATGTTAGCAATAATCTTCCGGTAGATATTATTTTTAGCCTGTAGTATTTTCTAATTTTGACCGAGTTAAGCAAATGATTTGGACATTTTTCATACTGATTATTGTTGTTTCAGTTGCTGTAATAGTCTACCCTCTTTTTTGTAGTAAACTGCAGAGATTTGAATTGCCTGCAACAAACACTCTGGATTTCAGCCAGGCAGATGCTTGGCTCTCGGCATTGGGTGATTTAGAAGATGATTACATGCTTGGTCGAATCCCAAAACAGGAGTATCAGCAACAAAAAATAATCCTACAACGCAGTTACCTGAAGTGGCAGGAAAAATCTGCAAACACAGCAGACTGAATTTTTATCCGGAATTAGATTACTGTGGTAAGTTTAACGGTTGATAACTGTGTTTTGAGCCAAAATTTGTAGATGACATAGCACGTGCCAGATTCAGTGTACCCTCAACAGTAGTGAAGTAGGGCAGTTTATGTAAAAGGGCAACTCTACGAATATGTGTTGCATCTACTGAGCGTTTCCGTGGGCGGGTAGTGTTGACTATCAGGGCAACTTCTTTTCTGTCAATGCAGGCAAAAATATTTTCAGGTACTTTTCTGTCCAAGCTGGTTTTCACAAGATTCAAAATACCGGCTTTTTCCAGCACTTGATAGGTTCCTTCAGTAGCCAGTATTTTTCGTCCTGCTTTTTCAAATTCAAGAGCAGCCGCAATCATTCCCTCTTTATCCCGGTCACTTACACCAATAAAGATGTGACCCTCTTTTATTTCTGCCTGAAATGCGGCAATTTGAGATTTCATAAAAGCTTCTTCCAGACTATTACCGCGACCCATCACTTCACCTGTTGATTTCATTTCTGGTCCAAGTTCAGTATCTGCTTCGGAAAAACTAACAAAAGGGAACACTGTTTCCTTCACAGAAATTGTCTCCGGTACTTCGTATGAAAACCCAATTCCTTTCAACTTTTGTCCCAGCATCAGCCAAGTGGCATATTTTGCTAAAGGATGCCCAATAGCTTTGCTGACAAATGGTACTGTCCTGGAAGCACGGGGGTTTACTTCAATCAAAAATATTTTATCATCTTTTACTGCAAACTGAATATTCATCAGACCCTTCACGCAGAGTTCTTTGGCCAGGGCTTTTCCCTGCACTTCCAGTCTCTTTAAAACACTTTCACTCAAATTTTGAGGAGGCAGGATACAGGCACTATCTCCGGAGTGGATTCCAGCCCTTTCAACATGTTCCATAATTCCAGCCAATTCCGAATTATCTCCATCGCCCAGCAGATCCATATCAATTTCAACTGCACCCTGCAGAAACTGGTCAATCAGCACGGGATGATCCGGAGAGACCTGAATTGCTTCCTGAAAATATTCTGCAAGCTGTGTTTTTGATTCAGCAACCATCATAGCCCGCCCTCCAAGGACATAAGATGGCCGAACTAAAATGGGGTAACCAATTTCTGCTGCAATATTTTCTGCATCGTTCAGTGAGCGCGCCAAGCCGTTGCGTGGTTGTTTCAGATTAAGTTTTTTTAACATGTCAGCGAATCTTTCTCGATCCTCTGCACGATCAATATTTGCGTAAGATGTGCCCAGCAGACGAACACCGGCTGTATCAAGTTGTTGAGCCAGCTTCAGTGGGGTTTGCCCCCCAAGCTGCACAATAACCCCCAGTGGACGCTCAAGATCGATCACGTGCATTACATCTTCAAAGGTAATCGGTTCAAAATATAGCCGATCTGAAGTATCATAATCAGTACTAACTGTCTCCGGATTGCAGTTAAGCATAACTGCTTCATAGCCAAGTTCTCTTACCGCCCAGGCAGCATGCACACAGCAATAATCAAACTCAATTCCCTGGCCGATACGATTTGGGCCGGAACCGAGAATTAATACTTTTGCTTTTTCTGTTGGCAGTGATTCGTTTTCTTCAGCAAAAGTAGAATAATAATAAGGTGTTTCTGAAGTAAATTCTGCAGCACACGTATCAACTTGCTTGAAAACCGGTAGAATATTCCATTCATGACGGATATTATTAACTCGGTCTTCTGAAACTTTAAGTAGTTCAGCAATTCGCTGATCTGAAAATCCCAGCCGCTTCCAGTTTTTTAAATTAACAGGTGTTATTCTTGAAATTTCGGTCTGAACAATATTTTCTTCTTCTTCAATCAAGCTGCGGATTTGCCACAGAAACCAGGGATCAATGCCAGTTTGTGTATTTAGCGATTCATTGGTCCATCCTCGCCGCATAGCATCAGCAACATACCAGATACGTTTGCTGCTGACAGTTTGAAGTTGCTCTTCCAGTATCTCATCAGGAGTCAGATAATCATCAGCATAATCTGGTGGATTTAATCCTGAATGCCCTGACTCCAGTGAGCGCAGGGCTTTTTGGAAAGATTCCCTGAATGTAGCCCCAATTGCCATTACTTCTCCAACAGACTGCATCTGCGTACCAAGTCGGTCCTCAGACAGTGGAAATTTTTCAAAAGCAAACCTTGGGATTTTGGTCACTACATAATCAATCGAGGGCTCAAAGCAAGCCGGTGTTTTTTGTGTGATATCGTTGGGAATTTCGTCCAGCGAAAAACCTACAGCCAATTTTGTGGCAATTTTTGCAATGGGAAAACCTGTTGCTTTTGAAGCCAGCGCAGAACTACGGGAAACTCTTGGATTCATCTCAATCACAAGAATCTCACCGTCTTCAGGATTAACTGCAAACTGCACGTTTGATCCTCCGGTTTCAACTCCGATTTCCCGCATAATTTTAATTGACATATCACGCAGGTTTTGATACTCCCAATCAGTCAGGGTCTGTGCCGGAGCAACAGTTATACTATCACCGGTATGTACTCCCATGGGATCAAGATTTTCAATCGAACATATAATAACCGTATTGTCCTGATTATCACGCATTACCTCCAGCTCAAATTCTTTCCAGCCAATAACAGACTGTTCAACCAGTATTTCGCTGGTTGGTGAAACCGTTAAACCATGAAGTACTATTTGAGTTAACTCTTCTTCATCCCTGGCAATTCCACCTCCTGCACCACCCATGGTAAAGGATGGTCTGACAATGATAGGATAAGAAATACTTTCTGTGAAAGCCAGGGCCTCATCGATGGAATGAGCAATGATACTGGAAGGCATTCCAACTCCAATCTTTTTCATTGCACTGCGAAATAGTTCTCGGTTTTCCGCCTTGTTAATTGCTTCAATGGATGCACCAATCAACTCTATACCAGAGCTTTGCAAAACCCCATGTTCGTGGAGTTCTACCGCCATATTAAGTGCAGTTTGACCGCCCATAGTAGGTAAAATCACATCTGGTTTTTCCTGTTCTATGATTGCTTCAAGTGTTTTTAAAGTAATTGGTTCAATATATGTCGCATCTACCAGACCTGGGTCTGTCATGATAGTAGCAGGATTACTGTTGACCAGAACAACCCTGTACCCCTCTTCTTTGAGAGCTTTACAGGCCTGTGTACCACTGTAATCAAATTCACACGCCTGCCCTATAACTATTGGACCAGATCCAATAAGTAAAACTGTATTTATGTCTGTACGTCTTGGCATTATTTAATAATTAGTTGCTCAGCCCTATATACGGCCAAAATATTTGTATGATAAAAGACCAAAATATTCATGAAATATTGTTTGGATACGATTAAAATTTGCCCACTCAAAATAACGCCACCAAGGAATAGCTTTTTTTGGATAGGACTGGTTTGCGGCAAATGTATAAGATTCAATTCCTAATTTTTTAAACACTGAAGCTAGGCGGAATAAATGGTAATCATGGGAAACCAGAAGAACAGTTTTGTACTTTAAACGCTGCAATATTTTTAAGGTTTCAATTCCATTTTTGTAAGTATCTGCTGAACGATTTTCAATGATAATTGCTTGCGGAGGAACTCCCATTCCCTGAAGTATTATGGCCATACCCTTTATATCTACTGGAGGAAGATACGGCTTAGTAACACCTCCCGTAATAATGACTACCGGAGCAAAACCTTCTAAATATAATTTGCCTGCAGCATGCGCTCTTAAAGTAGAACCGGGTGTAGGAGCCCCTGAACCATGAACACCTGCTGAGGCCACTACAATAGCATCACTGAGGTGTTTCTCACTTTTGGGTGTTAAATATTTAAGTGGAGCTGATACGGCCTGAAAAAAAAGTGTGTTACTGCCAAGTAAAAGGAAGGCCCAACTCACGAATAGAATCCTGAAGGAAAGTTTATAATTGTGCCTCTGCCGATACATCAGCAAAAGAGAAAGGGACAAAAGTATTAATATTAATACTGGTCCGAAAAAGATATCTTCCGCTACAAACTTTAAAGGTCGTTCCATTCTTATTTAATTAACTATGACTGTTATAAATATGAGCTGCTGGAATAATTAGAGTAGTTATGTACCATCATTGGGTTGTTTTAATGGATTTTCAGTCTGTTTTTTGGAAGATCCTTTGTTCATGATTAAACGTAGTTTCTCAGTCAATTTCAAGGAACCTTCATACGATTTACGGATACTTAGAATGTTACTTGCACCTCTGTTTTCAAAATTTAATTTTCTGAGGCATGCTCTCAATGCAAAAACTTCAACTCTTGTTTTTGGCTCTAGATGCTCAATGCACTCTACTACCGTATCTTCTTCAGCAAATACTCTTTCATTTTCCACAAATTCTGCAAAAAACACAACACTCACAAAACAGAGCCAACAAAGGCGTAATATTTTTCGAAAGAGGGTTAGAGTAAATGCAGAAAACATCTGTTGGCGGCGAATAATGTTCGGCTTGATAGTTGAATACAATTCTCTTATTTTTAAAGGTTAGAATTCTACATTAACACTTATGAATTTGTCGAAACAAAAATACTGTTCTTTGTATTTTAACCATGCTGAAGCTGTTTATTGCTGCCTTTTCGGTAGCCCTTGTGTATTGGATATGGCACAAGAAAAATCAAATTTTTTCTCACCGAAATGATAAAGAGGACCCTTTTATCACCACTATTGAGGCAATTGAGTTACAAACTTATTTAGATTGGGACACACCACAGACATGCCTTGAATCTGACGGTATACGTTACGGTAAACAATTTAAGCAAAAAATACCACCAGAACTGCCTCATGAACAAGGTTGCCGCTGTGAAGCAACAAAATTGTTTTATACTTCAGATGATGTTTTTCAAGGAACTTCACCTGTTTTGACACACAAGTCTGCTTTGGGAGAGCTTAATCCAAAAGACGCATTGCTGCTGAAAAATATGCTGTTGAAAATTAAGCTCAGCACCAAAGCGGAAAATTTCTCCGATTTCTTAGCACAATTCGAGCTGAACAATTTTTCAGCTAATATTCGAACAAAAGCTGTCGCACTGGCCAAACAAGCATTTGAGCAGGAATAAAACAAATTATATAAATTGGCTGAAGACTTGCGTTATTACAAGTAAATCCGGTTTTTAACCACAATCAATTACTATTATTCAGATCTTGAGTATAAAACCTGACAAGTAGCATGAAAAGGCTTGCCCAGTTTATAAAATGGTCATTCTGGCTTCTATTAATTAGTGGAACCCTTGCCGGGTCAGCACTTGGAATTTTTCTGTTTGAGCTCAGTAAATCATTACCCCAGAACCTGGAAGATGAACTGCACAAACGGAACGATGTTTTACCTACGGTAATTTATGACCGTCAGGGGAATCAGGTTGACGAACTATTTATTCAACGCAGAATTGTCATTCCCTATGAGCAGTTCCCACCACACCTGATTCAGGCTTTGATTGCCAGTGAGGACACCCGCTTCTTCTCTCATCTTGGAATAGATCCTCTGAGAATCCCCAAAGCCTTTCTGGCAAACCTCAAAGCCGGCCGAATTGTACAAGGTGCGAGTACTCTCACTCAGCAGACAGCCAGGCTTTTCTTGTTGACCAGAGAGAAGCAGATAATACGTAAGCTCCGGGAAATGCTGCTTGCATTTCGGATGGAAATGCAGTTTTCAAAACAGGACATTCTTTCGCTTTATCTAAACAAAGTATATCTTGGTAATGCTGAAGGGATTGAGGCTGCTACTCAGGGGTATTTCGGCAAACATGCTGCAGAACTAAATCTTGCAGAAAGTGCTTTATTAGTCGGAATACTACCTGCACCTTCACGATATGCTCCTCATATAAATCCTGACTTTGCACTGCAGAGGAGAAATATTGTCTTAAGAAGAATGCGTCAAGAAGGTTTTATTTCGGAGCAGGAATTGCAGAAATCACTTGATACACCAATCAGTTTAATTCGGATAAAAGACTCAACAACTGAGGCCACATCTTACTATGTTGAACATGTTAGGCGCTATTTAATTAATAAATATGGTTCAACAGTTCTTTATCAGGGAGGACTGAAAGTCTATCTCGCTATGGATTTGAACTTTCAGACACATGCACATCAATCCCTGAGGAAGGGAATTCTGGAGTTGACAAAGCGGCAGGGATTTCGAGGTGCACTTAATGTGCTGAACCAGGATAATAACAGTTCATTTGACAATACTACTATTACTGATCCTGTCCAGATTGATTCCCTGTATCTTGGCAACATAGTTGCTGCTAAAGTTGTAGAAGTAAATCCAAAAAAAGTAACAGTAGAGTTAGGTGAGTCATCCGGTGTTCTCGAATGGAACAATATCCGCACATGGAAGAAGGGGAATATACTTGAAGATGAAAAACCAACTCGGATCTCGAAACCTGAAGAAATACTCAGTAGTGGTGATATAATTCGGGTTAGACTTGTCGATTATGATTCAACAAATAATTACTTTCGTCTGCAGTTGTATCAAGAACCTTTAGTAAATGGGGCTTTGCTGGCAATGGATCCAAAGACCGGAGAGGTGTTATCTATGACAGGTGGCTATCGTTATGGAGAAAGTGAATTCAACCGTGCAATTCAGGCTCTGAGACAACCAGGTTCGTCCTTTAAACCAATAGTTTATTCTGCTGCACTTGATTCAGGTTTTACTCTCAGCAGCACTTTAATCGACAGCCCAAGAGCATATGCAACTGGTGCACAGACTGCCGGTGATGCTGAAATTTGGACTCCAAAAAACTATGGAGATAAAATTATGGGCAAAGTATCACTGCGGACTGCACTGGTAAAAAGCTTAAACTTGCCAACAATAGGGCTTTGCGAAGAATTAAAACCAAAGCAGGTAATAGCCTACAGCAAACGTTTTGGAATCACTGCAGGTATGATGGCAAATTTAACCACTTGTCTCGGATCATTCTCTGTCACATTACAGGAAATGCTTTCCGCATATGGTGTTTTTGCCAATCAGGGACGTTTGGTTAAACCAATTTATATTTTACGGGTGGAAGACCAGGATGGAAATATTCTTGAATCAAGTATTCCGGAACAAAAACAGGTCACCTCAGTAGAAACTGCTTTTCTGCTGAGCAATGTCTTACAAGATGTTGTTCAGAGTGGAACAGGTCGACGTGCCAGGGCCATTGGTCGGCCCTCTGCAGGTAAAACAGGTACGACAAATGACAGTGTTGATGCCTGGTATATCGGTTACATACCACAGTTGCTCACTGGTGTTTATGTGGGATTTGACAAACCAAGAAGAATGGGACGCTCTGAAACAGGTTCCCGGGCTGCAGCTCCAATCTGGATCGACTTTATGAAAAATGCCGTGGCTAATTTACCTACAGAACAATTCAGACAACCTCCTGGAATCACAACTGTCAAAATTCACAAGTCCGGAAGACGTGCGGTACCTTGTGATAGTTTGAATGAGATACAAGAAGAACACTATAAAACAGGTACAGAACCTGTATTAGATATGCTGCTATCCGGCCGCTGTGTGCAAACTGCTAGAAAAGGGGAGCCGGAAAAAGAGGAAAACGAGCCTGAACTCTGATACAGTAATTAGAGTGAGGTTCAAGGTTCAAGGCCGAAAAGTATTCCGGTTTGAACCTTGATGAGGAGTATGACTTATTTATTGTTCAAGGCACCTTTAAGTTTGCTGCCTGCTTTAAATTTTGCACTCTTTGATGCTGGAATCTGAATTACCTGAGAAGGGTTTTGTGGATTACGTCCAGTTCGCGCTGCACGATTAGACACAGAGAATGTGCCAAAACCGATCAAAGTAAGTGAATCACCACTTTTAAGAGTTTTTTCAACTGTAGCAGTGAAAGATTTTAGAAAACGGTCTGCGTCTGCCTTTGTCAGGCCTGTGTCTGCTGCAAGAGCATCAATAAGTTCAGATTTGGTCATAGCCATTATCCCAGAAATAGATTAATTGATATCGACAGGTTATCCAATAGGCTCTCCTGTCTTTGTTTTTTTATTCTAACCTGCAACCATGCAGATTTGAATTTCGATGAGGATTCGCAAGGAATTTATTCATCGAACGTAAATAGAAATATAACGAATCAAAAAATAAGTCAAGGTCTGACAGAAAAAAAATGCGTTTTTTAAAATTTTTTCTTAAAATCACTAAAAATCCTACTGTTTCAGCAGGATTCCGGACTTCTGCAGGAAATCTCTTCGGACTCGAAAAATTATTATTCACACATGATCAAAGTGTTTTTTCATTAATTTTCATAGGCTCACTACTGCTTCATGTAACATTGGGACTGTTGATTGCTGCAGTCACAGAACTTTGGATTCCTGAACCACCACCAATTCGGGCAAAAATAGGTGTTCGTTATGCAGAACTTCCATCCAAACCTTCACCAATCAAGCAACCAAAGGCCGAAATAATCAAACCCGTTCTCCAGAAAATAGATGTTGAGAGCTCACCGAAATTACTCAAGCCCCTTTCTCAAAATCCTGTTCTGAAGAAGCCATTCATCACAGAATCCACTAAAAATTCTACTCTCGCAAAACCTGATCTAAGTCGCATAGAAACACCCCGACTGAAAATGTCGACACCTAAAATAAACAATCCGATTACCAACATTAAGCAAAGTAAAGTGGCAGCGCCACAAGTGTCAAAAAAACCGGTGAGACCTATTCTACCTCCACCAAACAGCCCTGGAGTCACCACTACAGTACCGAGTTTACCAAAGTTGAAAATAGATCCTGTACCACTCTCGACCTTAACCTCAAAAAAGTCTAAACTATCACCCAGTCAGCCAAAACTTCCAAGTATACCTTTGACAGATCTTTCCAAAAAAATAAAGGCTGTTCCAAAATTCACACAAACTCAGGAAACTACAGTACAAGAACTGCCCAGAACATTGACACCTGCATTTGAGGCAAAACCAGAATTTACACAAACTCAGGAAACTACAATACAAGAACTGCCCAGAACATTAACACCTGCATTTGAAGCAAAACCAGAATTTACAGAAATTCAATCAGTATTGGAGACAGAAACAACTCTAGAAGAAATTTTTCCAGAAGATCTGAAAACGGTGCAGCCTCTTCAAGAATTGAGTCCTCCTCTGCAGAAAGACCGCCCTAAATTAAGTGAGCTTCCTGATACCAGTTTTTTGCAGCGTAGAAAGTTGACTCAGTTGGCTGGAGAGGAATATAACGTGCACATTCGAACTCGTATCATTCCTAAGCTCGGAAGTTATTCTGCTGAACTTTTTGTCCGTATCCAACTGGAAATTGAAATATCCGGTGAAATCGTTAACTACAAAGTCATAGAGAACAGTGGTTCCACTGCTTTTGATCGGGCTGCTGAGCTTGCTGTACGCAATGCTATTCTGGAACCTCTTCCCAGTGCTTTGGCAGAGAATCCTCCCTACATTGTACTGATAAAGATTGTAGCCCCAAATTAATAAAATATTCATTTTTTAACTCATGTTTGCAATAAACTCCTTTTTTTTACACATAAAACTGTGCTTCTTCTGCCTTATTTTTGCACTCAATTATTCATTTTCAGTTCAAGCACAAACTTACTCCAGCGAGGAAATCGTTATCAGCGGTTTGGGATTTTCCAGATTTAGTGTGACCTTGGTTCCAGATAATAGTTTTTCCAAACACCCTGGAGCCCGTCGCTGGTTGAGGATTATTGACCGCAACCTTTGTTGGAGTGGTGTTTTTTTGATAACCGATTCCCGCTATCGAACCTGCCGGTCAGAAAGTGGAAATCAGGTAGACATGAAAATTCTACTGAAACTCAAAAGTAAACTATCTCAATCAGGAACTTTTATTTCAAAAAAATTAATCTTAACTGTTGCAGATAACGATGGTGTACCACTGTTTCCACTTGATTTGGCATTACGTAAAGATCGATTTCGTGAATCTGAGTTAATGAAGTTGATCAACAAGCTCTCAGCACAACTCACCGGACTTGGTGGAGTACTGGGTAGTACAATCGCATTTACTCTCAAACAACCTGAACGTAGAAAAATTATCGCCAGAGTTAATACACATGGCAAAAAATTGGCTGCAGTATCTAAGAATTCATCCATCAGTCTGCTCCCCAGTTGGAGTCCGAAAGGAAATTCAATTGTTTACACAACACTCAGCCGCCGCGGTACTGCAATTATATATAACGATTTAAAAGACAGGCCTGTCAAATTACTTCGTTCAAGTACCTCTGCTACAAGTATGGCAAAAAACTATTTGAGTGTCAGTGGTGGGACCTGGTATTCGAACGGACGAAAACTGGTTGTTACTCTCAGCCGCAAAGGGAACTCAGACTTGTACAGCTTTGACAGACAAAAAAGAAAAGTAACCCGCTTGACAACCCACAGAGCAATTGACACTGTACCAGATTTGTCACCGGATGATCAGCATTTGATTTTTGTTTCAGACCGTTCTGGACATGAACAAATTTTTTATTTGAAGTTAGGCACAAAAATCCCCTTTCAACTTACATTTGGTCGAGGCAGCAGCAGTGATCCGGTTTGGTCTCCTGACGGCACACTTATAGCTTTTTCTAAAATAAGTTCCGGCCACAGTCAAATCCACTTGATGGACCCCTTTACCGGCGAAGATCACACTTTAACCCGTGGACGTTACAATTCTGAACAGCCGGCATGGTCTCCGGATGGGCGTCAAATAGCTTTTGTTTCTTCTTCAACCGGAGTAGACAAATTATATATTATGTTTGTAGACGGATCTGGTAGGAGGCGTTTAACACGAACGCCCAAAGAATTTGAAGAAGGTGCCCCGACATGGACTGCAAGGAAATTTTGATGCAAGTTGAAGATTGGTATACTCCGCCTGACCCTAAAGTTATCCGGCAAGAAAAGCAGAAAGCAAGAGAACTCAGAAAATCACAGTGGTGGAAAAACCGCAGAGCCTGTAACACCTGCTATTACTGCGATACCCCCACACCGGCAAAAAAACTGACGATGGACCATGTCGTGCCTTTAGCCCGCGGGGGCCGGAGTATAAAATCAAATTTAGTACCTTGTTGTAAGTCATGCAATACTCAGAAAAAATATTTATTGCCCATCGAATGGAAAGAATTCTTAAACCACATCAAAAAAAATTAAAATTTGTTTAACTGAATTTTTCAGCTTTATACTCTGTTATTTCACGCCTTTTATATTTTCCTTACCTTGCCAATTCAAATCTTCCAAATTATTTACTTTACAAATCACCTCTCTTTTGTTATCATTTTGGCCTCAACAGGTCCGGATTTTATCTGCTAAATGACAAATCGATTACAAAGTCATCCTTAGGTAAATAGTTTGTGCTTCTCCAAAAACAGTGAGTGGATTATTTTCAGTTACTCAATATAGTTCCTGGTTCCACCCTGTTTTAGATTACCACTGCTTCTATCAGGTAAGCCAATAACATCCAGGCAATCAAATATCCTGTTCAAATCTTATCCAGGCAACAGAAAGATGATAAATAAATTTAATCGACAGGGCAACAGTTTTGGTGCCGGCAGGAAACTTAAAGCCAAAGGCCTCAAAAAATCCGGCAAGGGACAGCCCAACAGTAACGATATAGAACTTGCTACACAAGCATATCTTGCAAATGGAGGTGAAATTGAAAAGGTTTCACAAAATCTACCAGCAGCAAATAATGAGGTATTTCGTGCAAACCTGGAACCAGATTCACGTTTGGGAATGGGCACCTTAGTTGACGATTCCTGGGATTGCTGGGAAAACAAGGATTATGACACAAACCCCAGTGGATCAACACTCTAGAAGCAGTGTTTTATACTTAACATATCCTTGTATTTGAGTTGCTTCAACTTTTTGCCCGAAGTTTTTTTAAGAACAATGTTTATCCAGAAATATTTTTAGACTCTCAACAGTTTGTAATCCTGCCTGGAAAAACTATTAAAATTTAAATTTTCAATATTCTATCATCTTCCAGGTAGTACTAAAAAAACTCCAGCTTGCATAGTTATTAGTTGTAAGCTACATTATCCTGTCAAGTTGTCGCAATAAAACGGCTTATTTACCGAACAAATCACCTTAAAGAGGAGAAAAATATGAGAAAGATAATATTCTGTTTCTTAAGTCTCTCGTTATTGTTGCCAGTGAGCGTCTCTGCTACCTCAAAACTGGGGATTGGTATTTTTGATTACATCCTTTCACGTACTGAATTCAAAGAAGTTAATTGTGGGACATACAGTTGCAAATATCTATCAACAGATAAATCTGTTTCAATGGAATTGAATAGGGCAACACTAGTGCAGCACATTAATCAGGATTTGAATTTCCTGCTCAGCATTGACTTTGACAGTGCATTATTTAAATCCGGTTTGCTTGTACAGTACTTTAATGATAAAGACCTGATACGTGTCTATATAAAGGGAGATTCTACAACAATAAAAGCCAATAAGCTGGATGAAATTACGACTCTGCAGAACTGGCTTGAAAATGCTTTAAGGCATGCAAAATCATCCTGATTTTCCTTTTTAATAATCTACCTAAGACAGTTGAAAACGAACCAGTGTTTCAGGGATTTTAGATTTTCCAGTCTTCCCTGAAAACTTGCAGCCTTCCTTCATTTATTCTTAATATTTTTTTCCAACAAAAACAGATGGATATTCTCTCCGCGGGTTTAACCTTACTGCTAATCATGGACCCGCTGGGGAATATTCCTGTTTTTCTTTCCGTTCTAAAAACAGTTAAAGATGAATCCCACAAACGCAAAATACTGATACGTGAACTGCTAATTGCTTTGCTTGTGCTGCTGGTATTTTTGTTTGTCGGTCCATACCTGTTAAAATGGCTTAATCTTCGACAGGAAGCCGTGCATATTGCTGGTGGAATAGTGCTGTTTCTGATTTCTTTACGAATGATTTTTCCTTCCGAAAAAGGCATTATGGGGGACATGCCAGAAGGAGAACCTTTTATTGTACCACTTGCAGTACCACTACTGGCCGGGCCATCCACTTTGGCGATGCTGATTTTACTTGTACGTTCTCAGCCGGAACGTATCTTTGACTGGCTGGTTGCTGTTGTTGGAGCCTGGATCGTGACAAGCTTGATCATGCTGTCCTCAACCAAACTCCATAAACTCATGGGCAAAAGGGGGCTTATTGCCGTGGAGCGTCTAATGGGCATGGTTTTGGTTGCAATTTCAGTTCAGATGCTGCTGGATGGCATTACTACATATCTGAGCATTTTTCCGGCAAACTGATTCTGATACAAAAGTCTACTATTCAGAGTTCAGAGACATTTCCATTTTTTATAAAATCCCGTCCATTTTCATATCTTATTTTACTACCTGCATTCCGTTTTCTGCAACTAAGCAAACTGGCACAGTTTTTGTTGTCTAGAATATAGAAGCAGTACTTTTGTTACTTTTTAAAAGGGCTCTGCAATTCTATTACAAGCAAATCTGGATTACAAAATAAGAAAATACTTTTCATAACAAAATGCCAAATAATTTAAACCTGTTTGCAGTTTTTTGCATGTTATTGGTCTTTATCAGTAATGCTCACAAAGCGGCCAATGCTACAGATTTAATTCTGAATAAAAAAGATCATCTGCCATTAACATCATTTCTATTTGCGAACAGAGATCAGATGCGAGTGGGGTGGTACAACAACGAAAAGCATGCTGCAGATATCAATAGTAAAACAACAAAAGACAAACCTGTTGGATCTCTATTTGTACAGCTCAAACCCAGAAAGAATGAGGGTGAATATCAGCTTGCACTGCGTGTTTTAAGAGATGGATCTCACCAGTTCCTTCGTATCAGAGAATTTACTGGCGGGAAACCACTGTATCATAAACGCTATTTAACAATTCCATTCGCATTATTAGTTGGGGTCATCCAGGGTGAAGCTCTCCGTTCTCTTTTCCCAAATGATCGCGTTGAATTAGGTGGGTGGCAGCATCAGTTTACTTATATCTGGGAAACCCCGGAACTACTGATTAAAACTTTTTCAAACTCCGGAACATTAATTTTTAATCAAGCTGTATTTAAACAAGGTGAAAAATTTACAATTCCCTGGAGAAGTATCCGTGCTGATTTAGAACTTAAACCTCTGGCTGTCAAAGAACCTCTCTTCATCCGAAAAGACGATTTCGGGCAGCGTTTTGCTTTTTATCGTATACAAGCAGGTGACACTCTTTATTCATCAGTTGTAATTCGATTCATAGGTAAAACAAAACACTACGCCCGCAGTCAAAACGCCAATGATTTACTGATATTGAACGGACTTAAGGACGCACATCAGCTTGCACCGGGGCAACTCATAAAAATTCCGTTGAAATGGATCCGCGCTGAATTCCTGCACCAAGTTCCAAGTATTTACCGTATCTCTGATGATTCGATTTCAATTGAGAAAGAAAATTCTTCCACGTATCTACCTGCAACAGGCAATGAGCTTCAGCAAAATAACAGCCTTTTACAGAAAAACTTCATCAGTCTGCGGTAGTACTATGAAATTCAAGAATCCCATTTTCATTATAATTATATTTTGTTTGTTCATATTGCCGGAACTAACGTTTGCAAAATCTCAAAAAACGGCAAATTGGCGCAGCTTCAACATGCAGTACGAAAGTTCTGCACAATCGAAGATGCTTGTCGGCTGGAATGGTAAGCGGTTGGTAATAAAATTAAAACCGCAACCGGGAGAAGGAGGTTATAGTCTGGCCAGAAGAGTACTACTACCAAAATACAGAAGTCTGAAAACAATCCGCAAATACAGTAATTCACGCAACCTTTACCGCAATCGCTACATAACTTTCCCACTCAAAGTCATCAATGAAAGTATACGTAGTTCTGCTCTTAAAGCAGCTTTTTTTAATGATCAGGCAGAGACAGATTATTGGAAACACCGTGTTACTTATTCCTGGGAAACTACCAGCATGATTGCTGGACTTTTCACAAAGGAAGGTATCAAAGCCGGACATTTGGTTCGCTTTAATAAAATGCGTAGGAATGGGAATGTGCTTAAAAAAGGCGAGCACATCAAAATCCCCTGGAAGTGGATTAGTGCTGAGCTGAATTTACGTCATATTGCAGTAAAGTCACCATTGAAACTCAAGCAGGATTCTTCCGGTAAATTTTTCGCACATTATCAAATGAAGCCCGGTGAAACACTCTACTCTTCCGTAGTAATTCGTTTTACCGGACGCCTCATGAACGATGAGGTCAACGAAGTTGCTGGAAAATTGCTAAAATTAAATAAAATTCCTGATGCAACACGGATTCAAAGTCGGCAAAATATCCGCATTCCACTGGAATGGTTAAGCGAAGAATACCTTGGTGCTAAAGATGAAGAATCTTCGTCCCAAGCTGTATTAAAGCGGAAGGCTGAAAACAGTACAAAAAAGAAATTCAAAAAAACAAAACCTACCAAGCCGATTGCTGCAAAAAAAGCACGTAAAGCCAGTAAAAATAACATTGCAAAAAAAACATCACCCAGACAAAACAGGAACGTGCATAAAATACACGTTATCCTCGATTCCGGTCACGGGGGACGGGACCCTGGAGTTGTTGCTGGTTCAACAAAAAATAAAGACATTATTTACGAGGATGAGGTTGTTTATGATATCAGCAAACGTATGTCAAAATTGCTTTTAAAACAGGGAATTGTAGTACATCCAACTTTGGCAGACCCAAATCAAAAAAAACCAATCCGCTATTTATCACACCGCCACGACAGAGACGAACACCTTTTGGTTACACCCCGATATAGTTCTCACAGTGCAAAAACTGGTGTGAATATGCGGGTCTATCTGGTAAATCACATTTATCAAACATTGAGAAAGCAAAAAGTTCCTTCAGAAAATATCTTGTTCATCAGTCTCCATGGAGACGCACTGCACTCATCGTTAAGTGGTGCAATGGTTTATTATCCAGATAGTCGTTTGAGACGGCAGCGCTTTAGTCTGAGCAGCAAAATATATCGTTCGAGAAAAGAATACAGACCAAAATTAACCTTTAGTTCAAGAGATAACCGCCATGCCGAAAAACTAAGTAAATCTTTCGGCAAAGTAATTATTGATGAGTTTCGTAAAGTGAAGTTACGTACCCATCGTGTATCTTCTGCTGTTAGAGGTTATCTCTATCGTAAAGGCAAAAAAACTCTCCCGGCAGTTCTGCGCTACAGTAAGGTCCCAACATCAGTCTTAGTAGAAATAGCCAATCTAAATAACCAAATTGACCGGCGCGATTTGTTGAAATCTAAAGTCCGTCAGCAGGTTGCAAAGGCTATTACAAGTTCTGTCACAACCCATTTTGGCCGTTCAAGCGGACTTGTTGCTCAACGTTAATTATAAAAATATTATTTATGTCCAAAATCACTACTGTTGTTTTCGACCTCGGAAATGTTCTGATAGACTGGGATCCTCGTTATCTTTACCGTAAATTATTTTCAACTGAAACTGAAGTTGAGTGGTTTTTGGATAATGTTTGCAATGATGAGTGGAACAAAAAACACGACGCAGGTCAGCCTTTTGAAAAAGGCATAGCAGAGTTAACTGCATTATATCCTCAATTTTCTGAACAAATCCGCAATTGGTACGATCGTTGTGAAGAGACTCTGGGCCCCATGGATGAAACAGTTGAAGTTTTAGCTGAATTGAAAAAAAATAAAATTCCGCTTTTCGTTCTCAGCAACTGGTCTGCAGAAACTTTTCCTAAAGCAGAAGTACTCTTTGATTTTCTAAACTGGTTTGATGGAAAAATTATTTCTGGTGAAATCGGAAAAATCAAACCTGATCCGGAAATATATAATATACTTTTAAATACTTTCGATTTGATTCCGCAAAATACAGTTTTCATTGATGATAAACTCGAAAATGTTGAGGCTGCAACAAATTTGGGTATGCACGGAATTCATTTCCATAGTGCTGACCTACTACGTAATGATTTAAAAATTCTGGAATTACTCTAACTTGTAATTTATGCACTCCATTTGCGATTTTTACTAATTTGAGTTATCATCTCGTAGTACATACCGTTCCATTTCTGGAATTTTCAATCTACTCCATTATTAATCCGAATTCCTTGCGAAAACTTGTTGTTTTAAGCTGTGTTTTTTTGATTCTTTCCGGCATACTGTTGGCTTATCCTGGACTGTTTCCATGGGCCGAAGAGTCCTCTGCAGCAACATTAATGCATATCTGGGTCGGTTTTTTCTTTTTAGTTATTTTTCCCATGTACGCCTGGGATCATATTCGAGGACACGCGGATCGCCTGCGTGAACTTACTTGGGCTACAGCATCAGGATTTATCCAGTTTTTTACCGGTATGGGTTTGATTCTATCAGGAATCCCTTTGCTGCTTTATGGAGCAGAGGCTCTCGATTTGCAACGTGAAATTCATCTTGGATTGACTTTTGTTTTAGCCGGCACCCTGATTTTGCATAAATTATCAAAAAAATAAATTTTTCAGCATTTTAAAAAGCGTTTCCAATCCCATGTCTGATACAAGTAAAATAATTCAACTGATGGACACCACTCTGCGGGATGGTGAACAAACACAGGGAGTCTCATTTACACCTCCGGAAAAGGCTAATATTGCCAAAACATTGTTGAAAAATTTATGCGTTGACCGTATCGAAGTTACTTCTGCCAGAATTTCAGAAGGTGAATTAAGTTCTGTCCAAAATATTACAACATGGGCTGAAGAAAATGGTTTTTTGGAACGCATCGAAGTACTAGGTTTCATTGATCACAAGCGGAGTGTTGAATGGATTAAAGAATCCGGCTGCACTGTCATGAATTTACTGACCAAAGGCAGTGAGAACCATTGTAAAAATCAACTCCGAAAAAGCCTTCAGGAACACCTGGCTGATATTCGCAAAACTATAAAATTTGCCCACTCTAAAAATCTGAACGTCAACGTGTACCTTGAAGATTGGTCTAATGGTTATCATAACAGCCCGGAATATGTTTATAAAATGATGGCTTCTCTGAAAGATGAAGGTATCGACCATTTTATGCTTCCGGACACACTTGGTGTATTGTCTCCGGATGAAGTTTTCAGCAGCCTTTCTGACATGTTGGAACGTTTCCCCTGGGCCACGATAGATTTTCATCCACACAACGATTACGGCCTGGGGGTAGCAAATGTACTTTATGCTGTCAAAGCAGGTATCAGGAATATCCACTGTACTATGAACTGTCTTGGTGAACGGGCAGGAAATGCTTCGCTGGCCGAAATTGCAGTAGTTCTGCACGATAAACTCGGCATGGAGCTCTCCATTGACGAATCTCACCTTGCTCCGGTCAGTGAAATGATAGAAAGCTTTTCCGGAAAACGGCTTGCGGACAATGCTCCAATCGTGGGTGAAAATGTTTTCACCCAAACCAGCGGCATCCATGCAGATGGAGACAAAAAGGGGAACTTGTATCACAACCCCATTGTTCCGGAACGTTTTGGACGCAAACGAAGCTATGCCCTTGGTAAAATGAGCGGCAAAGCCTCACTGGCAAAGAACTTGGAACTCTTGGGAATTCAGTTGGTGGATGAAAATTTACAAAAAGTTCTCAAACGGGTTGTTGAACTGGGCGATTCAAAAAAATCAATGACTGCGGCAGATTTACCTTTCATTATTACAGATGTTCTGGAAACCAGTGATACTCAGCGAATTGAGATGCTCAACTGTTCCATTACCAGCGGTCAAAACTTGCGTGCTACAGCCACTATTCACCTTAAAATTGATGCAAAAGAATACCATGAAGCAGGAAGCGGGAACGGTGGCTATGACGCATTCATGAGTGCAGTCAAAAAAGTTTTGAAAAGGATTCAACTGAAAACACCAGAATTAGTAGATTATCAAATCAGGATTCCCCGTGGCGGTAAAACAAATGCACTTACCGAAGCCATCATTACCTGGCAGGTTAATGAAAAGCGCTTTCAAACCATTGGAATTGATTCTGACCAGGTAATTGCTGCTGTCAACGCAACTCTCAAGATGCTGAATTTGCAGCTGCTGCAAAAAGGAGATACTGCAGATAAATAGCAGTTGTGTTGGCTATTTGCTTTCAACTAACTAAACTAGGATTCTATCCAACATAATTTTTTATGTCGCGGACGGTAAAAAAATGTATTTTACATCTGATAAAGGCAAGCTGAACGCGATTTATTTTCCTTTAACCGCAAACCCGGCAGGCTACCATCATTTATTATTAGCCGAGTGCGTACTACGTCAGTTCCCGCAAACAGAGCTGATCGTATTTTTACTTTCCAATGGTCTCCATCCTGATCCATTAAAGAACCAGCATATTCCACAGGCTGCTATCCGTCTGCAAATACTACGTAGTGCATTGAGTGACTGGTCCGTTCCAGAAAAATCTATTGCTGCACAAATTGCAGAAGAATCCGGAACAAAACTAAAATTACAGCAAACAAATTCTGCAGTCTCCAACTATGAATTGTCATACCAGCGACCTCTTCGTTTAGCTGAACATATTAAAAATTTGTCCGGAACAGAAAAAGTTGCGATAATCGTCGGAGCAGATTTGATTGAACGGATGCTCAATCCAAAAATTTTCACAAAATCTGACTTAATGACAATTGCACAGAGTAGTCATTTGCTGGTTGCTCCGCGCAACGATTCTAAAATTGAACCAATGCTTGAGCTACTGAAGCAAAGAAGTGAGGTGGCACTAACAACTACTCTTATTACACCTTCAGTGCTGCCCCAAAAACTGCATAAATATTTATTAATCTCATCGACTCTTATACGCAGAGCAGCACAGGCAGGACACTCTCTGAACGCTTTTTTACCAGCTGGTGCTGCTAAATATATTTTACTCAGCTCTATGTATGAATTGCAAAATAAGTCCTTTGCTGAACCAGAACCACAATTAAATGAATTTGAGTTACGTTGTTTTGAATTAAAGAAAGAACTGAACAAAGCAGTCAAAAAACTACAGAAGCTGCTTGATCAAAGAGCCGCAAAAAAACTACCACACCGTTTTGCTGTAGTAGAAACAAGTACCGGAGGTCAAATTACCGTAGAACTGACCAGCAGTTCCGGTGCCTCAGAACATTTTCTCGAAGGCAGAATTCTCTACTGCAATGAAGTACAAAAACAATTTTTAAGGCAATCCTCTCCTGATATTTCAAGTGTCTCTAAACAACATGCAGAGAAACTTGCCAGGCAATTGCTAGACAGCACCACTGCAGATTGGACTCTGTCGGAAACCGGCATGGCTGGTCCTCCCTCTGCAGAAAGAAGGAGTCAAAAAAATGGTCAGTGTCATCTTGTTCTGGCATTATCTCCTGGAGTAAAGTATAAATATCTGGAGTTAAATCCATTTTTTACACGAAATGAGCATCAGTTACTATTTGCAATTGAGGCCTTGAAATGGGCTGAGAAGGTGCTAAATAACCAACAAGAAATAACAAAATGAAAGCAATACTGCATAAATTGTTGTCTGCTGAAGAGCTCAGCTTTGAGGAAGCACGGGCGATGATTCTTTGGATCATGAGTGAAGATGCAATCTCTGCACAAGCTGCCGCACTGTTGGCTTTATTGCAGGCAAAAGGAGTTACTGTAGAAGAAATGGCCGGTGCTGCCCTGGCCATGAGGGAGAGAGCAGCCGGTATTGCTGCTCCAGAAAATGCAATTGACACCTGCAGTACTGGAGGTAACGGTATAAGTACTTTCAACATTTCTACCTGTGCAGCAATTATTGCTGCAGCAGCAGGTGCGGTTGTAGCAAAGCACGGTAACCGCAGTAACACACGTAAAAGTGGAAGTGCAGAAGCACTGGAAGCTTTAGGAGTGAATATCTCCCTGGAGTTAGGTGCAGTTGAAAACTGTCTCAAAGAATTAGATATTTGTTTCTGTTATGCAATTAATCATCATCCCGCAATGCGTTTTGCCGGACCAATCCGCAAAGATTTAGGTATTCCTACAGTATTCAATTTGCTTGGTCCACTTACAAATCCTGCTGGTGCAAAAAGTCAACTGATCGGTGTACCAAATCAGGAGCTTACTTTGAAAATTGCAGAAGTTCTCAAGCGACTCGGCAGTTCACGTGTTTTAGTGGTTCACGGACAAGATGGTCTTTGCGAACTCAGTGTTACTGCACCTACTTTTGTTGCAGAACTTCGAGACGGCAGCATCCGTGAATATCTGGTAACTCCTGAAGACTTGGGTTTAAAAAGAGGAAATTTGGCTGAAATCGCAATTGAGAGCCCGGAAGATAGTGCAAAAACAATTGCAGGTATTTTTGCAGGTACTGAAACCGGAACTGCACGTGATATTGCATTGGCAAATGCAGCAGGAGCCATTGTAGTTGCAGGTCTGGCAGAGGACTTAAAAGAAGGTGTACAAATCGCAGCAGAAACCTTGGACAACGGGAAGGCTGCAGACAAACTAAATAATTTGATCAAATTTTCCAGAGCATAACATCAAGATTAGCAAAAGACGGTTTCACGAGCTTAGGCTATTTTAAAATAATTTCCTGTATAAAAAACAGCAACACTCAGACTGCAATTCTTCACCGACAGTTTTGCATTCTACGGACAACTTTCCACAGAAGTTCCGGTTCATCACTAATTATTCCAGTAACTCCCAACTGAATCAACTGTTCCATCCGTTTTTCATCGTTTATCGTGTAAGGAAGAATCCGAATTTGTTCTGCTTTCAGGGAATCAATCAGTGACGCAGAAACATTTTTTTCATCAGGATGATAAGAATATGCTCCTTTGCGCTGACAGAGTCCCACAGCAAACTCGTCTGAAAGGAGCTGTTCCTGCAATAGTGCAATTCTGAGAGAAGATCCTTCATGATGTTCCCGATACCAGCGGTTGATTCTGCTAAAAAAAGAATGCTCAAAACTTGAAATCAAGACTGAATCAGCCAGCTCTAACTGCCCAACCATTTCGCAGACCTGTACCTCGATTGCATCTGATGGTGCCGGAGATTCATAACTTTCAGGTTTAATTTCTATATTGACAGTAATTCTATCTTTGATTAGCAACAACAGTTCCTCAAGAGTAGGTATTTTCACTCCGCTGAATTTTGCACTGAACCAGCTTCCTGCATCCAACTCTTTTAATTCAGCAAGTGTGTGTTCCGCAACCAAGCCAGAACCGTTTGTAGTTCTATCCAAAGTTTTATCATGGATTACCACTGGAATGCGATCACTTGTAAGACAAACATCCAGCTCAATCATGTCTGCATTAACTTCTATTGCTGCTTCAAATGCCACCAGCGTATTTTCAGGAAATAGCCCCCTGTATCCTCTATGAGCAATAACCCAAGGACGTTTTAGTTGTTCCAGCTTTTTAATATTTTCCATAGATTGACAGCTTTGTGTTCTTGGTATAAAATTAACTGATAAGATAAAGTCACATAAGACAAATGGGTACAGTGGGTACAGCTTACCGGTCTTGGTGAAAAACTCAAATTCTAAGAGGTCCTAGTGTTTAAATTTAAAGATTTAACGGATGATAACGATTTCAATACTGCAGATTACCGTCTGACACCACGTGAGTTTTTTGAGAAACGGAGAACATCTAAAAGGCCCTACGTTTTTGATCTTCGCAGTTCAGAGGCGTACGAGTTGGAACACATTCCCGGTTCACACAGCTTACCCATTGAGCATTTTGAAAATTCTATCTACCAGATGCCGTTTGCAGGAGATATTCTCCTCTACGGTGGCGAAGATGGTGAGGTCCTGACTGCAGCAGAAATACTTTATGACAACGGATTTGACTCATTCAGTTTTACTGATTCCTACGAAGCACTCTTCAGCAGTTTCGATTCTACTTTCTTATCAATCACTGAGGCAGCCAAGAAACTGCTTGAAGAAAAAATACAAAACTCTGATTCTCAGATTGCTGTACAATTAATAATTGAATCAACTTCTGCTCTGAAAGCAAATTATCGTCTTGAACTGCTTGATTCACAGTTTAAGGACAGCATACAGTTTGAAGTAAATGGAATTAGAATATACACTGAACGAAAAACCGCCTCATTTCTTGAGGGAACAGCTATTGAAATCAATGAAGACGGTGAATTGGTACCTCATAACCCACAACTTTCTATTAGCAAACTGAGTGGTTCACTTGAAGAACAGATTCAGCTTATGCTGGATGAACAAGTGAACCCTATGCTGGCCTCACATGGTGGTAATGTCATGCTGGAAGGAATCAAAGAAAATTCTGCCTATGTACGTTTCGGTGGAGGTTGTCAGGGGTGCAGCATGATTGACACAACTGTCAAACAAGGTGTAGAGGTGATGCTCAAAGAAGCGATTCCTGAACTTGCCGGTGTTTATGATGTAACCGATCACTCTGAAGGAGTATCGCCGTTCTTCACAGGCTAGCCCATCCGGCGTTTGCCTGTTTTACAGAAACCGTTTTCCAGTCATCCTTGTTCACTACAAAAACACTTGTTTTGTAATGTCTTCTTCTGCAAAAGAAAACTCTTTAAAGTTCCCAGAGTCAACCATTAAGGAGCTGGAAAATTTTACAAAGGTAGTTTGTGACGGCAGGAATTTTTTAAAAAACAAGATTGAGTTTCAAACAGAGGAATGGAGTTGGACTGCAGATTTAGATGATGATGGGATGTTTATTTTTTGTTATTTATTTTATGACTACAAGCAAAATATTTTGAATCTCGAAAGCCTGAAAGAAAGTATTTACACTTTAGAACTGCTGCGAAACAAAATTCTACCCTCTAGGGAAATAACTGGTTTGCCGCAACTGGAGGAGTTTCAACTTTTATTCACTCTTTATGAAAGAATGAAGCGTGAAGAAATGTCCTGGGAAAATTGTGAAAAATATATTACTGATCAAATTGCAAAATACCAACTGACAAACTAACTTAGTTTTTCCATTCCGTTCAGATCTTTTGCTTGCTGAATGACTTCCAGGTTTTCTGATACTTCTCCGGCAATTTTAGCATTCAGCTTTTGCTCTGCACACTCTTGTGCGTGTTTGATGGCATTGCGTAAGGTATGTGCTTTTGAACTTCCATGGCAAATAATTACAACTCCATTCACACCAAGTAGAGGTGCACCTCCAACCTCTGAATAGTCTGCTCGTTTCCGCAGTGCCCTGAAGGGACCTTTCATGGCCAGATAACCCAGTTTAGAGAGCCATGCGCTCTCAACCTCTTCCCGGAGAATACTACGTACAAAGTCGAACGTACCTTCTGCAACTTTAAGTGCAATATTACCGATGAATCCATCGCAAACAACAACATCCACTCTATCTTTAAACATTGCCTTACCCTCAATGTTGCCAACAAAATTAAGTGTGCTTTGTTTCAGCAGGTCATAAGTCTCTTTGAGTTCATAATATCCCTTGCCTTCTTCCTCACCATTATTAAGCAAAGCAACCCGTGGATTATCGAGATGCAAGGAAGTGCGGGCATAGGCATCACCCATTAAGGCAAATTGAAAGAGATAAAGTGGTTTGCAGTCTGTGTTTGCTCCAATGTCCAGGAGCACAAAAGGATGATTGCGGTGAACTGACGGCATCAGCGAAGCAATTGCAGGACGCTCGATTCCCTTGACCGATTTGAGTACAAATTTTGCGGTAGCCATAGAGGCTCCGGTGTTGCCTGCGCTGACTACAGCGTCTGCATCTCCACTGGCCACAAGATCAACTGCGACCCTGATGGATGATTTTTTCTTTTGACGCAGTGCCTGGGCGGGTGATTCCTCCATTTCCACAATTTCAGTGGAATTAACAATGCGTAGTTTCTGGGAATCGTAACGGTGTGTCTGTAGTTTATTTCTGATCTGATCTTCTGCACCAACCAGTATAACTTCAATTCCAAAATCATTTACTGCCCTTACAGCAGCATCTACCTGTACATTTAGTGCACTGTCACCTCCCATTGCGTCAACTGCAATTGCCATATTTCCTCCTGGTTTGCTGTTGATTAGTGAAAGAGCAGCACAGACAGCTTAAGAAGCTTTCACTTCAATGACTTCAACGCCCTTATAATAACCGCATTCGGGACAAACCCTATGAGGTCTAATCAGAGCATGACAGTTTGTGCATTCTGAAAGTGCAGATTCTGGTATTTTAATATGACCTCGCCTGTGATCTCTTTGACTACGTGAGGTTTTTCTTCTTGGTACGGCCATGGGTCGTCTGTGTTTGAGTTATTATTTAGTTTTTAATTACAATGTTGTCTATTTCCCTGATGCTGGTTCCGAGAGCAAAACTAACTACCTGTCTACTTAGAAAATTCTTTAACTAATCTCAAGAATCATTTTTCTAATCAATAAACCCTAAGCTTCAGCAGCCTGAATTTCTTCAAGAGTACGTGCTGTCGGCAATGGATCTTTTGCTTCAACTATGACTGGCAATTCTTCACATTTTTCTTCATTTAGTGCTGTGTAGCTTTCCCATTTTTCCGGAACATCTACATCTGCATAAATTGCTTCCACCGGACATTCTTCAACACAGGCATTACAATCAATACATGTTTCCGGATTGATGTACAACATATCAGGTCCTTCGTGAAAAGCCTCTACAGGACAGACTTCCACACAGTCGGTATATTTACATTTTTCACAGTTTGCAGTCACGGTATAAGTCATCGACAACTCCTAAGTTGATTTTTAGCTAGAGTTTTTCACTCTTTGTTTTGGATTCAGTGCTATAAGCAAATGTCAACTGTTAATAATCGCTTAAATGATTTATAAAAACAAGTTTTTTCAAATAACGTTCTTAATAATCCTAACTATTCGTAGCGTAATGGATCAACAGGATTAAGTCTGGAAGCTTTTGTAGAAGGATAAATAGTCACAACTACACAAATCAAAAAAGAAGACACCATAGTTATGAGTACATCCAGCCAGTCAATCAAAACAGGAATGCGGTTCCCACCTGGATAAACTCCAGGAGGGATACTTATAACGTCAAAGGTCATGAGCACCCAGCAGATTATCAGTCCTAATGATACACCACTGACTGTTCCGAGTGAGCCAATCACTAATCCCTGAAAGAAAAATATTCGTCTGACACCAGAATCTTTTGCACCTAGTGCTTTGAGAATAGCAATTTCACGGGATTTTTCCAAAACCAGCATAATCAATGAACTGACAATATTAAACGCGGCCACGACAATAATTAATGTCAGAATCAGAAAAAGTCCAATTTTTTCAAGTTTCATTACCTGAAAAATACTTTTATTTTCATCAGCCCAGTTTCCAACAATGTATTCAGTGCTTAATTCTGCCAATTCACCAGCTACTTGAGGAGCATTTTCAGGGTCTGCAATACGGACTCCCAAACCAGAAACCTGATCATTCATACGATATATTTTTTGCAGAAGCCGATAATCGATAAAAGCCAGCACCTCATCATAACCGGAAATTCCTGACTCAAAAATTCCGATCACCTCAAGTTTTTTGATGCGCGGAACATCACCAATTGGGGTCATTCTTTGTTCAGAAGTAACCAACTTAACGAAGTCTCCAACAGCAGTTTCAAGTTGGCGTGCTAATTTTGCACCTAAAATAATTCCATCTTTGAGGTGTTTTTTCCTTGATTCCGGATGGGAAAGACGCTGAAGTAGACTTGTTGAAATAAACTTCTGCTTTTCCTCAGTAGGTACAAAGCCGTAAACTTCGTCACGTAAATAAGAAGCAATTCTTGTCACATTTGCTTCCTGCTGTGGATCGATTCCACGCAACAAGGCTCCTTTGGGCTGTTTTTTTCCTGTGAGCAGTGCCTGCTTGAAAATGTATGGAGCAACCCCTTTAACCTCAGGGTGTTCAGCCAGACTCTTCTGGAGAGCGGAATAATTTTTCATCCCGTCATCCCAGTCATACATCGTAATGTGCGGCAGGGAGCCTGTGACTGCATTACGTAGATTAGTACGAAAACCATTCATTACTGAAGTCGATACTATCAGGGCAACAACACCTAAAGCCACACCTGCAATTGAAATCCAGGTAATAACTGAAATCGAGCGATCCCGTCGAGGAGAAAATAGGTAGCGTTTCCCAATGAATGTTTCGTAGCGCATTAGCTATTTTTTTAGTTTTTCACGCACAATATCTGCAGCTGCAGACAAAGCATCCTCCAGTTTTTCTGGAGCCTTGATACCTGCCTGTGCCATATCCGGTTTCCCACCTCCACGTCCATCAGCCAGTTGAGCCACTGAATTTACCAGATCTCCTGCACTAAAACCTTGTGAAATCAAATCATCAGTGACAACACAAAGTAAGGTGCTTTTTGCTTTTTCATCAGATTCGGAAGAAATTTTCATTGCCAGCCAGGCTACCCCAGAGGACATTTTCTGCCGGATGGCTTGTCCCATCTTGCGGAGCAAATCTGCTGATTCAACTTCAATCACTTTAGCAAAAACCAAAACGCCCTCAATATTTTCTGCCTCAGACAGCAACTCGGAAATGCCGGCCAGCGCATTCTCGTTGCGTATTGTCTGAAGATCTTTTTCCAATTGTCTTTTTTCTTCAGCCAGCTTTTTGACCATTTCCGGAACCTGTGCTTCAGGCACATTCATCAGTTGCCGTAAAGATCGTGCAACACGTCCGTGCTCCTGATTAATTAATTCTGCCTGTCTGCCGGTAACAGCAACAATCCGCCGTACTCCGGAAGCTATTGCTTCTTCCGATACTATCCGAAATTGACCGATTTGCCCACTTGCTTTTACGTGGCAGCCTCCGCAAAGTTCTTCTGAAAAATCTGCCACTTTAACTACCCGCACACGATCTCCATATTTTTCGCCAAACAAAGCCGTAATACCGGAATCAATTGCCTGCTGAAATGGAATTTCGTAAATATCAGTTGTAATATTTTCACGAATTACTGAGTTCACTATGTTTTCAATTTCTTCCAGTTGCTGCTCGTTAACTTTTTCAAAATGAGTAAAGTCAAAACGCAGTATTTCTGGATTGACCAACGATCCTGCTTGAACCACATGTTCGCCCAAAACTTGACGCAGGCCTTCATGCATCAAGTGGGCAGCAGTATGATTATTGGTAGTCGGTAAACGCAGTTTTTCATCAACCGCGGCAATCATCGCTGACGCGTCCGGAAGGACATTATTATCTGAGGCATTTTCTGCTTCACAAATGTGGATAATTGAATCTCCTTGTTTCTGAACATCAACCACCTGCCAAGTTATTCCATTTTGCTTGAGGGTTCCATGATCACCAACCTGTCCTCCCGATTCTGCATAAAACGGAGTTGTGTCTAAAATGAACTGCCATTGTCCTTTTTCGTTGCGTGAATACCTTCTTAACTTTGAATCAGTATTCAACTCATTGTAGCCTCTAAATTTAGAATCCGATCCTGCGGAAACCTCTGTCCACTCATCAAGTGTTGCCTTGAATTTACCAGCATCTCGCGCCCGTTCCTGTTGTTCCAGCATCAACTTTTCAAATCCACTTTCATCAACACCAAATCCACGTTCCTCAGACATCAAGCGAGTCAAATCTACCGGAAAACCATAAGTGTCATATAGTTTAAAGACATCTGCACCGGCAAGCAATTTTGCAGCCTGAGTTTCAGGTGCTGAAATCATGTTTTCAAATATTTCAAGACCACGATCGAGGGTCAATCCAAAACTTTTTTCCTCAGACTGAATTACATTTTGAACGTGTTTTTGCTGTTTTTGTATTTCCGGAAAAGCGTCACCCATTACTTCTGCCAAAATTGGCACCAGTTTATAGATGAAAGGTTCATGCATCTTCAGGACTCTACCGTATCGTGTGGCCCGCCTCAACATTCGACGTAAGACATATCCCCGTCCTTCATTTGAAGGAAATGCTCCATCTGCAATTGCAAAACTCAACGAACGCAGATGATCAGCAATCACTCGAAAAGCCACCCCCACATCTCCGTCAGCATCAGGCAGTCCGGTCACTTCAGAAATTTTATTCAAAATTGGTGTGAACAAATCTGTACTGTAATTGGAATCAACTTTCTGCAATACGCGGCATACACGTTCGAGCCCCATTCCTGTATCAACATGCTGAGCAGCAAGTTCTTCCAGGTGTCCATCCGGAAAGCGTTGATACTGCATGAAAACCAAATTCCACAACTCTACAAAACGCCAACAGCCTTCAAGGTTAACTGCACATTCATGTTTTTCTGCAAGCGGACAGGTACCCTCACCCAGATCTATATGCAGTTCAGAACATGGTCCACAGGGTCCAACTTCACCCATTTCCCAGAAATTATCATTTTTGTCAAAGCGCAATACTTGTTCAGGATTGATATCTGTACAGGTTCTCCATAATTTTTCTGCATCTTCATCCGCCTCTACTCCATCACCACCTTCAAAAACAGTCGCCCACAATTTATCCTTTGGCAGTCCCCAAACTTCTGTCATTAATTCCCAGGCCCAGACAATTGCTTCCTGCTTAAAATAATCTCCGAAAGACCAGTTGCCAAGCATTTCAAAAAAAGTGTGGTGGTAGTTATCATGTCCTACATCTTCCAGATCGTTATGTTTTCCGCTGGCTCGAATACATTTTTGTGAATTGACGGCACGCTTGTATTCACGGACACCGGTTCCTAAAAACACATCTTTAAACTGCGCCATTCCGGAGTTGGAAAAGAGCAATGTTGGATCATCATTGGGAACAACTGGTGCACTACGCACAAAGCTGTGTCCACGATCTTCAAAAAAAGTGATGAATTCCTGTCGAATTTGTTTTGAACTTTTCATGATCAAATTTTCGAGTACCAGTTGTTATTATATGTTTATATTTTAGCAGGATAAGAGGAAGGAAAGGATCTGAGAGGGACTCAGTACTACCGACTGCTGAAAGCAACCGGTAGTAGAATTTTTTAAAATCAACGAGCCATGAACTCGACGACAAGATGATCTTCAACTTCAATTGGAATTTCCTCACGTTCCGGAATCAAAACAAGTGAGCCGGAAAAATTTTTGGTATCACGTTGAATGTATCCCAGTTTCTGTTCAAAGAAATTAAACCAATCCTTGTATCTGTCAATTTTTTGACTTCTCTCTCTAAGTTGAACGACATCTCCAGGACTGACCTGGTAACCAGGTTTATTGACTCTTTTACCGTTCACGGTAATATGACAATGCACAACCATTTGTCTGGCAGCACGTAATGTTCCGGCAAATCCCATCCGGTAGGCCATATTGTCAAGGCGTGTCTCAAGAGTTTGAACAAGCGCAACGTTAGTTTGTCTACGGACTCTGGCTGCTTTTTCGTAATAGCGGCGTAGCTGTTTTGAACCAATACCATAGTATGCTTTCAACTTTTGAGTTTCTCTCAATTGCTGACCATAAGGTGATATCTTTGCTTGACGACTTGCACCATGCTGTCCTGGACGATTAGGCCGGCGGCTCAAAGTTAGTGCGGCACTTGGACTGCCTATCAGATTGACACCTAACGCACGGCAGACTTTATGTTTTATTGTTGATTTTCCTGGCATATTTTTATTTCCGTTCAGATGGCACCTTTGGAGGACTATAGAATAATATAGTTGTTAGAAATATTTTTTCCAACAGTTCATTCTCAGTGACAATTTATCAGGATGCCATCCCATAAAATGGGTCCGACCGAATCATTTTGCTTCACAGAGAACATTAGCTTAGACTGCCGATTATCTATTAAAATTTGATTTTTGTCAATTGAAAATGAGTTCCTGCAGGATTTTCTTGCTTAAAAAGCTGTCTGTTCAAGAATGCTCTTGACAAATCCACTGAGAAGACTAGACTTCATCTCTTAAAAATGTAATTTATTTTCCAATCAAGTCAACTACATCATTTGTTTTGCCGAGTCAAACTCCAGTTCTTCAAGTCGAAAATATAGCCACGCGTTTTCACACTCAGGACGGCTTAGTTCACGCAGTCAACGGTGTCAGTTTTGAGCTGAAGAAGGGTGAGTTGCTGGGAGTCGTTGGAGAAAGTGGCTCTGGAAAAAGCGTGACTATGATGACCCTGCTCAAACTGCTGCCCATGCCGCCTGCAGAAATCTATGCTGGAACAGCAAAGTTTGAGGGGCAGGATCTGATTCAACTTAACCTGGATCAATTAAGAAAAGTACGGGGTGGAAAAATAGGATTCATTTTTCAAGATCCGATGACTTCACTCAATCCTGTTTTAACAATTGGATATCAATTGGCAGAGCCCATGCGGGAACATCTGGGAATGAGCCGCAGAGAAGCTCGTCAACGATCTGCAGAGCTGCTGGATCTAGTGGGTATCCCCCTGGCAGAAAGTCGTTTAAACGATTACCCTCATCAATTCTCCGGTGGAATGCGCCAACGAGTTATGATTGCCATCGCCCTGGCCTGCGACCCACAGGTCTTAATTGCTGACGAACCTACAACAGCACTTGACGTAACCATTCAGGCTCAAATACTGGACATCATCAAACGTCTGCGCGAAGAACTAGGAATGGCCATAATCTGGATCACTCACGACCTTGGTGTCATTGCCGGAATTGCAGATCGAGTGGCTGTGATGTACAGTGGCTTCATCGTAGAGGAGGCACCAGTGGATGAGTTGTACGGCAACCCAAAACATCCTTACACCAGGGGTTTACTGAAAACACTGCCTAATTTGAAGGGTAAACGCGCAAAACGTCTTGAGAGTATCAGCGGCCAGCCTCCAAGCCTAAATAATATTCCAGCAAGCTGTCCTTTTGCACCGCGTTGTCCCCATGCACTTGCTCGCTGCCTGCAGGAAAACCCTGCTTTGGTCAACAGAAAAAACAACCATAAAGTTGCTTGTTGGTGGGAACCTGATTCAGGAAAAAACACATGACCCTCAAAGAACGCAATGTTCTGCTTGAAGTAAAAGAACTGGTCAAGCATTTTCCTATTACACGTGGCGTATTCCGCAGAGAAGTTGGTAGCGTCAAAGCTGTTGACGGAATTTCTTTCGATATTCATGATCGTGAAACTTTAGGTCTAGTCGGCGAAAGCGGATGCGGCAAATCAACTGCCGGCAGAGTAATTCTACAACTGCTTCCTGCAACCAGCGGGAATGTGATTTTCAAAGGTCGAGACCTTACGTCAATCACCAAGGAAGAGCTTCGAAAACAACGACCCCAGATGCAAATGATTTTTCAGGATCCGCAGGACAGCCTTAATCCTAGAATGACAGTCGGAAGTATTGTCGGCGAGCCGCTGATGGAGCATCAGTCGCTCAAAACAAAAGAACGTCATGAACGTGTGGAGCAACTACTGAACTCTGTTGGCCTGAATCCAAAATTTACAAATAGATATCCTCACGAATTCTCCGGAGGTCAGCGGCAGCGCATCGGAATTGCACGAGCATTGGCTTTGAGCCCTGATCTCATCATTTGCGATGAACCCATTGCTGCACTAGATGTTTCAATTCAAGCACAGGTCATTAATTTACTGGAAGATTTACAGGAAGAATACGGATTGACCTATTTGTTTATCTCCCACGATTTGAGCATGATTCGACACATTGCTGACCGGGTAGCAGTTATGTATCTTGGCAGGATAGTCGAGTTGGCTTCGAGCCAATCACTTTACAAAACGCCTCTGCATCCATACACTCAGGCTTTACTTTCCGCTGTACCTATCCATGATCCAAAACAGGAAAGAAAACGCAACCGTACAATACTTGAAGGAGATGTGCCCAGCCCGTCAAATCCACCTTCAGGTTGCCATTTCAGCACTCGTTGCCCAAAAGCTGAGGCAAAATGTTTCAAAGAACCGCCGGGGTGGCGGGAAGTCTCAAAGGGCCATCAAGTGGCCTGTCATATAGTTTAATAATGTTAAAAGTAATTGACTTTTGTTTTGAGAACTGTACAATGCAACGACTTTCTGTTATTGCAGACTTTGAGAATTGCAGTATACAGAATAACCGGTTAGGCATTTAACATGGATGGTTGGAGCCTTCTTAACGACATTCCGGATAAACCGAAATGTCAATTTTGGTCAACAGAATCTAAACTCTTTTGGCCTTTAACTCCCAAAATAAGGTGATCAAATGAAGAAAACTATTAACATCTTGCTGAGTCTGGCTTTCGCTTTGAGTCTGGCAAGTACCGTTGAAGCCAAACGCGGCAGTGACGGTCAATTGAATCTGCTGTACTGGCAGGCTCCCTCAACTATGAACCCTAATCTTTCAGGGGGTACCAAGGAGCTTGAAGCTGCTTCGGTCGTGCTGGAGCCTTTTGCCCGTTATGATGAGAACGGGGGTTTGGTTCCCTTTCTGGCAGAAGAAATACCTACAGTTGCAAATGGTGGAATTTCAAAAGACTTGACGACCATCACTTGGAAAATCAAAAAAGGTATTAAGTGGTCAGATGGTTCTGCACTTACTGCTGACGATGCGGTTTTCACTTACGGTTACTGCTCAAATCCTGACACGGGTTGTACACAAGCAAATTATTGGAACGATATCAAATCAGTGACTGCTGTAAACAGCACCACTGTCAAGGTTGAGTTCACTGTACCAAAGCCTTTCCCTTATGCACCTTTTGTCGGCTACAATGCGCCAATTCTTCAAAAAGCACAGTTTGACGGTTGTGCGGGAGCAAAAGCGCAGGAATGTACCAAACAGAACTTTTACCCAATTGGAACGGGCCCTTTCAAGGTCGTGGATTTCAAGCCGAATGATGTGATCGTTTTTGAAGCCAATCCAAATTACCGTGATGCCAGCAAACCTGCTTTCAGTAAATTGGTTTTCAAAGGCGGTGGAGACGCTGTTTCAGCAGCACGTGCTGTCCTCGAAACTGGTGAAATGGATTATGCCTGGAACCTGCAGGTTGAACCGGAAATTCTGGTCACAATGGAAAAGGCCGGAAAAGGCAAGGTCGTTTCGGCTTTTGGAACATCTGTCGAACGTTTGATGGTCAACTTCACCAACCCGGACTCTTCACTCGGTGATGACCGTTCAGAATACATCGGTGGAAACAATAACCGTAACCCGCATCCTTTCTTGTCGGATTATAACGTAAGACGAGCGCTTTCATTGGCAATTGACCGTCAAGTACTGGTGGACGCAGGATATGGTAAGGCAGGAAAAATCAGTTGTAATGTTCTGCCCGCACCGGCAATTTATGCTTCATCTGCAAACGATGAGTGTAAAACTCCAAACGTTGCTGAAGCTAACCGACTGTTGGACGCAGCCGGCTGGAAACGTGGTTCAGATGGAGTACGTGCGAAAGATGGTGTCCGAATCTCAATTCTATATCAGACATCTACCAACTCAGTGCGTCAGGCTACACAGGCTTTCATCAAGGAAATGTGGAAACAGATCGGAGTCGAAACCGAACTGCGTAATCTCAGTGCCTCAGTCTTCTTTGGTGGAGATATAGCCAGTCCTGATACTTACCAGAAGTTCTACACTGACATAGAAATGTATACCAATAACTTCAGTGGTACAGATCCACAGACCTACATGTCAAACTGGACCTGTAAGGAAATGGCTCAAAGGTCCAATAAGTGGGGCGGTGGTAATATGCCGCGCTGGTGTAATCCTGCCTATGATGCACTCTCCGCTAAACTGGCAGTCACTTCAGCTATGAAAGCTCGCATTAGTCTTACAAAAGCAATGAATGATTTGCTGATGCAGGATTATGCGATGATCCCACTGATTCACCGTGGTAGTGTTTCTGCACATTCCAATGGAATTTCCGGCGTTCGTATGAATCCATGGGATTCCGAACTCTGGAATATTGCCGATTGGGCTCGCAAGTAACTCGAGCTTTTTCAGTCCTTTACGGTTTGCGGATTTCGGTTCGCAAACCGTTTTTTATTTAACCTCTAGGCGTCCGAACATTGATCCACTTCATCATTCGCCGCATATTGATTGCCATCCCTACTTTACTGGTAATCAGCTTCATCATTTTTGCCATCCTTGATTTGGCCCCGAACGATCCCACTGGTAACTTACCAATGACGGTACCAGCGGAGGTACGTGAAAAAATCCGTGAGTCGCTCGGACTTGGACAGCCAATGCACGTACGCTTTGGCAAGTGGATGGTGCAATTCTTCGTCAACGAGCCGCTAAATATTCTACAAGAGGGATTTGGCATAACCATCGGTGATGCGGAAAACCGTACCCGCATTTTGTCATGGGCGACGCGCAGTCCGGTAGTTGATTTAATAATTCAGCGCACTCCGCAAACGCTTTGGGTTGTCGGGCTGTCTTATTTATTCGGAATTTTAATTGCCATTCCCATCGGTATAATTTCCGCTTACAAACAATATTCCTGGTTTGATCAGGTAGGTACTTTCATTACTATGGTAGGTTTTTCCATACCGACATTTTTTACTGGCATGGTGGCAATTATCATCTTTAGTGTGCAGCTAAGGTGGTTTCCCATGATTTATGACACCACTTTGGAAATCAACAGTTGGGAAAATTTCGTTTTGCAGGTCAAACAGATGTTCATGCCGGTGGCAGTGCTGGCCCTTTACAATGCCTCACAACTAAGCCGTTTTATGCGTGCTTCTATACTTGATAATCTAAATTTGGATTATGTCCGTACAGCCAGAGCAAAAGGACGTTCGGAAAAAGTGGTTTTGCTGATTCATGTACTACGCAACAGCCTGATCCCGGTAGTGACTTTGATTGCTCTGGGGATCCCCACAATTTTCAGTGGAGCCATCATCACAGAGCAAATTTTCCGCGTCAACGGTTTGGGGCAACTTTTAATCATTGCAATTGAGGGGGCAGATATTCCTCTCGTTCAAACGTTGACTTTCCTGTTTGCAGTACTGATTGTTGTTTTCAATCTCATCGCAGATGTGATTTACGGCATCCTCGATCCAAGGATCCGTTATGACTGAAAATAACGCTGTAGTAAATACAATTGAGTCTGTAACTCAACACCGCTCACTCTGGATCGATGTCTGGCGTCAATTCAGAAAACATAAGGGCGCAATGACCGGAGTTATTGTGTTTATTTTTATCACCCTTTTTGTTTCAATCGGACCCCTTATTCACGACATTGAGCCAAGTGCAATCAATTTTCGGGAGAGAAATTTAGGACCAACTCTGGCTCATCCACTTGGAACCGACAACATAGGTCACGACACATTGGCACAAATGTTGGCCGGAGGTCAAGTTTCATTAGCAGTCGGTTTCCTGGCCATGCTGATCGCACTTTTTTTAGGAACATTCGTTGGAGTGCTGGCAGGTTTTATTAAATCCCTTGACGGTCCATTGATGCGCTTGACGGATTTGTTTCTGGCACTGCCAATTTTACCACTTTTACTGGTTATTATTCTGCTTTTCCGCGACACATTGCGTACCCTTTACGGTCCGGAAGCAGGAATATTCATGCTGATTGTTTTTGTTATTGGTATCACGAGTTGGATGCACACCGCCCGAATTGTGAGAAGTGATGTCCTGAGTATCAAAGAGCGTGAATTTGTGATGGCTGCTCACAGTATCGGCACCCGAAAACGACGTATTATTTTCCGTCATATTTTACCAAACATTCTCAGCCCGATCATGGTATCCGCAACTTTAGGCATTGCCAATGCGATAATCACCGAATCTGCCCTCTCCTTTCTTGGACTTGGTTTTCCTCCGGATTTTCCAACCTGGGGCAGATTGCTTTATGACGGCGCAAACTTCATTCAGATTACACCGTCCAGAGTTATCTGGCCCGGTCTCTTCATCTCCCTGACCGTACTCAGCGTCAACTACATCGGCGATGGACTAAGAGATGCTTTGGATCCCCGCTTGCGCGGGCGTTAACAACGTTTTCCTGTTGTCTGAATCATTGGCAAACTTTTTTCTAAAATAGTATCCTTTTCTTATTCATCAATAAATAATTCAGGCAAATAAGAGGAATCCAAATGTTTTATATTTCAGCTGCAATGGCAATCTTAGGTGCAGTTGGTTATCAATTGTTTATCAAGTTGGTACCAGCAACAGCAAATCCATTAGTTTCTATTCTGGGTTGTATCTAGCAGCTTTAATACTTGGACTTGCACTACTGCTGATTTTCCCTGTTGAAGGTGGCTTAACTTTACATTTTCGGCAGTTAAACTGGATACAATTTGCCATTGCAGCATCAGTAATGATGGTAAATTTTGGTTACCTGTGGATGTTTAGAGCTGGTTGGGATCTCAGCACAGCCGGACTAGTTACAGGAGTGATCATCAATCTCTTACTGGTTGCACTAGGTGTTCTCTTTTTTGCTGAACAAAAAAGTCTGATTAATGCTGTAGGAATATTTTTTTGCATTTTAGGTGTTGCTTTAATCAACTATAATCCAACTTAATATAGAGCTTTCAAAATTGTTGAGCCATTAAATTCTATTTTTTTGCACTTTTAGAATTCAGGTAAATTATGACAACAACTTCAGCCTCAAATAATATTTCACATCTTGACACTCTCCGCTGGCGCTGCATTGGACCTCCGCGCGGTGGACGTGTAGTAGCTGTGTCCGGTGATCCGCTTAATTCACAGGTCTCCTATTTTGGTGCAGCAGCAGGGGGAATTTGGAAAACAGAAGACGGCGGAACATTCTGGGAGAATGTTTCCGATGGTTTTTTAGCAAGTGCAGCGGTCGGTGCGTTAACGGTTGCGCCATCTGACCCAAACGTTATTTATGCCGGCATGGGAGAATCAACAATCCGGGGTGATGTTTCCTTTGGTGATGGTGTCTATAAATCCACCGATGCAGGAAAATCCTGGAATAATTTCGGCCTGCGGAAAACACGTCACATCAGCGAAATTCGGGTGCATCCAAATAATCCGGATTTAGTTTATGTAGCAGCTTTCGGCGATGCCTTTGGTCCCAACAAAGATCGTGGAATTTACCGTTCCAAAGACGGAGGCCAAAATTGGGAGCAAATTCTTTTCCGCAGTGAAAAAGCCGGTGCGATCGACTTAAGTCTTGACCCCAATAATCCTCGAATTCTTTATGCTTCATTTTGGGAAGCTCACCGTAATTTTTGGAGTCTCAACAGCGGCGGCCCTGACAGCAGCCTTTACCGTTCCGGAGACGGCGGAGAAACTTGGACTGACATCACAGAAAATCCCGGACTGCCGAAAGGTACAAAAGGCAAAATCGGAGTCACCGTTTCTCCGGCGCAAAGCGGACGCGTATGGGCGATTATCGAAGCCGAAAAAGCCGGGCTTTACCGCTCAGATAACGACGGAAAAAGCTGGATACAGACTTCCGGAAACCGTGATCTGATTCACCGACCCTGGTATTATTGCCACGTTTTCGCTGATCCAAAACATGCAGATACAGTTTATATTACCAATTTGCAAATGTGGAAATCAACAGACGGTGGTTCTAATTTCAGTGAAATAACCACTCCACACGGCGACAATCACGACCTTTGGATTGACCCAGAAAATACGCAACGGATGGTGCAGGGCAATGACGGTGGCGGTTGTATCTCTTACAACGGCGGAAAATCTTGGTCTTCGATTTACAACCAAATGACCTCCCAATTTTACCGTATGGACATCGACAATCAATTTCCTTACCGCGTCTATGCCACCCAGCAGGACAACACCAGTATCAGCGTTCCGAGTGCCAGCGAATTTGGGGCAATTACAATGCAGGAATGTACTTTGCCCGGAACCGGAGAAAGCGGATTTATTGCGGTTAAGCCCGACGATCCGGATATCGTTTATATCGGTGCAGTCGGCAGTTCACCAGGCGGCGAAGGACAACTACAGCATTACAATCACCGCACAAAACAATTACGGCTCGTCAATATTTGGCCTGAAGAGCAATTCGGTTGGGCTCCAAAAGATTTAAAATACCGCTTTCAATGGACTTTCCCAATTTCTTTTTCGCCTCACGATTCCGGAACCGTTTATGCTTGCGGGAATCATGTTTTCCGGACAATAAATGAAGGTCACAGTTGGGAAAAAATAAGTCCGGATTTAACTCGTGCGGACAAAAGCAAACTTGGTGTTTCCGGAGGGATGACAATTGACAGCAGTGGCGCAGAACATTATGGAACGATCTCAACTTTTGTCGAATCTCCACATCAATCCGGAGTTTTTTGGACGGGAAGTGATGACGGTTTGGTTCATACTTCAAGGGACAGTGGAAAAACCTGGCAAAATATCACGCCGCCCGATATACCTGAATTTTCTTATATTTTCTGCATTGAAGTTTCCGCACATGCTCCGGAAACAATTTATCTCTCTGCTACACGTTACAAATTGAACGATTATCGACCTTTAATCTACAAATCAATTGACGGCGGACAGAACTGGAGTAGCATCAACGGCGACTATCCTGAAACAGAAATCAGTCGTGTAATTCGCGAAGACCAGACTTGTCCCGGATTATTGTATGTCGGCTCAGAAAGCGGAATTTATATGAGTGCAAACGACGGCAAAAACTGGCAAAAACTTGGGGGGAATTTCCCAGTAGTTCCGGTTTATGATTTAAAAATCAAGGATGATGATTTAGTGGTCGGCACGCATGGGCGGTCTTTCTGGATTCTGGACGATTTGACTCCACTCCGGGAATTTGCCCGTGAATCTTCCGGTAAAGTAAAAAGAATTTCCAGTGACATAAAATTTTTTCCACCACGTAAAACTTACCGCCGCACTTTGAATTGGAGCGTTAATTTGTTTTTGGGTGAAGGGAAAAATTATAGTCCGGCCTTCGGTTTGCCGGGTACAAATTATCAGGAAACGACACCGGACGGTGAAAAAGTATTCCGTTATTTAGATATGGGCGAAAATCCTCCGGAAGGCGTAATCGTAAATTATTTTCTGGAATCAGTTCCAGAGCAGCCTTTAGAGTTAATTATTTTAGATGCCAGCGGTAAAGAAATAGATAGTTTTACCACTAAAATAATTGACGAAACTCAACTCGAAATTCCGGTTGAGACCAATTCAGAAAATCTTGACGAAGAAAAGCCCTCTTTACCAAATAAAAAGGGATTTAATTGCTTCATTTGGAATATGCGTTATCCCGGCCCGGAAATCAAAATTGAGAAAGCACTCGAAAAACCCGGTTACAAGCCGTTAGGACGCGGAGAAGGCGGACCCGGCGGCGGTCCTCTGGCTCCTCCCGGCACCTATCAGGTACGTTTGAAATTTGGCAACAGTGAATCTGACAACGAAATCACGCATTCTTTTGAAATAGTCAAAGACCCCCGTTTGGAAACCACTCCGGAAGATTTTGCGGCACAGTTTGATTTGTCGACGAAAATCAGAAATTGCGTTTCCGAAGTCAATGCTGCCATTAACAGCATCCGCAGAATCAAACGCCAAATTACGGAATTAACGGATCGCGAAAATTATGATAATCCTGAACTCGAATCGCTCCAAAAACAGCTCGAAACTATTGAGACAGAATTGACGCAAACCCAGTATGAAACACCATCGGATCGTTTGCGACATCCAACAAAACTCAAAGAGCGCATGGAGGCTTTGGTCAGTGTAGTTGTTATCGCAGATGCCGCTCCTCCGGAACAGGCACACACCGTTTTTGCACATTTGAAAGCACAAATTGACGAGCAACTTGCATGCTTGCAAAAACTCGAAGAACAGGAAGTAGACCGTCTCAATCAGCAAATGGAACAAGCCGGAATTCCTAAACTGCAAGGTTAGGATGCGCGGAATTTCAGAATTGTTTAAAATCACGGCTGCTGATTTTTTAGTGCGCACCGCTTATCAAATGGGCAAAACACCACTATTGCCAATTTTTGCCGCAAGTTTGGGTGCTAACGCCACATTTTTGGGGCTGATCGTTTCGGTTTCCACTTTGACCGGAATGCTGCTAAAACCAATCTTCGGCCTCTTGTCTGACCGTTGGGGACGCTGGATTTGGATTTTTGCGGGAACTCTGCTTTTTACCGGAATCCCGTTTCTTTATCAATGGATTCAGACTCCGGAAGAATTACTCATTTTACGCCTCATACACGGTTTAGCTACAGCGATTTACGGACCGGTAACAGTGGCCTGGGTCATCGATCAAAGTCAAAACAACAACAGTTCCAAAAGTAATTGCGCAGAACGTTTGGGTTGGTTTGGGATGGCACGCTGCGGAGGATATCTGCTGGGACCAACAATCACCGCAGGGTTATTAATGATTTATGAACCCTCAACAATTTTTACAGTCATTGGACTTTTGAGTTCATTTGCATTATTGCCTGTGCTGCTGCTTAATAAGACTTCAGGTCCAGCAAAAACTCCTCTCATTTCTATACGTCAACAGGCAAAAGCCGCATTCCGGGCAGGAATCAAAACGCCTGAACTGTGGATGGCAGGGAGTCTGGAAAGTATTGTCTATCTCGGTATTTACGCCACTAAAACTTTTTTACCGCTGTATGCACTTGAAAACGGAATTTCGATTCTGTGGGTCGGAGTTTTCTTTTCCGTCCAGGAATTAACACATCTGATTGCACGTCCCTACGGAGGTCGACTAAGTGATCGTTTGGGTTATCTTCCGGTAGCTGCTTTCGGAATGCTATTGGCTGCTTTTGCTTTAGGATTGCTACCATTGGCTAATACTCCTTCGTTTTTACTATTGCTGGCACTTGGCATAGGACTTTCTCAAGCACTAATTTTTCCATCAACCATTGCCCTGTTCGCACAAAAAATGGATGTCCTCCACACCGGAACAGGTTCAGGAATGATCGGTGCCTTGAAAAATTCTGCTAAAATTGCCGGCCCAATTCTTGGTGGATTGCTGATTCACTGGTACAACTATTCATGGATGTTTTGGAGTATGTCTGCCTTGTTGACATTTTGGGGTTGTGGATTATTATTGAGGTCACTCAATAATAATCCATTACTCGTCCTGAGTGATAACAGAAAAGTAGTTTAGATTTTCACTGACATATTTCTTGGCAAATATATTCCTTGACATGTTCTGTATTTAAGTGAAATAATGTTCACTTTTCCACCTGTTTCCGAAATTTTTTCGGGCATCTCATATAACAACTTAATTGGAGTTTATAATGAAAAAAATAGTTGCAACCCTAATGTTAATAACCTTGATCGGACTCGTGTTTTCCACGGCACAGGCCAAAACATTCCGCTGGGCGTTTCAGGGAGACGCACAATCTCTCGACCCTCATTCATTGAATGAAACATTTACGTTGGGCTTACTCGGAAATGTATATGAAGGATTGGTGCGTCGTGATGCTGACCTCAAAATCATTCCTGCACTTGCTGCTGAGTGGCAAGTTGTTGAACCAACACGCTGGCGTTTCAAACTACGTCAGGGAGTGACGTTCCACAATGGAAATAAGTTCAATGCAGATGATGTCCTGTTTTCCTACGGTCGTGCTAAAATGGAAGGTTCGGACCTGACAAAATGTATGGCTACTGTCAAGGAAGTGCTAAAAGTTGATGAGTATACTGTGGATTTCGTAACCACAACAGCAAATCCGATTTTGACTGCAGAATGGTCCAGTTGCTACATTATGGACAAAGAGTGGTCTGAGAGTAACGGTGCCGGAAGTCCAACCAGTGTAACAGAAGGCAAAGAGAATCATGCCACTCGTCACGCAAATGGAACTGGTCCATTTGTTGTTGTTTCCAGAGAGACCGATGTAAAAACTGTGCTTAAACCAAACAAGCACTGGTGGGATACTGCTCAACACAATTTAACAGAAGTAATTTTCACTCCAATTGGTTCAGATGCAACTCGTGTAGCAGCTCTGCTTTCAGGTGAAATTGATATGATGTACCCTGTACCGGTGCAGGACATTCAGAGGGTCAACAGTAATGAGGGCACCTCAGCCATGCTTGGTCCGGAACTTCGAACTATTTTCCTTGGCATGGATCAGGCCCGCGATGAGTTGCTGTATTCCAATGTCAAAGGCAAAAACCCATTTAAAGATGTTCGGGTAAGGGAAGCTTTTATGTTGGGAATTAACATTGAAGCGATTAAGAAAAAAGTGATGCGAAATTTGTCCGCTCCAGCTGCATTGATGATTTCTCCTAGCTTGTTCACTCACTCAGGACAATTCTCACGACCAGCTTACAACCCGGATAGGGCAAAAGAACTGTTAGCTGACGCAGGTTATCCAGAAGGCTTTGAAGTCGGAATGGACTGTCCAAATAACCGCTATGTAAATGATGAAAAAATCTGTCAGGCAGTAGTAGCCATGTTGGCAAAAGTTGGAGTGAAGGTCAACTTGTTGGCTCAGCCAAAAGCCCAGTATTTTGCAAAGGTTCTACGTCCAAAATGGGACACCAGTTTCTATTTGCTAGGTTGGACTCCGGGAAGTTTCGACAGTTGGAACGTTCTGTACAACATCCTTGGTGGTCCCAGCGAAGATGGGCGGGGAAAATTCAATCTAACCGGCTACAGTAATGCCAGGGTAGATGAGTTGACTGATAAAATTCTTGTAACTACCGATGCCGCAAAACGTGATGAAATGATCAGGGAAGCATATCAAATTACAGTTGATGAACATGCTTACCTGCCCTTGCATCAGCAGGGATTGGCCTGGTCAAAGAAAGACAGTGTCAGCCTCAAACAACGTGCGGACAATCAGTTCATGATCTATCACGTTAATTTGAATTAACTAATATCATTTTGAAAAGGATCTAAAAAAACAGGACAAAAAACTGCAGCTTCTTAGGTCGTAGTTTAGAACATGTTGCTCCTGTTTCTATTTCTTATTTGAAATAATCTCTGATAAACAAACACGGCTCCGGTAATATTCCGGAGCCTTTTCCTTCCTCCTGAATCCAGATCCTTTGCCATGGCGGCATTTATCATCCGTCGACTTTTCCAGTCGTTGATAGTAATGTTTTTTGTGGCATTCGTTGCTTTCACAATGTTCCGCTATGTGGGTGACCCCGTCAATCAAATGGTGGGAATTGACACAAGCTTGGTGCAGCGTGAAGCATTGCGGGAACGATTGGGACTGAATGATCCTTTCATCATGCAATTTGGACGTTTTGTCCTCAAAGCATTGTCTGGAGATTTCGGAATTTCCTATCAACACAAACGCCCGGTTACAGAAATGTTACTTGAACGCTTTCCTGCAACCTTGGAACTCAGTCTGGTTTCAGCAATTTTCTCCCTGCTGGTGGGTATCCCTATGGGTGTTTACACAGGACTACATCGTTACGGCTGGCTCAGCAGGTTTTTTATGATGTTTTCATTAATTGGAATTTCACTACCCACCTTTTTAATTGGAATTTTACTGATTTTTTTATTTGCCGTGCAACTGCAGTGGTTACCTTCTTTTGGACGAGGAACAGTTATCGAAATTGGAGGTTGGCGAACAGGGTTTTTAACTATCAGCGGACTCAAAGCCCTGATAATGCCGGCCATAACATTGGGATTGTTCCAACTGACTTTAATCATGCGTCTGGTAAGAGCAGAGATGCTGGAGGTTCTACTTACAGATTACATTAAGTTTGCCCGTGCACGCGGTTTAAGCAACAAAGCTATTCATTTTGGACATGCCCTAAAAAACACAATGGTACCAGTTATCACAATCACTGGTTTACAAATTGGTTCAATTCTAGCTTTTGCGATTATTACTGAAACTGTATTTCAATGGCCGGGAATGGGGTTAATGTTTTTGCAGTCCATTCAAAACGTTGACATCCCAATTATGGCAGCATATCTGATGATGATTGCTTTCTTTTTTGTGTTAATAAATCTGGTTGTAGATTTGTTATATTATGTTGTCGATCCACGTTTAAGGGTTGATGCCGTTAAAGCTCACGGATAAGGTCTTTCATGTTAAAACGTTTTTTTGACAGTGATTTGGTGTATTCATTTACCCGTTCACCAGTGACGATTCTGGCAGGACTGGTGACGGTGCTTTATTTTCTGGCTTCAATATTTGCCGGATTTGTTGCGCCCCACAATCCTTTTGACATGGCCTCCCTTGACATTATGGATTCATTCATACCACCTGTTTGGGAAGTCGATGGTGATCCGCGTTTTTTACTTGGTACCGACGATTTGGGACGTGGAATTCTATCCACCATTATTCACGGATCGCGCATTTCGTTGTTCATTGGTTTTTCAAGCGTAATTTTCTCACTGGTTCTGGGAGTAGGACTCGGGTTGGTCTCCGGATTTCTGGGTGGAAAACTGGATGCTTTCATAATGCGTGTTGCAGAAATACAACTCAGTTTTCCAGCAATTTTAATTGCTCTACTGATCAATGGTGTTTTGCGCGGAATTTTGCCTGTTGGTCAACAGAGTAATTTGGCATACTACGTTTTGATCCTCTCAATTGGCGTTTCCGGCTGGGTACAGTATGCCAGGACCGTGCGTGGCTCTACAATGGTTGAGCGCAACAAAGAATATGTACAGTCTGCAAGAGTGATTGGGATCCACCCACTGTTAATCATGTGGCGTCACATCCTGCCTAATGTAATGGGACCAATTTTAGTAATTGCGACTATTCATTTGGCCGTTGCAGTTATTTCTGAAGCCACCCTATCATTTCTTGGTGTTGGCGTGCCACCTACCGAACCTTCCCTGGGCACCCTGATTCGCATCGGCAACGATTTCTTGTTTTCTGGTGAGTGGTGGATCACAATTTTTCCTGGTTTGGCATTAGCAATCCTCGTTTTAGCAGTAAATTTGCTTGGTGACTGGCTGCGTGATGTTCTCAACCCCAAACTCCGTTAATGTCAGTTCCTCTACTTCAAATCAATAATCTAAGTATCGAATTCAACACACGTCGTGGGAATTTGGTGGCGGTGGAAGATATTTCCTTTGAAGTTGCTGAAGGCGAAATATTCGGTATTGTCGGCGAATCAGGAGCCGGAAAATCTTTAACCGGGAAGGCTATTATTGGGCTTCTCGAAGCACCAGGACGTATCTCAGGTGGAAAAATATTGCTGAATAATGAACGCATTGACAATCTGCCTTATGAACAAATGCGACGCCTTCGTGGCAAAAGTATCGGCATGGTTTTTCAAGACCCACTGACCAGCCTCAATCCGCTTTATACCATTGGCAGGCAATTGATTGAAACCATTCAGACACATACCAATCATACTGCAACTCAAGCTAAAAATCGTGCACTTGAATTGTTGAGAGAAGTAGGAATTCCTGCAGCGGAAAAACGTATTGATCAGTTTCCGCATCAGTTTTCAGGTGGTATGCGGCAACGTGTTGTCATCGCCCTGGCCTTATGTGTCAATCCAAAATTGATCATTGCCGATGAACCAACCACTGCACTCGACGTCTCGATTCAGGCTCAAATCCTGACACTCCTTAAAAACCTCTGTCGTAAACATGGTACAGCAGTAATTTTGATCACTCATGACATGGGTGTGATTGCCGAAACCGCAAATCGAGTAGCTGTCATGTATGCTGGTAAAATTGCAGAAATTGGTCCTGTGCGTGAAGTGGTTCAAAATCCTCAACATCCATATGCTCAAGGTTTAATGGCTTCGATTCCGGTAATCGGCAGAAAGATGAAATACCTGGCACAAATCGATGGTTCAATGCCCAGGATTGCAGAACGTCCCTCCGGCTGCGCTTTTCATCCACGTTGCCCTCATGCAATTGAACTCTGTAATAAACAGATTCCTGAACTGCTCAACAAAGGAAAAACGAAAGCAGCCTGTCTGCTTTTCAGGAATGGTAATCCATGAGTTCTGAAACGCCCCTGTTGAAAGTAGATGCAGTCCAACGTTTTTTTGATGTCTCAAAACCTTGGCTAAATCGTGTTTTGGCAAATGAGCCAAAGCTTTTGCTCAAAGCAGTTGATGACATTAGTTTCAGTATTCGCAAAGGAGAAACTTTTTCTTTAGTTGGCGAATCCGGATGCGGAAAATCAACTGTGGCACGATTGATTGTCGGACTCTATCCAACTAGCTCCGGTAGCATCGAATTTGAAGGGACTGATTTTTCTACTTTAAGTAAACGCAACCAAATGGCACCTTTGCGTCGACGCATGACAATGATTTTTCAAGACCCCTACACCAGCCTCAATCCACGTTGGCGGGTACGTGATATTATAGCCGAACCAATTCGTGCCTTTGGGTTGACAAATACAGGTGGAATTTCCGGATCCAGGTTGCAAATATTCAACAGAGTAGCTGAATTGCTGGAGCAGGTAGGACTATCTGCTGCAGACGGTGACAAATATCCTCATGAATTTTCAGGGGGTCAATGTCAAAGAATATCAATCGCCCGTGCTCTGGCCAGTGAACCTGATTTTATTGTTTGTGATGAACCAACTTCTGCTTTAGATGTTTCGGTGCAAGCGCAAATCCTCAATTTGATGAAGAATCTTCAACGTGAACTGGAATTAACTTACCTTTTTATTTCGCACGATTTAGCAGTTGTTTATCATGTTTCAGACAATATTGGCGTAATGTATTTAGGTCGCCTTTGTGAAATTGCTGACAAAGAAACTCTATTCACTAATCCACGCCATCCATACACAAGGATGCTTTTCAATGCCATTCCGGATATAAATATGAGTGGGAAAGAAAGAATCCCCGTGAGCGGAGAAGTCCCTAATCCGATAGAACCACCTTCAGGATGCACCTTCCACCCCCGCTGTCCCATTGCAAATGAGCGCTGCAAAAGAGAGCGACCTGAACTTCAGATTGTTGACTCTCATTCACAAGTGGCTTGCCATGCTATCGAAGAAAAGCGTAACATGGAAGTTCATTTTATATAAATAAAAATACTGATAAAAAATGAAATATAACAATAAATGACTACTTTATATTCGGGCGGATTGGTTTTTGACGGAAACGGGAACCTGCTGGAAAACCACGGAGTATTGGTAGATGGAGAACGGATTTCCAAAATAGCTCCTATCGGAGAGTTTGAAGGCTACAGCGGTGAAAAAACTGACACAAGTGGTGGAACACTTTTACCAGGATTGATCGACTGTCACGTCCATCTGGTTTATTGCGGAGAGGCTGATCCGAAGACAAGTTTGTTAAAATTGGGTCCAGGCCAGATTGTGATGAAGGCCTTTGAAAATGCACAAAAAACTTTGCGTAGCGGAGTCACTTCAATCAGGGATTTAGGCGGACGTGATTATCTGGAATTTGCCGTTCGGGATGCCTGCAATTCAGGACGACAGCTTGGTCCAACAATTATGGCAGCAGGTAGAATGATCTGTATGACAGGCGGTCATGGAAATGCTTTTGGAAGGATTGCCGATGGTCCTGATGAAGTTTTGAAAGCAGTACGTGAACAAATTCATGCAGGTTCAGATGTGATCAAGTTAATGGCAACCGGTGGAGTTATGACACCCGGTGTAAATCCTGAAGATGCACACTACACTGAAGAAGAAATGCGGGTAGGAGTCAATGAAGGACACCGTTTTCACCGGACTTGTGCCAGCCATGCACAAGGAGCCGCTGGAATACTTAATGCCGTTCGTGCCGGAATGGATTCGATAGAACACGGAATTTTCATGACTCAGGAATGCCTTGAAGCCATGTTGGAGAGAGGAACATATCTGGTTCCGACACTTGCTGCTGTCAACAACATTTATCTGAATCGTGACAACGGTATTCCGGCTTTCATTGTAGAAAAAACTATTCGAGTCCGCGAACGACATCATCAATCGATCAAAATGTTTTATGATGCTGGTGGTAAAATCGCAATGGGTACAGATGCTGGAACGCCATTTAATACTCATGGTGATAATAGTCAGGAACTGAAATACATGACTGAAATTGGAATATCTAACAGTGATGCCTTAAAGTTTTCTACTGCAAATGCGGCTGATTTGATGGGAATTGCTGATCGAGGTCAGATTGAGGAGGGTTTTTATGCAGACCTGCTGATCGTTTCCGGTAATCCGGTTGATGATATCTCTGCAGTTACAAATCAATATAACCACCGCAGTGTCGTCAAAAATGGGGAGCTGGTAATTAATTAATAAATTGTCCAGGGAGGAAAAATGACAATGATTAAAGAATTTAATGTATTCCATGCAGAAATGACTGCCTGGAGAAGAGACATTCATCAACATCCGGAATTAATGTATGAGGAAAACCGGACTTCAGATTTAGTTGCAACAAAGCTCGAGGGATTTGGAATAGAAGTCCACAGGGGTCTGGCAAAAACAGGTGTTGTTGGCACAATCAAAAACGGTGAAGGACCCTCAATTGGCATGCGGGCAGACCTGGATGCACTGCCTCTGCAGGAAAAAAACACTTTTGATCACGCATCTGCCAATCCTGGTAAAATGCATGCTTGCGGTCACGATGGACATACCACCATGTTGTTGGGCGCAGCCAAGTATTTGGCCTCAAGCAAAAATTTTAAAGGCACAGTCCACTTCATTTTTCAGCCTGCGGAAGAAGGTGGAGGTGGTGGTGATCTAATGATAAAAGAAGGTTTGTTTGAGAAATTTCCTGTAGATTCAGTTTATGGTATGCACAACTGGCCGGGAATGGAACCCGGTATTTTTGGGGTTGGGGGCGGTCCTATTATGGCTGCGGCAGATACTTTTGATTTGATAATTACCGGAAGAGGGGGGCATTGTGCAATGCCGGATCAATGTATAGATCCGATTGTTGCTGCATCTCAGGTCGTCAATGCACTGCAAACCATACCCAGCCGCAGTACACATCCGGTTGATTCTGTGGTGATCAGCGTGACACAAATACATGCTGGTGATGCATACAATGTGATTCCGGACAGTGTGCGGATGCATGGCAGTGTGCGGACATTTCTTCCCGAGACACAAGAGAAAATGCCTCAGTCAATTTTGAGGGTTGCTGAAGGTGTTTGTGCTGCTTTCGGTGCAAGTTGTGAACTAAATTATATGAAAGGTTATCCGGCAACCATCAATTCTACAACAGAATCAGAAATTTCTGCTAAGGCGGTTATTGATCTGGTTGGAGAAGAAAATCTTATTCGTAATCCAACGCCAAGTATGGGTGCAGAAGATTTTTCATACATGCTGCAGGCTCGTCCTGGATGTTACGTCTGGTTGGGAATTGGTACCGGAAAGGGTGAAGGCGGTTGTATGCTGCACAGTTCACACTATGATTTTAACGATGAAGTTCTGCCAACTGGAGCAGCTTACTGGGCAACATTGGTGGAAAACGAACTTCCGCTATAATAGAAAATTTATTCATAAATAATACAACTATGGAAATTAAAGGTAAAATTAAAAAAATCTCTGAAACAGTTCAAATTTCAGACCGCTTCCGAAAACGTGAATTTGTAGTGGAATATGCAAGTAATCCTGACTATCCACAGGCACTTCAATTTGAGCTTGTCCAGGACCGCTGCGAACTGTTGGATTCCTTTGAAGTGGGTCAGGAAGTGGAAATATTTTTTGATTTGAGAGGTCGCGAATGGACTAACCCACAGGGGCAAGTAAAATATTTTAACACCCTCCAGGCCTGGAAACTGGTTGCTGAACAAAGTTCTGCAGGTGTTTCTGCGCCAAACTCTACACAAGCCACATCTGTACCGCCTCCTCAGGAAAAGCCAGGCTGGCTTGAAAACGAGACCTCTGACGATTTGCCTTTTTAATTAAAAAAACATTTAATCTCATTTCCATTCAACAATTAAATATAAATAATAAATGCTGGTAATTTTAAACCCTAACGTTGAAGAAGAATCTGAAAATTACAAGAGGACCTGGGAACATCTGCAAAGCCTGTCAGAAATTCGTTTACAAAAACATAAAGTGCAGGGCAGAGGTCAACGTCTGACTGAAATTTATTTAATCGGTAACACTGCTGCAGTCAGTATGGAGGAAATCGAGGCACTTCCTGCAGTTGAGCGGGTAATTCGGATTTCACATGATTTCAGAATTTTAGGTCGTCACTCAAATGAATCCGGTTCAATCGATTTTGAATATAACGGAGTTCATTTCAGCCAGGATAATTTTCACATTTTTGCTGGATTATGTGCAGTTGATAATCCAGGAAATGTGGAAAAAATGCTGCAGGCTCTTCAGGAAAATGGACAGGTCTGCACAAGAATGGGTGCTTATAAACCACGTACCAATCCTTATTCATTTCAGGGACACGGAAAGGGCTGCCTGCCTTATGTGTTTGAATTGGCAGGAAAATATGGTATCAAAGTGGTAGCCATGGAAGTAACGCATGAACTGCACATTGAAGAGATTGACAATTGTCTGGAAAAACTAGGCCGACCGACAGGCGTGATGCTGCAGATTGGTACGAGGAACACACAGAATTTTGAGTTACTCAAAGCAGTTGGGCGCCAGCATACTTATCCGGTTTTGCTCAAGCGGGGTTTTGGAATATCATTAAATGAATCACTCAATGCTGCTGAATATCTGGCCAGTGAAGGTAATAATCAGGTTATTTTTTGTTTGCGTGGTATGAAAACAACGTTCAATGCTCCGCATCGTAACATGGTCGACTTCTCACATATTCCAATTGTAAAGCGTTTGACCAGAATGCCGGTCTGTATTGACCCCTCACATTCTGTAGGTACACGAGAGTTTTCTCCGGATGGGGTTTTGGATGTGCTTCACTCCACCTCTCAAGGGATTATTGCCGGAGCCAATATGGTGCTGGTCGATTTCCATCCTGCACCTCTGGAGGCCTTAGTTGATGGTCCACAAGCACTTACGCTGGATGAACTGCCAAAGTTTATTGAAGACACCAGAATATCCCGTGAAGCCTACGAAAAAAGAGTGGCGCTTTGGGAATGAAAGCTAAACACTCAGTTCTGTTTGTTAACCATGATGATGAACCTGTAAAAAGTTCTAAAACAAGTCATTTAGTGCAAAGTGAAAAACATTAATGTAATTAGAATGCTCAATTAAACATCACTGGGTTAATTTCTTCTCCATCATTTCTGATTTAAATATTCTGCTTCAGCCCGACCTTTTTCGTCATCCACATAAAACAAGAGTACTGCTCCAATCACAAACAAAATTACTATTGAAGCGATGCTCCAGCGCGAGGCTTCCTGACCGACTGCTTTTATTTGTTCTGCAGTAGGTGAGTCAGGCATCAGCGCATTCCGCATCATTAAGCCGACTACGCCCATCAGTGCCGGACCGATAATTGCGGCAAATTTTCCCAACATATTAAAAAATCCGTAAAATTCTGCAGCTTGACTTTTGGGTATCATCCGAGAATAGTATGAACGACTCAAGGCCTGAATACCACCCTGTACCAGACCGATCACCACTGCCAAAACATAAAATTCATATTTTTCACGCATCATGGTACCCCAGATTGTTACTCCAATATAAACTCCGATTGCCAGAAATATTGAGGGTCGAACACCCCAGCGTTCACCTAATCGTCCAAAGACAAGTGCTGCAGGAAATCCTACAAATTGTACTATCAGCAAAGCGATTATAAGATCATTGGATTCAAAGCCGATTGACATGCCGTAATCCACTGCCATTTTGATGATTGTATCCACACCGTCAATATAAAACCAGTAGGCCAGCAAAAACAACATTACAGTTTTCAGATGACGAATTTCCTGAAAAGTACGATAAAGTTGCTGAAATCCTCCCAGAATTGGATTGCCCTCTTTTTTCGGCCCTTCTATTTCAGGTTCCGGAACCCAAAATATTGTAATCAGCGTAAAAACCCCCCACCACAGCGCAACACTTACAAATGACCAACGTACTGCTTCACCGGCATCTGCCAGTCCAAAGAGTACGGGCTGCAGGGTCATCACAACATTGACCATGAAAAGCAGACCTCCACCAAGGTAACCCATAGCAAAACCCAAACTGGAAACTGAATCTACTTTCGATTCGTCTGCTACACTTGGTAATAATGAGTCATAGAAAATATTTGCACCGGAAAAACCAATTACTCCCATTACATAAACAAAAACGGCCATCATCCAGTCACCTTTTTCTACCATGTACAAACCTGCTGTCATCAACACACCCAGGTATGCAAAGAAGATCAGAAATTTTTTCTTTAACGAACCTCGGTCCGCAATTGCTCCTAAAACTGGTGCCATCAGTGCTACCAGTAAACTCGCAATCGAGTTGCCAAAACCCAGCATAGCAGTACTTTGATTAACATCTGCACCTATACTCCAATACTGTTTGAAGAAGATTGGGAAAAAACCGGCCATCACTGTAGTCGCAAAGGCAGAATTTGCCCAATCATACATGGCCCAGCCCCAGACTAATTTTCGTTCCTGTTTCATTTTCTCTCTCAAATAAGCTGTTAGCTAATTAATTTCAGACGGTTCAGGTGACTTCATATTTTCTTTAACTCTTGCTTGAATCAGTTTAGCAATCTCGAGTGCTTCCTCGTTTGTCATTTCAATGGCTGTAACCTGATGCATTCTGCCGTCAACTGACTTGAGTGCCAGTAAAACGCCGGTAGGACAGGATCCAACTTCCAACTCCATTTTAGCCATGAGTTAACTCCAACTCGCTTAGCAGACAGTAAATATGAAAAATCATTCCGAGGAGTCTGACCAAATTATGGTTTATTTACAAGCTGAAATATAAGTATCTTTCAAATCTTTGAGATATTTTTCTGATTCTGTTAAAGTGTAATGCATGATCAAACTCACCTTTACAGCAGAGATACAGCTCTTACATGGATAACATCTCATATCTGCTTTCTGCACATGCATCTTGTATAGAAGGCTCTTGTCTATCTACACATAAGAAACATGTTCTCATTACCAGAGACAGTATCGGTTATGCTGCAGATGATATTTCGGATTCTACTGAAGACACTAGAACAGAAATTGAGCAGTGGGCCGACAGGATCGGAACTTTTTTGGACCAGCATGAATGGCGTGACCATGCAATATCTTTCCTTCTACCAGCAGAAGATGTAACTTTCCGCAAAATAACTTTTCCATTCCAGGAAAGGAAAAAAGTAGAACAAGCTCTACCCTTTGAGCTTGAAGAAGAATTGATGGTTGACCTGGCACAAACAGCATATAGAGTAGAGGTTCATTCATTGTCTGACCAAAATGCTGAGGCCCTGGTTTTGTTGATTGACCGGGAACGCTTAACAAAACTGCAGCAACTTTGTCTGGAACGGGACTTATTAATCAGGAATGTGGATTGTGCCGCACATTCACTCTTCAGGTCATTAAAATACAAGGACACTACGCAGTCCAATACACGGCACTTATTTCAGATCTATTTGGGTGGTGATGAGGCCTTTATAAATACAATACGAGATGGACGTCTTGATGAAATCAAAATTTTTCCCAATCGTATTCCAGCAATACTTCAGGAACACCTTGTCAAAGCAGGAAATTCACTTTCTGTGTTTTTGCAGAACTTTGCCCTTCATCCGGACAGTGAAGATCATCCGGACACAAATTCTGCAGATGAGGTCACGTTTGTACAACTCAAGGAAGAACTTCGTTGGTTATGTGCACAACTGACCCTGCATCTTAGAATAAAAAATTATGACTCTGATAGTCAAATTGAAGTCCATGGAATTTTTGGACCGTTAATCATGTGGGATAGCGTGGTTTTCCGCAGACGCTCTTTTCCTTTGCCGGAGGCTGAAGCCTTTAGTGAAAGGTCACAAGAAAATATAGATTTCACACTGTCTTCTGAAAATTCTGCAAGAAATGAGTTTGCTAAACAACACATGACTGCCGGAAGAACTCCGGATACACTTGAGGAGTTACTGTTGGAAGCTCGACAGAGAGAAGAGTTTGAAGGAACAGCAGCAGCTGAAAGTGCAGAAGAGGTAAACCCAGAATCAGCTGAAAAGACTCAAAAGGAGCCACAATCGACTGACATTGAGTCAATTAAGAGTCATGCTTCGCTGCTTTCTTTAACTGCACGCAAACATTGGGGAATACTGGGTGAGTTACGTCAGGAAGTAGAATTGCTGCTCGAATCACACCAATTGAGTCTCTATCATGAAAGCACTCCTTGGAAGCACTTTTTAAGAAGAAACCGTATTGCAGTTGCAATTGCAGCAAGTTTACTGATTCTCATTACAGGTAGCATAATCTGGAAAACAAAAACACAATTAGAGTTGCTGCAACAGGAAATTACCAAAAATGACCGCTTAATTCAAACAGAATTAAGACGTGCATTACCTCAGTCTTCAACTGAAAGCACCAAGGCAATGCTGATCGAACTTGAGGAAAATATTAAGCAGCGTAAAACATATATTGAAATTAGCAGAAATTTTCAAAAACGTGATTACCGTAATTTGCATTTTCTAAACAAAATTTCAATTCTACTCGGGGAAGATGCACCATTCCAGGTAGATAGTATGGACTATGCACCAGAACGATTTTCATTAAGCGGTACGATTGACAGTTACGACCGTCTCCAAATATTAAAAAACAAATTAACAGCTTTTAAGGAATTTAAAGACAAACAAATTATTGAAAGTAACCGTAAAAGTCCTGAAGGAATCGTTTACCGTATTTCAATTGATTTAAAATAAGTACTAACAATTCTATTAATTAATCCCACAAGTGAAATCAAAAAAAGAAAACACAGAACTACCATTCCCCGTTATAAACGGCACAGGTCAGGGTTATTTCACCCAGCCAACTGTATGCCAAAACCAAGTCATTTTTGTCTGTGAAAACGACTTGTGGCAGGTGCCTCTCGAAGGAGGTCGAGCTGAGCGTTTAACCAGTTCCATCAGTGAAATACACTCTCCGGAATTTTCTCCAAATGGTGATTGGATAGCTTGCTGTACGATGGAAGAAGGCGAACATGATGTTTATTTGATGGAAGCCAGTGGCGGTCCGCTTCAGCGCTTAACCTGGCTAAACAGTGTGACCCATATTGTTGGCTGGTCCCATGATGGCCAAGAAATATGGTTCCGCAGTACACACAAAGCGGTACATAGTCGAGGCAGCGATGCCTGGCTTTATCGTGTTTCAATCAAAGGCGGACCAGTGGATGAGTTGCCTTACGGTCCGGCTATGACTGTGAGTCAGCAGGTTTCCGGAAAAAAAGGGCTCGTCCTTGGACGAAATACACTGAACAATTCTCGCTGGAAACGTTACCAGGGAGGAATGACAGGAGAGATTTGGGTTGATAAAGGTAATTCCGGAAACTTTGTCCGTTTGCTATGTGAGCTCAAGGGAAATCCAGTTCGACCGTTTTGGCTACACAAAAGACTCTGGTTTGTCTCTGATCATGCTGGAGTCGGCAACCTCTTTTCCTGTACACCTGAAGGGAAGGACTTACGCCAAGAGACTTTTCAAAAAGAATACTATGTCCGTTTTCCTGCAACTGATGGACAGGCACTGGTTTATCATGTTGGTGGTGAACTATGGACACTTAATCCTACTGAAAAAACGAATCCAAAACGAGAACGTCAAATTACAATTGGTTGGCATTCAACCAAAACCAGTTTACAGCGCCGCTTTTTTTATGGTGACACTTACTGGGAAGAAACTATGCTCCACCCTCAGGGACACTTAGTTTCTCTAACTGCGAGAGGAAAATTATTTTCTATGCCGCTGTGGGAGCAAGCGGTAAATCAGCACGGAATTCGTAACGGCGTTCGTTATCGGCTGCCATGTTGGTTGCCGAATGGTAATTTAGCAGCAATATCTGATGCCTCTGCAGTAAAAAGCACTGCAAAAAAATTGTCTTCTTTGGAAGAACAGCTTGATGTATTTGGACCTGCACCCTCTGAAATTCCGGTCTATACACACAAACTTCCGCCAGGTCGCATACAGGAAATTGCAGTCTCACCTCGACACCCCCTTCTGGCTCTTACAACGAGTAGAATGGAACTATATTTGATTAATGCTGAGACTGGAAAAATCACCAAACTTGATGACTCAAAGGTCCGTGAAATCAAAGAACCGGTTATTTCCGCTGATGGAAGATGGCTGGCCTACACAAAAAATTTAAGTTTAGAATTGACGGCAATCTTTTTAATTGAGCTCAAGCCTTCTGCTGACGGCAAACGGACTAAACCTTCTGCTCCTGTACAGATAACTAATCCTGTACGTTATGATTTCAGTCCTGCTTTTGATCCTGAAGGACGTTGGCTTTATTTCCTTTCTTCAAGGACATACAATCCCATATGGGACACAGTACAGACAGGAACTTCATTTTCACGTTCAATGAAACCTTATCTATTAACATTAAAAAAAGACACCCCAAACCCATTTATTGCAATGCCGCATGCTCCTGGCGGACAGGATACTGAGAACACTTCTGTCAGTGAGGCAGACAATGCAACTCAAGGGAAACAACAATCAAAAACTCAAAACATCTCTGACGAGAAAAAAAGCTCTATAGAAATAGATCTGGATGGAATCGCAGATAGAATTGTTGAATTTCCAGTTTCAGAGGGTGTCTATGAACAAGTTTTGGGACTTTCAAACAAAGTGATTTTTACTGAATTTCCACTTGCCAGTTCTCTTGAAGATTTAGCAGAAGATGAACTTGAAAAAGATCAAGGTCTCTTATGGATCTATGATTTTGAGAAACAGGAGGCTGAAACAATTGCAGAAAACATCGGATTTGTACAAACATCAGCAGCTGATGAATCAGAAAATAATTCACGCAGTCTGCTCTACAGTTCCGGAGATCAGTTGCGAGTACTGGAAGCAGGAGTACCTGCTCCGGAAGAGATGAAATCAGATAGACAATTTTCTAGAAAGAACGGCTGGCTAGATTTAAGCCGCATCCGAATATCTGTTCAATATAAGCAGGAATGGGCTCAAATGTTTCAGGAATCCTGGCGTTTGCAAAAAGAGTTTTTTTGGACAGAAGATCTCTCTGGAGTAGATTGGGAACGGGTTTACCAACGTTATGCCTGTTTACTTCCCAGAATAGGTTCACGTTCAGAGCTATCTGATTTGATCTGGGAAATGCAGGGAGAACTTGGTACATCACACGCGTATGAATATGGTGGTGATTATCCTTATTCTCCACGTTATCCAATCGGTTGCCTTGGTACAGATCTGGTTTTTGATAAAAAACAAAAATCATGGATTTTCAATAAAATTTACTCAGGTGATATCTGGAAAAACAACGAACACTCTCCACTTGCAGAACCAGGAGTTGATGTTGCAGAAGGAGATTTACTCATTGCAGTTGGAGGAGTTCCGGTTGATGAACAAAAGACTCCAGGTGAATTACTGGTCCATCAGGCCGGTCAATATGTAGCATTGACTGTACTTGAGGCAGTAAAGAAAAACAGCAGAACAAAAAAAGAAAATCGACAGACACGCCAGGTGATCGTAAAAACTCTTTTTGGTGAACAGGAGGTACGTTACCGGGAATGGGTCAGTGACAATATTAAAATTGTTGATAAGCTAACCAATGGTCGCATCGGTTACCTTCACCTTCCGGATATGAGTACACATGGTATTGCTGAGTTTCATCGAGGATATTTAGCTCAAGTTGATCGTGAAGGATTGATTGTCGATGCCCGCTACAATGCCGGCGGCATGGTCTCTCCACTCATTCTGGAAAAATTGGCCCACCGACATTTGGGTTACGACGTACCTCGCTGGGGATCACCGGAATCCTATCCTTACCATACTTTACGCGGACACCTGATTGTGATTGCAAATCAATTCACCGGTTCCGATGGTGATATGTTTTCAACAAGTTTCAAACAGCTTCAACTTGGGTCTTTAGTTGGCAAACGAACCTGGGGCGGTGTTATTGGAATTGATGGTCGTTACCAATTGGTAGACGGTACCACAACCACGCAACCGCAATACTCTATCTGGTTCCATCACGCAGGCTGGTCAGTAGAAAATCATGGTGTTGATCCGGATATTGAGGTCGAAGATCCTCCTCAATCTTATGTTAATAATGAGGACCTGCTGCTCACACGCACTATTCAGGAAATGTTACGACTGTTAAAGGAAAAACCCGTTAAGTCTATCAGCTACACACCATCTCCAAGACGTTTGCTGCCATATTGATTTATTAAAATTTTTTTATTTCAGATACTTATAGACTACACTTTTAATATACAAAGCGACAATGAACAAAGTATATTAAAAAATATTGGGTTTCTCGCTGCACTACTAAGGTTTTGCTTTAAAAAAGTATTATCAAATTTTACTTGAGAATCAAACTGTTTTTTGCGATAATAATTAATTATAAAATTTTGTTGTAAGACTTCTCTTATAAAACCTTCCATGCCACTAACAATTCAGCCTCTTATAGATCTTGCCGATACAGATCACAATTTACAAAAAGCTATCTTTGCCAGGTCGCATTTGGAGCGACAAATCAACAATGCTCGTGAAATAGTAGATCAGCATAAAAAATTGTTTGAACAAAAAAATGAAGAATTAGCAAATTTGAACAATGAAAGTAAGGAAGTTAAAAACACGATTCAAACTCAGGAAGAGTTAATTACACGTCTGGATGGTCAGGTTCCAAAGATTCGCAATGAGAAAGAGTTTGCTTCCAGCAAGAACCAGCTTGAAGAGTCACGAAAAGTGCTTGGTTTAATGGAAGATAAGATGCTTGAGCTTGATATTAAGAGAGAAGATCTAGAGCAGGAAATTGGATCTATCAACACCCAGCTTGATGAATCTAATACAGAATTTGAAAAAGAGACATCCGGATTATTAAAAAAATACGAAAAAGCAGAAAAACAAATTGCCAAGCTGCAGCCCCGCCGGATCCGGCTCTTAAAAAAAGTCCCTCAGAATATCAAACGTTTTTTTGAACGTTGCCAGGAAAGTGGCATCCTGACTCCCATCTGTGCAATTCAGGAAAAAAGTTGCGGTGGTTGTCATATGGTCCTGTTACCTCAGCTAGTTAACGAATTAATGGCAAACGCAAATTTACATAAAAGTTGCCCTAATTGTTCCAGGATTTTGTACTACCCTGTGACTGAGGAAGAAGAAGCGTCCTCTGCCTGACATTTCAGTCTAAACATGTTTGTATTAGACGTTGATCATTTACTGTTTTCAACAGACTGCAATCATGAAAAAGAGTATTGTACTGCAGCTACTAATTTTTGCAATTATAACAGGCTGCAACTCTTCTGACAACTCTCAGTTTTTATATCCTTCTGCTAGAGCCATGGAGGTGCGCTATCTCTGCCGCCTACCATATCTTGACGCGGCAGCTCCACATCAATCTTGGTCTAGATCCACACCTGTCCTGCTGATAGTTGGAGAAACAAAAGTCATCGTCTATTTTAAAAATGACCGCACCTTTGTTCTGGACAGAACCTCAGAAATAACACTACCAGCCGGAAAGTACCACTGCCCACTCTGAGTTAATAATTTATAACTCAGACTCCAATAATTCACTCAGCACCTTATTTATCATTCGCAATCCGGTTTGATCTTTGAGAGTCAAAATGGATTCCGGATGGAATTGTACCGAGGCCACTGGCAAAGTTCTGTGTTGCAGCCCCATGATCAAACCCTCTTCTGATTTGGCAGTAATTTCCAGGCAGTCCGGTAAAGAATTTGAATCCACATAAAGACTGTGATAACGACCAGCACTGAAAGGATTCTGCAGCCCCGAATAAAATGATTCATCATTGTGAGATATCCTGGCAGATTTGCCATGCACCGGATGCTCAAGAATCAATAATTTTGCACCAAAATGTTCTGCAATTCCCTGATGTCCAAGACATACTCCGAAAACAGGAATTTTTCTGGCAAGTGCTTCACCAACAAGTTCCGGCACATTTTGTTCACTTGGAAAGCCCGGACCCGGTGAAATGAAAAGTAAATCCGGAGCTATTTCGTCCAGCATTTTATAAGGGAAACCGGAGCGGAGAGTAATAACTTTTGCACCGGTTTGCCTGACATAACCTGCTAATGTGTGAACAAAACTATCTTGATTATCAACAAATAAAACCGTTTTTGCCTCACCAGTTTGCGGTAAGTCAAAATCAACTGAAGTCGGTGGTTTGCTGCCTAAAGTTGCACCCAAAAAAGCAGAAGCCTTGATGTGTGTTTCCCGCTCTTCTGCAGCCGGATCAGAGTCATAAAGCAGGGTTGCACCGGCACGAACGGTGGCTTGTCCGTTTTTAAGATGAACTGTTCGTAAAGTCATACCTGTACTGACGTAGCCGTTAAACCACAAAAATCCGATGCAGCCGCTATACCATCCTCGCGGTGATTTTTCCATATTTTCAATGGTTTGCATGGCAATTGGCTTTGGTGAACCAGTCACCGTACAGGCCCACATGTGAGTTAAAACAGCATCTAAGGCATCTCTGTCTTTGTTTAAAATACCTTCCAGATGATCAACTGTATGAATCAGGCGTGAGTAACGTTCCAACAGTCTCCGGCCGATTAAACGGACACTACCTGGCTCACAAATTCTGGCCATGTCATTCCTGTCTACATCCGTACACATTGTGAGTTCTGATTCCTCTTTTTCCGAAGAAATTAGTGCCTTGATACGTTCAGCAGTTTCCATCGGATCACCGCCGACAGCTACTGTTCCTGAAATGGGGCTGGTTTCAAAACGTTCTTCTTTGACACGCACATACATTTCCGGAGATGCACCAACCAACTGCTCTTTTCCCATGTTAATCAAAAAACTGTAGGGACTGGGGTTTTGTTGACAAATTCTCTTGAATAAATTGGCTGGCCGATCTGCAAATCCGGTAGAAAAAGCTTGAGAAAGCACAACCTCAAAAAAATCTCCCCGGCTACAGCCTTCCTGAATTTTTTTCACCTTCTGCTCAAACTCACCTGCCTTATGATCACATTTAATTATCCCATCCGCTTTTCCAGCAGTCACAGGGAATTCCGTACCTGTGTTCCACCAGCTTTCAGTCATGCCGTCTAGAGTTTCAATGTGATATTCAATTTTATAAGCTTCTTCCTTCTGCCGATCAACAACCACCAATTCTACCGGCAGGAACAAATGACAGTCTATTTGTTCCGGATCCCGCTGATGTTTTGCTTCAATATTTTCAAATTGAAAAACCAGATCGTAACCAAATGCACCATAAAGTCCAAGATATGGGTCTGTACTGCGGAACAATTCAAATATTTTTCTAATGACAGAAAACAGACTCGGCTGTCGGCTTCTCTCTTCTTCAGGAAAGAAATCCGGCATTGGTTTCACAGAACCTGAAATTTTTTCTGCAGGCAGATCTGCTGTAGCTTCAAAAACAAAAGACTCCAGATGCGGATGTTTTTCTAATGCAGGTGCTATCAATTTCAGCAGGCGGGTTCCATTTGGATTGAGAGCATTGATTTCGAATTGCCGTTTCCTGGCAATCAGTTCCAGCGCAGGATGTACAAAGCCCAAATCCCAACGTGAATACCGATCCGGAACTTCGTAGTTACTGACAAAAAGTGCACCCTTATGCGTATCGATATATTGATATATCTTGTCCAGTGCGTGGGAGGAGTCCAGCGGTGTGATAGATTTTTCTATCTTGACTCCACCATCTGTTGTAAAAATTGAGTTGTTCATGGCTTCAAATTGTCTTTATAAGGTTGAAATAATTCATTTTCTAAGATTGTTAATAAATTTTTCAACTCGCCATAAATCTTTAATACCAGGTTCACTCTCGACACCACTACAGACATCTACTGCCCAAGGTTGTACTTTTTTGACTGCCTCAGCAACATTTTCAGGTGTCAGTCCACCTGCTAGAATCAGCTTACCCACAACGGATGCTTTTCCTGCCAGCTCCCAGTCAATTGTTTTTCCAGAACCACCATAATGAGTTTTGCTGTAAGCATCCAATAAAAATGTTTCCTGTCCGTATTCTTGAATTTGCTCTAATTTAAATTCCGGAGAAACTCGAAATGCTTTGAACCAGTTTGGAGTTAATTTTTTGCAGACTTGAGGTTGTTCATCTCCATGCAACTGTGCCAGATCCAGACTTGATTCATGCATAATTTTTGTTAATATTGCTGTTGATTCGTTGACAAAGACTCCTACCGTAGTGACAGTTTCCGGTAATGCAGCAACAATTTTACGGGCTGTATCCGGATTCACATAACGGGAGGAACCGCTCCAACAGTTAAGTCCTATCCAGTCTGCTCCCAGCTCAACACAGGCTAAAGACTGCTCAATACTGGTGAGACCACAAATTTTGATTATTGGTGCCGTACTATGATTCATCTGTATTAGCTTCTGGATTGGTTTTTTCTAACTGAAACGTTATAATGTGCTGTTGTTCTAAGATACGAAGACTGGAAAAATATGCAATGAAAAAATTCTGCTAAACCGGATGTCTGTTCAAAATTCTGCTTTTCACTGGAATAGAAACACTTTGGTACTGCATATTATGCTTCAGCCCCGTGCCTCAAAAAATGAGTGGTCAGGATTTTTCGACGGCAAAATACGTCTTCGAGTTACTGCAGCACCGGTTGACAATCTGGCTAACAGAGAATGTGAGAAGTTTGTTGCAAAAGCACTAAAAACTGCAAAAACAAATGTCAGGGTAGTACGCGGACACAACAGCCGGACTAAAACTGTAGAAATACAGCAAGCAGATTCAAAAAGCTGGCAAAATATATTAGCTCAATTGAAGCCTGTACACCCTGGATAAAAGGTTTGCACTCAATTCGGTTGCAGTTTTAAAATTTAGAGTATACTTGTTTATTTAGACAAACACGTGAAAATTAATAACCAAAAGATACTATCTAAACTGAGATCCACAGGCGTTCCTGCTTTGATGCTGAGTCTTTTTCTCTGTTTTGGTGCCGGCACAGCTGCAGCACAGTGCTGGACAAGTGATCTCAGTGAAGAAGAACAGTTAGCAATAACACGCGAGACATTTGAGGCTGAATTGTATTCAGAATCAAGTGAGGCGGCAAAATGTTATCTGGAAGATTTTCCGCAGGGCTCCGGTCGTGAAGAAATGTTATTTCTGCGGGCAGAATCTTTTCGTAAAGGAGGTGATCTAAAAAGAGCTGCCGAAGTGTACGAGGAACTGCAGAATAACTTTCCAAAGAGCAAAGCGTATTTGGATAATGCCATGCTGCAGGAAGGGATATCGCTGGCTAAAAGAAAACAATATTCTGCTGCAGTTAAATCATTAAATTTAATGATAAACGACTACCCTAAATCACCACACAGAAATGAAGCACTTTTTTGGCTGGGCTATGTGTCTTCATATAGAGCCGAGTCGTTGCGTAAAAATGATAACGAAAGGGCACTGCTTGATTATCAAGCTTCTGTGCAGCATTTCAGGAATGCAAATCCAGAATTTTTGACTTCTAAGCAACAACAGGAACGTTGGTATTTGTTGGGAAGAGCCTGGTGGTTTCTTGATAACGTGACCAAAGCAAGTCAGGCCTGGAATGAATACATCAACCTCTCAGACAGCATCACACCGCAACATGCTTTGAATCTTAAATTTCAACTTGCAACAGGTTTTCAGCAAACTAAAGATTACGAAAATGCAGAGAACTGGTTTGCACGAATTGTAAAGGAGCATCCTGATTCAAAACTGGCTACAGAATCTGCATTTTTACGGGCAGAAATGGCTTATGCTGGTTCGATTCTTAAAACACATACGGCAGCACTGGACTCCCAGCTAAAAAATCGTCTGGTAAAATATTACAAACTGTACTTGGATCGCAAAAATAAAAAACATCGTGCGCTTAGTTATTATCGCATAGGAATTTTGCTTCAAGACCACAGGCCACAGGACACAATATCTGCTTTTCAGAATTATTTGAACACCAAGGACAAAACATATGCTGCTGAAGTACACTATCGTTTAGGATTTTTATTTATTGAAGCTAAACAGCAGAAAAATGCTATTCAAATCTTTGAAAAATATTTAAAAACCAAAGACAAAACATATGCTGCCGAAATACACTATCGTTTAGGCTATTTGCTTATTGAAACAAAACAGCAGAAAAAAGCTATTCAAATCTTTGAAAAATATTTAAACAGCAAAGACAAAACATATGCTGCTGAAGTACACTACCAGTTAGGGTTCCTCTATATAGAAAGCAAACAGCAAAAAAAGGCCATTCAAATCTTTGAAAAATATCTCTCAGGAAAGGATGAACGATATACTGCCGAAATACAAATTCGCTTAGGTTACCTCTATATCGAAACCAAACAGCAAAAGAAGGCAATCAAAATCTTTGAGAAATATCTTGCAAGCGGAGCAATCAAAAACACGGCTGAAACACAATTAAGTTTGGGTTATCTCTACGTGGAGGCCAAAAAACCTTTTCTGGCAATTTCTGCATTGGAGCAAGTTCGCATGCATCCGGATCATCAAAGAAATTATGAACTGCTAAAAACATTAATGCTGCTTTATCGCGAAAATGTTTCTGAAGAAAAATATGAACAATTTCTCTTGAAAGTAAACAGTGATCAAAAATTAACTGAAAAAGTCCGGCATGAATTTCAAACTCAGTTAGTTCTTGAATATTTTGAGCACAAAAAGTGTGACAAATTGATCTCAGAATTAAATATTAAACCTGGTTATCTACAAAAATCTAAAAAAACAAATCCTGAAGAGTGGCAACACTTACTGTATATGAGAGGTAGTTGTCTGCTAGAAACAAGAAAGTGGGACGAAGCACGCTTAGATTTACGTCAAATCCGTAATACTGAAAAATATCGTCAGCAAGCAATTCAGATGCTGCTTGAAGCACATAGACAGTTAGAGGACTGGAAGTCAATCACCTGGGAATTCCAGGAGGTTTATGACAGAAAATCACCAGCACTAACAAAAACAGATTTTCAGCTTTGGGTTTTTGCTGCACAACGGAGAGATGATTTTCAACGTCTTGGTCGTCTAAAAATCATTTACGAACGCTGGAAGCAAGCCTACCCTGAAGATTCGCAAAATTTAGCAGAAATTAATAAATATATCACAGGAATGCGTCTGCAGGAATTAACTGCACAGGAAAACTGGAAAGCAGTTTCAGCACATATCCGGAAGCAGGTTCAAACTGGGTTCATATCCCTTGACGAACAGCATTTTTCGCAATTACTCTTTGCAGAAAACAAACTGGCTAACTGGGCAGGTGTCCTGAGTGCATATGTCCTTTTGAGTAAACATGACCGGAAACGTGCTGAAACACTTGATGCCTTGATCAGTAGAGCTAAAGTTGCAGAAAAACTTGAAAACAAAGAACTCTCAATAAAATTTTATCAACAAGCTCTAAAAGTAAAACCTCTTAATCAAGACGATAAAAAAAAGCAGGCTGAAATAAAAAACTTCCTGGCACAAAGATCATTTCAGCAATGGATTAAGAAGGGTGAGTGGGCCAAAGTCAGCAAGACAATCAGACAGGAAGTGGCTGCAAATCAGAGAAAATTGGATGATGCAAATTTTGAACTGCTGCTGTATGCAGAAAACAAACTGGCTAACTGGGCAGGTGTCCTGAGTGCATATGTCCTTTTGAGTAAACATGACCGGAAACGTGCTGAAACACTTGATGCCTTGATCAGTAGAGCTAAAGTTGCAGAAAAACTTGAAAACAAAGAACTCTCAATAAAATTTTATCAACAAGCTCTAAAAGTAAAACCTCTTAATCAAGACGATAAAAAAAAGCAGGCTGAAATAAAAAACTTCCTGGCACAAAGATCATTTCAGCAATGGATTAAGAAGGGTGAGTGGGCCAAAGTCAGCAAGACAATCAGACAGGAAGTGGCTGCAAATCAGAGAAAATTGGATGATGCAAATTTTGAACTGCTGCTGTATGCAGAAAACCAAAAATCCGGAAGCAAAAAGTATAATGGAATTTTGGATGCTTATGCGCTTTTGGCAACCTTTCACAAAAACAAGACGGTTACAGTCAAGGCCCTGATTGATCAGGGATATGCTGCTGAAAAACTAGGTGGGTTCCGGCGTGCAAAAGGATACTACAGAAAAGCTCTCATAAAAACTCCAGACAAAAATATTAAGCTTGTTCTGCAGTTGACAGGTGAACTGAAACGACTATATGAACGTTCAAAGGATTACAAGTCTTTGGTACGCACATACAAACGTGCATATAGTGCACTCAAGAAAAGTTCCCTGCCAAAAAAAGAATACCGTACTTATGCCTACCTCATTGGCTACCATCAATCAACTCATCTTAAACAAAATAATAAAGCCAGAATCTGGCTGATGCGTTCTGATGGCGGAGGCTCTACATCACAGGAATTACAGGCAGTATTTTGGGTGGCTAAACTGGACCGTGAAGCCAACAAACCGGAAATGGCAATAAAACGACTTAAGGAATTAGCCGGAAGGAAAATTCCAAAGAACTCCTCTTTATATGTACAAATACATTTTGAGCTTGGGACACTTTACCATTTTAAGGAAAAATGGAAATCTGCTTTACGGCATTATGTTCTCGCGTCAAAAGCCCGTGCTCCAAAATCATTAAAACAATTTCAAAAAGCCGCAAAAGAGAAGGCACAAGAGATCGATAATTACCTGAAATCTATTCAAGCTTCAAAAGGATGAAAGATAAACTCAAAATAAAATATCCAGAAAATATTCTTAGTCTCATTTCTGACTATAGCAGACAAACTAGACAGTCGTTCAAAAGGCATATTTTTCTGCCTTGCCTGCTGGTACTATTTTTTGTGGGAACACCTTTTTCCGCATTTTCTCAAAATACTGCACCAACAAACACGATAATTATCAAAGGCCAGGTAAGGTTACCCTCAGGAGTAAATATGCCTGCAGATGCTCTTGATGTTGTACTCTTGAAATTTGTTTTAAGTACTGAAGGCCAGGTCACTCCGGCCGGTCCGCAGGGTAGAGTAAAAACGAACCCTGAAGGTAAATATGAGTTTGTCGGAGTTAGTCCGGACTTACGTGCAGGATTTCAACTTGGGACTCGTGTTGAAACTAAATTGTACAGTTCAAAAATATTTTTCATGAGAGACGGAGAAACACTGATTGAAACAGACATCATTATACCTGGAATTTCAACAGCTGTTGAAAACCTTGAGACAAATCAGATCTCAATGGTAGTTGAAACAGGTTTAGCTCAAATCACCGTGACTGAGGTTCTACTCATTAACAATTCATCTCCTGACAGAATTGACAGCAGAAGCAAGCCTCTGCAACAAAAACTACCCATAGGCCTGAAAAATTTCAGGATGTTGGAGACAAATTCCGGAACCAAGATTCAACATACGTTGGTAGACAATTTTTTAAAAATAGAAAATATATTTCAGCCAGGAAACACACAAATAATTTTTCAGTATAACCTGCCGGTCTGGTTTGGCAGTTTGGAAATAAACAGGAAATTTAATCACTCTCTGGACAAAGTAAGAGTTTTAACACCAGAAGGTGTCTTGCAGATTGAGTCTAATCAACTCATTTCTTCTGCAAAACAAAATCTGCATGAAACTGTATTTGTGACCTGGAACGGCAAAGCTTCAGATTCAACTCAACTAAATTTCAAAATCAGCAATGTTACTGCAAGTTCACTGCAGTATAGCGGTGTTGCCGCAGTGTTACTAATTTTATTATTTTCTGCAGTTGCATTATTTTACCGACAACGACTGCTTCAGCAAAAACAAATTGAGGACCCTGCTTCCTGAGCTTTCCCATGACATTAGTTTCAGCTATTTCCGTAACTGATTGGAATTATTCTCGGTCACGGCAATATATTTTGTTTGGACTGTTGCTGCTGTTTGCTGCACTTTTGTTTAATAATTTTTTGCTGCAGCCTGAACTGAGTCACATAAAGCTGCTGCAGACTAAAATCCAGCAGCTTAACAAGGGATTGCTACAAATAAAAACCGCAAACAACAACGCAAAACAATTAATTAACTTTCAGGCTCTGCAAGAAAGAGAAACTGCATTAGAACTCTTGTTTCCCAACGAATGGAAAAGGGTTGATTTGCTACGTTGGCTTACAAAGTCGATTCAGAAAAATGGATTGATTTTTGAGCGGCAGACTTTGCTGGAACAAACACCAACCCAACTGTCTCAAGCATTGAACATCCATTTATTACTGAGAGGCAAATATCAGCAACTCCAGCATTTTTTGAATCAGTTAAAGCAAAGTCCCAGATTACTGGTCTTGAAAAAACTTCATTTGGAAAATACAACACCTGCTCTAAAGGAACCAAATCTAAAAATTGAACTGGTTTTATCTGCCTTTAAAAAGCAGGAGTATTCCTTAGCAAAAGATCTCAAATGAACTGCGGAAAGCTGTTTTTAACATTCATCTTCCTTTTCCAGATTGCAGCTGCTGAAGTTTTTGCTGTAAATGACATGCTGAAAAAGAGTCCTGCTAAAACAATTTTAAAAAATCCATTTCGCAGTTTGCTGCCTACAAATAACAACTTAACTCCACTTGCTCAATCACTCTCAAAAAATACTATTCAAAAAAATGATAAAACACTGTCGCTCAAGAAAAAAGAAAATAACAAGAAGTTGATGACGAAGGAGCCTGAAGTTCTGCCTGAACAAAGAACCGATATTTCCTCACAGGGAAAAAAATTATTTCAAAGTCTTAAACTAAAGGATATTCTGGAAACATCCGAAGGCCGTTATGCATTAATAGACGAAAATAAAATAACTTATTTTGTTCAAGAGGGTGAGTGGTTGAATCAAGTTCTTCTCAAACAACTTAAAAAGAACAGTGCCGAATTAAAAGAAATTGATGGAGAAACAACCATTATCTTAAAACTACAAGATTGATTTTTTATTTCTCTCTCAAACTGTTTTGCTGAAGTCAAACTGTGAATATTTACTGATACAGCATCATTGGCAACGGCTGCTGCTCTGAATTGTCAAAGATTTAAACTATAATAACCACATGTATACCTACCATCCGGTTGTTGAAATATTGGTTAAGGACTATGGAACTACCCCCGAGTCATTGGAACCGCTGCATGAACAACTGCTGGCCTATCGTGAAAATACTGAAGGTTTGAAAGAAGCCTTGCTTAAACACAAAGTAACCAGCGAAACCCAGTTTCAGCAGGCATTGGCTTCCTACTATGATTTGGAATATCGCGAAGATTTTAATGATACTCCGGTGGTCAGAGAATTTACTGACTTCATTCCGATACGTTATGCAAAAAAAAACATTTTCTTTCCCCTGAAAAAAGAAAATTTCAGACTTGAAGTGGCCATAGCAAATCCGGAACTTTCACAACCGCTGGATGATCTTGCCCGACACTTCAAATGTCATATTGAGCCGGTAATTTCACATAAACAGGCTGTGTTGAATTTGATTAATCGTGCTTATGATGAATCTTCTGCATCTACCGAAGAAGCAGTTGAGCAACTTGATTCCGATGAAACGTTCGAAAATATTCTAGCAGTTGAAGAACCCGAAGATTTACTGGATGCAACTGATGAAGAGCCCATTAAACGTTTAGTCAACAGCCTCCTTTGGCAGGCAGCAAAAGATGAAGCCAGTGATGTACATATCGATCCAACTCCGCGCTCTTCCATTGTGCGTTATCGAATTGACGGAGTACTGCAGCAAGTAACTGTATTCCCCCGTCAGGTGCATGTCACAGTAGTTAACCGTATTAAAGTCATGTCCCGCCTGGATATTGCTCAAAAAGGTCTTCCGCAGGATGGGCGGTCGATGGTCTTGATTGCAGGTCGTAAAATTGATATCAGGGTTTCAACTGTACCGACTGTCCATGGCGAAAAGATTGTCATGCGTCTCTTGTATCAGGATGAAAAAATGATGCAGCTGCGTCAACTTGGATTAGCAAAATATATTCTCAATCCATTTCTGCGCATGGTAGACAGCAGCGGTGGGATCATCCTTGTTACGGGACCAACCGGTAGTGGAAAAACCACCACACTTTATGCCTCTCTTGCAGAAATTGATCACGAAGCTCGTAACGTAATAACCATCGAAGATCCTGTAGAATATAAAATTTCCGGTTACAGTCAGATCGAAGTTAAACCCAAACTCGGTTTAACTTTTGCTAATGCTTTGCGTTCAGTTTTGCGTCAGGATCCTGATGTAATTATGGTTGGAGAAATGCGCGATACAGAAACTGCAAAAATTGCCATTCAATCTGCTTTGACGGGACACCTTGTTTTCAGTACAGTCCACACAAACAGCGCCCCCGCCACCATCACCCGCCTGATCGATATGGGTATTGAGCCGTTCCTCGTTTCCTCTACAATTATCGGCGTGCTTGCACAACGTCTCGTACGGAGAATTTGTCAGGATTGTCGCAATAGTTATCAGCCGCACCCGGAACAACTTCGTGAATTAGGGATCAAGGAAGTCAGTTTTCGCAAACTGGGTCGAAGTTTTTTTAAAGGGGAAGGCTGTGACAAATGTCGAAATACCGGTTACCGCGGTAGAATAGGAATCCACGAACTATTGATAATGAGTGAGAATGTTAAAAACACAATTCTTGAAAACAGCGACTCTGCAGCCATAAAAAAACAAGCTTTGAAAGAAAAAATGATTACCTTAAGACGTGATGGCGTAAATAAGATTCTACACGGCTTAACCACTGCTGAAGAAATCCTTTCAATTACTACTGAATAGCTTAAATTCAGCTAACAATTTGTAATCCGATGATAGAAATGTAGCTAAAATAAATAATTAGACGCTATCAACTCTTGCTATTTCTTAATAATATCAAAATAATGCTTGCATTGTGTTTTAATCATTGTTAGATTTACTGGCAAAAAGCTGGCCAGCTTCCTCGCAAGAGGTTTTATATGGTTCTTTTTTCTGTAGAACTCTTGTTACTTGCCTGTGTTGGGCATAGCGGAGTCGCTTCTTTCGAATTCTTTTTTTTCGAATTTCAGTCGGTTCTGTATTTATTCCTCTAAATCAAATGGAGAGTCATGATTAAATTGAAAACTATTTTGTCCGGGTTGTTGTTGACAACTTTGTCAGTTTTTGGAGCATCGACTGTTATTGCAGCCAGTTGCCCGATTAAAATCGGCGGACTTGCTCCGCTTTCCGCACCGGGAACGGTTGTCGGAGGAGAAGCCATGCGCGATGCTATGTTGATCGCACAAGATGACATCAATGCCAAAGGTGGAGTTTTGGGATGCGATGTGAAGGTTGTCATTGCGGACACCGAAGGTCTGCCGGAAAAAGCGGCGGCCATGATGCAGAAGTTGATCACTCAAGACGGCGTTGTTGCCGTTGGTGGTGGTTATCATAGTTCAGTCGGTGTTGCCGGAAAAGATGTGGCAAATGCGCGTGAAATTCCAGTGGTTTTTGCGGAAACATGGAACGACACCATTACCGGTGACAAACAGAAGTTCATCTTCCGGATTGCCCCTTTGAGCTCCTGGGCTTCATCCACAATCTGGAAACACGGTCTCTTGGTTCCTGGAATCAAGAAAGCAGCAATTCTCACTGAGAATACAGATTATGGAATTCCTGCTGCTGCGGAAACAACCAAAGGTTTAAACTCCGGTGGTGTGGAAGTAGTTACTTTTAGCGTTGATATCGGCACACAGGATTATGCCGGAATCGTTGAACGTATCAAAGCGGAAAAACCCGACTTGATCATCGTTTTGGCAACTGGAGAAGCAGGTTACAATTTCACCCAGCAATCTGCGGACGCCGGAATTGGACCAATGGATATTCCTTTTCACACCGGTCAAGTTTCACTGGAAAGTAAAGCTTACTGGGAAAATGTGCCTGACGGAAATTTAGCCTTCGTCCAGCGTATCGGTGTTCCGGAAAATCTGTTCACTGCTGAAGGCAAAAAATTCGCCAAAGTGTACAAAGCAAAAACCGGAAAAGGTGACGTTGAAAGTTATGCAATGGAAGCTTACGATTCGATCGCAATTCTCGCCCAAGCCATTAATGAAGCCGGTTCGACTGACGGAAATGCCATTGTAAACGCTCTTGAGGACATCAGCCATGCTGGTACTTTGGGACGTATCTATTTCCCCTACGGAACAAAGAAAGATCCAAGTGCTGACGGCAAAGGTTCCGAGTGGTGGCACCAATGGCCGGATGTTGCTTTGACCGTGATTCAGTATCAAAAAGAAGGTCAAAGTTCCGGTGACTCTCCAATTGTGTTTCCGGATGCCTATAAAACCGGAGAACCTATTTACGTAAAGTAATAAACTCTCTCAACAAATTAATGCTTCCCATGTTCTGCATGGGAAGCATTTACTTATCCTTATTTCTTAATAAAATATAAGCTAAAGCTGAATGGAAAATTCTGCCATTTTTTGGTGGACCACCCTCTGGATGCTGTTTTGGGGAGTGGTCGGAAGTGCTGTCACACGCCGGGTATATTTGCACAAAGACCTTGATACCTCAAACTCGGTTCTGGTAGGTTCGTTGGTTGGAGCAGCATTTGGACCAATTGGGTTAATTCCTCTCTGGAAAAAATCCCCTGAAATCAGCAGAAATTTAATTCTTTATCCTTCCCTCCTCGCTGTCGGTATATTGATGGCCGCATTTGCTCTTGCTGATCCGGAAAATAATTGTGTCTCCAGTCTTTCATTTGTTTCATCACAGATAATGAATGGCTTAATCATCGGCATCATTTACGGATTAATGGCTCTCGGGCTGACATTGATTTACTCAATTTTGGGTCTTGTCAGTTTTGCTCACGGTGAATTTTATATGATTGGCGGTATGATTGTTTATTATTCTACAGCCGTCTGGTTTCCCGGACTTCCTCCGGTTATGGGTGTACTGATCGCCTGTCTACTGACTTTTATTTTCGGTGCAATTTTTGAAAGATTATTTTTGACTCCGCTGTATGACGGCCGTATTGACCGTCCGGTGGAATACGGGATTCTCATTACCTTTGGACTTGCCTTCACAATGCAGTATTTCGTACAGGCAATCGGTGGTGCAAATCCGGTTAAAGCAAGACGTTTCTTCGATTTTCCCAGAATCCGACTGCCTGATGCTGCAGATCCATGGTTGATTAAAACGAGTCGTGGCAACATGGAATTATTCGACACAATTTCCATTTCAAATCCGCGTTTTGTGGCGGCTGTCATTTCTATTCTGGTGTTATTCGTACTCTTATTTTTCCTCTACCGAACCTGGACCGGAAAAGCCCTGCGTGCAGTCAGTCAGGATCGTGAAGCAGCGACAATTGCCGGAATCAATCCACATAAAATGAATATGCTGGCCTTTGCCTTGGGCGGCATGATTGCCGCGTTATCCGGAGCGACTTTGGTGCAGGCCTTTTCCTGGTTGCCGCAGGTAGGTGCAATTCCGGCGATGCGTTCCTTCGTGATTGTTGTACTGGGCGGATTGGGTTCACTACCGGGAGCTTTCATTGGCGGAATCATCATTGGTTTGGTTGAGGCAGCAGGTACAGGTTGTATTCCTGATCCTCAGAAAGCAGCTTCTTATATTCCGGCCTACGGCATGATCGTCCTTACTCTTACCTTACTGCTGCGTCCTACAGGTTTGTTGGGCCGTCGATTTGCCAGCGGAACACACGGGAAATTCCTATGAACCGAAAACAAACTCTAAGTTTGATCAGCCTGATTACGATCGTGTTTTTTCTTGCGTTTCCGTTTGTCTATGCGCAGCGGGATTATGATTACATCATGCACATTTTGATCACCGGATTTTTCTATGCGATTCTGACTTCCAGTTGGTCAATGCTGGCCGGATACGCAGGGCAATTTTCTTTTGGTCACATGGGTTTCATGGGGCTAGGGGCCTACGGGACAGCATTGTTCAGTCACTATTTTTATCTCTCTCCTGTGCCGACAAATTTATGTACTGAATTTGCAATTGGCGACACATACCTCATTATCAAAAATCCGATTGGTGTAACTTCCAGCACTCTTGTTCAGGACTGCTTGACTAAGACAATGGCTGTCTGGGACGGAACTGTTGAAGTAACTCCGATGCCGATTTGGATAGGAATTCTGATAGGCACACTGATCGGTGGAATTTTCGGATTCTTGATCGGTTTACTGGTTATGCGTTTGCGTGCAGCTTATCTTGCACTTTTTACTTTAGGATTTTCAGAAATTCTACGTGCAACCATCAGTGCAGAAATCGAAATTACCCGTGGACAAGCCGGGATTGAACTACCGCATCTTTTCGAAAATGGGATTACTATTTTTGGACATGCCTACACAAAAACGGATAAGATCCCTCCATATTATGTGATGTTCTTTCTGTTGTTGATCTGTTTATCGTTTTTGGCCTGGCTGGCTAAATCCCGTTTTGGACTTTTTGTACGTGCCTTGCGTGAAGATGAAGATGCAGCGGCAGCATTGGGAGTCAACACGATACGTTACAAAATAATGGTTTTTGTAATCACATCAACCATGGCAGCCCTAGCCGGAGCAGTGCAGGCACACTATATAGGCATAATTACTCCTAACAATTTAATGCTTTTGCAAATGAGTTTGGTGGTAGCAATGGCAGTAATTGGCGGATTAGAAAACTTTGCAGCAGCAGCAATTGGAGCAATCCTGATTGAATTTTTGCTGGAATTATTGCGGGAAAGTTTTGTGATTGGAGGAATTGAAGTGGACATGACAATCTGGCGTCTCGTCTTTTTTGGCATATTGTTGATGTTAACTTTACGTTTTTACCGCAACGGTTTGATCACGCCGATAATCAATTATTTCACCCGCGGCCATGTGGCTTCCGAAACAGTTGAGAAAAGAATGGCCTCCGATACCGACGCTCAGCAGGGAGTTACGAATCAAAAATGATAGAGCTTGAAGTTAAGAATTTAAATAAACGTTTTGGGGGACTTCACGTTCTCAAAGATGTATCCTTTAATGTTAAAGGAGCAGAACTAATCGGGTTGATCGGTCCTAACGGCGCCGGTAAAACCACACTGACCAACATCCTCGACGGAGCCATCAAACCCAACAGTGGAACTGTTTATCTGAATGGAGAACGTATTGACCAGTTGGCACCTTTTGAAGTGGCTAAAGTCGGATTGGGAAGAACTTTTCAGGTTACACGTTCATTCAGGAGGATGACAGTACTGGAAAATCTTTATGTGCCTGCTCTTGCAAAAGATGTGGTGGCGCACCAGTCAGAAGTCATGGAAAAAGCGCTGGATGTTCTTGAATTTCTTACCATGCGGCACTTACGCAACGAGTACGCCCAGGCACTATCCGGTGGGCAGCAAAAACTACTGGAACTAGGACGGTTGTTGATGCTCGATCCGGATGTGATCATTCTGGATGAACCATTTGCCGGTGTTCATCCTAAACTGATGGAAATTATTTACGGCTACATCCGCAGAGTGAATGAAGAAGGGAAAGCTATAATCCTCATCAGTCACCAGATGGATTCTATTTTTACACTTTGCAAACGTCTTTTAGTGCTCAATTATGGTGACTTGATTGCGGATGGAACTCCGGACGAAGTTAAACATGACCCGATAGTGATTGACGCATACCTTGGAACTGACGAAGAGGAAGAGGTAGAGGTAGAGTAAGTGAAAAATGAAACAACATCACAATAACAGCGACTTTTAAATCAGACTGAATATGCCGGAAAATAGCGAAGCAAATGTGGTTCTTGAAATCCAAAACCTCTATGTCGGGTATTACCGTGATTTGAATATTCTACAGGACATCACCATCAAGGTCCGCAAAAACCAAATCACTGCGATTCTTGGCGCAAACGGAGTAGGGAAATCAACCGCGCTCAAAGCAGTTTTCGGATTTTTACGACCAAATGCGGGTGACGTTTTACTGGAAGGTGAAAGTGTACTCAATGTGCCTGCACACCAACGTATTTTAAAAGGACTGGCTTATATTCCTCAACAGCCCGGAGTTTTTAAAGATATGACTGTTGAGGAAAATTTGGAATTAGGAGGTTGGACTTTCAGGAAAGATAAAAAACAGGTACGTGATAAGATTGAAGCAAATTACGAAAGATTCCCTGTGCTGAAAGAGAAACGCAAGCAAATCACCGGGGAACTTTCCGGAGGACAACAACGGATGGTAGAAATCAGCAGGACTTTGATGGTTGAACCAAAAGTACTGTTGATCGATGAACCGACTGCCGGACTTTCAAAGATGTTAGCTGAGGAAGTGTACGAGATGCTTTCAATGCTGACAACTCAGGATAATTTGAGTATTTTAATTGTCGATCAGGAAATACGACAAGCCCTCAAAATAGCTGATTATGTTTATGTACTGGAACTTGGACGTAACAAGTTCGAAGGACCCGCCTCTGAATTTACTGACCTTAAACAAGCCTTTTGGGTTGGAACTTGATCTTGTCGTTTAATTAAAATAATTTAAGTAGACAAAGTAACATTTCAACTTAAACGGTAAATCAAGTCTGCCAAAAAGACTGAAACAAGAACCGCAAAGAAAACATCTGCTCAGCTTTGCGGTACTATAGCGAAACTCTGCGGTATAATTGCAGTAACAACAATGCTCGCATTTTTCGATCCGGAACAATTAAAACACAAACCCAAGTTTTCCCTCTTCAGCGGTGCCCCCAAACCAAATTCTGAAGTTGCAGAAAGAGCGAAAGTTTTAAGAGCAGCACTTTTGCAGCAGGGTCATGAGCTCAGAATTGCTAAACCTCATGGAATTTCTCCGGTGGCTGCAGTTCATTCACAGGACTATCTCCATTTCCTCGAAAATATTTATCAACGCTGGCAGGAAATTCCAGGATCTTCAGCAGAAGTAATTCCAAATATTCATCCTAACCGCACTTCCGGAAACGAACCCTGTGGAATTCCAAAATCTGCTGTTGGACAAGCAGGATGGTACATGGCAGATACCGCTTGTCCGATCAGTAATGATACCTGGAACTCTGCTTTGGCAAGTGCAAATAGTGCTGTTGGTGCTGCAAAACATGTAATGGAAGGACATGACTCTGCATATGCACTTTGTCGCCCGCCCGGACATCATGCCTTTGCTGACTTAGCCGGAGGATTTTGTTTTTTAAACAACTCTGCCATTGCCGCACAACATTTAAGATTGAACTTTCAGAAAGTTGCAATTCTTGATGTTGATGTGCACCACGGCAACGGAACCCAAAGCATTTTTTATCAGCGTAATGATATCCTGACAGTTTCACTGCACGCAGACACCGCAAATTTCTACCCCTTTTTCTGGGGCTATTCGCACGAACTAGGAGATGCTCAAGGCACTGGTTTTAATTATAACTTTCCCCTGGACCATGGAACAAATGATGAAGAGTACCTGCAAACTTTAAAAACGGCGCTTGAGCGCATAACTGAGTTTTCAGCACAGGCAATGGTCATCGCTTTGGGACTCGATGCTTACAAAGGTGACCCCTACAAGGGACTCGGAGTCAGCACCCAGGGCTTTGCAAAAATTGCGGCTGAAATTGCTAAATTAAAATTACCCACCGTTTTAATTCAGGAAGGTGGTTATCTTTCTGAGGCACTTGGTGACAACTTGAACAGTTTTCTGAGTGGTTTCGAAAATGGCTGAAATCCCAAAATGATTATCATACGAAAAGCTTTAAAAAAAGATGCTGGAATCGTTTTTCAAATGATCCGTGCACTTGCAGAATACCATGGTGAGAGTGCTGATTTCCGTGCAACTCTTGAAGATGTTGAACGAGATGGATTTGGAGAATCTCCGCTTTATGAATCTTGGCTGGCAGAAATTAACGGAACTCCTTTAGGATTGGCTACATTTTTTCTCTGCTACTCAACCTTCAAAGGCAAACCAAGTCTGCTGCTTGATAATCTTTTTGTTCAGGAGTCTGCCAGAGGTGCAAAGATTGGTGAAAAATTGGTAAAGCAAGTCAGCAAACGTGCTCTGGAGTTGAACTGCTGCAGAATGGAATTGCTCGTTGAAAAAAACAATCCTGCACGGGCCTTTTATGAGAAACTTGGATTTTCTGAAACTGCCGACCGCGTTTACAGTATCTACAGCGAAAATTTTAATAATCTTGCTGCTTTGAATTAGTAAAGACTGGTTGTAAGACACAATTAAATTTAAAGATGATTAATATACGTATAATTCGCACAAATAGCGGATTTTTACTCAGAAAATAACATGTTTTTAGTAAATAAAGTAAAATAATACTTTACTTTACTGAATTTATAATGTAAGGTTTTCGGAAGATGGAGGAACTACCTCCAAATCTATCCTGTTTAAGTATTCACTCAGGACAGGTTATAACAGCCATTAGGACTAAGAATCCTAAATCAGAAGTTAAGTAATGCAAAATCCGGGTTCACGTCCTTTTTGGTAAACTGCTAACAATCAATTTGGAGTTCAAGTATGGATCCTAAAATTGTTTGGCTGTTCGTATTCGTAATCCTTTACTGGGGTTACTGTATTTTCTGGGGGATAAAAGGAGCAATTGCTTCTAAGACCGCCAGTGACTACATGGTTGCAGGAAGATCTATCCCACTATGGGTTTTTGTCCTCGCAGCAACAGCAACATCCTTTTCCGGTTGGACATTCGTCGGCCACCCGGGTTTAATCTTCAGAGACGGTTTCCAATACGCCTACGCCTCCTTTTACACCATTACCATTCCGTTCACTGGTGTCATGTTCCTCAAACGCCAGTGGATGCTGGGTAAACGCTTTGGTTACGTAACACCCGGCGAGATGCTAGCGGACTATTTTAAAGGGGATGGGGTCCGTGTACTGACCGTAGTAGTCGCGCTTTTCTTCTCCATACCTTATCTGGGCGTGCAATTACGAGCCTCCGGCTTTTTGTTTAACGTTCTGACAGACGGAATGCTGTCAGTAAATGTAGGCATGTGGATGCTCTCCATTGTAGTATTCATTTATGTGGCTTCAGGCGGGTTACGGGCGGTAGCGTATGTAGACACACTACAATGTGTTTTATTGGCCTTGGGTATAACTGCAATCGGCTTTATCGGTCTGGACGCTGTAGGCGGCTGGACTGTCTTGAAGGCCAATATTATTACTCTGGTCCAAAATGATGCCAAATTAACACCGGATGGTTACAGCCATTACATCGCAATTCCGGGTGTCATACAATTTGTTTCATCTGGACCAAGTGCTGCTGGTGGAGCCTGGACGGGTATGATGGTCCTGACCTATATGTTTGCACTGATGGGTATCCAGTCCGCACCGGCCTTTTCCATGTGGTCTTTTGGTAACAAGAATCCTGAACCATTTGCTCCACAGCAGGTTTGGGCTTCCTCAGCAGGAATCGGTTTCATACTCTTTTTCTTCACAGCTATTCAGTCATTTGCGGCCCATTTCCTTGGTGGTGACAAAGTCATGCTGGATGCAGGTGTTGGCAGTAATGCCTTTGGAGTTGAAAGCTGGTCTGAAAAAACTGGACTCTTTGCTCAAGGGAATCTGGTCCCGGAAATGATTAACCTTGTTGGCAGCACGACACCCTGGCTGGTTGGTTTACTGGCAGTCTGTGCACTGGCGGCAATGCAGTCAACTGGTGCGGCATACATGTCCACTGCCGGTAGTATGCTGACTCGGGATTTGTACAAGCACTTCATCAACAAAGAAGCAGATCACAAAACTCAGATCTTCTTTGGACGTGTAGGTGTCTTGTTTATCGTCGGTTCTGCTCTAATTGTGGCAACCACTTCCGCAGATGCACTTGTCTTGTTAGGTGGTTTGGCTGTAGCCTACGGTTTTCAAATGTGGCCCGCACTGATGTCAGTCTGCTGGTTCCCCTGGTTTACCAGACAGGGAATCACCTGGGGACTGTTCTTCGGAATTATTGCTGTCACGCTGACAGAAACAATTGGAAAGAACATCTTTGGAGATGCTCTTCCCTGGGGTCGTTGGCCCTGGACCATGCACTCAGCAGCATGGGGGATCTATTTCAACTTGGGTGGAGCAATCATAATTTCTGCCTTGACTCAAAATAGTGATGACAGAAGTCACAGACAGACCTATCATGATTTCCTTCATGAACATGCAGGTTTGTCTGATGAAAAACGTGGTTTAGTCCCCGTTGCCTGGATAATCACACTTGCCTGGTTCTTCTTTGGAATTGGACCCGGTGCCGTAATTGGAAACACTATTTTTGGTGATCCAAATGCACCTGACACCTGGGCTTTTGGAATTCCATCCATCTGGACCTGGCAAATCATTTTCTGGGTACTTGGTGTTGGAATGATGTGGTTCCTGGCCTACAAAATGGAAATGTCTTTGGTTCCTAAAAAAGAAGTAGAAGCTTTAGTTGAAGATATTGGTGACTCAGTCAAAGCCTGATTTACTACACTTTTCTACCGGAAGAAGCCAAGCAGTTTCTTCCGGTAGTTTTGTGATAATTCAAAATCATTGTCGCACCCCGCCAACAAAGTTCGCTTTCCATTTATGTGCTCATTCGTTATCATAAGAGCACTTTATATTTAAACATTTCTGGTAGTTTTTAGTCCACATTCAAGAGCAATTGCATGGATGAAACAAGTATACAGCTTTGGTATTGGGGTAGTTCCCTTGTTTTAGCAGTATTACTGTTTTTCCCAGTAGAAAAAATGCTCTGGGTCAAGCGTGTGCGTAGTACAGAACGCAGGTTAAAACGTGAGACCAGTCTGGAAGAACGAGACGAGGAACGCCGCAAAGCCCGCTCGATTGCAGGAATAATTGTGATCAGTTTTTCCTTTTTATTTAATTACACTTTTTTTTAAAAATATGGCCTCCACTCTTGCTGACCCGCAGATACAAAGATTTCTAAAATGGATGGCTATTTTAACTGCGATTCTGGTGGTTGGATACAGTACTTTTCATTACATCTCAGGTGGTTCAGAAGAAGTAGGAGAACTTCATTACAGAACCGGTAATCTTAGACTGGAAGACAGAGATTATCAGGCTGCACTGACTGAATTCAACCTGTTGCTAAAAGAAGAGTTTGCTAATCCTGCCGGACTACTGGGAAGAGCTCTAGCCTTAAAAGAATTAGGGCGCCTTAACGAGGCACTTGAAGACATAACTGCAGCTCTGGAACTAAAACCTGACTTTGCGGCAGCTTTTGCTAACCGCGGAATTATCCTGGATAATTTGGGGCAATATGAAAAAGCTCTCCTGGATTATCGAAAAGCAGTTCAACTGGATCCGGAAATTGGAGAGGGTCCGGATTGGATTACCCGTTTTCTCCGGAATCAGGCAGAATCACCTTCAACCATTGTGGATCGGGCAAATTATTTAGAATTAGAATTAAAAAAACCTGCTGCTGAACAACATCTCAACAACCCTGAAGAAGATGCAAAACAACGTTCTTATAAACTTGAGGGAAGTTTTTCAGATTAACAACATTTCAACCTGTCGAGAAAAATAGTGCTGGAAAGTACAGAGTGGACTGATTATGCATTTGTACTGATAATCGGATTTATTGCTTACCACGGCATAAGCTATCGAGACTCTGAAGGTGAACGTGAAATGGTTCATCTGCTTTTTGGCTGTATTGCATTATTTTATGGTATCTGGGTTTTAGGCCGCGACATTCTCGGTGTGCTTTAGTCTGAATCCCCATTTCCTTTTCTGATCCCATCATTTACTTATGCAAAAAACCAAACCACATGGGATTTCTCCTTTCAAAAACAAGATGGCCGACCTCGTAAGTCGGCAAACAAAGAGCATTCCTCACCATCTTCCAGTAAGTGTGGTTGCCCAGCAAATGGCTGACTCAGGAATCAACTCAATGGTTGTTGAACAAAACGGAGTGCTGGCCGGAATAGTAACCTCTACAGACTTAGTTCGTCATATACTGGCAAAAAACCTGTCGGGAAGTACACCCATATTTTCAGTGATGAGTGCACCGCTCATTTCAATTGATCAGGAAAGTCCGATCTTTGACGGATTAATGTTGATGGTGCAAAATAAGATAAAGCACCTTGCAGTAACTACAAACGGAAATATTTCCGGAATTGTTTCCGGATGGGATTGGCTGACTTTTCAAGAACGTCATCCTGCAGCATTGTTCAACGAAATTGCTGAAGCACCAAGTTTCCAGACAGTAGCTCTTTTGAGGACAGAAGCACTTGAGCTGGTGGAACAATTATTTGAGGAAGAGGGTAATGCACGGTCTCTGACACAACTAATTACTGAAATAAACGATCGTGTAACTGAAAGAATCATTCAACTCACACTTGAGAAACTGAAAGCGGAAGGAGAAGGCAATCCTCCGGTAAAATATTGCTGGATTGCAATGGGAAGTGAGGGCAGGAAAGAGCAAACATTAAGTACCGATCAGGATAATGGTCTTGTCTTTGAAAATACTTCGCAAGCAGAATTAGATTCAGTCAAAAACTGGTTTTTGAAGTTTGCAGTAATTGTAATTGAAGGTCTGGTCCTTTGTGGATTTCCACGCTGCAAGGGAAACATCATGGCCAGTAACCAGGATTTATGCCTTTCACAGACAGAGTGGGAACAACTCTTTGTAAAAATATTATCAAACCCTGATCCCTATGCTTTACTAAAAGCTTCGATATATTTTGATTTCCGCTCAATATACGGCGAATCAAAGCTAGTAAATTCTCTGTGGCAGAATTTGACAGACAAAATACGGCTCAGCCGTGGATTTCTGAGACATCTGGCCCAAAACAACATCGAAGCCGGACGCCCTCCTATTTACACATTGGAATGGAAATTCCGCAGTTTTTTTTCACTCTTTCTTCCTCCTGTTGACCTCAAGAGACAAGCGCTCACACCTTTGGTCATGAGTATCCGTACACTGGCACTGGCTCATGGAATCAAGGAAACTCACACACTTTCACGTATTGAAGAGCTTGTTGCTTGCCAAGCTCTACCTGCACAATTAGCAGAAGCTGTCTCCAATGCCTATGACTTCATAATGCTATTGAAAATTCGTCAAAACTTTGAGTTTCAGGCAGATTCTTCTGCAGTTACAAACGAATTACAAACGAAACTGCTTAATCCTCTGCAAAGCAGCTTTTTATATGAAACTTTAAAAACCATTTATGATCTTCAGGACTACGTTAATGATATCTTTGGTAATTGATCACCTGCAGGGATCAACAATATATGGATTATTTTTCAGCAAGCTCTGAAATAGAGAACAAATCATGCCAAAAAAAATTTTAATAATTGAGGATGACCCTGCAATTGTTGTCTCACTGGAATTTTTAATGTTGCAACAGGGCTATGATGTTCAAGTTACTACAAATGCAGAAGAGGGAGAAAAAACAATTAGACAGCAAATGCCTGACTTAATTCTGTTGGATATTAACCTGCCTCAACGTTCAGGCTTTGAACTTTGCCGGCAGTTAAGAGCAGACTCAAATTTTGATCAAACAAGGATAGTGTTGCTGACAGCAAAAGGCCGGGAGGTGGACTATCAAAAAGGAATTGCATTTGGAGCAGATGAATATATTATCAAACCTTTTTCCACCAGAGATCTAGTACAAACTGTGCATGATCTGCTCTCAACTACAAGAAATTTAATATAATGAGACCCCGAGAACGACTGACTTTCAGCTGGTTACTCCTCAGTTTTGTTTTGCTAACCTCTCTTGCGGGTATTGAATTTTATGTTTTTGTACAGTTGAGTGCTGCACAAAAGGGACAACTTTTAGAATTACTTTTTCCTTATCGCTACTTCATTCTCGTACCAATACTCATCCTGCTTGGTTTAATAATTTTTGGTGCAAAGTGGGTCCTGGAAAATTTGTGGCTGCCTTTAGCACAACTGACTGATGAAGTGGAATTGCTCTTTAGCAGCAGAACAAGCAGTAGCTTGACTTCCAGAGTTCCATTACATTTCCAGCGCATATCGTGTTTACTGAATGAGCAGTCAAAACGCATAGAAAAACTGCAAAAAGGGATTGAATCCAAAATTTCACAGGCAAAAAAAGAGTTGGAACAGGAGAAAAATGTTTTTGCGGCTCTGATAGAAGAGTTAAGTGAAGGGGTAATAGTCTGCAACAGTAGCGCCTATATTCTCCTCTATAATAAGTCTGCACAGGAACTGTTTGTAGATCAAGAGAATGGAAACACTGCAGAAAATACTAACAAATCACAACTGGGATTAGGACGTTCGTTCAACACAATTTTACCAACACCAAGATTAAAATATACACTTAATGAACTACAGGAGCGTCACCGACTAGGAAGTTCACACCTGGTTCAGCATTTCAGCACCTGGTTTGGTTCTAAACTGCTACGTGTTCAAACAATTGGGATTCTAGATCCGGAAAACAAACTTAGCGGTTTTGTTTTTATCTGTGAAGATCTTGCTCCACATTCGAGTGATTATCACCCGCATGAAGTACTTGAGCTACTTCATGATGAACAGAGACGTGCCAGTATTGCCAACATCCGCAGTTCAATTGAAACATTGCAGGATTATCCGGAAATGCCGACAGAAAAATATCGGCTGCTGATGAAAACAATTCAGGAACACTCAGTAAAACTTAGTGAGCAACTTACCCACAACCCAATGCATAATAAAGCTGAACTGCGTGTACTTTGTCCTCTGGAACTTACTCCAATTCAGGAATGGTTGCAAAGTTTGAATATTAATCCTGAACGACCGCTAAAATTAACCTGTATCATGGCTGACTCAAGTCAAACTTGGTATGTCCAACTGAACCGCTATTTTTTCAGTCAAGTCCTTGAATTCCTTTTTCAGCAGCTGCATCAGCTTCTGCACTTGACTCAACTTGAAATAAGACTGGACCGCAAGGATCAATTTATCATGTTGGATATTTGCTGGCAGGGAAAAGAATTAGCTCCTGTGGAATTGCGAAATTGGCTTAACCATCCTTTGAGATCTATTTCAGAAGATCAGACTGTTAACATTTCAGAAATTTTACGACAACATGATGCCGAAATTTGGTTTGAAGGTCTGCCGGACAGCCTTGAACACGGACTGAGGTTATTTGTTCCTTGCCTTGATGAAATGGATCCAAAATTTGAGTTGAAGAGCCATATTAATTTAGGTAGCCGGCCCGTTTTTTATGATTTTGACCTTTTCCACAAAACATCTTTGTCAAAAAAATGGAATGAAGTACTACTGACTGAAGCAACTTATACAGTTTTTGATACAGAGACTACCGGACTCAATCCTGCAGGAGGTGATGAAATCATTTCAATTGGAGCTATCCGCATTGTTAATGGTCAAATATTAAGGAATGAAACATTTTCTCAACTGGTCAATCCGCAGCGTGAAATTTCTCCACAGTCGTTTCAGATACATGGTATCTCCGTTGAAGAACTGCAAGATAAGCCACTGATATCTCAGGTGCTGCCTCTGTTTCACAGCTTTGTGCAGGATTCAATTTTGGTGGCACATAATGCAGCCTTCGATCTGAGGTTTCTGCAAATGAAAGAAGATTCGAGTGGATTAATCTTTGATAATCCTGTGCTCGATACTCTCTTACTTTCTGCGGTCATACATCCCAATTTAGACAAACATGATTTAGACACGCTTGCTCAACGTTTTGGTTTAGATTTCAAGCAGCGACATTCAGCCATGGGTGATGCTGAAGTTACTGCTCAAATCCTGCTTGAGCTTTTTCCAATGTTAAATTCTAAGAGAATCAATACAATACAGGATGCCCAAAGTGCAGCAAAGAAAAGCTACTATGCCCGCCTCAAATATTAACTCCAAAAACTATTTGTTCAACTGCATTCTCTTGCTCTTTTGTGTTCATTCAATTTATTCTAAAAACACAAACATGACAGCATGACATAAAAATTGCGGATTATTGAAAATAATGAAAAACTTGAATTATATATATTTCTGGTAATCATACAATACTGTTAATCAAAGTCTATTGCCGGTATAAAGTGCTTAGTTTAGCGGATTATAAAACCAAACTTTTTTGATCAAGGAATTGATGATTCTAAAAACAAATGGAGAGCGACTGTGGAACTCACTGATGGAAATGGCAAAAATAGGTCCAGGTGAACTTGGCGGTAACCGCAGGCTTGCATTGACAGATGCAGATATTGAAGGGCGTGAGCTCTTCCGTAAATGGGCTGCTGACGCAGGCTGTACTTTTCGACTGGATACAATGGGAAATCTATTTGCCTGCAGATCTGGTAAAAGTCCTGACGCTGCACCTGTAATTGCCGGAAGTCATTTAGATACGCAGCCTTCCGGCGGTAGATTTGATGGAATCCTGGGTGTTCTTGCTGCACTTGAAGTTGTCCGTTCACTTAACGATCACAATGTTATCACTGAATCTCCAATTGAAATTGTAGTCTGGATGAATGAAGAAGGTGCACGTTTCCCCCCGGCAATGATGGGTTCAGGGGTTTTTGCTGGTATTTTTGAACAGTCAGAAATCTACACGCATCAGGATCCTGACGGAACCACAGTAGAAAGCGAATTAAGGCGAACTAAACAGTTGGGAGAAACTTTTTGCGAAGCCTTCCCGATCAAGGCCTATTACGAACTGCACATAGAGCAGGGGCCAATCCTTGAGGCAGAAGGCCTCAGAATCGGAGTGGTCACTGGCGGTCAGGGTGCATACTGGACACACATAACCCTACATGGACAAGGTTCACATGCCGGCACCACACCAATGAACTACCGCAGAGACCCCATCATGGGTGCAGCCAGAATTATCACGGAACTGCGGAAAATAATACGGAAGCATCCTGCTGCTGTTGGTACAGTCGGCCGACTGGAAACTCACCCTTCTTCTATCAACACAATACCGGGTAGAGTTTTTTTCACAGTTGATACCAGACATCCGGATGAAGAAATTCTGGCACAAATCAACCAGGACCTGGAAATCCTGGTCCAAAAAATTTGTACCGAAGAGCAACTTGAAAGTGAGTTGACTAATATCTGGAAAGCTCCAACTATCAACTTTAATCAGGATTGTGTCTCCAAGGTCAGGAGTGCTGCTGAATCTTTAGGCTACAGTCATCAGGATATTGTTTCAGGGGCAGGTCATGATGCATGTCAGCTCAGCCACATTGCCCCGACTGGCATGATCTTTATTCCCTGTGAAAACGGATTGAGCCATGATGAAGCTGAAAACGCTTTACCGGAAGATGTAACTGCAGGAGCAGATGTCCTGCTCAACGCTATTTTGGCAAGCGCAGCTAACTAACAGCTAAGAGAACTCGCTGATTTTTTTTAAAATTCAAAAGTCAGTACCAAGTATTTAAGAAAAATTATGTCAGTTGAACAACTCAAAACAATTGAAGTCGCCGGAACTCCAAAAGAAATTGGTTTTGCAATTGGAAAAGCTGATGCTGATTCAATCCGGCAACAGTTACTTACGCTTACTGAATTTAGTGCTTTGGAGCAGTACTGGCAGGGCAGCAGTTATCTTTGGCGACTTGATGCTGCAGCTCGCAGCGTTTTTCCGGAATATGTTTTAGAGCTTGAAGGAATGGCTCTGGGAGCACAAGTCGCATATGAGTCTCTTTTTCTTTGGAACTGCAGAGGTGATTTGCCGCTAAACGAGGGGGAAAATCCCGAATCGGTGGAACATGCACCCGAGGGCTGTACAACTCTTCTTTTACCGGCAGTCGACGGTCGCAGTGCGGTAATTGCACACAATGAAGACGGTCCGCCTGAACTGAATGGACACTGTTACTGGCTCACTGTCAGACAGGACAATGGTACAAATTATTCTACTTTCCATTATCCCGGAATGCTGCCGGGGCATACCTTTTCTGTAAATAGCCGAGGTCTGGTGCAGACTATCAACAATATCCGAGTTAGTGATCTGAAAACCGGAATTCCACGGCATTTCATTTGTCGGGCAATTTTGGATAGCAAAACTTTGGACGAGGCTCTTGAGTTTCTTCAACGTCAGGACCGTGCCAGTGGATTTCATCACTCACTCGGACATAGTTCAGGAAACGAACTGCTTTCGGTAGAAGCTCCTGCCAGCGGTTGTGCAGTCAAAAAAATAAAATCAGCCGCCACACATGCCAACCATTTACTGAATGAAGTGTTTTGCGGGCTCTCACAAACTGTAACGGAATCTTCCGCCTTTCGTCAAAACATGTCTGAAAAACTGATTTCAGAATCTGTTTCCACAGATCCAAAGTCCATCCTTTTTCATCAGCCCTCTCAGGGACTTTCCATTTTTCGCAGGCCAAACGACGGAGGTGATGATTATGCTTTCACTCTGGCAACAGGAACTTTCTGCATCTCCGCGAGCGGAGTCAAGTGGCAGATTCATCTCGATAAAAATGAAATTCCTGCTCTTTCAAATTAAGCTTGATTCATTCCGCAATTATAGTGTAGTTATACACTGGAATTGCAGAGAAATAAATTTCTTTTATCATTTCTAGTGAAGCCAATAATCTTAATGATATTAGTGTGGTTTTCTACTAATAATTTCTTGCTCCGCTGGAAACGACGCGAATTAAAGACTTTTTGAGAAGCCATCAAAGATAATTTTCCAAAACAAAAAATTCATGAGCAAAAACTTCTTCAACAATCTAAATGAGAAACTGGAAGAATTAACAAGCGCAGGATTATATAAATCAGAACGGATTATAACTTCCCGGCAATCCGGAAACATTTCCGTTTTGCCCGGCAACAACGTGCTAAATTTCTGTGCCAATAATTATCTGGGGCTGGCAGATAATCCGGAGTTGATTAAGGCCGGAAAAACGGCACTTGATGAAAAAGGTTATGGAATGGCGTCTGTCCGTTTCATCTGTGGAACACAGGATGTGCATAAAGAACTGGAAATGAAAATTTCTGAATTTTTGGGAATGGAAGACACAATTCTCTATTCCTCGTGTTTTGATGCCAATACCGGTTTATTTGAAACACTATTGGGAGCAGAAGACGCAATCATATCCGATGCTATGAATCACGCATCCATCATCGACGGTGTACGCCTGTGCAAAGCACGTCGTTTCCGTTATCTCAATAACGACATGTCGGATTTGGAAAAGCGTTTGCAGGAAGCCGCAGATGCGCGTTTTCGTTTGATTGCTACTGATGGAGTGTTCTCCATGGACGGCATCATCGCAAACCTGAATGGCATTTGCGAACTTGCGGAAAAGTACGATGCGCTGGTGATGGTTGATGATAGTCACGCGGTCGGCTTCATGGGTAAAAACGGGCGTGGAACTCCGGAACATTGTGGTGTTGCAGACAAAATTGACATCTTAACCGGAACACTTGGAAAGGCACTTGGCGGAGCTTCCGGAGGCTACACCAGTGCGAAAAAAGAAATCATAGAATGGCTGCGTCAACGATCCCGTCCTTATCTGTTTTCGAACACTTTGGCGCCTGTTATCGCCGCAACAACTATCAAAGTGCTGGAATTGATTGACATCCGTCCGGAACTCCGTAAAAAGCTTTTTGAGAATGCGGATTTTTTCAGAAAGGAAATGACGACACTTGGTTTTACACTCGCGGGTGCTGGACATCCGATAATTCCGGTTATGCTTGGAGACGCAGAACTGGCCCAAAATTTTGCTACAAACATGCTAAAACAAGGCATCTATGTGATCGGATTTTCTTTTCCAGTTGTTCCTGAAGGTCAGGCCCGGATACGGTCACAAATGTCTGCCTCACACAGTCGAAATGATGTTGAATCCGCGATTCAGGCGTTTAAACAAGTTGGACAGCAGCTGGGAATAATCAAATGAAAAATGCGAGCAGAAAAATTATGAAAGCACTGGTCAAAGCAAAACCGGAAATTGGACTGTGGATGGAGCAGGTTCCAATACCGGAATATGGTCCAAACGATGTTTTGGTTAAAATCAGGAAAACGGCAATCTGCGGCACCGATGTTCATATCTGGAAGTGGGACGAATTCATTTCAAAACTTGTTCCTGTACCAATGGTCGTCGGCCACGAGTTCTGCGGAGAAATAATTGAAGTTGGAGCCTCAGTCACAAAATATAATGTGGGGCAGCGTGTCTCCGGAGAAGGTCACGTCATATGCGGAAGTTGCAGAAACTGCAGGGCGGGGCGAGGACACTTATGCCGAAATACACTTGGAATCGGCGTACAGTTGCCAGGAGCTTTTGCTGAATTCCTACGTCTGCCAGAAGACAATGTTGTGCCTATTCCAGCAGATATTCCGGATGAAATCGCCTCAATTTTTGATCCATTCGGAAATGCGGTTCATACTGCTCTGACTTTTGATTGCGTTGGAGAAGATGTGCTGGTAACAGGTGCAGGACCAATCGGCATCATGGGTGCTTTGGTTGCCCAAAAAGCAGGAGCACGTAAAGTTGTTATCACTGACATCAATCCACAGCGCATTCAGCTTGCCGAAAAAATGGGAGTTAATTATGTGGTCAATACCGAAAATGAAGATTTGCAGGAAGTCATGCAGAAAATCGGCATGCAGGAAGGTTTTGACATTGGACTGGAAATGTCAGGTGCAGCTCCTGCCTTTCGTGATATGATTGATAAAATGAACAATGGAGGAAAGATTGCAATTCTTGGCATCTCCTCAACCGGATTTGACATTGATTGGAATAAAGTCATATTCAAGATGTTGAAAATACACGGAATATACGGCAGGGAGATGTTTGAGACCTGGTACAAAATGATTGCCTTTGTGCAGTCCGGTTTAGACCTTTCTCCCCTCATCACCCACCGTTTTCCAATTGATGATTTCCAAAAAGGATTTGCTGAAATGCTGTCCGGAAATTCCGGCAAAGTAATTCTCGACTGGGAATAATGCTTACAAAAAGGGAAGTTAGTTGATTCTTTTTTAGAAATACTCTTCTTTGAGAGTCTTTAAAAAAGTTTGAAGTCCAAGTAGTATCTTCGACAGTTTGCCTTGTCATTTCGAGCGAAAAGACAGATTTTTTTGATCTTTGTGCAGTTGCTTCAACAAGATTTTTCGCACAACTCGAACTGACACCGATTCAGGACTTTATACCAGAGGAACTTTCTTGATTTTATAATATATCTTTACATTTACTTTCCAGAGAGTTAGCGTAAACAAGCGGTTTGTAAGAGTACATTAGTTTTCTTGCGGAAGCTCAGAAATAATTCGGAATCAGTTCCTAAAGGAACGAAAATAATTCTATCAACCTTGAGGTGAATTTGGATTACCGCAAGACTGCCCTTTTGGTGGATAATCTACACAAGTATTTTGGTCAGGAAGAGGTACTAAAGGGGATTTCGCTGGAAGCTTGTGAAGGTGATGTGATTGCAATGGTGGGAGCCAGTGGCTCCGGTAAAAGTACTTTTCTGCGCTGTGTCAATTTGCTGGAAACGCCTACAAGTGGTAGTATCTATGTGCGCGGTGAACTGATTCGTATGAAACAGAACCGCAATGGAGATTCTGTACCTGAGGATCTCAAACAGGTTGAACGAATCCGGACTAGACTGGGAATGGTTTTCCAGCAGTTCAATCTCTGGTCACATATGACCGTTTTGGAAAATGTGATCGAAGCCCCGGTACATGTCCTGAAAATAGCAAAAAAAGAAGCTGTTGAACGAGCTGAAGAGTTGCTGTATAAAGTTGGTATTTACGACCGGATGCACTATCACCCTGCGCACCTTTCCGGAGGTCAACAACAGCGTGTTGCCATTGCAAGAGCGTTGGCAATGGAACCTGATATGCTTTTATTTGACGAACCAACATCCGCACTTGATCCGGAACTTGTAGGAGAAGTTCTGCAGGTTATGAGAGATCTGGCAGAAGAAGGGCGGACAATGATCGTGGTTACCCACGAAATGGGTTTTGCTCAGGAAGTCTCATCAAGAGTAGTTTTTTTGCATGAGGGTAGTATTGAAGAGGATGGCCCACCCTGGAAGGTCTTTAAAAACCCTTCCTCAGAACGGTTTCGACAGTTTGTTTCAAAATATGTCGAAAATTGAAAACTTAAGCCATTCAGGCTTAAGTTGGAATAATCCAGCTGGTTTTTCCAGTTATTGTTTATAACTACCAAAAGGAGTAGCTAATGAAAAAGTTAATTACTGTGGCCTTGTTGGCCTTGCTGACACTGGGAACCAGTGTTTCTGCAAAAGAATGGAATAAAATTCGAGTTGGTGTTGAGGGTGCATATCCTCCATTCAGCTGGGTTGAATCTGACGGGACACTGAAAGGATTTGACATAGAGATTGCAATGGCGCTTTGCAAGGAAATTGGCGCTGAGTGTGTTCTGGTTCCGCAGGACTGGGATGGAATTATTCCAGCTTTGCTGGCTCGAAAATATGATGCAATCATTGCATCGATGTCAATCACTGAGGAGCGCAAAAAGAAAGTTGCTTTCTCGGATAAATATTACAACTCACCTGCCAAGTTCGCCCGTAAAAAAGGTTCCGGAATCACGATTTCCAAAGCAGGACTTAAAGGCAAGACTGTTGGGGTACAACGTGCGACAATTCACGAAAATTTTGTCGTCGGACAATTTGGAGACAGCGTGAATATCAAACGTTATGGAACTCAGGATGAAGCCTATCTTGATGCAGTTGCCGGTCGTGTGGATCTACTCCTTGCGGATTCTATCGCCATGGAAGATGGGTTCCTCAAAACAGACAAAGGCAAAGGCTGGGAGTTTGTCGGACCGGGTTACTCTGATCCAAAATATTTTGGTGATGGTGCTGGAATTGCTGTTCGTAAAAACAACGGAGATTTGGTTGAACTTTTTAATAAAGCCATTAAGGCTATCCGTGCAAATGGTGTTTATAAAAGTATCAACAACAAATATTTTGCCTTTGACATCTATTAATCATGATCCCGTTTGAGGCTTCGCTGCAGACTTCGGTGTAACCCTCAATCTTTTCTGATTATACATTTAGTTTGCCACGGAATTCGACAATTCCGTGGCCTCCCTTTCTCTCTCCCACAAAAAACTGATGTTTGACTTACACGGTTATTTCCCGATGATTCTGGACGGAATGCTGTTAACTGTGGAGGTCGCTCTGCTTTCTCTTTTAATTGCTGTCATACTTGGTTTGCTGGGTGCTTTAGCCAAGCTTTCAAATTCCAAAATTGCCCGTACTCTCGCAACAGTATACACCACCATTATTCGAGGAATTCCTGACCTAGTCTTGATGACTCTGGTTTTTTTTGGCGGACAAATTCTACTTAACAACATTGGAGACTCTCTGGGTTGGGAATATATCGATATCAGCCCCTTTATTGCCGGAACTCTGACCATCGGTTTTATTTTTGGAGCATACATGACCGAAACTTTTCGTGGCGGAATTCTAGCAGTTTCACGTGGGGAGATTGAAGCTGCCCTAGCATTTGGCATGTCAAAGAGGAAAGTTTTTATACGTATCACCTTACCACTAATGGTACGCCACGCACTTCCAGGATTCGGAAATAACTGGATGGTGCTGGCCAAAACGACTGCTCTTGTTTCTGTAATTGGACTGCACGATATGGTCTACAATGCCGGTGTTGCCGGAGGATCAACTCGCCAACCTTTTACCTTTTATCTGGTAGTCGCTATGTTGTTTTTATGTATCACCGGACTTTCAGATCTCGGTTTGCGCTGGGCCAACCGCCGTTACAGTATTGGTGTAAGAAAGGTTTGAGATATGGATTTTGAAGCAATTATTGATAATCTTCCACTCTACCTGGAAGGTCTCTGGGTGACAATCCAACTGGTGGTTCTAGCTTTAGTTTCCGGATTTGGCTTAGCTGTTCCTTTGGCGCTGCTTGCAGTTTCAAAAAACTCTTTCTTAAGCTTTCCTGCAAAAACTTATATCTATTTCTTTCGGGGAACTCCTTTGTTGGTACAGATGTTTCTGCTTTATCACGGATTAGCCCAATTTGAAGCTGTCAGGGAGAGTGTTCTCTGGATTGTTTTTAAGGAAGCCTATTGGTGTGCCGTGACTGCTTTTGCTTTGAATACTGCCGCATACACTGCAGAGATATTGCGTGGTGCAATCGAGCAAACACCTTTTGGAGAAACTGAAGCTGCTCAGGCTTGCGGGATGTCAAAATTCACAATGTACCGACGTATTATTCTGCCTGGCTCATTCCGGCGTGCTTTACCGGCATACGGCAATGAAGTAATTTTTATGCTGCACGGCAGTGCACTGGCAGGAGTGATTACGATTGTTGATTTATTTGGTGCAGCAAAAATAGTGAATGCCCGCTATTTTGTGCCTTTTGAATCGTTCATCACTGCAGGATTCTTTTACTTATGCTGTACATTTATCATTGTCTGGTTTTTTAAATGGGTTGAAAAACACTGGTATGCGCATTTGCGTCCCAGAACTTCCTGAGCAATATTTTACATAGCCTCAATTTTTGTTTTCAGCTTGCCCGGGATAACTTTTTTAGTTTAGATTTGCCCTAACATATTTCAAAATATCTGTAATTATTTTGAGAAAATGACTTCTCCAGAATCACATCTTTTTTACCAATCCCGTATACGCCGCCCTTTGGTGGATCGTGCGGAAGGTATTTATCTTTGGGATCAATCCGGAAAACGTTACATCGACGGGTCCAGCGGTGCAATGGTCTCCAACATCGGACACTCAAATCCCAGAGTGCTTGAAGCCATGCATTTGCAAATGCAAAAGGCAACTTTCGCCTACCGACTTCATTTTGAAAATGAACCGGCGGAAACTCTGGCTCGTCGACTTGTCGAATATATGCCGGAAAATTTGGACAAAGTTTTTTTTGTTTCCGGAGGTTCTGAGGCCGTGGAATCCTGCCTTAAAATGGCACGGCAATATGCGCTGTCAAAAGGTGAGCCTCAACGCTACAAAACAATCTCCCGTTTTCCGTCATATCACGGCAGTACATTGGGTGCATTGTCCTCAACCGGAATGGCTTTGATGTCTGCACCTTTTGATCCAATGATTCAGCAAATGCCGAAAATTCCGGCACCAACTGTTTATCTTGACCGTAACCGGAAAACTCCGGAAGAAGCCGGATTGTATTATGCAAATTTTCTGGAAGCAGAAATATTGCGTCAAGGGCCGGAAACCGTTTTGGCATTTATCATGGAACCGATTGGTGGAGCTTCAACCGGTGCTTTGGTTGCGCCGGACAGTTATTACGGACGCATCCGGGAAATCTGCGACCGCTACGGTGTTCTCTTGATATACGATGAAGTCATGTGTTGCGCCGGACGCAGCGGACGCTATTATTTAGGCGGTTCACATTGGTCGGCCAAACCGGATTTAATCGCCATGTCCAAAGGTATGGCCGCCGGATATTCACCCTTAGGGGCCATGGTTGCTTCAGAAAAAATGGTGAAGGCTGTATTGGATTCCGGCGGATTTATTCACGGTCACACTTATGCAGGAAATCCTTTGGCGTGTTCTGCCGGACTTGCAGTTTTGGAGGAAATTGAACGGCAAAATCTACTCGCAGAAACTGAACAAAAAGGAGACTTGCTAAAAAAACGATTAGAAATATTGATGGAAAAATTTCCTTTTATTGGTGATGTTCGCGGAAAAGGCCTTTTGCTGGCAGTCGAATTTGTGGCAGACCGGGAAACGATGCAACCGCTTCCTACGGAACTGAATGCCCACAGCGAATTAGTAGAAATGGCGTTTGAACGAGGATTGATTATTTATTCACGCCGCACCCGTGGCGGACGCATCGGCGATCACTTTTTGATTTGTCCGCCGCTGATTATTGAAGTAGAACAAATCGACGAATTGCTGGAAATTTTCACGGACACATTGGTAGAATTTGCACATAAACACGGTCTTTTATGAACAAACAAAAAGAGATAACTGAAACCATTGCCAAAATCCCTTCCGGAGCAACTGTCATGGTGGGTGGTTTCGGTTCACCAGGAACGCCGTTTACACTACTTGACGAACTGTTGCGTCAGGGACAGGACCGGCTGACGTTGATCAAAAATGACGCGAATGAACCAGGTTACGGTATTGCCAAACTTATTGAAGCAGACCGGGTGGACACCCTGATTGCCTCACATATCGGACTGAATAGACAGGCAGTGGGACGCATGAATTCCGGACAATTGCGGGTTGAGTTTTATCCACAAGGAATTTTGGCAGAAAAAATCCGCACTGCCGGAGCAGGACTTTTCGGTTTTTTGAGCGACATCGGAATCGAAACTGAAATTACTGATCCAAGTCAAATCATTGAATGGCAAGTCGACAAATCCGTAACCAAGCGTAAACTGAAAGTTGAAACCGCACTGCACGCGGATTTTGCTTTGATTCACGCAGCACGAGCGGATCATTTTGGGAATTTAATATATACTGACAGTGCAATCAACTTTAATCCACTGATGGCAATGGCTGCAGAAAATGTTTTTGTCGAAACCTTTGATTTACAAGCTCCGGGTGCGTTCCCACCGGAACAGATTCACACGCCATTTGCTTTTGTATCTACGGTAGTTCAAGTTGATCTCAGCCCTGAATATGAATTGATGGAACATTATGTCTAAGCCGGAACGTCCGGTGCGAACCGAACGAATTCTTCTCCGGGCCGCACAGGAAATTAAATCAGGACTTGTGATCAATCTGGGAATCGGTTTACCGACTTTGGTTCCGGATTATTTACCGGACGATTTTGACGCTTTGATTCATTCCGAAAACGGCATTCTAGGTTGTGGACCCATAGCAAAACGGGCACAAGCACGAGCGTCTTTGATTGATGCCGCCGGACATTATGTTACGCTCCGTTCCGGAAGCAGTTGTTTTGACAGCTCGGTCTCTTTTTCCATGATTCGGCGCGGACGCATTGACCTTTGCATGCTCGGAGCTTTTGAAGTGGATCAATCCGGAAATTTGGCCAACTGGAAAATTCCCGGAAAACTTTCGCCCGGAATCGGCGGCGCAATGGAATTAGCACAAAAAGCAAAACGACTGATTGTGCTCAGCACCCACACAGACAAACACGGACGTCCCAAAATTCTCGAACGCTGCCGGCTGCCTTTGACCGCCCCTGTTTGTGTCAATCGTATCATTACTGACGAAGCCGTTATCGATGTAACTCCGGACGGTTTGCTGGTGCAGGAAATTGCGGAAAATATTTCTGCAGAAGAATTGCAAAATCACACTGAAGCAAACTTGATTTTTCCAAAAACAAATTTAACCGGAACGTCCGGTGTGAGGAGATTCAAATGACAAATGAACTCGAACAAAAAATCCTTGCCAGCTGCGACAAACTGTTTCCGGCAGTGCTGGATTTTACGGAAGAAATGGTAAAACAATACAGCGTCTTGAATCAGGAGCAGGGCGTTTTGGAAGTAGTGGAGAGACAGTTATCCGAGATGAATTTATCTCCAATTCGTGTGCCAATTGATCTGGAGCGACTCGGCTCGCATCCACTGTTTGCCCCTGTACCCTGGGCTTATGACAAGAAATATAATTTGGTTACCGTACTCAATCCCGGAGCTTCCGGAACCAGTCTGGTTTTCAACGGTCATCTGGATGTGGTTCCGGCGACTCCGTTTGAAATGTGGACGAAACAACCAAATGATCCCTGGCGTGATTCGGAATGGTTATACGGACGCGGTTCCGGAGATATGCAGTCCGGAGTGGCCGCCATGATTTATGCCGTGCAAGCTGTCCGGGAGGCCGGAGTGGAGATTCGCTCACCGCTGACAATTCAAACTGTGGTCGAAGAAGAATGTAGCGGAAACGGGGCTTTAGCTTGTGTGGAACGTGGCTATGACGGAGATTTTGTTTTGATTCCGGAACCCTTTGGACCGACAATTTACACAGGACAACTTGGCGTAATGTGGTTCAAAGTTATTTGTAAAGGTTCCCCGGTTCATGTTCAGGACACATCGGCAGGTGAAGATGCGATTGAGCGGTTATTGCTGCTGATTCCTGCACTCAAGGATTTGGAAACGGAGCTTAATGAACATCATCGCGTACCGCCTTATGACCAAATGGAACACCCCTTTAATCTCAATATCGGTAAAATTTCCGGAGGTAATTGGGCTTCCAGTGTTCCGGCACATGCAGAATTTGAAGCACGTCTTAGTTTCCCTCCGGGCATGACTGCCACGCAATTTATGCAAATGGTGAGCGATCGCATTGAAAGAGAGCCTTACACCACCGCCGGTCGCCATGATGTTTTCGCCACAGAACGTCCGGTTGTCCGTTTCGAGGGTTTCCGTTCAGAAGGGCATTTGATTGATGTAAAACAACCAGGAATTCGGATGTTGGAAAATTGCCACCGCGATTTGACTGCACAGGGTGCGGAACATTATCTTTCCACCTGCACCACAGATTTACGCGCTTTTCATTTTTACAGCCGCACCGGCGGAACTTGTTACGGCCCCGTAGCCCGCAACATTCACGGTGTCGATGAAGCAGTCAATATCGAGTCCGTGCGACACACATTGAAAACTTACGCCCTTTTCATCAGCCGTTGGTGCGAAATTTCTCCGGCTTAATAATTTTACTGAAGCAACCTTTTAAATACTAAAACTTAGTCATTGCTTTCATAGCGATAAATCTTATATCAGCGCCCAAACTAATACCTTTAAGATTTCTTCCGACTGTCGAAATGACAACAATTTAAGTATGCAACAATGAAAACTAAAATCATTTCTACACTACCAAAAAACGACAACAATTGCGGCTGGATAAAACAACTTCCGTCGCGCACGAGTCAACCTTCTCTTGCCCGTGAGGAACTGGCAGATTGGGTTGTACTTGGTGCCGGCTACACAGGTCTTGCCACAGCACGGCAATTGTCGAAATTGCATCCTCAGGCACGCATAATTCTCCTGGAAGGACAAAAAGCAGGCGAAGGATCGAGCGCCCGAAATTCCGGATTTCTGGTGGATTCAATTCTAAATGAAAGTCATTTTTCTGCGGCAGGGCTTGAAGAGTATCGGAAAAAATATGAGATAAAACATGCCGGAGTTAAAGCTGTACAACAAATGGTTGCTGAACTCGGCATCGATTGCGATTTAGAGGCCAGCGGGAAATTTCATTGCACAGCGACTAAGTCAAATGAGAAAAAACTACTCAATTTCAGCAAGCTGCTGTCAGAGTTGGAATTGAAGCATAAAATTCTTGAAGGTGAGGAATTGCGGCAACGACTCGGCAGTTCTTATTACCGCATGGCTTTGTGGACAGCAGGTGGAGTGATGCTGCAGCCCGCAAAACTGGCACGCGGGATGCTGGATAAATTACCGGAACAAGTGGAACTGTTTGAAAATTCTCCGGTTTTAAGCTGGCGTAAACTCAGTAATTCCGAGGGTTATCAATTGTCCACGCCTTCAGGACAGGTGAGCTGCAAAAAGCTGATTGTGACGGTGAATGGTTTTTTGGCAAGTTGTGGTGTAAAAGCGAATCGCACTTTTCCTTTGACACTGACGGCCGGTCTGACCCGCCCCTTGACAGCTGGAGAAGATGAAGCCATTGGCCGGCCGGACTCCTGGGGAGTATTGTCAGCGCAATCAATGGGAGCAACTGTGCGGCTAACCAAAGACCGCCGGATTTTGATGCGTAATACTGTCGAAGTCTGGCCGTCAATAAATATGAGTACCGCAGATTTGCAGACCCGTAAAGAAAATCATATTATTGGGTTGAAGCGACGTTTCCCGCAACTTGGTGGTGATTTATTTGAATCCAGCTGGTCGGGGACTATTTGTATCAGCGGCAACAACGCCAATGTATTTACAAAAGTAGAAGACGGAGTGTACGCTGCTGGTTGTTATAATGCCAGCGGAATTGGAATGGGAGTCTTATTCGGAACAGAAATTGCCAACCTGGCCAGTGGTGAGATGACTGAAGAGATCCGGATGATTCAAACTAACTCCAAGCCAATGTACCTTCCTCCACAACCTTTTCTTCGCTGGGTTGTTGGATTACGTATCTTACGTGACCGCTTACTGGCTCGACATGAGCAATAAACACAATCAGACCGACTACTCAGAGCAAAAGAGACACAAAGACGAAAGGATTATTTTATTTGTTTTGTTATAAATTATCCTCTATCCGTGTTTTAAACTCAGGAGAAAGAAATAACTTGTCACAATATTATAATTACTCCGACCCTATTTATTTTTTACCTGCTCATATTTCGATATTCATTTACAGCATCTTATATGTATTACAAACTTAATCATCACAAATAAAACTCAAACCATATAATTATCTTAAGAAAGGAACCAAACTATGGCAGACTTATTTAACGAAAAAGCAAATGACTGGGATACTAAAGAAGTTGTACTGACACTCTCGACTGCAGTGGCAGCAACAATACTGAAAAATATACCACTTAATGAACGGATGCAGGTGATGGACTTTGGTGCAGGTACAGGCTTAATCAGTTCACAAGTAGCGCCTTTGGTTGAAAAAATTGTTGCAGTTGACACCTCTGAATCAATGCTGAACCAGCTTGCTTCAAAAGCTGAATTACAACAGAAAGTTGAAATTGCCTGCCAAAATATTTTAACAAATAACTTAGCTAAAAAGTTTGACCTGATAATGAGCGCCATGGCATTGCATCATGTGGATGACACAAATAAGCTTATGCTTAAATTTGCAGAACATCTTCATCCTGGAGGGCTTATTGCTTTAGCTGACCTAGATCTGGAGGACGGAAGTTTTCATGCCGAGGGTACTGAAGGTATTTTCCACTTCGGTTTTGACAGACATAAACTTCAGTGCACTTTGGAGGACTCAGGATTTGTCGAGATCAATTTTGTAACAGCGCATACCATCCAAAAAGAAGAAAAGGAGTATCCAGTATTTTTGGTTGTTGCAAAAAAGAAGTTCTCATAAAACAAAGCTCAAAATATTATTCATTCCTGTATATCAGCCTTACTGCACTCATTGTCAGCAGACATTTAATTGAAACCGTGCTATTTTTTGGTGAAATTTTCTGAATGAGGTGCTACACTATTATGTTATTTAGTTTTAAAACCTCATAGGAGTTTATTCAATGTTTACATTCAGCACAGTAGCTTATGCACAATCTGCAGGAGCAGCCTCACAGCAGAGCCCGTTTTTCCAATTTATCCCGTTGGTTTTAATCCTGGGCGTTTTCTGGTTTCTAATTATACGACCGCAACAAAAAAAACAGAAAGAACACGTTCGCATGGTTGACAGCCTGAAAAAGGGCGACAAGGTTGTCACAAATGGTGGTATCTTTGGTACAATTGTAAAAGTAGGCGACGACCGTATCACTCTCGAGATTGCCAGTAAAGTGCAAATCCAAATTGAGCGACAGCAGGTAGCCCGCATGGATCAAAAGTCGGGTGGAAACAAGGATGTAAAAGCTGATGAACCTGAAGAGAAAAAAGAAAAAAAGAAGTAAATCCAACTTCTTTGCAATGTCGTGTAAATAACTAAAATTGCAGCCCTACATTTAACCTTGAGAACCTGAATTCAGATATAAAATCCCTGGTGCCTGTTTTGTTATAATCCCGTCTAATAATCTAAAATATATCCTTAATCAGTAAATCTAAAAACTAAAATCATGGACATTAAACTCAAAGGATCCATCATACTTATCGTCTTAGTTGCAGCATTGTATTATGCATTTCCAACATTCAGGGCATATCAACCAGGTGTCGATCCACAAACAGTGGACAATAAGGTCAACCTTGGCCTTGACTTACAAGGCGGAATGTATCTCGATATTGAAATAAAAACTGAGGCTGCCGTCAAAGAAATGTTGCGCAGAACTGCAGTTGAGCTGGAGGATTTGCTGATTGATCAACAAATTGATTTTGTAGAGGTGCGACAAGCAGTCGATTCTCTGATTGTCGAAATGGAAACCGGAAAAAAAGTAAATTTAGAGCTTGCTCCATACGACCGCTTTCTGGATCAATTTGAGCAGACTTTACAAGGTGATGTAACTTTTCTTAATCTAATGACTGAAGATGCAGAGCGTATCCGGAAAAATGCTGTTAGTCAGGCACTTGAAGTATTACGGAACCGCATAGACAGCCTGGGTATCAGCGAACCTTCTTTGCAGCAGCAGGGAGAAAACAATATTGTCATTCAGCTTCCTGGCTTAAAAGACAGAGACCGTGCTATTGAGTTGATTGGACCGCAGGCTATTTTACAATTTCAAATTGTCAATAATAATGCTACTCCAAGCACTTATAATAGGCTGACAGAAGTTGTTAAATATCAAGAAGTTTGGGACAAAACAACTAACAAGCTGATTTCCAAACGACCCTATGTTTTAGAAAAGAAGATCTTAATGACGGGTGAGTTCATTCGTGATGCCCGTGTCCGCATTGATTCCCGTGACAACCGCCCCTATGTTGCACTCTCCTTTGACTCAATTGGAGCTGATCGTTTTGCAAAAATCACACGGCGCAACGTTGGTCGAAATATGGCGATTGTGCTGGACAACAAAGTGCAGTCTGCCCCTGTCATCAGAGAGGCCATTACCGGAGGAGAAGCCTCAATTTCCGGTCAGTTCACTGTTGAAGAAGCAGACACTTTAAAAATAGTTTTACGCTCCGGATCACTTCCTGCGCCCATTGAAATTCGTGAAGAGCGGACAGTTGGAGCGAGTCTTGGGGAAGATTCGGTGGAACAGGGACTGACATCATTGATGATCGGAAGTGTACTGGTCTTAATCTTTATGATTTTTTATTATCGGCTGGCAGGAGTCTTTGCTGCAATAGCCCTGGTTTTCAATGTCATTTTAATAATTTCAGTTCTTGGTGCATTTGGAGCAACACTTACCTTGCCGGGTATGGCCGGTATTGTGCTGACAATCGGAATGGCCGTTGATGCGAATGTTTTGATCTTCCAACGTATACGCGAAGAAATAAAACGTACTGAAAATCCTAGAGCTGCAATTCAGGAGGGCTTCGGCAAAGCATTCCGTACTATTCTGGATGCAAACATAACCACCCTTTTTGCGGCACTTGCACTGCTACAGTTTGGTACAGGGCCCATCAAGGGCTTTGCCGTCACACTTTCGGTAGGTATTCTTGCCAGTATGTTTACAGCAATTGTCGTGACCCGTTTCTTTTTTGACTTTGTTTATTTACGAAAAACAAAATTACGATCACTCAGCATTTGATTTTCACCACCACAGCAAATTAACCAACAAAATAATTATGCAATTTCTTACATTTAAAGACGGTCAATTTATAGATTTTCTAGGTTACAAACGTCTGGCAGCAATTTTCTCCGGAATTTTCGTAATCGCAGGAATTGTTTCAATTGCAGCACACGGCGGCTTGAAATACGGTATTGATTTCCGAGGTGGAACAAATGTGCAAATTCAATTTGCGACTCCACCCAATCTGGATCAGTTGCGTAGTTTTTTTGCAGAAAAAGGTATGAAGAATGTAGTCCTGCAAACTTTTGGTGATGCTGCTGATCAGGAAATTTTACTGGGACTTCCGCTTAACAGTCCACTTGGTACAGGCGAGAATTTAACAACAGAATTGCGCAAGATTCTTGAGCTGCAGCATCCAAAACTGGAAATTCGCCGCATCGAAACAATTGGTCCAAAAGTTGGCGACGAACTAAAAGTCAGTGCAGTGCAAGCCATTTTGATTGCCTTAGGACTGGTTTTACTCTATATCACAGTACGATTTCAATGGCGGCAGGGTGTCAGTGCGATTGTGGCCTTAGTACACGATGTAATGATTGTTATAGGCATGTTCTCGATATTTGATAAAGAATTTTCATTGACTGTTGTAGCAGCTTTACTGACAGTAGTAGGATACTCGCTAAATGATACTATTGTCGTTTTTGACCGGATTCGTGAGAATCAGGGAAAATACCGCAAAAAACCCTTTGAAGAAACCATCAACTTGAGCATTACTGAAACCCTGAGCAGAACACTAATCACTTCCGGAACAACATTGTTGGTTGTGTTGGCCCTATTTTTACTGGGTGGTGAAATCATTCATGATTTTGCATTTGCCCTGCTTGTTGGTGTTTTGATCGGTACATTTTCCTCAATTTATGTTGCCAGTCCTGTGGCAGTATTTTTGACAAAATTTGCTCCACCGGCAGGAACTGCTCCTGCAACAAGCTGAGTTGGATAAATGTCTGCTTCCGGATTTAAACCGTTTGAGACATTAGCAATTGTGGGCCTCGGACTGATCGGAGGTTCATTTGCCAAAGACGTGCGCCGTTTAGGCCTGGCTCAGCGTATCATCGGATATGAAAATAATCCTGAATATCACACAGAAATCAGCAACAGAGAGCTGGTTGATTACCTGTCCGCTGAACCTGATGCAAAACTGGCTGAGGCTGAATTAGTATTGCTTGCAGTTCCAGTCAAAGCCTTAAGTCAGGTACTTAGCCAGATCCGCCCATTTCTCTCTGCATCAGCAATTGTAACTGATGTCGGTAGCGTTAAATCTCCACTTGTAAAAATTATGATCTCTCCTGAATATTCGGACATACGCTTTGTAGGCGGACATCCGATTGCCGGTTCGGAACATTTTGGTCCTGGTGCCGCACAGGTTAATTTGTTTGCAGGAAAACGCTTTATTCTGACACCCAGTGAAAATACCGACCCGAAACTTATCAGCATAGTCAGTGCGCTTTGGAAATCACTTGGAGCCGAAGTCTCAGAAATGGACGCCGATTCGCATGATAAGATGTTTGCTTCAGTCAGTCATTTACCACATCTGCTGGCATACGCAAGTATTCAGGCCATAGCAAATTCTGAAACTCCGGATGCTCTAAAACATTCCGGTGCCGGTCTGAAAGATTTTTCCAGAATCGCCTCTTCCAGTCCGGAGATGTGGGCTGATATTTTTCTCGAGAATCAGGATAACCTGCTCAAGAGAATGAAAACTTTTACAGCTGCAATGACTGAGCTTGAGGATGCAATGCAGAAAAATGATAAAGAAAAACTGATTGAACTGCTGACACAGGCTAAAAAAGAGCGAGACCGCTGGATGACTTAAGCCAACTGGGATATATTATGCTCAGTGTTTAATCTTGGGCCAGTAAGTCTCAAAATTAAACAGAGGTGAGTGACTGCCCTGGTGACAGCCAACACAGCTGGATTTTGGATTTTGGAGCGCCGGTGGAACTTTGTTATTTTCGAGATGCGCACGTGCGGGACCATGACAGTTTTCACACTGTACATTTTTCAAATGTGGTGTAGTTTGTAAACTGAGAAAGCCTGTGCCACCCTCAAATTTGAGAGCAGATTCCGGAGCAGTTACAGGTGCCTTCCAAGGTTTCAGTCCAACCACATGACATTCAAGGCATTCAGGATCAAAGTGTTTACCCTTATTTTCCAGAGTCCTGAAAGCATGAGCATGGCGGCTTTTTCCCCAAACAGTTATACTCTCTGCATGACAAACAGCACAAACTTCATTTCCTAGAAAAGGAGACTCCTTGCGCTGCTTTTCCATGCGCTCCAAATTACTAAAAAACAGTTCTTTTACTGCAGAATCATAAGCCCGAAAGGTTTCTTCCAGTTCCGGAGCATCCTCGAAATCTCCCCGCAACCAGGTCACAGACAAACCTGCCGGCACACCATTTTTATTTTCCGGAATCAACTTTCCTGACTCAGTCAGTTTTCCTGTTAAAAGCCCCTGACCTTTTGTTGGAATCATCGGATAAGTCTTCCGCGGAATCTTAATTTCCATTACTTGCTGCAGTTCATTATCATTGGTGCTGCCAACAACAATCAGATCAAAAATGCCGGACTCTCCGAATTTATCCAACTCAACCTCATTACCACGAAATAAGAGAATCCGGAAGGAACTGTTTTCATTGAGCGCTTCTTCATGCCAGCTTGAGAGCAGCCTAGAATTCACCGGCAAAATGACAGACTCTTCATTCTGATTTTGGTAAACAAGTTGAGGTGACAAATATCCTGATACAGAGAGAGTCAGGCCTCCCTGTTTAATTGTTTTAGAGTTTAATAAATTCAGTTTGCCGCTTTGATTGCTGAGCAGATAGGGGACATCATCATCTAGAGACTGCAGACCGTTAAGCCATTCGTTTGGACCAAGCAGGACTACTTGAGGATTCATTTTTTTCAGGGAAGCATGGATCAGACTTACTTTGAGGTCACCCTGTCCGGAGGGTTCGGGAAAATTATTTCCAAGGTCGAAATATAATAACTTTGGATTATTTGAGAGTTGCTGTTTGAAAAAAGTCAGCCGCCGTAGCAACCCCCCCATGTCACCTTCTTCCGCACAGCCGCAGGGTTGGATTTCTCCGCGCAAATCTCCTGAGAATACCAGTAGTGTCCCCTGAGCTGGTAGCAAATTTGGACTAAGAAACAACAACCACAAAAAAACAGCTGCCATTGAGCGCTGCATTTTAATTTTCGCCAATGCAGATTACCTCACGGAAACTTACTTTTCCGTCACCTTTAACTGCAGTTTCAACACCAAGACTACGCATATTCTTAATTGCAGTGTAGAGATTGCTTTCTGCTTTTTCGTAGGAATCCGTATATGTTGTGGCAGGACTATCTGTAGCGTAAATCAGTCTGGCTTGGGTCATAGCTAAACCACTGACAGTTACAGCACTTAAACTACTGTCAACTGAACTGGTTAAATCTGTCAGGCTGAGCAAATTCTTGCTTTTTAAATCAGATGATGAGGTACTATTGTCGGCGGGATTGTTAACAAGTAGATACAACACATCATAGGTGGCTGCTGCAGTGCAGATTCCGTCGTTTTTTGCTTTTGCACCATTATCCAATTTACTCAAGCCATCAGAAAGACTTTTACGCAGACTGTTGGTAGTACTAATGCCGAGTGCAGCAAAATCACCGTCAAGGGCATTAGAAATGCTGGTCAATTCACTTACCATAGTTATTTTACTGGTCAAACTACCTCCACCGGAGATATCAGTCATACTTTCCAATTTGAAAATCGGTCTGATTTCAGTAATCGTCACACCATCTGTAACAGCCTTTGCTGCGCAATTGCTGCCCGAACTTGGATCTAACACATAATTATCTGCATAGGTAACACATTTACTCATATCACTATTGGAAATATATGAAGTGCTGCCGGCAACAACTTCATAGCGGCTGTAAGCACTTATGGTAGTACCACCTCCGGAGCTATTGACAGCTGAAGTATTTAGTTTCGAAAAATTATTTACTTCAATACTGGAAACTGTGCCATTTGAATCATTATCAAGCATCCCATAATTGAGGTAAATCATGTCTGCGATATTGGCAAACATTGAAATTTCAATTTCCTCATTTGTACGCGATCTTGAACTTCCGTTGCAGCGGCTGGATGTCAGAATTGAATTAGCTCCAATCAAACACAGCGCATTTGTAACATAACCTCTATTCCCTACTGCATAGTCTGTGGCAGAAGTCAGCTTTGAAATTCCCAGTGTTTTTGTCAGGTTGTCAGTTGCACCTTTCTTGAGAAAGTTTGCAAAGGAGACTCCTGCCTGTCCCAGATAACCGCTGGCTCTTTCGTAATTACTGCAGTTGGTATTTGCCGCAACTGTTGAATATTTTTCTTCATCAAGCTGTACCGCACAACTTTGGGTAGACTCTTTTTTGTCTGCACAAGCAGTCAACAGCAGTATCAGTAAAAGCAGAAAATAACTGAAAAGAGATTCCCACTTAACACTATTTTTGAAGATTTGATTTAATGAATACATATCCACAAGTTGTTAAAGTGTACCATTCAGGTTCTGAAGTACAGAATCTATCTTGTGCCGTGTAACCACATCCTGGTCACTTGCAAAGGCCAGCCTCAGATTGGCCTCTTCCGGAAAGACCGCAGCACCGGCAAGGATTGAATCAAGATAAAGTCTGCGCAGAGACAAGTTTTCGGCAGCCTCTGCTTTTTCCACTAAAGCTTCAAACAATGGTCGCGGATTATTTTTTTGCAGCTTTATTGAAGAATACAAACTACCGATCATTTTTAGTAAAGGTGCCAGCTCTGTTTCAGTGCGTGCTCTTTCAATTGCTTTTAAGACTCGTACCGTCAGCTTCTTCGTATCCAAGACTAGTCCTTTTTGTAAAGCAAATGTCATATTTTCCAGCATTATTTCCCGCTTGAGCAGATCTTCTGGGGATTCATCAAATGAGTTAAAAGCAGTTTCTACTGGGACCGGCAAGCCTGTATCAAATCCACTGCGCTGTCGCTCATGCTGCTGATGCAGGACTGCATCAAGATGAGTTTCTACAAAATTAACAGAACCTTCAAGGATCCCACGATACTTCTTTTCAGCAAGTACAGGTGATTTTTCTGCAGGAAATCCATAGAGTTTTACCTTTTCACGGGTTGCCCCAAGCAACTGCCTTAAATCTACAGAAATATCTTCATTTTCTGCCCAGGTTGAAATTTGCTCCCGAAAATCATTTTCTTTTTCTTCCTGGAGATAGAAGTTTTCAATTTCGCCTGCAAACCGTATCAAACGCCCCCGAATTAAAAACTGACTGTCCAGATCTTCCAGAGGATCTTCCATCCAGTCCCAGACAACTTCCTTGAGATTGTCCATCTCTTCATTCCAATCTTCACGTTGGTCAAGAGGAACGCGTTTTGTCGCAGGTCCGTAGGCACCAGCTTCAACTGCAGTCTGATCTGCATTATCCGGTATTGCGTTTTTAACTTCTCGTCCAAGATCCCATTCCTCCTGATTTTTACGCACATTTTCATCACAAATATTTTCCGGACAGTTTGCCAGTGTCGGTTCAGTGAGTAACAATCTGTTGAGTGCACTAACTGAATGGTACTGTAGTTCCGGAGCAAGACCCTCAAATTGATTTAACAAAAAAGACAAGGCATCTTTCCTGATGCCATACTTGACGCCAAAACGCATATCCAGGCCATCATGTTTTTCCTGAAAACCCAGATCTCCGCTCACAAGATTTACCACATTATCAATAACGGAGAATTTTAGATGAGTTGGCCAATCCGGCGATTCCAGCACAGTCTCCAGACGTGAGAGGCTTCTGTCACGAATATCACCATCATCACTGGTAAAGGCCAGAAATGTTAAAGCTCCAATTGCAAGTTCCCGTTTTCCGGGTTCACCCATATGTTTGGAAATATAACGGGCTTCACGCAAGGCACTGACTTGTTCCTGAATCGAGCTCTCATATTGACTCTTGAGTTTTTCCATTGACGAATCAAGAGCTTCATAACTAAAGCTCTGCTCAAACGTCAGATAGGTCAATCTTCCCTGCGTAGCACATCCACTCAACCACATCAATGATATGGAAATCATCAGGAAAGTTATATTTTTCATAAGAACCCTTGGGGTCATAATAGTTGGTCTAAAAAATCAATGATGTTTGAAAACTCCAGCGTTTATCTTCAAGCTCTCCTGCATATCCACCGATTTCCTGTGAATACTTTGCCAAGTCAATCTTGAGTTTCCAGAGGTTGAATGACATTCCCATGCTGTTGTAAGTACCGTTTCGTCCTAACCTTAAAGATATTAAGTGATGACCATTATTCAATTTGTTCCAGCCAACCTCAAAGCCCATTTTAAGATTGCGCTGTGTAATCATACTACCTTGCGATACCAGTTTGTTTGCATCTGCCAGGTCGTGATAATCTGCAGCAAGGATAAAATCAAAACCGCTTAACTCGGATTCTGTGCTTGCACCAATGTTGAGCGTCATTGGAACCTTACCGGCACCCTTAAAATTCAGTCCACCTATATTTTGCAGACTCACTGCAACTTTTGGTTCAAGGTTATGAATACTGTCAAAATGATAAACTGCACCTGCATCCGGTGCAAAAGAGGCTTTGTTGGAAAATTTCTTTTGGAGTTTGGTCGTTTTTTTATCTTCAGTAACTTCTATGACTGCTTCATCAAAGACATGTAACTTTGTATCGATTCCTGCCCTTTGTACCAGCTTGGCACCCAATCCGACATCTAACTGATAATCCAGAAAGCTCCAAGCCATTCCACCGGCTAATCCGGTTTGCATGTAGGCTTTTGACTCTAAGTATGGAAAAACTGGATTCCTGACTTGAATATCCAAGAGTCCATTTGAAAACAAAGACCAGCCGAATCTGGAATTCACATGACTGAGAAATCCCAAACCTCCTTCTGCATAGATTTTTTTTCCTGTCAAAGAACCTATTCCACCTTGTTCGATATTTATATTATCAGGATCAATACTGGCATTTGAGGTATAAGAGGAGAGAGGATTTTTTGGTAAGCCAACATTTGTGGTCATGTTGAAGCCCACCAGTTCATACATATTGTAAGTGACTGAGCGTAATCCTGCCGTATTGTAAAAAAGCAACATTTCGTCGTTGGCCACCGCAGTAAAGGCATTCCCCATTCCGCGTGCACGAATGCTTTCACGTACAAAGGCTGGTTCTGCGGCTTGAAGCAGTGGAACAAGCATGATCCACATAGCCAGCAAGGTGCTTATCTTTTGTAAAACTCGCAAAATCGTTCTTCGTTTCTATGGTCAATGTTTAAAATCAGCAGTCAACCTGTCCTGAGTCAAAAAGACCATGCGAATAATCGAGCATGCGTTGCTGAATCTCTGCATGATTTTCATCTGGATAAATATCCTGAAATATAGTGTATCCTAACATGTTCCAGGCAACAAGTCCATCATCCAAATTCAACTCATTTTCGTCCAGCAAACGCAAAAAACTACGGACAGTTTGTTCAATTTGGATTTTACGTTTTGCATCATCTAAAATGGATGACTTTGCAGACATATTTTCTGTCAAATAGGCGGTTTCAGGAAATTGTTTTCTCCTGAAATCCGCCAATAAAAAGGTTAAGATGCTGCAACCGGAGGCAATTTTGCCAAAGCATCACTCAAAGATTGTTCATCATAGTTTTTGTCTTCAAGAGATCCGGAAAAATAATCCGTATAGGCTGCCATATCAAAATGACCATGTCCGGATAAATTGAAAAGAATTGTTTCGGATTTACCCTCTCTTTTGCAGCGCATTGCTTCTTCAACTGCACCTTTGACTGCATGCGAAGATTCCGGAGCAGGGATTATTCCCTCAGAACGTGCAAAAGTAACCGCAGCTTCAAAACATGGAGTTTGATGGTAGGCTACTGCCTCCAGTAAACCAAGTTCTTTGGTATGACTTACCATTGGTGCCATTCCATGATATCGTAATCCACCTGCATGGAAACCTGGAGGCATGAACGATGATCCCAGAGTGTGCATCTTGGTCAGCGGAGTTAAATTACCAGTATCTCCAAAATCATAGGCATACTGTCCGCGTGTCAGACTTGGGCAGGCTGCAGGTTCAACTGCAACTGCACGAATACTTTGACCACCTCTGAGTTGTTCTCCGATAAATGGGAAAGCAATTCCCGCAAAGTTGGATCCGCCGCCGGCACAGCCCACAACAACATCCGGGTAATCTCCAGCCATTTCCATCTGCTTCAGAGCTTCCTGTCCAATTATAGACTGGTGTACCAGAACATGATTCAAGACACTACCAAGAGAGTATTTAGTATCATCTCTCTGAGCTGCCAATTCAACTGCTTCTGAAATGGCAATCCCCAAACTGCCTGGCGAGTTTGGATCCTGTTCCAGAATAGCACGTCCAGATTGAGTTGTATCAGAAGGTGAGGCAATACAGCTGGCCCCATAAGACTCCATCAAAGCGCGCCTGTACGGTTTTTGCTGGTAACTGACTTTCACCATAAAAACCTGAACTTCAAGATCAAAAAATGCTCCTGCAAAAGCCATTGAAGAGCCCCACTGTCCGGCGCCTGTTTCCGTTGTGATTTTTTTAATTCCTTCTTCTGCATTGTAAAATGCCTGTGCTACTGCAGTATTTGGTTTGTGACTCCCTGCGGGACTGACACCCTCATACTTGTAGTATATCTTAGCGGGAGTATCGAGCGCTTTTTCCAATCTTCGAGCCCGAAACAAAGGAGAAGGTCTCCACTGTTTGTAAATGTCACGTACAGGCCCAGGTATCTCAAGATAGCGTTCTGCTGAAACTTCCTGCATGATCAAAGCCATTGGAAACAGAGGAGCCAAGTCATCCGGCCCTACCGGTTCGTGTGTCCCGGGATGCAGTACTGGCGGAGGAGGTTCTGGAAGATCCGCAACAATATTATACCAGTCTTTTGGAATATCTGATTCAGGAAGCAAATATTTTATTGTATCACTCATGATTTTATCCTTATTAATGATGAAGAAAAGATGGTGATTCTAAAGCAAATCAACCACCACACGTCCTTGCTGACCACCAGCAAGAATCTTGTCTATTTCCGGATTCAGCTCATCCAAAGTACATTCAGTGGACAACTGATTAAGCTGAGGGATTTTCCATTCCCCGGCCAGCTTGTTCCAGACCTCTTTACGAAGGTTCATCGGAGTTTCTCCGGAATCAATTCCTAACAAACTCACTCCTCGTAAAATAAACGGAAAAACGGTTGTCGGCAAATCAGCAGATGCTACTAACCCTGTTGCCGCAACAGCTCCTCCGCGTTTCATTGCTTTAAGTAGCGTAGCCAGGGTAGTGCCTCCCACTGTGTCTACTGCACCGGCCCAACGTTCTCTCAGCAACGGTTTTTTTGAATCATCGTTGATTTCATTTCTGCTTATAACTTCTTTGGCTCCCAGTCCGCTTAAAAATTCTGTTGCAACTGTTTTTCCTGTTGAAGCCGCAACAGTGTAACCTAAATGTGAGAGCAGTGCAACAGAGACGCTCCCAACTCCACCAGTTGAACCACTCACCGCAATCTCACCCTGCTCAGGTGTAATTCCATGTTTTTGTAAGGCATATACTGAAAGTGCCGCAGTATAACCTGCAGTACCATAAATCATGGCTTCCCTGAAAGAAAGACCTGCAGGAAGCGGAACCACCCAGTCTGCAGGGACTCGAATATACTGTCCAAATCCTCCTGAGGTATTCATACCCAGATCATAACTCGTAACGATCACAGAATCACCTGCCTTGAAGCGTGAGTCTGAACTTTCTGCCACCTCACCTGAGGCATCTATTCCAGGCGTGTGTGGATAATTCCTCGTTACTCCAGGATTACCAGTGCAGGAAAGTCCATCCTTGTAATTCAATGAAGAATAGCGGACGCGGACCAACACTTCACCTGCAGGCAGATCATCAAGAGAACGTTCTATGACTTCTCGGCTGAAAGTACTATCGTCAGCTTTACTGACCAGCAAAGCACGAAAGGTAGAAACACTCATATTAAATTTTGGTTTGTTGTTAAGTAAAAAATTTTACCAGCGGCTCAATTGCAACTAAATCCTCTTCGTCGCATGTCTCCAGCCAGGATTCTTCTTTGCCGATTTTAACAATCAACATCGGCCCCCAACAGGGGTTTTCGTTAAATTCCCACTCTGTCTGTCTTTCCTGTGAGGCACCTTCGCCGTCAAAATAGGCGAGAAACGGTCCGCCCAATTCTTCCATATCAGTGGAATCACATCTTAATAAATCACAAAGTGTCTCTAAATCAAGAGTCTCTTCAATCAGTTCTGTGTTCTGCTCGTCTGGGTCAATATAAATCCAAGTCCCATGTTGACTAAAATCTGACTTCATCTAAACCATAAAAACTATTGCAGAATATCAACACCATAATTCTTGTAATTTGAAATCGCAGTCAAGTCCAGTTTCTGTTATAATGTGATTCTTCCTTCAAAATATTCAGCAAAATATGTCCAAAAATACTGTTATAATCTACACTGACGGAGCTTGCTCGCCAAACCCTGGAATTGGAGGGTGGGGTGCAGTTTTAATTTCAAAAGAACATGAGCTCCGCACCGAACTCTCTGGTTCAGAAGTTGACTCAACCAATAACCGTATGGAATTGACTGCTGCAATCAATGCTCTCAGAGCACTAAAAAAACCATGTCAAGTCAGGCTTTTCACAGATTCCAGTTATCTGAAAAATGCATTTGAACTAAAATGGTTAAATAACTGGAAAACCAAAAACTGGAAAACCAAAGGCGGAAAACCGGTAGCAAACAAGGACCTTTGGCTGCTGTTGCTGGAAGTCAGCAATAAACATCAGGTCTCCTGGCATTGGGTCAAAGGTCATTCAGGTGATCCCGAAAATGACCGTTGCGACGAACTTGCAGTGAATGCCAGACTGGAACTTGCTGCATCAATAAAAACGAAAGCCAGCTGAAATAAGTTATTGGCCGACCGCTACAAATTATCCCAGACTGCCTTTACTATTTCTTTAACCTGAGCATCAGTGAATTTACCGTCAACACTGTAAAGTACCTTCCCGTCTTTACCAAAGAGGATGATATCACTGTTGTCGTCACTCAAACCCCACTTCTCAACCATAGTCTTTTCCAGGTCTTTTACATAAACGGTTGATTTGTATTCCTCTTGTTTGCTTTTCAACTTTATGTTGATAGCAAGGTTTGGCAACCAGGTCGCAGCCATGTTGATGACCGCAACAGAACCATATTTTTCTGAGGGATAATTTTCTGCCTTGAGGGCTTCACTGACATGATTATTGAGATCTGATTCGTCTGGATCCACGTAAAACAGGACCAGCACTTTTCCGGAAACCAACTCCTCACTGCTCCACTGGGTTCCATCAACTCTGCCACCCAAATCATCTTTCAGTACAATTGTTGGCGGAATTTCTCCAATTGGCAATTCTGCAAATGCAATTGTGGAAGAGAGAATAAAAAAGCTCAAAATTACAAGTATTCTCATAGTATCTTTTCTGGTTTGAGGTTAAAGAAAAAACACACTATAGCTTAATTTTACACAATGGAAAGACAATAATTTATTTACTGACTTTTTTTGCACGTATATCCGGGATGTTCAAACATGGCGGTAGCTTGATTGAACCGTCTTTCTGCTGTCCATTTTCGATGAGTGCAATCAAGGTACGTGAAACCGCAATTGCAGTACCATTGAGCATGTGTACAAATCTATTTTTTCCTGTATCAGCATCTTTGAAGCGAATGTTCATCCGTCGTGACTGATAATCTGTACAGTTTGAAGTCGAAGTTACTTCACCCCATTTCCCACGTCCAGGCATCCAGGCTTCCAAGTCATACTTTCGATATGCAGGTCCACCAAGGTCTCCAGTGCAAATATTAACCAGTTGATATGGAATACCCAGTTCCTGATAAATTTTTTCTTCTATTTCACGCATATTTTCATGCATTTCTCCAGATTTTTCTGGATGGGTAAAGGCAAACATTTCGATTTTAGAAAATTGATGTACCCGGTAAAGTCCGCGTGACTCTCGGCCTGCAGCACCGGCTTCGGTACGGTAACAATGTGAAAGACCGGCATACATAATCGGCAGGTCTTCTACCTTCAAGACCTTGTCCATCATTAAGCCCCCAAGAGTGATTTCAGCAGTTGCAATCAAACAGAGTTCAGAATCTTCGACTGAATAAATCTGAGTCTCTGCTCCACGAGGGTTGAAACCAATTCCATCTAAAATCTGCTGACGTGCCAGGTCCGGAGTAATATGAACCGTGAAGCCTTCGTTTTGTAACAAATTAAGCGCATATTGTGCTAATGCCAACTCCAAAAATACTGCCTGATTTTTGAGGTAATAAAATTTTTGACCACTTACTTTTGCTCCTCCATCAAAGTCAATCAGATCGAGATTTTCCATCAGTTCAAGATGGTCTTTTGGTTCAAAGTCAAACTCCGGAACTGTGCCAACCTGCCGAATCGGTATGTTATCTTCATCCGTTAAACCTTCAGGTGAATCCGGATGAGTCAGGTTTGGTATCTGCTTCTGCAAATCCAGACGCTGTTCTTGAAATTCCCGTAGCAAAGTTTCTTTTTCCGACTCTTCGTCGCGCAGTTTTTTTGCTTCCTCAATCAGCGGCTGACGTTCATCTGGTGAAATCTTACTTTTCATTTTATTGCTGATTTCGTTTCTTCGCTGCCTGACAGAATCGACTTCAGTAGTAAGTTGTCTGACTTGAGTATCAAGTTCCAGCAATTTTTCCAGATCTACCTGGACATTTCGTTTACGGCAATTTTCAGCAATTTCTTCGGGCTGATTTCTTATTAATTTAAGATCAAGCATTCACAAATTTCAGTATTGAGAATTATGGATTTTTATTATTTTTGAGCAAAATATTTTCCGGACGAAGTTGATGATATTCCGTCACATTCTGAACAGCAGCAGCGGTAGCTAAGAGACTGCGGTCCTCAAATCGCCGTCCCATTAACTGTAACCCAACTGGTAACCCTGCTTTGGTTGGGCGCCCAGGAATTGAGATTGCAGGCGTTCGAGTTAGGTTTGCCAATACACTGCAAATATCTGCCAGATACATGGCCAGCGGATTTTCAGTTTTTTCAGCCAACTTGAATGCAGGAAAGGGTGAGACTGGCCCCATAACAAAATCAAATTCGGTAAATAACTGTTCTACCTGCTGTTCCATCCAGGCTCTAACCTGCACTGCTCGGCCGTAGTATTGATCATAATATCCGGAACTTAGTACAAATGTTCCGAGCATTATTCTACGTTTAACTTCCTCGCCAAATCCTTCTTTCCTGCTGCTTGCATAAAGTGATTTCAGGTTTGGCTGCTCTTGCTTACGGACTCCATAACGAATTCCGTCAAAACGCCCCAGATTGGAACTTGCTTCTGCAAAGGCAAGAACATAATAGGTCGGAATTACATATTTCAAAAACTCAAGTGCTCTGCGTTCAACTACTGCCCCCTGTTTTTGCAGCATCTCAACTAATTCATTCACACTTTCCACCACTTCCGGATCAGCAGATTCCACATCAACGTATTCTTCCGGGAGACAAAATCGCAACCCTGAAAGCTCTAATTCCGGAGGTGCGGAAGGCAATACGGTTTTGGCAGAAGTACTGTCATTGACATCATGTCCGGCAATGACAGCAAAAGCATAACTACAGTCTGAGGCATTCTGAGCAAAACAGCCGATTTGATCCAGTGATGAGCCGTAAGCAACCAGGCCGTAACGTGAAACTGTACCGTAAGTTGGTTTCAATCCAGTCACACCACACATTGACGCAGGTTGACGTACAGAACCGCCGGTATCGGAGCCCAACGCCAGCAAAGACATTCCGCAGGCAACAGATACTGCTCCACCGCCGCTGCTTCCGCCAGGAACACGCTCTGTGTCCCATGGATTAAGAGTAGGCCCATATGCTGAATTTTCAGTGGATGAACCCATTGCAAACTCATCCATGTTTGTAGTTCCAATTATCAGTGCATCTTCAGCCAACAATTTTTCCACAACAGTAGCATGGTAGGGTGAATGATACTCAGCAAGAATTTTTGAACCACATGAGTTACTCAAATCCGGATCATTGATACAGATATTATCTTTGATTGAAACCGGAATTCCTGCCAGTTTACCAACCGACTTACCGGATGCAATTTTCTCATCAATTTGCCGGGCACGTAAAACTGCAATTTCTCTGGATAAGAGACTGCGGAAGACATTCAAAGAAGAGTTGTAAAGTTCAATCCGATCATAAACTGCGTCCATCACTGCTGCTGCAGAGTAGTCTCCGGATTTGATCCGTTCAACAAGTTCTATTAATGACAGTTCAAAGGGCATGAATTTTTTTATCCTGCTGCTTCTGCTTCAAGTTTTTCAACTAGTGAGATATACTCCTGTTTTGCTTCATCAGTGGATTTTCCAGAAAGTTTATTCCAAGCATCAAACTTTGCCCGTCCCTCAAAATCAGCGAACCCAGGCCGGTCACCCGATGCATCACCTGCATTACCCTGTTTGTAGAGTGCATAAAGTTGAAGTAGAATATCATTTGCAGGACGTTTAGGAAGCTGACTCACACGTTCAGCAGCAAAATTAAAATCATCATTGAGGGCCATGTTGTCTCCTTTTTGTAGTTATATTCATACCATTGACACTAGCAGAGTGCTTGGAATTTTCAACACAAAAACACAGTTTAGCTACTGTCTAAATTGATCAGGACTGAAGTTCTAAAAACCTGATTTAACCTCGTCTGTTTATGCGGGAACGAGCTCAAGTATATAATGCAGTGTTAGCTCGCATGAATCGTGCATAACCCTTCCGGGTGTGATATGCTCATAACAAATGTCAACTACTTTAACTGCCACGATTCAGTGTGCTACTCAGTTCTTTTACTTTAACTTTGAATTCAGGTACGATGGCCTGCAGACAGGCATCAATTGAAAGGAAAAAATTATGGTCACCCAACCAGTATTAATTGTAGACGATGAAGTTGAAATGCGGATCGCCATGTCTGAAACTTTGAAACACTGTGGCTATCCGGTAGAAATTTCACACAATGCCATCGATGCACTTAAAAAATTCAAGCAAAATGAATATTCTCTGGTTATTACAGACATGACTATGCCCAAACGTAGCGGACTGGAATTGCTAAAAGATATTAAAAACATTTCACCGGGTAAGCCGGTTATCATGGCAACTGCTTATGGTACTGTAGAAACTGCGGTTGAAGCTATGAAATATGGAGCGTTCGATTATATCCGCAAACCAATTAATTTTGACTCATTCCAGTTTATTGTTCAACAGGCCCTGAACTACAAAGGTACTTCGGAAAATGCTGCATCTACTGCAGAAAGCCGGCCTTCAAAATCAAAACCTGTCAGTCTGAGCAAGGAAATCATCACTCAAAACAAAGCTATGCTTTCTCTTCTGGAAGTAGCCCGCAACGTAGCAAAAAGCAAATCAACGATGATGATTCAAAGCGAAAGCGGAACCGGCAAGGAGTTGCTGGCTTATTTCATTCATGAAAACTCTGACCGGGCAAAGAGACCATTTGTGGCCATTAACTGTGCTGCACTGCCTGAGACGTTGTTGGAAAGTGAACTTTTCGGTCACGCAAAAGGTGCTTTCACCGGTGCAATAAATGATTACCGCGGCAAGTTTGAACAGGCTCACACTGGCACTATTCTCTTGGATGAAATCAGCGAGATGGCACTCCCGCTTCAAGCAAAACTGCTGCGCGTACTACAGGAATTTCAAATTGACAAAGTTGGAGGAAAAGAACCTATTCCTGTTGACGTCAGAGTCATTGCAACTACTAACCAAAATTTAATGGGGATGGTAGATGCAGGTAAATTCCGTGAAGATCTCTATTTTCGACTTAACGTTATTCCTCTGGCACTGCCGCCTCTGCGTGACAGAATGGATGATGTTCCGGTACTGGTCACATATTTTATCAAGAAGCACTCTCTTTTAAATAAACGTGATTGTCCCGCAGTCAGTCGTGAGACTTTAAATATCCTCACAAACTACCATTGGCGCGGTAATGTGCGGGAGTTGGAAAATGTGATGGAGCGTGCACTGCTACTCTGTAATGGGGAGGAAATACAACCCAACCATTTGCTCATGTCCTCGCAAATGGGGGAATTATCCCTGAACGATGATTTAGCATCAATCTCTCCTTCAATATCAAAGGCATCACAATCTGCAACAGTAGATCATGATGAGGTTTCAACTGAAGCAGATTCGACAGACACTGCTGATCTGGGAATTGAAGTCGGCATGTCAATGAAGGAGGCAGAGAAGAGATTTATTTTCAAGACACTGAATGAGACAAAGGGCAACCGAACTCATGCAGCTAAGACATTAGGTATCAGCATCCGCACTTTGCGTAATAAACTCAATGAATATCGAGCAGAAGGTGAAGATCTTGAGCTCGAACCAGAAGACTGACCCACAAAATTTTCCTCGACAATTGCCGCAGATCGGAACCGTCGTCAGACGCACAAAAAGTTTCTATTATGTAGATATTGGCGAGACGGAACCCCGTCTGTGCCGTATCCGTGGAAACTTGTTTCAACGGAATTCGTACACAAATAAAATATCAGTTGGTGATCAAGTAGAAATTGATCTGACTGCAGCAACAGATGCCGGCTGGATAATCCGGATGCTCCCCCGTAGCACTACTCTTTCACGCCGCCCCAGCATTGGTGCACCGGTTCAGGTTTTGGTCAGCAATGCAGACACGCTGTTGATGGTTGCATCATTACGTAACCCCCCTTTTCGCAGCGGCTTGATAGATCGCTTCATGGTCGCCGGATCATGTGGTGGCTTAGAACCGGTACTCATTCTCAGTAAGGCAGATTTGGTACCGGCAGCAGAAATAACTCCCATAAGAAAACTCTACTCAGCCCTCGGCTGTACTGTTTTAGTCACCAGCATTCCTGATTCCAGGGGGCTCAACAAATTGCGTGCTTTTCTGAAGAATCGCACATCAGTTCTTTCCGGACATTCCGGTGTAGGAAAATCTTCTTTAATTTCTGCACTTTTTCCTGATTGGAATCTTCGCATCGGCAGTGTCAGTGATAAATCAGGAAAGGGACGCCACACAACCAGGATGGCAGAAATGTTTCGGCTACCGATCGGAGGTTTTATTGTGGACACTCCAGGAATTCGCGAACTGGAGCCGCTCGTGACTTCGGAAGAGTTGGATACACATTTTGTGGAATTTAATCCATACTTGGGAAAATGCCGCTTCAAGGGTTGTACTCATCTCCACGAACCACAATGCAATATTAAAGACGCTCTTGCTGCAGGTAATATTACAGAGCAACGTTACAAAAGCTACTGTGCCATCTTTGAATCGCTAAAAGCCTGATCCTCAATAATTGAGCTATCTTCACTCAAGCAATTTCCTTATTTTAGCAAACTGCACATTTGCACCAGGAGTAGATTTTGTGAAGTTGGTTTTCAATTGACTGCAGTTTTTTTCAATGACAGCAGACCCATCTGCCTGAGAATTCCCCTGCAACATGGAACGCAAACGAGTTTGCTCTAAATCCAATTCAAATTTGGGTACAAAGGCAATTCGCTGCAAAACTTCCTTCAAATCATCACGCATTTTATGTAAATGCTGAACCAGCCAGTCTGCACCAGGTGTACGTTTTAAATACTCAAAACCTTCCGCAGTAGAAACATAAAGGACCAAAACTGCATGCCCGCGTGAAACACGATGTATGAAAGCCGGCATGCAGCGCTGATGTACTTCTTCCGGAGTTATTTGCTGCCAGTCTTTTGCCAGCAGAGAGACCTGGTGCTGGTCATATTGTGCCTGACCAAGATCACCAACATGACAACGAATATCATCCAATTTCAGTTCCGGCAGTAAACGCAGAAAAATACCCAGATAGGATTCAGTTTCAAAGCGTAGTGCCTGAGCGATGCTGCCGTCATAGACTGTCAGGTGCAAAATTGTTTGCTGTGGTTTAAACCTGACTTTATGTTTCAAAATCTCAATCTCCTCTTCAGAAAGAGTCCGTTTCAGCTTTTTTTGCAACTTAGCATATAATTGTTCTGAGCGCTGAAAAGATTCTCCGTACATTTTTTCTACAACCTGACTAAAGTCGGATTTAACTGTTACTTTCGCAAATTCTTTGGCAAATTCTGTATTTATTGTGAATTGACGCAGGACTGAGATATTGCGTGGATAGGCATTCTTTGCTAAAAAATTATCAATCTTGTCAAACCAGAGCTTTCGCAGTTTTACTAAGTAGAGTAAATGCTGCTGTCCTGAGGCTTCAAAAATATTGCGCAGGATTGACAGTGCATCTCCGTATGTTTCTTTTTCAGCAGATCTTTGATAATGAATTGAACGAAGAAATTGCGTTGCTAAATTGCGATCTTGATCCTGTTGAGGTAAACTAGGCATAACAAATTAATTATTAAGCTATAAAAATTTCTGATGCAGAGCAGTCAAGTCCCCGGTATCCTTGTGGCAATGCCGACACTCAATGATACTTATTTTGAAAAATCAGTAATTCTTCTTTGCAACTATGACGAGGATGGAGCTTTTGGATTGGTAATGAATCACCCCTCTACAACTCTCGTTAAAGAAATCCTCACAGAAGAACTACAGGAAAATTTTGCTTCCGACACCACTTTACTGCTCGGAGGTCCTGTAGAACCTGAATCTTTTTGGTCTGTTCACAGTCCGGATTTTTCGGTTGAAGAAACTACTGTTTTGTCATCAAAAATACATTTGAGTTCTGCAAATGTTATCCTTGCATCAATTGCAGCAGGTACTGAAATCAAATCCTATCACTTAGGTGTCGGTTATGCCGGCTGGGGTGCAGGACAGCTTGATCGTGAAATTCAGGAAGAATCATGGTGGCTTGGACCACTTGATGAATCCTTGCTGTTGGATCTGGACTATGACCTGCGTTGGGAAGCAACCATGGACAATCTTGGTTTTGATCCACTAACTACTGCTTTTTCTCAAACAGGCATGGTCTGAATTATATTAATTCCAGTTCAATAAATTCAGGGTAGCTTGCCGAAAATTCGCAAAACTCATCCCACAACTTATCTACAGAGGTTTCCTGCTGAATAAAACTCTCACCCAGCTTTTTTAACAGTACAAAATTTACTGCCTGTTTTTGTGCCTTTTTATCGTGCAAAATTAAATCCCGAAACTTTTCCTGACTCAGAGGAGGAAGTTTCAACGGAGTTAATATTTGTCCCAGATAAACCCGGATGCGCTGCCAATCTTTTTCTGCAAGTTTCTGCCAACGCCAGGAAACAAAAGCGGCAAAACACATTCCTGCTCCAACTGCCTCACCGTGTAGATATTTTCCGTAACCGGCATGTGTTTCGATTAAATGTCCTAAAGTATGTCCAAAATTAAGTGTCGCCCGAATACCAGTTTCCGTCTCATCCTGTTCAACAACTTTGCCCTTGATTCCACATGAACGAAATATTGCTTCTTCCAAAAAAACAAAATCCAGCGGTTCCAGAGATTTTCCCTGGATGGACTCAAATAAGTCTGCGTCATGAATAAATCCATGCTTTAGCAGTTCAATGAATCCAGCCTTTAGTTCACGGGAAGTTAAAGTTTTCAAAAATGACAACTCTATGCAAACATACTCCGGTTGTTTAAATGCACCAATTGTGTTTTTACCTAAAGGATGATTGACCGCAGTTTTTCCGCCCACACTACTGTCTACATCTGCCAGCAAAGTCGTAGGGATCTGAATGAACGGCATTCCACGCATAAAAGTTGCAGCCGCAAATCCTGCCATATCACCAATTACACCACCTCCGAAGGCCAGCAGCAGGGTTTTTCTGTTTGCACTTACTTTGAGCAGAAAATCATATATCTTTGAGAGAGTTTCCAAGTTTTTGTAGCCTTCACCATCTGCTAAAACACAGGTACTGACCTTGACTTCGGAATTTTGTAAAATTTGAGAAATATGCTCTGGATATAATTCCTGCAGAGTTGTATTTGTAACAACAACCAGTTGATCTACAGCATTATTCCGCACGACTTCCGGCAGTAATTGCTCCAGAATATTAAGACCAATATCGATCCTGTATTCTCTACCTGGTAAATTTACTTGAAGGCTTTTCATTAAGTTGTCCTTATTATTTTAACTTTACCGAAAGTCCTGCAACACACAAATTGACTTCATCACAGGCCTTGCCGAGAAGTTGTGCTATTTTTCCAGACAAATCTGCAAATTTTCTGGCAAGTGCATTATCCGGAATAATACCAAATCCAACTTCGTTCAGTACAAAAACAATATCGCACTTCAACAAAAGCAGGCTTTTGATTTCTTCAACAATTTTTTCTTCAGAAACTTGATGATGCATTGCGTTATTGAGCCAGACTGTCAAACATTCAATCAAAACAGGACTTTGATTGTTCTGCAGGACCTCAACCAGATTCAGCGGTTCTTCAATTGTCTCAAATTGATCACTTCGACGTTGACGGTGTTCCGCAATACGTTCCTTCATTTCCAGGTCAAGCAGTTCTGTTGTTGCCAGATAAACCGGTTTTAGTTCTTTGGACATTTCCAGTACCCGCTTTTCTGCCAGACGGGATTTCCCACTTTTTATTCCGCCAATAAACAATATTTTCATAGTGAAAAAAACGGTTTAAATTCAGTCAACCACAACAAACAGCTAAAAAGTCCAGAAATAATTAACGTACTTGCCAGTGCCAACCTGCTCACAAGTTGGATATCCATTGCAGTTGCACCTTCCCGATCCTCGGCGTTGCCAAGCCAATAATTATGAGCCAATTTACCTTCACGCCAGATTGGCCCGCATAGTCTGATTTTCAAAGCTCCTGCTGCAGTGGCTTCGCACCAGCCGGCATTTAAGCTGGAAAGTTTTGCATGATCCTGCCAGCCAACTTTGAGTGCCTTCCTGCCGGAATATCCTGGAAATAAAGCTGCAGTTGCTGACAACAAAAGCCAGCTGATCCTTGCAGGAATCCAACTTAACAGATCATCCAGTTTTGCACTGCACCAACCAAAATCCTGATAACGTTTATTTTGGTATCCAACCATTGAATCCAGAGTGCTGACAACTTTAAATAACAGCATTCCGGTTATTCCAAAGATACTAAAAAAGAAAAGTGGTGCAATCACACCATCATTCAAATTTTCACTAACGCTTTCGACTGTAGCACGACCGCAGGCAGGCAAGTCCATTTGTTCGATGTCCCGCCCGACCAGCAGCCCTACTTCTTGTTTTGCTGCAGATAAATTTTCTATAACCAGCGCTTCTTTTACATGTCTGGCGTGAACCAACAAATCCTGTAAAGCCAGTAAACTCCAGCCAAGATAAATAGCCCAGAGCCAGCTCAAACTCCAGTGGATGGTTGTCAGTAAATAATGAATACTCGTACTTACTGCAAATGCACTGCTTAGCAGAAGCAATACTAGGAGCAAGCCGCCTAATTTTCTATCAAATCCTCGAGAACGTAATTTGCTTTCATAGTACGACAATAAGTTGCCAAGCAGCCGCACAGGATGCCAGCCATAAACAGGATCACCTAAAAGCAAATCCAGACCGAGGATTAAGGCCAGCATGAAAGCAGGATGCAGCAATAATTCTTGTATATCCACAGTCATGCTTTACTGTTCAGCAGCTCATCTGGAAGCCAGAGTTTTTGCTGAAATATCCAGAACAAACCTGCACCAGCAAGTAAGACACTAATCGCATATGCTGCAAGAACCTGATTGTCAGCAATAATAAAATATTGATTATCCATTCTGAGCGGAGTTAACAGGGAACGTAAAGCAGAGTAACAGAGCAGATAAAGTGCACCAAGCATCCCGGGACGATAATTCCTCTTCCGGAGTTTCCAAAGCAGTGCAAGAATAAGAAAATTTCCCAATGATTCGTAGATCATTGTAGGGTGAACAGCTGCACCCTGAGCATAACGGTCAACAGCAGTGCCTGCAGGAAAAACAATACCAGTCCAAAAATCAGTTACCGGACCTGCGGCTTCTCCATTGGTAAAGTTACCCCAACGACCAAGCGCCTGACCTAAGATCATGCAAAGTGCACCAATGTCCAGCACGGCAGCTAGTGAAATATTCTTTATGCGGCAGTAAAAATAGAGTGAAATGATTCCGCCCAGTATTCCTCCATGAATTGCCAAACCGCCTTCCCAGATTGCCAATACTTTCCAAAAGGGTTGAAACCTGTAATAATTTGACCACTCGAAAATAACTTCATAGGTCCTCCCACCCACTAATCCTGCAAAAAATATCAGCATTGTCATATTCATTGCTTCTTCCTCATCGAGATTAATTCGCCGTCTGACAATTTCTGCTAGCACAATTTGTGAACCAATCAACACTGCAACTGCATAAAATAATCCGTAAAAACGGGGCTCAAGAGTAAACCCAAACCAAGGAATTTCAAGCGAAAATATATATGGATACATAAGTTATTTAGTAGTTTAGTTTAGACTGCCAGCTCGTTTCCTAAAACGAACTTTTGTCCTGCAATATGTGATCTGATCCCTTGATCTGCCAAATCAAGCATCACATTCAGTTGTTCACGGGAATAAGTTTTACCTTCTGCTGTACCCTGGACTTCAACAAACTCTCCTGACTCCAGCATCACTACATTCATATCTACTTCTGCAGCTTTGTCTTCATCATATTTCAAATCAAGCATTGCCTGACTCTTAACGATGCCCACACTGATGGCAGCAAGGTATTCTTTTACAGGAAAAACTTTGATATCCCCTGCCTTAAATATTTTTCGCAGTGATATAATCAGAGCAACATATCCTCCTGTAATTGCAGCTGTTCTGGTACCGCCGTCAGCTTGAATAACATCACAGTCAATCCAGACCGTATGTGTACCCAGTGCAGAAAGATCAACCACTGAACGTAATGAACGGCCAATTAAACGTTGAATTTCCTGGGTCCGTCCGTCAATTTTACCAGTTTCCCTGCGTCTGCGGCTGCCGGTGGAACGTGGCAGCATTCCATATTCAGCAGTAACCCAGCCGTGACGTGCTTTTTTATCCTGATCCAAAAGCCAGTCCGGCACCTTTTTCTCAATTGAGGCAGTACAGATTACTTTCGTGTTTCCTGAAGCAACAAGTACTGAACCTTCTGCATGCATTGTATAATCAAGTATTATTTCCAACGGACGTACTTCGTTGTTTAGACGTCCATCGGTTCGCTTACTGTTTGTCATGATTTAATTATATTCTTTGTTTAACTGTTCAATTCCCTGTGCATCACCAATGATAGTCAGGCGGTCACCCTCCAGTAAAACCGTCAGGCCTCGCGGAACAATTGTTTCTCCTCTTCTGCGAATAAGAGCAACGAGGCAGCCTTCCGGCATGTGGATATCCTTCAATGAGTGTCCTATTAAGCCGGAAGAAGGAGTACTGCTGCGTATCCGGAGCGACAAAAATCGTTCGTCACGTAATAATATTTCCTTTAATTCCTGTTCATCTGCTGCATCCATCCAGTCTTTGAGAAAATTATCGTCATCAATCCTGCCTGCAATTTGGGCCAAAATCCGCAGATGCTGACCAGGATTATCACTGGGACTGATTAAATAAAAAAACGCATGTATCGGACCCTGAAGTGAGATTTTTCCGGAAAAATCTGGTGCCTCTACAAAACATAATTCATTAACCCGGACGATCACCATTTCTGCCCGTTTTAGATCCGGAAGACGGATGTGAGGCAAAGCGGCACCATGAGAAATCGGAGTTGCTCCGATCCTGCTGCCCTCTAAAAATCCTTGTTCCAGTTCTTTTGCAACAACACCAAGTTTACGTCCAAATTCTTCGGAGACCTGACGGGTTATTTCCTCAAAAAAATGTTCACTGGTAAATTCCATCACCTGGGCCCGTGCAACTACTTCGTCAAAAGGATCTTCCTCACGAACCCCTTTTTCTTTCAGAATTCCTCGTAGTTCACGATCAAGACCTTCAAATCGATGTTCTCCAAGGCGGGCAAACAAGTGATAAATTGCACCAGAACGAACTACACGATTCTGTGCATATGCAAAATACCAGACTGTACCAAGCGTGACCAGTCCAAGTGAGAACAAGATTGGAAGTGCCCCCATTTCTGCAATCAGCCACAAAGGAGAAAAAACTCCAAATATTTGCATCCAGGGATAAAAAGGTGAGCGGTATCCTGGATCATAGGCTTCAATTTGGCTTTCACGCATCACGATTACTGCTAAACAAATCAAGGCAAACATCAGCAGTTGAAAAGCACTTGCCAACTTGGCAATCCTGGCAATATCAAGAGTGAGTACCAGCAAAATAATCAGTGCCACTGTCACAGCAATTCCATAGTGCGGAATATTCCGTGCAGTTAATTTTGCTAATTTTCCTGGAATCAGATGATCACGGCTCATGGCTAGAGGATATCTGGAAGCACTCAAAATCCCTGCATTTGCAACTGAGGCAAAAGCAATTACTGCTGCAACAGTTACAGCAATTTTACCCCAGTCGCCAAACAATATTTCTGCTGCAGAAGCAACCGGTGTCAAATCCTGTGACAACTCTTCTGCCGGAAGCACTCCTACCATAATCGTTGTTCCAACGGCATAAACCGCAATTGCAGTTCCGATGGCCAGAAAGACTCCAAGTGGAAGATTTCGTTCTGGGTTTTCAATTTCTTCTGCAACACTGGCAATGTTTGTAACCCCAACATAGCTGATATAGACAAGTCCTGCAGTTGAAATAATTGAAACAGTACCTTTCTCAAAAAACCCTTCAAAATGCAGAGCATTAATTTCAGGAATTCCTTTGCCGATGAAAGCAAATAAAATCAGCAGTAAGGCAAAGACCATCATTACTTGAAACGTCCCGGTTTTTTTTGCTCCAAAAAGATTTACAACACCAAACAGGAGCGCCAAAATCACTGCCAGTATGACAACAGGAACTTCCGGCCAGAAAATGCTGAGATACGCACCCATCCCAATCAAGGCAAATGCTGTTTTGAAAACCAGTGCCAACCACGTTCCAAGTCCGCCGATCGTACCGACAAAAGGTCCCATACTCCTGTCGAGAAAATAATATGCACCACCAGCTCTCGGCATGGCAGTTGCCAGTTCCACCATACTGAACATTGCAGGTATCAACGGGATTGCAGCAATCATGTAACTTAAGACCACTGCAGGGCCCGCCTCATTGAAGGCAATTCCCGGAAGCAGGAAAAAGCCTGCACTCAATGTAGTACCAGTGGCAATGGCATACACATTCAGTAAAGTGAGTTCTTTTTTAAGCATATTTTACTACTTTCCGGCCTCAATCACTTCCATCTCCGCTGTGACTTTGAATTCAAAAATATGATCTTCAAGCAGCAAGTTATACTGCATGGATTCCAGAGCAATTGTTCGATAATTCCCCTGTCTGTCCATTAACGCAATTTTCTGCAAATTGTAGTTTTGCGGATGCACAGCTAATTGGATAAAGGCTAAATTGGCTGTGTCTTTTTTTGGTTCCAGTTCAACAATCACGGCTTCCGAACTTTTGAGCAGGAGTTGACTGATCTCTCGGCGTTTAAAATCAGTCTGTAGATCTCCCAATCCCAGTAAAAAGGACAGTGCTGTTCCAGCAGTTATTTTTTCGAGTTTTTGGATAGTCACATTTTCCAATAGTGGATCATAGAGCCATAATGTTTCACCATTTGTAACCAATAATTGCTCTTCAGGAGTTTCATAGAGCCAACGCATTCTTCCTGGTCTTTTGTAAGATACCTGTCCTTGACCTCGTTTTGGTCCTGTCTCAGAGTTATTACGATGGCTGGTCTGCACAAAACGACCTGAAAAACTTTGAATACTCTGATATTGTACCTGGATCAGTTGCAGTAGATTTGTTTCCTTTGCCTGTAACAACACCGGCAAGCCTAAAAACATTAAGGTGATCAATAAAATTGAGTTATATCTCATACAAAAAACTGTTGATAATTTAGATTTCAATATTAAATTTTTTAGGTCTGGCTTTGTTTGCCCAGTGAACTTAGAATGTCAAAGATATTTTGGTGGTTCTGGTTGCTTTTATACAAGCTATAAAGTCCAAACAGCCAAATCAGCAGTGGAGGCAACCACAGGACATACGGCTGATAACCCAGGTTCAATGTCATTTCTTTTGCCCCCATCCACAAAATATAGTAGCTTACAACTAAAATCAATCCCCGCAAATATGCTCCGGAACGTCCACGACGTAAATTAATCAACCCCAGTGGGACCATTGTTACTGCAAAAGCCACACAGGCCCAGGGAGTAGTCAACCGCAGAAACAACTCCATTCGTGAGGTCTGACTTTGTTCCTGCAAAAGTGCTAAAGTTGGAACCCCCCAGATATGACCACCTTTTGTAGAAGGGACAATCTGTGGTGGACGAAAAATATAATGGAACTGCTCAAATGCAATTGTGCGGTAATTTTCAGCAGATCCCTGAGAATGAATTAAACCGTCTTCGAGGTTTAAGAGTAAATCTCCCTCACCTTCACGAATTTTGATTCGTCCACGCTCTGCAAGAGTTACCATCGAAGTTTGTGTCATTTCCAGGTCAGTAATAAATACTCCGCTTAACTCTTCATTCTCATCCTTGCCCTGTACATATAATACCTTACCAGGAAAATCATAATTCAGCACCAGAGGTTGAATAGTTTTTGCTGTTTGTGTTTTCAGCAGTTTTAGTTTTTCCTGTTCAAAAGCAGCGTATCCTGCAGGCTGCAGCCACAGAGTTATACTTAACGTAAGTGCAGTTGCCATTACTCCAAAGATAAAAAATGGCCGGCCAAGCTGCCAAAAACTTATGCCCATTGAATTCATTGCAGATATTTCATTATCTGTGGAAAGACGTACCATCAGCACCACACAGGCAATCATGACTGCCAAAGGCAATGTCACAGATAAAAACTGCGGAAGGCGGTAAAGCAACAGCAACCAGACACTAAAAACACTTACCCCACGTTCCACAATTAAGTTAATCAGACGATAAACTGTTTCCATCGAAAGGATAAAAGTCAGTATGCCCAATGCTAACAGAAACGGTATAATCAACTGCAGAAATATAGAACGGAAAAGCAGCATAAGCAGTTTTAAAGTTGATCCTTGATTTGCCAGGCTACACGCATTGCATTCAAACCATCTTCTGCAGTTACTTTTGGATTTATCCCTCTACGTACTGCAGTCAGAAAACTCTCAATTTCAGCCAGTAGGGCATCCCCTTTTTCTAACTGAAAAGATTCCGGACTCAGCGTCTCAGGATCGGGAGACGATCCTGAATCTACCTGAAGTCTGCGTGCCTGTCCTGTTCCATAATCAAGTGAAAGATAAAGTCCTGACTGAAAAATTCGCATTTTGCGTTCTGCTTTATCAGAAACGCGACTGGCTGTTAAATCCGCAATACAGCCTGAAGGAAAACGCAGACGCGCATTAGCCAAATCTGCAGTGGAAGTGATGATGTTTACTCCGGTACCTTCAACTGATTCCGGATATTCACCAACCACTGCCAAAACCAGATCAATGTCATGTATCATCAAGTCCAGAATTACATCCACATCAGTCCCGCGCTTCGGGAAAGGTGCAATACGGATGTTTTCAATGAATTTTGGCCGCTCAATCAGTTCTTGAAATTCAGTAAATACCGGATTGAAACGCTCCAGATGACCTATCTGCAGGCGTAAATTTTTCTCCCTTGAAAGCTGTTCCAGTTCTTCTGCTTCTTCAATCGTTGCTGCAAATGGTTTTTCGAGTAAAACATGAACACCATTTTCCATAAAGGCTTTTGCAGTTGCATAATGATGAACGGTTGGCACTACAATACTCACTGCATCTACACGATCCAAAACCTCCTTGAAATCCTCAAAAAACGGAACGTTCAGTTCATCTGCAACTTTTTGAGCCTGTTGCGGATCAACATCAACCACACCAATCAGTTCGGAATCTGCCAGTGCAGCATATTTTTGTGCGTGAAAGCGGCCAAGATAGCCCACACCTATTACAGCAGTTTTTATCATTTCTATTCCTTTTATAATTTAGTATTTACTGAAAAAGTGCAGATCCCACATGTACTGACAAATTATCTGTGCTTGACTGTTTTTTCAACACCTCCAGAAACCAGATAACAACGGTCAGTTGGAAAGTACCAATTAAAATAAACCGCAAGATTTGAGACACTGAAATCGTTGTTTTCAATACAACTTTATGTAAAAAAAACACATTTTTTAAATTGCTTAGAGCAATATGATTTTTTCAATTCATTTTGCAACAATTATTTTAAAAGCATAGTTGTTGTTTTTCAACAAAATCAACCGGCCAGTTTTTCCAACTCCTTGAGCTGCAGTTTCAAAGCATCCAGAGTTTTTTCGGTTGCACTGACTTTGTCACGCAATTCAGAGACAATCTTTTCAGGAGCTTGCTTGAGGAAACCTGGATTGTCGAGTTTTTTGCAGCTTTTTTCCACAAAAGAAGATTCCACTTTGAGTTTCTTTTGCAGACTTTCGATCTCCTTTTTCCAGTCAACAGCTGCAGCTTCAATACTTGCCAGTGTATCATTAAAATAGCTTCCTAAAGTATCGCTTGAAGTATCAGGAGTTTTCTCATTGATTACCAACTCACTTAAACGCGCCAGCCGGATTATCAAATCTTGATGCTGCCGGAAGAGTTGTGCGTTTTTTTCTGAATCTAATGTAGCAGCAACTTTTTTATCGAGTCCAATATTCGCTTTTTCACGTAATGTCCTGATTTGTGAAATTGCCTCACGCAGCAGTTCGATTCGACTGTGAGCTTCAGGAAAGGAATAAGTTTGTAGCTGTGGCCACTCGCTGACAGCAAGCATTTGTGGCTGTTGCAACTGCCCCCAGAGTGCTTCCGTCACAAACGGGACATAAGGATGCAGCAGTTTCAGCAGAGTCGTGTATGCATAAGCCAGCACCTGATTATCTTCTGGACTGCGTGCAGGATTTTTATCCATTTCCAGATACCAGTCACAAAACTCGCCCCAGAAGAAACTTCGCAGTGAATCAACTACATCCGACAGCCGATGTGACTCCAATCCACTTTGTGTGTAACTAAGCAAATCATTCAGCCCGTGCAGCAGCCATTGTGCCAGTTCAGAATTGACTTTTTCCGGAGGCTTGATTGTGGTTCCGGTTGGAATTGTCATTAAAATATAGCGTCCAGCATTCCAGATTTTATTGGCAAAGCGGCGGCAACTTTCCATTTTTTCTGGATAAAGCCGCAAATCCTGTCCTGGTCCTGTACCCTGAATCAGGGCCAAACGCAAAGCATCTGTACCGTGTTCTGCAATGCTTTCCAGAGGATCAATGCAGGTTTCCGGAACAGATTTGGACATTTTTTTACCATCACGTGTCCGCACAAGTCCATGCAGATAAACGGTTTTGAAAGGTACATCCTGTAGCATGTAGGTTGTCATCAAAATCATCCTTGCAATCCAGAAAAACAAAATATCGTAGCCTGTTTCCATGATATTCGTTGGATGGAATTTCTGAAAATCAGGACTGCGTTCCAACAAATCTTCCAGAGATAAAGAATAATCCTGGGCTAATTCCGGATCAATCAGGGTACTCCAGGTCCAAAGTGCAGATGAAAACCAGGTGTCCAGTGTATCCGGATCTTGTTGCCAACCCGTAAAATCTTTTGGTGGCTGAGTACTAGCCAGAGTTTCTCGGTCTTTGTAATAAACAGGAATGCGGTGTCCCCACCAGATTTGACGTGAAATGCACCAGTCCTGTAAATTTTCAACCCAATAAAAATAAGTAGAATCAAAGCGTTCCGGAACCAACTTAATATCTCCCGAACGAACGACTGAAATTAAAACTTCTTTAAGGCTCTGTTTTTTACCCTGCCATTCTACTGCCGGTTTATTAACATCAATGAACCACTGCTCGCGAATTTGCGGTTCAATAGCACCACCTCCACGACTGTTGAATGATTTACTATGCTTGTATTCGGAATCGGTATTAACCAGCAACCCCTTTTCCCGTAATTTTTCCACAATTTTAGGACGTGCCTCATCAATTCCCATTCCTGCAAATTCATTTGCAATCGACAACAGCTTGCCGTCAAAATCAATTATCGGCTCCTTATCCAAGCCATGCCGTTCTGCGATTCCAAAGTCAACATGATCGTGCCAGGGAGTAATCGTCATCACTCCAGTACCAAATTCCGGATCGACTGATTCATCTTTGATAATAGTTGCAGTGATAGTTCCATTGATCCATTCACATTCAAATGTTTCGCCGTGTTTGTATTGAGTGTAGCGTTGATCATCAGGATGCATCACCACATATTTGTCACCAAACTTGGTTTCCGGCCGCACAGTCCCAATTTGAAATGGACCATATTGAAAAGTGAAAAACGGGGAGTTCGTGTCTTTACGTTCCACCTCATCGTCCGAAACATTAGTTTTGAGCTGCGGATCCCAGTTTACAATTCGTGGTCCACGGTAAATCAAACCATTTTCGTACATCCGCACAAAGGTTTCATTCACGCAGCGGTTAAGCTGCGGATCCATCGTATAACGTTCCCTGCTCCAGTCACAGCTTGAGCCCAAAGCTTTAACCTGATTACGGATAGTCCCCTGCGAGCTGGCAACATATGCTGCTATTCGCCGTAAAATTTCTTCACGGCCAAGTTCTTCACGCGGATCAGCAATTCCTTCCTGAGCTTTGATCTGCTGCAAAACCACATTTTCAGTAGCAATTGCTGCATGGTCAGTACCCGGCAGCCAAAGTGCTTCGTGACCCTGCATTCGGTGCCAGCGCACAAAGATATCCTCCAGGGCCAGCATCACAGCATGACCTACATGCAGTTGTCCAGTGGCATTTGGCGGGGGCATGGAAATTGTGAACGCCGGTTTTTCGGAATTTGCATCCGCACGGAAAGCCCCACTGTTTTCCCACGCTTCAGCTATTTTGGATTCAAAGTCCTGTGGGTTGTAGGCTTTTGCTATTGAGGTCATTTTTTAATTTGTTCAGTATTTTTGGTTTAGTACAGCAATAAATCTTCACGAATTTCCCGTATCATTCTAGCCTTTCTACAAGAACACTGCCAGAAATCATTTTAAAAACGGCTCATAAATAATTAATACTGGGGGATTGTACTGGATATTATTGAAATGAAAATGTGCAACATTTTTTTATAGAGCTGGGGTCGGCTATTGTTTCTCAATCTCGGTGTTGCTTATTTGCGAACTCTGAATTATAGTGAGGATAGTTTTAGTTATTGAGGGATTAGCTGTTGCTTAAATTGATGCTTTACTACTTCATTGACCGGAACAATCACTATCATGTCTAGATGATTTATCCTCCCAAGTTAATTTGCTTTCGTAATTTAGTACTATGCAAGCACTGACTGATCTCAAGGCCATTCTGCATTCAAAAAGAGCAAATATTTACTATCTGGAAAAATGCCGTGTAATGCAAAAAGATGGTCGGGTGCTTTTTCTTACCGAAGAGGAAAAAGAGAAGCAATACTGGAATATCCCGATTGCTAATACAACTGTTCTTTTATTAGGACTCGGCACCTCAATCACTCAGGCAGCTGTCAGGATGTTGGCTTCAGCCGGAGTTTTAATCGGCTTTAGTGGTGGAGGTGGAACACCGCTTTTGATGGCAAATGAAATTGAATGGTTATCACCGCAAAGTGAGTATCGCCCCACCGAATACATTCAAAGTTGGCTCTCATTTTGGTTTGATCCTGAAAAACGGTTCAAAGTCGCCAAACAATTCCAACTGTCACGATTGGATTATCTAAACAAAGTTTGGAGCAAAGACAAGGATTTGCTGAATGAAGGCTTTAGTACAGATGATCCAGATCTTCAAACAGCACTTGCCACTTATTCTACAAAAATAGAGCAATGTCGAAATGTCACAAACTTGCTGTTAACTGAGGCACAACTCACAAAACGACTCTATAAAATTGCGGCACAGCGCACCAAGCTTGGGGATTTTGTACGTGACCATGAGAGTGTCGACCATGCAAATGCTTTTTTAAATCACGGAAATTATCTAGCTTATGGGCTGGCGGCAACTACATTATGGGTTCTCGGCATTCCCCACGGTTTTGCGGTGATGCACGGAAAAACTCGCCGAGGTGCTTTGGTTTTTGATGTAGCAGATTTAGTGAAAGACACACTCATACTGCCATGGGCATTCATTTGTGCCAAAGAAAATGCAAGCGAACAGGAATTTCGTGAACAATGTTTACTTAATTTTACTAAACATAAGGCATTGGATTTTATGTTCGAAAGCGTGAAAAACGTTTGCGCAAAGGCGGATCAATTATGATGGTCACTTTTGTTGCAGAATGTGAGAAAAAATCACTTCCGAAAACCCGCAGGGTACTGGATGCTTTTGCCAACCGTATCGGTAGCAGAACCTGGCAGACAGTAATTACCAATGAGGGATTGCAAGCCGTCCAAAAGCTACTCCGCAAAACCGCCAGCAAAAACACTGCGGTGAGCTGTCACTGGATTAGAAGCCGCAGCAGAAGCGAACTTGTCTGGATTGTGGGAAACAGGAGAAAGTTTAATAATCAAGGGGTGGTGCCAGTGAACTATGCGGAGAGTGCTTCAGAGCAATTCAGTGACCAACAGAAGTGGAAAACCAGCCCTGTTTTAGAGTATGCAGCGACCATTGCAGCCCTCTTTCATGATTTTGGTAAAGCCAATCAACTGTTTCAAGATAAAATTTCTCCCAATTCAAATACCAACAATTTTGAACCTTATCGCCATGAGTGGGTTTCCCTGAGGCTCTTTCAAGCCTTTGTTGGTGATAAACAAGATGATTCTCAATGGTTGAGTAGTTTAGCTAAGATTAATAGAGATGATTTTCCTACCTGCTTCCGAGATGGTCTCGATGGATCAGTTGCCAGCAATCACCCTTTTTCTAATTTGCCGCCATTGGCCAAATTGGTTGCATGGTTAGTTTTAACCCACCACAAATTACCACTCTATCCAAAATGGAAATTAAATAACCCCCCTAATTTTGAAAACATAGATAACTGGCTAGATGAATTTGATGCAACATGGAATTCTCAAAACTGTTTGGACAGGGATCAACAACCACTTATCAAAGAGAATTGGCAGCTAAAAAAACTCCCTGTATCCAGTATGCAGTGGCGTTCTAAAGCATGTATTGTTGCTTCCAAAGCACTTATCATATTACAGCAGGACATTGCGCAACAGAGGGATTGGCTCAACGATCAACTCTTGACTACCCACCTGGCTCGTCTTAGTTTAATGTTAGCTGATCACCACTATTCAGCACAGGAGCAGACAACCCCAGAGTGGCAAAACCCTGACTATAAAGTTTTTGCCAATAGTGACCGCAAAACCAAACAGCTTAAACAGCAGCTAGATGAACATCTGATTGGAGTTGCATATCATGCACAAAAAATTAGCCAAGCACTCATTAAGCTCAATAGGACTATGGGTCAATTAGAACCTAATCCACACTTTACTAATAGTGTGAGCAGAAATGATAAAGTCAATTTTGGCTGGCAGGATCAGGCCTGTAAAGAAGCTAAAAAGATTAGCAGCGTAACGATTGAACAAGGTTTTTTTGGAATCAATATGGCATCAACTGGTCGGGGAAAAACACTTGCCAATGCCAAAATAATGGCAGCACTAGGGAGAGATACAGGGCGAATTCGTTTTAGTGTGGCACTTGGGCTACGAACCCTCACACTGCAAACAGGTAGAGAGTATCGTAAACTGCTGGATTTGAGTAATAAAGAGTTGGCGATTGCAGTTGGTGGAACTGCAGTTAAGCAGCTTTTCGAAAATCAACAACAGAAAGCAGACTGCTACAAGCACGAGGAAAGCACTGAGCAGTCAGGCAGTGAATCTATGGATGAACCAGTTGAATCACAACTTTATGTAGACTATCAAGGGGGCATATATGAACACAGTTTAAGTCAGTGGACTGTCAAAAAAGAGCAGTTAGAAAAACTGATCCAGTGCCCTGTGTTAGTATGCACAATTGACCAATTGATACCAGCCACAGAAGGAACTAAAGGCGGTAGGCAGATTGCCCCAATGTTGCGGTTATTGACCTCTGATTTGGTCTTAGATGAACCAGATGATTTTGGATTAGAAGATTTGCCGGCTCTTTGCAGGCTGGTACACTGGTCTGGTATGTTGGGATGCCGTGTTTTGCTTTCTACCGCAACCATGCCTCCTGCTTTGGTTTATGCCTTATTTCAAGCATATCAAGAGGGATGGACTCAATACACAAAAGCAAATATTCAAAAGTGGAATGGAAAAATTTTGTGTGCTTGGTTTGATGAATTTACCAGCCTTAGCGAACCATATCTGGAATTTACTTCATTCAAAGAGGCGCATATAAATTTCATAAACAAAAGGGTAGAGAAGCTGCGAGATCAGGGACATCCTAAACACTTGGGAGCGCTTGCCTCTATTGATCAACAAGAGCAAGAGTCTGCTGTTATTGCTATGGCAAAATCTATCCAACTCAATGCAATAACGTTACATAAGCGACATCAACAGAGTCATGAAGGAAAAAATATTTCTATAGGTTTGGTTCGGATGGCAAACATTAATCCACTGGTTGCAGTTGCCAAATCATTACTGCAGCTAGCAGTAGAAGATAATGTAGCTATCCACTACTGCATCTATCATAGTCGTTATCCCTTGGCAATTCGTTCGCATCTGGAGTACAAGCTGGATAAAATTCTACTTAGAAAAGTAACTGAGAATATTTGGCAAGATGAGACTATACAAAAAGCTCTTACTAATTCTGATAAAATCAACCATATTTTTATCGTGCTGGCTTCGCCAGTCGCTGAGGTAGGGCGTGACCATGATTATGACTGGGCGATCATCGAGCCAAGCTCCATGCGTTCCATTATTCAAATTGCTGGTCGAGTACTAAGACATAGAGAGAAAATCCCAGAAGAGCCGAATATTCTGCTGTTAGAGAAAAACTATAAAGCACTATCAGGGGCTAATTTACACAGTTTTTCAAGGCCGGGATTTGAATCAGCTAATCTTAAATTGGCAAGCAATGACCTAAATGATATTTTACGGCCAGAGCAGTATCAAATGATCGATGCAACTCAGAGAATAAAACTACCAGAACAGTATTCAACTGAAGCAGGGAAGTATCTGAACTTAGTTGAACTGGAACATAAAGCACTAGCAAAACAGCTAATGACAGGTGTAAACCCTGCTAAAGTCTGGTGGGAGAAGCACCCGCATTGGTGCGGTGAAGTACAACGACAACAACGCTTTCGTAGCTCACAACCAGATGAAGCCTATTATCTTTGTCTATCTGATGAGAATTCTAAACCTGAATGGAAGTGGAAGTGGAAAAATGAAAATGTTTATCCACCTAAGTTTGGAGATGGCAGTATAAATATAAAATTTGATAGGACAGAAAAACTGGCTGAAGGTAATAACTTTTGGTTAGATTTAAGTGCCGAGACGGTTTATGCTGAACTTGCAAAGAGTTTGAATCTGAAATTAGCAGATGTGAGCCGTATTTTTGGAGAGGTTCGACTAATTGAATATAGCCATCAACAGCAAGAGTATCTATACAACCCAAATTTTGGTTTGTATAATGAGATGTAAAACAAGCCTGATTTAGACATGGACAAAAAAAGAGAAATAATAAACAAAGTGGACATTTCACAATTACTAAGCAACTTTGTGATATTCCAAACTGATAGTGGAAAGGTCAATATTGAAGTCTATTTTCAGGATGAAACAATTTGGCTAACCCAAAAATCAATAGCAGAGCTTTATGAAAAAGGACGTTCAACTATTTCTGAGCATCTGAAAAAAATATTTAACGATGAAGAATTAAACGAAAGAGTGGTATGTCGGAATTTCCGACATACCACTCAGCATGGTGCTATAAAAAAGAAAGAGCAGGTTAAAGATGTAAAACACTATAATTTAAAAGTAATCACCGCAGTTGGCTACCGTGTAAACTCTCATCGAGCCATTGAATTTAGAAAATGGGCAACTGAAATACTGCACGAATACATCATCAAAGGTTTTGCAATGGATGATGAACGATTAAAGCAGATAAAACATTTCGGGAAAGATTATTTTGATGAGATGCTTGAACGAATCAGAGAAATTCGTTTGAGTGAACGCAGAATCTATCAAAAAATTACAGATATTTACATGCTTTCTGCAGACTACGACAGCAAGGCAGATGTTACTACACAATTTTTTGCGACTGTACAAAATAAACTGCACTGGGCAATTACAGGAAAAACAGCAGCAGAAATAATTTATACAGAAGCAGATGCAAAAAAAATATATATGGGTTTAAAAACATGGAAACAAGCACCAACTGGGAAAATCCTTAAAAGTGATGTTGCACTTGCCAAAAACTATCTGAATGAAAAACATTTAAATAGCCTGAACAGAATCGTGACATCTTACCTTGATCTGGCTGAGAGTAGAGCCAGAAACAGGCAAGTGATGAATATGCAAGATTGGGATAAGTTCCTGGTGCAGTTTTTAGAGCTGACTGATCATCCAATCCTAAAAGATTTAGGTAAAATATCAATGCTAGAGGCAAAGCTAAAAGCAGAAAGTGAATTTGAGCAATACAGGGTTATTCAAGATAAAAATTACATTTCGGATTTTGATAATGTGATTCAATTACTATTACCTGAAGACAAGAGCATTGAGTAGTTTTACAGAATCAGGAAAAATTACCAATGCATAGACTTTGGAAAAATTTAAGTGAAGGAGCAACAAGATGAGTGAAGTGGTAAATAAACCTGAGTTTACAACTTGGACAGAGGTGATTCTAGATTTTTTTGAAAATCGAGTAGGCTCCTCTGCTCTGTATAAAGCTAGAAAGTATATTGAAAAAAAAGAACAAGATATAAAGAAAGAGAAAGAATCAAAAAAACTTCAGAAAGCTATTGATGCTAAAGAAAAAAAAGAGCAAGAATTACATCAGTTAAGGGGCGCTGCACCTTATACAGAGATAAGAGATTGGATAGAGAAGGAAAGCAAGAAAAAGATCGTCGTTGGCAGGCGAATTATTAATGCAACACATGTTCTGAAATTTACACATGGCTCTTCAGAGTCGGCAGGACTACTACTAAAGATAAAATCTGATGATCTGTTGCTAACAACAGCCTCCTTAAAAAAAGAGTTAACTTTAGATTTGGCGCATAATAATGGAGCATTAATAACAGTCTCCAGATTTTTAGCACTCTCTTTTAATAATGAACGAATCATCGATAAAATATTACGAAGAGAATTCGACTTCTTTGCCCCATTTTGTAAAAACGAGACTCAAAAAGATAGTTGGGAAAATGGGTTTAGTAACCTAGTAGAGGAGAGAGTAGATAAGACAGCAGATAAAGCAAAACAGCTCTATTTTCCTATTGCTAAAAACGTTTATCAGATCATAATCCTTCTGTTCCCTTCGTCACTGGCAAACGAGATAGATTCTGTTGTTACTGATATAAAGTTTGGAAATCAGAGAGAGATCAATAAGTTAAGTGTTACGGGTAAAGATGACTCAGAAAAGCGACCCAAATTTCACCAGCAGCACTCTCTAAATTTTCCTAACCTTGGTTCAATGAGTTTTGGCGGAGAGCATCCTAAAAATATCTCTATGCTTAATGCAGATCGTGGTGGTAAAAGTTATCTCTTCTCAACCAAGCCTCCAACATGGCAAACACAGCTTAAACCACCAATCTTTAAAAAATCATTATTTGATAACTTTTGCAGTGCAGAGATAAGAGAAGATATCAACTATCTGCAGGAGTTTGTTCGCCGTTTTGAGCAGATATCTTTGAGTATTAAAAACCCTGAGAGACTCAAATGGATTAATGCTTGGCTGGATAACATTATTGATGAACTATTTTTTCAGATCTCAACCATTCAAAACCTACCAGCTGGCTGGTCAGTTTCAGAAGATATCCGTCTCAAAGAAGCGCATCAATTCCTCCTTGATCCTTACCGCATTGATGATGAGTTTCAAGTACAACGCAAAGCAACTGATTGGCAAGCGATTATCTGTAGTGATTTTGCCCGTTGGCTCAATCGTCAATTAATCGGTAAGGAAAAACAATTCACTCCCCAAGAAGTGCATACCACACTATGGAAACAGCGATTGGAACAACCGCTAAGAGAACAAATGCAGTTAATCGAGATTGAGAGAAAATTGTATCCAAAGGAGGAGTTATGACGCAATTTATTTTGATCAAACGAATCAAGGTGCAAAATGCCAATGCGATTGCAGGTTTTACTTGGGGCTTCCCTGCTATCACCCATTTTTTAGGTTTCACCCATAATCTAAGTAGAAAACTGTCAGAGAGCGAAAAGTTCAGTGATATTAACTTCACAGGATGTGGTGTGATTGCCCATAAGCATCATGTTCACAACTATCAGAATTATGGAGTTGAATTTACCCAGAGCCGAAATCCGCCTTACTTAAGCTCTCATTCTAAGGTGGAAACACCACCAATTATTGAAGAGGGAAAAATGAATATGACGGTCTCTTTGTTATTGGGTTATGAGGGTAATCTCGGCAACCGTATCGGGCTTTTTTATCAATGGCTAGAAAATAGCTGTTATCTCCAACGCCTTGCTGGCGGCACCATTCTTAATATAGCCACGATTGAGGCTTATACCCTAAGTGAAGATAGAGAGGTAAGGTCTATTACCAGAGAGTTGCTACCAGGCTTTATATTGCTGGATCGTTCAGCTGCACTAGCTGATCACTATCAATCACTACAACAGAAAAATCTTGATGTCGAGCTGCTAGATACGTGGCTGGATTTTTCTGCCATCAAACAACAGGCCCGTCCGAAATCTAACCTCATCAGCAAACACCTTACGCAATTAGCAACAGAGCAAGCTCAATTGCTTGAGCTTTGGGTTCAGCACCTAACGACTCCCTACCAACATGGTAAGATTCACTATGACTTGCAAACGTATTTTTCAGAACTGGCAGATCAAAAGCAAACATCCCTTAAAGCACTCCTGCAACAATGGGAGAACTACTGTAATCCTACCGAAAATACTGAAGCAGATTGGGAGTACCTGAAAAAACCGGCAAAAGGATATCTGGTGCCAATTATGATCGGCTATAAAGCTATCTCAAAAGTATATGAAAATAGTGAGGTTGCCAATACTCGCGATAATGAGACCGATGTCTGTTTTGTTGAGTCAGTGCATAGTATCGGTGAATGGAGTAGTGTTCATCGAATTAAAAATGTGGAGGGACTTAGTTCTTGTCTGTGGAATTACCACTATGAAGATGAGTGGTATCTTTGTAAGCAGGATATGTCGAAATCGACAAATGATCCTGAAGAAAGAGAAATTATCATTGAAAAACCCGATGATGATTTTTCTTAATATAACTACTAACTAAGGAGCAAATTATGAGTAATAAACAAGAAACAATTCAATTACCAAGTATGCTTTCATTTGAGCGAAAACTTGAAACTTCCGATGCGCTTATGTACTCCGGAAGTTGGGGTGATATTGAAAAAGCTGATGCCTGGGCATTTATTCCTATCACCAAACGCTATAACCGATCAACACAAAGTGCATATGCCCTTGAAGATGGTGATGTAAAGAAAACCTCACCAAATCCGGTCGCATCCAACAGTGATGATGCTAATTTGCCGATCGATAAAGATACCTTAAAAGTTACTTTTTCTTTAAGAGTAATTGGTGATCTTGGTCGTCCATTTGCTTGCAATTCTACTGTTTTTGAAAAAGCTATTAAAGAAAAAGTGAAGATATTTATAGGAAAAGATGGTGAAGGATTAAACACGCTGGCTTTTCGCTATGCCTACAATATTGCTAATGGACGATTTTTGTGGCGTAACCGTGTATGTGCAGAAAATATTAAGGTATATGTGGAGTATGATCAAGAAAAGAGCACATTTTATCCTTATGATTTTCATCTAAAAGACTTTGATAAGAATAGCAGTAATGATGATTTAATAAAGTTAGCACAATTTATCCAAAAAGGGCTAACTTGTGAAAACGATTTTGTATTTATCAAAATTAATGCCTTTGTTAAATTGGGCAATGGGCAACATATTTTTCCATCAGAAGAGATGAATATGAATGAGAAAGGTAAAACTTTGTTCCAACTTGACAACTGTGCCGCAATCCATAATGTCAAGATTGGAAATGCCTTGAGAACAATTGATGATTGGTATGGAGATACTATGCTGATAAAAGATGATCAGGATGAAAAAAAAGCACTAACTATCTCTATTGAGTATTCTGAAAAACCACCAATTGCAATTGAACCTTATGGTGCTGTCACACAGAGAGGAGCAGCATATAGAGACAAAGATATTGATCTATATACACTGATGCTTGCTTGGGTGAACGGAAACGAAATTACTGATGATAATAAAAATTATGTTGTCGCCAACCTCATTCGTGGTGGAGTATATAGTCGCAAGAAATAACAAAAAGGAGTAGCATGAAATTCTACACAGAAATATCTCTCATTCCTTGTACAGAAATTGCCCTTGGTTTCCTCTGGGAAAAGGTTTTTCAGCAAGTGCATTTAGCATTTGCTGAAAACAAAACTGTAAATGGCACTTCCGAAGTTGGAGTTTCTTTTCCGGAATATGCTGCTAAACCTGAAAAGAATCATTTTCCGCTGGGGTCAAAACTGCGTTTGTTTGCTCAAACAGAAAAACAACTTCTGCGGTTTAACATCGAAAAATGGCTCAACCGTCTGACCGACTACTCACACTGTACTTCTATTAGAGAAGTGCCGGAAAGAGTGGAACTGTACGCTGTTTTCTCGCGAAAACAGTTTCACACCAATCCCCTTCGTCTTGCCAGGAGACGTGCTAAAAGGACAGAGGAGTCTCTGGAGCAAGCAATAGAGTATTATTCAAGCTTCAAAGATAAAGAAACAAAACTACCATTTATCAACATGGTTAGTCTTTCTTCCGAGCAAAAAAATAGATTCCGGCTTTTTGTGGAAAGGGAGCTTGTGAATACACCCTCCGAAGGAGTCTTTAATTGTTACGGTTTAAGTTGCAACGATTCTGGAAAATCCGCCACCGTCCCATGGTTTTAATTCTGCTTCCAGCTTAAGTCTTACTTTAAAATGGAGTGGTTAAATTAATCGTATTCATGTCAAATAATTTTTCAACAAAGCAAAATTCAAAAAATGATTACCGAAAAACATTGGAATATTCAACCTGACAAAGAAAAAGCTTTGATGTTGGCACAGCGTGAAATTGCTGTTTTTGTGCTTTATGCGCTCTTGCCTTGACCTGCGTCTTATTAATAATATGAACACTTAATAATGACTTATTTGAGGTTTCCTTCTTTCTTAATTCCCATTTTGACCTATATTTTTTATCGTCTATAAAAACTTTATCATATCAACAACTTGCGATTATATAAAAAATGATTGGTCTCAGCATGTTTTTCCACACTAAATTATTGTTTTAACAGTTCTTTAAGCGAAAGAACTCGTGTTCACTGCCGAATAGGCAGCTTAGAAATGTAGTCGTTGCTGAGACTGCCACGCAGGGCGGTTCACTGCCGAATAGGCAGCTTAGAAAGACCTGAGATCGACAACTTCGTAAGGTAAACCGTTCACTGCCGAATAGGCAGCTTAGAAATTTGGTTTACGCACGTTCGAAGGCGTATACCAGTTCACTGCCGAATAGGCAGCTTAGAAACGTTCCAGGTGGTCCGTAAAGGATGAAGTTGGAAGGTAGTTTGGTAAGGTTTACTCCTTTAGAATTCTTTCTTTTTTCTTCGTCAATAAGTATATCTTTTTCAAGAAATTCATATTTATTAAAAACATTCTTATAAATTTGTGTTAATTCTTCGAATATTATGGCAAAGTCATTTATTGAATTTTCATCTATATTTTTTTTATAACTTAAGATTCGTTCATTATCATCATCATCATAATCCCTGTTAAAATTAGGATGATTTCTCATTTCTATTTTTTGAAACTCTTGACTTATATAATCATATATTTCAATTAATTTTTCTTTTTTTATTGGCTGTTTTCTGTGAGTTTTATTATTTCTGTTATCGTGGATACCTATGGATATTATAAAATCATTTTCAGGTGGTCTCATAGATAGATATATTATCAACAAGCATTTATCCTGATCAACAATATGTTCTGGTTTAAAAAACCTCCAATTATATTTGATATAAGGATTGGTATTGTTCCCCTTGGGTCTAAATGATGATCTTTTTGCATCTTTACCATAATCCCATCCATCAATTTTATCAATAATACCATCTATAAACTCTGAAAATTTTTTATTTATTTCTTTAGCCACTTCATCTTTCTTTTTTCTTTCATCAACTTTTAAGTCTTTTGTCGGTTTTCCAGCAATAGTTTTAGCTATTTCCAGCATATTTTCTATTTTTATATTTTTCATATTCTTTTCTCTAATTATTAGTTATTTAATCAAATTCATCAACACTTCAAATCTCAAACCGAACATCCAATTCTTCCCCTTCTTCGCAATCAATAACACCAAAA
>JACNJW010000012.1 GCA_014382365.1 SAR324 cluster bacterium
GGTTTGCCTGAACGTAGTTCTGCCGCACTGATTCCATAATTTGTATAGCGTTCAACATACCCAGCTGTTTCACTTGGATCACCAGGAATGTCAAACCACTCTTGGCTTCTCAAGCGGGTTTCAGTTTTCTTGGTCACGATTTATTTACTCTTGATTTCATTTGATGTTGCTGTAAAAAGTCATAATGACAACTAATTCCGAAAGCAGCTAATTTTCTGAATTTAAAATTTTATTGACTGTTATGTGTCTCAGCAAGCTATTGTTTCATTGAAACTTCCGCTGAAGCAGTTGCTTTGTACGTGCACTGCGCACCGTGTCCCTACGATGAAACACAGCTTTTTGCCAAAGTGCCAAGAGTCATGCACCAATACCAGCATCCATGAAATAATTGCGGCGGGTGCACATACGTCCTGCGTCGGAAGCAAGAAACAAGGCCAGTTGTGCGATATCTTCCGGAAGAATACGATCCGGCAGACATTGTTTTTCTATCATAAACTTTTCGTATTCTGGTGTCATTATTTCCTTCATCTGTCTGGAAGTCCAAACCTGGCCGGGAATGATGCAATTAACACGGATTCGGTCTTTGCCGTATGCACGGGCCAGACTCTGGGTCAAGCCTTCGATGGCGGCTTTGGAAGATGTGTATCCCGGCATAAACTCCATCGCCATGTGCCAACTGCATGAACCCATGTTAATGATTGCACCACCACCGGCCTTGGCCATTGCAGGTTTTACAGCCTGTGCAGAAAAAAAATGGTGACTAAAATTCATGCGTAATCGTTGTTCCCAGTATTCCGGAGTAACATCTTCCGGTTCATGTCTCTCATCGCTGGCAGCGTTATTGATCAGCACACGTACCGCACCAAATTTTGTTTCGACTTCAGCAACCCCTTTTTTTAAGGCTTCGATATCGGTCAGATCGCATTTCACAAAAAGCAGTTCCACACCAGTTGACGACAGTTTTTGGACTAATTCTCTGGAAACTTTTTCCTGTATGTCAAAAAATGCAACTCGACTACCCTGAGCAGCAAAGGCTTCCACAAAAGATGCACCAATTCCGGAACCGCCACCGCTGATGAGGACAGTTTTGTTTTTTAAATCTGGATAAAGTGGATAGTTGAATGTGTCCATTTGTACGATTAAACAGCTTAATTATAATTAACTTCAAGTAATGCAAAAAGTGAGGACTGAGTAGCTACCATAAATTGATTCTAGTTGTTTTAATCCTACAGTTCAAGAGCCAACCTTTGATAAAAACCCCATTTGTTGTTTGCCTAACTCTGTCAAGTCTGCCATTGAAGCACGGTTTGGATAGTTCACTTCAAAATCTTCAGGTGCAAAATCCGGTGCGCTTCTACCTTCTATAAATGATTGTTTCTGGCGTTCAAGATAGCTTATATTACGCTCACATCTTGGAGTTGAGCCTATGTATAGAACACTGCTCACTCCACTACCAGAGTGTTTTTGTTCCACAGAATGAATTAGATCAGGATGCCACCAGACTGTATCTCCAGGATACACCATTGGAATCGAAATCAGTCCGCGAAGGAGAGGATGATGCCAAACATCGGTTATGGCTTGTGCACGCCCTTCAGTGGCTCCACAAAGTATTTCTTCTGGAACATCATCTTGAAATGGTCGCAACATTACATAGGAAATTCCCAAAGTGGTAGGTATGAGTTGTAATGTTCCATCTCCTGGGCCTTGCTTGGTGAGTGCAGTCCAACCCTGCCAGGTTCGAAATGCCCTGCAAACCGCAGGGGAATCAATCCCTTCCACCTCCGGCCGGTATGCCCCGTTAAACGGATTGAAACCCTGCCAGTTGCTGCTGAATAACGAGTGGTATACCTTTTGGTAGTTTTCTCCCAGCCAGCGCTCAACTGACCCACCGTCTATATGAGGTGAAAGTCCCAACGTAGTGTCTCCCGGACGTCTCAAACGGACACGGTCTACATAGCTGCATTCACGATCCGGATCAAAATGCAATTTTTCGTTTTCCTGATAATTCCAAAGGCGATTAAGAAACGACCTAACTTTTACAAGGTTAGGACTTTGTCGTGCATTTACCTGCGCTTTTGACCAGTAGATAGCACATATTTGCGGTTTGTCGGCTTTCAGGTCGCTGAAATAGTTATCCAGTTCAGGGTCCTTCTGGTAATAAAATCCGTTGGTTTCTAGATAGCTCTCTAGTTCTTCATACCATCTTGAAGCCTGATTATCTGAAAAAACATTACGAACAATCGTGCATCCGCGACGTTTAACAGCCCTAATCGTCGAGTCATTAACATGGTTATTTACAATGTCTGAGAAGTTAATTTCTGGAATAATGGAGTCACCTTTCTCTTTTGTGACTTGAATGGAGTCAATTTCTTTGGATAATACAGCCTCGAGTTCCTTAAATTGTGTTTTTAAGTTAGGACATTGTTTATGAATACGACGTTTTAGTGCAATAATTTGCTCAACTAAATTTGTTGTGTCAATACTCATTTTGTGCTTTGCTTAGCGATTGCGTTTTTCTAAATGCTGCTCTTAGAGTCGCAAGGTGCTTGCGCTGTCAAAAATAGAGATTTCTGACAGATCAAGGTTGAGAGAGATAGGCTTAGCAAGTTCAGCTTCAATATGGCGTGGAAGTCTTCCCGTGACTTCATTTCCGAAAAATTCAAAGCTAACTTCCTTTTCGTATCCAGTAAGTTCTATTAGTGTAGGCTTGAGTTCAACCTTCATGCTAGACTTTAGTGAAACATCCGGAAGATTGATGTGTTCCGGCCTAAAACCAAAAATGATTTGTTGACCATCTTTTGGTTCTGATTCAAAGGCATAATCACTGAGAGGAATTTTAAAATCATCTTTTTGCAGGTCCGGAATGAAACAGGCTTCAGCACCATTTTTCGAATAAGTACCATGAATCAGGTTAATTGCCGGTGAACCGATAAAGTCTGCAACAAAAACGCTGTTAGGTTTGTCATAAATTTCCTGCGGTGTACCTATCTGTTGGATGATTCCCTCGTTCATCACTGCAATCCGAGTAGCAAGACTCATGGCTTCAACTTGATCATGAGTCACATAAATCATTGTTGTTCCCAGTTGCTCGTGCAGTTTGTTGATTTCGTGACGCATTTCAATTCGAAGTTTTGCATCAAGATTTGACAGCGGTTCATCGAAGAGAAAAATTTGAGGTTCACGCACCAAGGCACGCCCCATGGCTACACGCTGGCGCTGCCCACCTGATAGTTGTGCCGGTTTACGTTCTAATAGCTGGTCAATCTGCAGCATTTTGGAAAAGTGTTTAAGTGACTGTTCAATCTTCTCTTTAGACACTTTACGTTGTTTCAGTCCGAAAGTGACATTATCGCGGACTGTCATCGCAGGATAAAGTGCATATGACTGGAAGACCATGGCAATATTACGGTCCTTTGGTTCAACACGGTTAACCACATATTCGTCAATCAGAATCTCACCCTCATCTACACTTTCGAGTCCTGCAATCATATTGAGCAGAGTTGATTTACCACAGCCTGAAGGACCAAGCAGGACGATGAATTCACCGTCACTTACGTCCAGATTGATTTGTTTCAACACCTGCGTTTTACCGAAATTCTTGGTCAGATCACTGACTTTTAGAGTTGCCATATTTTCCTTAATTATTGGTCAGTTTGCTGACTTTAAAAGTTGTCATTGTTAACCTTTTACTGAACCTGCAGTGAGTCCGCGGATGAAGTATTTGCCAGCAAGGACATAGACAAGCAGTGTTGGAATTCCTGCGATAAATGCTGCAGCCATGTCAACGTTGTACTCTTTGACGCTGGTGCTGGTAAGAACCATATTATTGAGCGCAACCTGGATTGGAGCTGCTTCGCCAAATGAAAAAGAAGAGCCAAACAGAAAATCATTCCAGATACCTGTAAACTGCCAGATGACTGTAACAACAATGATCGGTGCCGAAATTGGTAGCAGAACCTTGAAGAATATTTTGAAAAAACCCGCACCGTCGATTCTAGCAGCCTTGATCATTTCATCCGGAATAGAAATGTAGTAATTACGGAAAAACATAGTCGTGAAACTTAAACCGTAAACTGTGTGAACAAGTACCAGACCGCTGATTGAATTTGAGAGTCCAAGGATTCCGAGCGTTCTGGCCATCGGTAACAGGATTGCCTGATAAGGAATAAAACAACCGAAAAGGAACAACAGAAACAAGATGTTGTCTCCTTTGAAACGCCACTTGGTCAGCGCGTAACCGTTTAATGCACCAAAAAAAGTTGAAATTGCGACAGCGGGAACGACCATTTTTAAAGAGTTCCAGAAGAAGGGGCGTAGAAAGACGTCGCCGGCAGCATATCCCCGTCCGCTCCAGGCTGTTTTCCAGGCATCTAACATGATCTCCCCGGGAAGAGTCATGAGGTTACCCTCCCGTATTTCGTCCATGCTTTTCAGTGAAGTTACAATCATGACGTACAACGGAGCCAGATAATAAATAGCAAACAGTCCGAGTACCAGGAACAGTAACCAGCGGTATAAGGTGCGTTTACGGGAAGCTGAACGTTCGAGTGCTTCCAACTGCTTAGGATCAGCGACCTGCATCTTGTCTCCTTAGTTCTGAATATAGGTACGGTACTACGATGGCCAGCACTGTCAGGAACATCATCACCGCACTTGCAGAAGCCAGACCGATTTCACTGCGGTGGAAAGCCATTTGAGTCATATAGACAGCAGGCATATCTGAAGAAGTACCGGGACCACCCGCAGTCAGTGCGATCACCAGGTCATAACTTTTAATGGAAATGTGAAGCAGAATTACAATGGAACTCATGAACACCGGACGCATCATGGGGAGAATGATGGTGATGTAGATACTGTATAAACCAGCTCCATCAATTTTCGCCGCCTTGATGATTTCATCATCAATCGAACGCAGACCTGCCAGAAAAAGAGCCATTACAAAACCGGATGACTGCCAGACCGCGGCAATCACAATTGTGTAAATCGACATATCACGGTTGACCAGCCAGTCAAAGGTGAAGTCTGTAAACCCCCAGTCTATGAAAAGCTTTTCAATGCCCATGCTTGGGTTAAGAATCCACTTCCACGCAGTTCCGGTAACAATGAAAGAAAGTGCCATGGGGTAAAGATAAACTGTCCTCAAAAAACCTTCTGCACGGATCTTCTGATCCAGTAAAATTGAAAGTATTATCCCGATGACAATGCAAATCCCGATAAAAAGAACGGTGAAGATAAGCAGGTTTTCAACTGCAGTGTACCAACGGAAATGTGACCAGAGACGTATGTGCTGTTTGAAACCTGCAAAGTCATAACGCGGCAACATCTTGGAGTTAGTGAAAGAAACGTAGACTGTCCAGAGAATGAATCCGTACACGAACCACAAAATCACTGCAAATGAAGGTGCAATTACGATTTTCGGAAGATTTTTCTGCAACCAGTAAAACATGGCTAAAGTAGGTAATATTATTTATGAAAAAACGGAGCTCCTTGATGAGGAACTCCGTCTTAAGGCTAAATTACAACGAGTCTTGTACAGCACGCACGAGTCTTTTTGCGGCTTCTTTTGAAGACATGTTGGAATTGAAATGCTCTGTAATAACGTCCTGGATTGCTCCCTTTTGGGCGTTACGGAGCGCCATGCCATGAGCAAAGCTCGGTAGCAAGCCACCTGTCATAGCGGAATACTTCAAATCTGAAGCAGATCCTTTAGCACACATGTCGAATTCGTCCATAGGGACGTCTAGACGAGCAGGTATAGAACCCTTATAAATGTTGAAAATTTTCTGGAAGTTCTTGCCCATTATAGAACTAGCCAACATTTTCTGACCAGCAATTTTGCTTTTTCCTTTCATTCCGTAAAAAATGAAGCTGTCAACATTATAGAGATAGCCATGGTTTGAAGGGGTAGGCAGACAATAGAAGTCTATTCCTGGTTTCAAGCCGGCATTGGAAAATTCGCCTTTAGCCCAGTCACCCATAATCTGGAATGCAGCTTTACCGCTCATAACCATACCTGTCGCAACGTTCCAGTCGCGTCCCGGCATACCTTTGTCGGTGAAACCTTGAAGTTTACGCATTTGGTCGAAAATCTTGACCATAGTGGAACTACCTAAAGCATCCATGTCTAATTCAACAATAGCTTTGCGGTAAAAGTCATTTCCACCAATTCCTAAAGCAACTGCTTCAAAGACAGTAGCGTCCTGCCAAGGCTGACCGCCATGAGCAAAAGGAATGATTCCAGCTGCCTGCAATTTGCTTGCAGCGGCATTAAATTCGTCCCAGGAAGTAGGCATATTCAGTCCATTGGCATCAAGTACCTTCTTGTTAGCCCAGAACCAATCAATGCGGTGGATGTTTACCGGAGCAGCGCAATACTTGGTAAATCCATCACATTTCATATGATTTGCTACCTGAGGACTTAATAATGAATCCCAATTCTCGGCTTGAGCTACTTCGTCAATGTAATAAGGAGCAACTACACCTTCATCATCATATTCCTGAATAGTCGGACCTTTTATTTGTGAGGCTGTAGGAGGATCTCCTGCAACAATTCGTGCCTTAAGAGTAACATTCGCAGCATCTCCGCCACCACCTGCTACAGGCATGTCTTTCCAAGTGCCACCTTTTTTGGCAAAATCGTCCTTAAGGACTTTAAGTGCTTTTGCTTCACCACCGGAAGTCCACCAATGCAGAACTTCTGCTTCACCTCCAGCCATAGCAGGACTCAATGATACACCTGCAGCAAAAATGAAACCTGCGGTGGTTGTTACTACTTTTTTAAACATAGCATTCTCCTTGTTCAGATTTACATATTTAAATAAAACCGTTTAATTACGATTTTATTACTAAACACAATTGCAGACCATCAGCAACTGCTATTCTCGACTGAGATAGTCGAAAATATTCAATACAGAGTGACTGGATTTAAATAGTGATACAAGTTTAAAATGTTAAAATAAATTATTATTGTAAACATGCAGTTTACTTGCTTTAAAAAACCTTAATAATGTACATTTAATTTGAAATAATTAAACCTTGTTAATAGGTGGGAGTTACAATTATTTGTAATTACGGATGTGGATAAATGTTTTATTGGCTTAAGTTTGGACTAAACTTAAGTGAACAATGCCTATGTTCAAATTACTACTGAAAATATATTAATTCAGAGAGTTAATACTAAAGACGTTGATTACTCTTGGTGTAAGTTTTCAAAAAAATCAACTACTCCTGTTTCCAGTGAATACTGCGCACCTACGATAAGCAGGTCTTCTTTTTGGATTTGTTGTTCAATAATTGCTGAGCCGTGCCTGAGTTGATTTACAGAGGCGCAGACATTAGCCCTGACAGCAAGTTCCGTTAAAGCTTCTGGATTATCTACTAGCTTTGCTGACAACAAAGGTTCTACAGCAGGACGAATGCGTTCGACTATTGCTTTTAAATTAGGCGACTGCTGTTCTGTCTGCATCATTATTTCTTCAAGTGTGGCAGAAACAGCACCACATCTTGAATGGCCTAAAACAACAACAAGTGGGGTCCCGAAGCGCTCTACTGCAAACTCAACGCTTCCAATTTGTGATGGTGCAACAATGTTTCCGGCAATCCGAATTACAAATAAATCTCCCAAACCCTGATTAAAAATCAGTTCTGCAGGTACTCTTGAGTCTGAACATCCCAGGATTACTGCAAAGGGTTGTTGACTGGCCACTAACTTGTTGCGGGATGCAGCTGTGGGGATGTTGTTGCTTACTTCTCCTGAAGCAAAACTACGGTTGCCATCCTGTAAACGCTTTAGTGCTTTTTCTGCAGAAATCATTTTAGTCAATTTTGTCCTGTCAGCATTAACCTTTTACAGAGAAACTACTGTTAGTATTTATTTCACGTTTTCTTGAGTAAAAGCCTGAATTCAGCAGTTTTCCGGTATAGGGAGCCTTTATTTGTACTGGATCAGCATCGTGATTAGTACCATTTTCGCAGGCATGAATCAGTTCGGTCATCAGATAAGCTGCAATTGGTGCATTTTTGAACTGATTTCCGCTTGTGCCAATGGCCATATAAAAGCCATTTAAATCAGAACGATCATAAATTGGAATCCAATCATCAGCCACATCATATAAATCGACAACACCTCTGTTTCTGTTGGGAATACCAAGGTTTTCAATCCGCTTTGCCAGGCGTAAAACCTGTGCATGCCATTGTGCATCGGTTACATCCCGGTTGTAGTCATCCGGATCGTCAATCCATTCTTTCCGGTCACACTCAGGATCTTCACTGCCAATCAAAATTGAGTTGCCCTGAGACGGTCGATAATAACAACCAATGTCACTGTCACTCATTATCTTCCCTTTTTCTCCGAAATTAAAATCGGGAGGAGAAGGTACATGATGCACTTCATGACGCAGAGCACGGGTTTTTACATTCATGTCTGAAGTTACTCCTGCCATCTGATTGATAATATTGGAATGAGGCCCGGCCACATTAATCACTATGGGAGCATTAATACGACTGCCGCCCTCCAGTTCAACTCCTGTTACACTTCCATTAGCCTGAAGAATCTGAATAACTTTTTGATCAAATATAAATTGAGAACCTTTGGCCTCAGCGGCCACCTGTAAATTATGTGTGGACAACTGAGGATCATTGATATATCCACCATCCGGATTCCAAAGTGCAGTTGTGATTGTGTCATCAGAAATCTGATCAAAGAGCGGGTCATCAGGCCTTCGAACCGGCCAGTAAGATTTAAAATTTAAAAAGGGAGCAACCTCAAGTATTTGTTGCTGATTCCAGACTTCGTAAGGTACTCCAAGTTCTTTGTAAAGCTTTAAGACTTTTTCAAAGTGTGGCCCACGGTCCTTCATCATCAGAATTCCTGTTTGGTGAAAAAGCGCCATTCCACGTGGATCCTTTACTTCCAGGTAAGCCTCCCAATCTTTCCAGAAATGTAAACCCTCATAGGCCATAGCAACGCCCTCCCAGGTGGAATAACTAAAACGGATAATTGCACATGAATTACTGGTAGAACCGTATCCTGAGGCAGGAAGTTTGTCTATATTCAAGGTGTGATAGCCTTTTTTTGCCATTTCAAAGGCCAAGGCAGTACCGATGATTCCGGAACCGATGATGAGTGCATCTGGGGTTGTGTTCATGCTGCCGCTTATGAAATAAACATCTAATAAATCAGTATGATAAAAGTGCTAACTGCTAATTCAATACGGTGTGTGTCTAACCTGTATGATTACAGAAGTATGCCTTGGTGATTTTAATTAAGCAAGTTTCGTAATTATATTCGTATAGTGATAAACATAGAAGAGTGTGGCTCAGTGAGCCACACCTTGAGGAGCCTCGTTCCAGAATGATAAACGGAACGAGGATATTATGATTTAAAATTAACGGAAGCGAACAGTTGTGAAAGCTTTACCTTTAACTTCGAACTCCTTATAGGAACCAGTTGAGGAACCATCAATCAACTCCACATTGGAAGCACCGACATAATCGACAGCACCACCATCAGCAAGAATCTTCAGAGCTTTGCCTAATTCTCCGGGCATAATTTTCTCGCCTGGAGCATTTGCTACCGCCATTACATTTGAGGCAATTGCAGCACCATTGGCAGAACCAGCAGATTGCATAGCAAGAACCAAAAGTGCAGCCGCATCATAGGACTCACTTGTGAAAGGTCCGCCTGCTTTCATACCTGCAGCTTTTTGAATTGTTGTGAAGTGGCCTGCACCTGCTGAATCAGTTCCAGGAACTGTTCCGAAAGTACCGCTAAGGTCACCATCAACATTTTTTAGCAATGATTCACCAAACATTCCATCGGCCAGGATGAATTTGTCAAATGCACCTGAATCAATGGAAGTCTGAATCATGTGTCGTCCGCCCTGATCAACATAACCAAAGACAGCTAATACACTTGCACCTGATGCATTCAAAGTGGCAACTTCAGCAGAATAATCAGCTTTTCCATCTTCATGAGGAACAGTAGCACTTATTTTTCCGCCAAGCCCACTGTATGAGTTTGCGAAAGCATCAGCGAGCCCTTTTCCATAGTCATTATTGGTGAAAGTAACCGCAACTTCTTTGATGCCTCTTTCTATGGTCACTTCTGCCAGAACCTGTCCCTGACGAGCGTCGGAAGGAGCAGTACGGAAGAAATATCCATTATCATCAATGTAGCTTAATGCCGGTGAAGTAGCCGAAGGTGAAATCATTGGTACACCATTTGGAACAGCAACATTATTGGCAATTGCTGTTGTTACTCCAGAACAGTCTGCTCCCATAATTGCTGCCACTTTGTCTGAAGTGATCAGTCTCTCTGCTGCGGCAGTAGCAGCGGCAGAGTCAATACAGGTTGAGTCTGCACGGATGACAGTGATTGACTGACCTCCAAGCAATTGTCCAGAAGCAGAAGCTTCTTTGAAAGCCAACTCTGCGGAGTTACCCATGGCCGGGGTCAGGGATTCAATTGGACCGGTAAAGCCCAAAATTATTCCAACCTTAATCTCTGCTGCAGCAAAGGCCGGAATGATCATTGCGCCGGCGATTGCCAGAGCGATCTTTTTAATGGTATTTTTACTCATACTTCTCCTTTTCTAAAAGAAAAATAATTGTTCTAATGGTTAAGATCAACTGAAGACCATTCTCCAGTCTGAGCTTTAAGTAAAGACAAAACTTGAAAATATTTTCAAATTCAGACGTCTTCTCAACCAATTCATTGCATACATTAATAACAAGTTTTATGAGAATTACAAGCAAAATTAAAATAAATCTTGCTTGAAACCACTTTTTTATCAAAAGTTTACTCTCAAGACTATTGATATAATGCTTTTTTTAATCTAAAATACCATTTCTAAAGCTCAATTAGTTCCAATATTTATTTAAGAAAGGATAAAATGCCTGTTACCTATTCCAGTTATCTCAAAATTGAAGAATTACTAAATCTTCAGGATTGTCAGTCAGAAGGTCCGGAGCATGATGAAATGCTGTTCATACTTATACATCAGGTTTATGAATTGTGGTTCAAGGAAATATTGCACGAACTTGACTACCTGATAAAAACAATTCGAAAAAATGATTTGGTACAGGCTCAGCACACGCTCAATCGCGTATTGAAAATATTTAAAACTCTAGTCTCTCAATTGGATATTCTGGAAACAATGACACCGGCAGAATTTTTATCATTTCGTGATTTTCTTGAATCTTCGAGTGGTTTTCAATCTGCACAGTTTAGAGAATTGGAATTTTTACTGGGACATAAACGGGAAAAAATGATGAATTATCATCCTGTAAATTCTAGTGGAAGAAAACGTCTGGAACAAAGACTTGCCGAACCAAGTTTGTGGGATGCAATGCTCAGCTGTCTCTCACAAAATAAGATCAAGATTCCTGAAAGTATTTTGAAGCGTGATGTCACACAACCGGATTCTGCTTCGGATGAAGTTCAGAAACAACTAATTGAAGTGTATAAAAACTATCCTCAGTTGGCACATCTGTGTGAATTGCTGGTGGATTTTGATGAAGGTCTTCAAGAGTGGCGTTATCGGCATGTAAAAATGGTTGAGCGTACTATTGGTACCAAACGCGGAACTGGTAACTCTGAAGGAGTTGAATATTTGAAAAAGACTCTTTTTCAACCTGTTTTTCCAGACTTGTGGGCAATTCGTTCGGAATTATAAATAAAGGCACTGAGGAAAAATAGTTAAAATACAGATTATAATTTAATAAAAATGATAAATTCGTAAGATTCCTCAAACCCAAAATTTTCATTTCAACCGTAAGGTAAAATATACATGATAATTGTGTAATGTCTTGCGTAAGATTTCTCGCTTAGCTCGAAATGACACTTTGTTAACCTTTTTTACAGAAGCCTCAATTTTATATCAAAACAAATGACTAGAATTCTATTTATCTGCATGGGTAATATCTGTCGATCACCAAGTGCAGAGGCGGTAATGCAGGCTTTTGTGAAGCAGAGAGGACTTGATAAAGAAATATATTGTGACTCTGCAGGTACAATAGGATATCACAGTGGTAATCCGGCAGACTCCAGGATGCAGGAACATGCTATTTTACGCGGGTATGAACTTAACAGTATTTCACGTCCATTTGAGGATGGTGATTTTGAGAAGTTTGACTGGATCATTACGATGGATGAAGATAATTATCAACAGATAATCTGGCGTGACAGCTTGCAGCAGTATACAGATAAAATCAAGCGCATGACAGACTTTTGCAGTACAAATCAAGTCAGAGAAATTCCGGATCCATATTATGGTGGATATCAGGGGTTTGAGAATGTGCTGGATCTTCTTGAGGATACCTGCCGGGGATTGCTGGAGTTCATCTCAACAAAAAACAATGAATGCTGATTTACGTCTCCGTTTAGAAAAAACACTCGCTGAACCAGTTAAATCAACAACTGCTGTTTCAGGAGGTTGTATTGCAGATTCACGGAAATTACAAATGATTTCCGGTAAAGAGTATTTCATCAAACAGGCACTTGATGGGAATTGTGAATTGTTTGAATCAGAAGTGCTGGGACTGGAAGAATTACGAAAGTGTAGCGCAATAAATGTACCTGAAGTCATAGCTCATGATACTGATTTTTTGCTGCTGGAATGGATTAATGAAGGACAAAACAGTACTGACTCAGATATGGAGACATTCGGTTTTCAATTTGCAGAACTTCACCGCAATTACAGTGAAAAATTTGGTTGTACTGACGATAATTTCATTGGAGATTCCCTACAGCTCAATCAAGCATCAACTGCAGGCAGTGACAACTGGGCCGTGTTTTTTGCAGAAAACAGACTGCAGTACCAGGCAGAGTTAACCGAAAACAACGGTTATTCAACTCCTGAATTACGGAACTTGTTGGATCGTATAATCGAAAAAATTCCGGACTTAGTTTCAGGCACAGAAGAAAAACCTAGTTTACTGCATGGAGATTTATGGTGTGGAAATTATTTAATTGATCTTGAAGGAAGTGCCTGGTTGATTGACCCAGCAGTTTATTATGGTCACCGTGAAGCAGATTTGGCAATGACATACTTGTTTGGAGGATTTTCTGAAATATTCTATTCTGCATACGAATCAGCATTTCCGCTTGTTCCGGGATTTTATGAGCGTAAACCACTGTATCAATTGTATCACCTGCTGAATCATTTGAATTTATTTGGAACCGGATATTATGCACAAGTCATTTCCATCCTGAAACGTTATGTCGGCTGACTGTAATAATATATTTAAACCAAATGAGTTCTGGAGTAAATTGTCAGCGCATGATAATTTATTTGCTACTGTAATCACTAAAAGAGAACAACTTCAAGGATTTGGTTAAATCTGGATTTGACACTATTGATATTGGTTTTTTAATATCATATTAGTATTTTCTTGTATTACTGCAGTTTAGACTGACAGTATCAACAAAGCACCTCGCGAATTTGCATCTCAAAAAAGAATTTACCAGTCAATTGTTCTGTTATTAAGTGCTTTTTTGGATGTTTTTCCTTTTTCAGATGATTAAATAAGAATATGTTTGACTCTTTCGTTTCAATCTGTAGAATTCCGTACTGCAATTTAATTTAATATTTAA
>JACNJW010000021.1 GCA_014382365.1 SAR324 cluster bacterium
CCATTTCATCCATTTTTGTCTAAGCGTTCCCATGATTCCCATTGGAAACCAGATAATCATTAAAATCAATACAGCTCCCACAACCAGTTGGTAGTTGCTGGTAATTCCGCTGATAATATCAACAAGATAATACATTATGCCTGTACCTAATAACGGACCAATAACCGTGCCTGCTCCACCGAGTAGAGTCCACAGAATTGGTGAAATTGAGTGATGAATTTCCGCAAATGTCGTACCGACATAAGTAAAGAGCAAAGCATGCGTGGCACCTGCTATTCCAGAAAAGGTGCCTGAAAGCACGAGCGCAAATAATTTATAGTAAAAGACGTTGTAACCTAATAGCTGCGTTCGTGACTCATTTTCGCGAATTGCGATTAATATCCGTCCCACTGGAGAAAACATGATCAAGGTCGAAATCAGCAAGTAAGCAGTCAACAAAATCAACGCAAAATTGTAACGAACGTCAGGATTGCTATAAAGATATTCCTTGTTAATAATAATTAATTTACCTAAATATTTAGCCAGTGAAAAACCATCCTGACCAAAAGTGAATTCATTGAAATACAGAATTGACAAATAGAATGTTTGACCAAACATTAGGGTTACTATCAGAAAAGAGACACCACTTGTTCTGAGGGCAAACAGGCCAAATAACAATGAAATTACCAATGTAAATCCCGCACCAAAAAGTAATCCTCCGAGGGCGGACAGTTCCAGATAATAAATTCCTAAACCTGCCGCATACATTCCGGCGGCAAAAAACATGGCATGTCCGAGACTCATTAAACCAGTGTAGCCCAACAAAAAATTATAGGCGACAGCATAAGAAGCCAGCACCATTATTTTGGAAACGCTGCTGTGGTGATAAGTTGGTAGAATGAATTGCAGAATAAAAAGCAGCAGCAAAATTCCGCCCTGAAAAAACAGTGAGTAAACTAAGGATTTTTTCCTCATGCCACTTCCTCACCGTAGAGTCCGCTCGGCTTCAGAACGAGCACCATTGCTACGAACAAAGTGGCCAGCATTTTCGCTAAAGTCGGTTCATAAAAAACCGAAATAATACCGTCGCTGATGCCGATAATGAACGCCGCTACAATAGTTCCGCGGATACTTCCGAGACCGCCGATGATTACCACAATGAAAGAAAGCAGAAGCGGTTCCAATCCCATTAGATGATCTGCCTGACGAATTGGCACTACGAGCACTCCTGCCAGTGCGGCTAATCCACCGCCGAGGGCAAACACAGCTGCATAAATTTTCTGGGTTGGTACACCGTAGGTTTTTGCAATTTCCAGATCCTGTTGAGTTGCACGCATGTACAGTCCGAGTTTACTGCGAATCATCAACAGCCAGACACCAAGCAGACACAACGCTGACATTCCGGCTACTATCAGTTTATATCCGGAATAACCGAACCATGGAAACTGGACCCGAAAGTATAAAGGCGCTTCAACTGCCCGGGCTTCCGGACCAAAAACCATCAGTGTAAGCGACTGAATTACGTAAAGCACACCAATAGTGGCCACAATCGTACTTTCCGGATGATACTTGATTTTACGCAGGATGAAACGGTCAGAAAAAACAGCAATACCGCCGACTAAAGCCGGGGCAAGCACAAGAGCAAGTAAAAAACCCCAGAGAGGATCATTTGTTAAATCAAATGCAAACCAGGAAAAAACCGCACCCAGCATGAAAAATTCACCATGCGCGATGTTGACGATCCGCATAACACCAAAAACAAGTGACAGTCCTAAAGCAATCAATGCTAAGACAAAGGCCGTAACTGTTCCATCTAACAAAGCCAAAAACAATAAGGGCCCGTTTTCATTAATCCAAGAAGACACGATCCGGTAGGGAAAGAGAGAGGTTATCCGGAGGAAAGAATCTCCTCCGGAAGATTTGAGTTATTATAGAGACCGTTTGGTGTAGTCGGTTTCCGGCTCATACATACCATCTGCAATCGATGTCTTGTGAATCACGTTTAATTTTCCGTTACCCACTTTTGAAACAAATTGCTGACCGTAACATTGGTGTGTTTTACCACTGAAAGCCTTTGCACCCTGCGGATGCGCAATTCCTTCGTTGAAACCGGTGAAACCTTCCATTGTTTCAATCAAAGTTGAATAATCTTTTTTGCTCTTGTATCCACTTTGCTCAACTGCTTCTTTGATCGCAAACAACGTTTCCCAACAACCGAACATGTGAGAATAGGCAGCAATATCTTTCGAATCAGATTTGCTTGCTCCGGAATTATCGACACCTACAGCATTTCGGTAGAAACGTGAGCCCGCTGTGTCAGACGCATCAGCATAACGCGGCATTGCTTCCCAGAAATAAGAACTATCCAGAAAATCAAGGCCGGGACTGCTGATATTTACACCTTCAAGTGAATCAATAAATCCGAACAGTTGAGGATGATTTGGACCAAAATGTTCTCCAAGTTCACGTACAAAAGTCAACACTCCTGGCCCAACCATGACATGATAAATCACATCAGTGTTTTTTGGAATTTTGACAAAGTAACGTGTGTAGGAGCTTTCTGTAGGCGGAATTGCGATTTTCGCAACAATCTTCCCGCCGTGCTTTTCTGCGGCGGCACTGGCATAATCACGGTGATTATATCCGAAAGCATAATCCGGATAAATGAGGGTCACATTTTTTCCAAGGTTGTTAAACATCCAGCCGGAAACCGCGGAAATTTGGGCACGTACATCCGTAATACAAGGCTGAAAAACGTAACGGTTCAATGCACCGCTTGCAACATGGTAACCTTCGCTGACGACAAAATATGGTATTTTCAGCTCACCTGCACGAGGTGCTGAACCCATCACGACATGCGAAAACAGTGTGCCAAAAACAAAATCAACTTTGTGCTGTGTAGCGAGTTTTTCTACTACATCCGCACCGCGTTTAGGGTCAGTACCGTCGTCTTCTGTAATAATTTCAATCGGTCTTCCGGCAATCCCTCCGATGCTGTTGATGTACTTTGCGGCGGCGTTTGTAGTACGTTCATACCATCTTCCGTAAAGCGCTCCAATTCCAGTGCGGTGGGCTTGAAAACCGATTTTGATTGGTGCATCACTACCTGCTGCATAAGCAGTTTTTGCCAGCGGATCAATAAGTTGACTCCCGGCAATTCCGGCACCTGCAAGAACTGCACTGGTTCCCAGTAATGAACGTCGAGTTACATTTAAAGTATTTTTTTCTTCCTTACTCATGTTTTCCTCCTGAAAAGTTTAAAAATAAATTAGACGAGACATGGATGCTATAGAATTTTTTTAATGAGGTCAAGTTAATATCATCAATTTCAAATTTATTTTTCTACTGTAAAAAAGCATCTACTTACTCTATAAAAAGAACTCAACAGTCATGAATTTTATTATATCAGCACTTTCTCAGATCTCTCTGCAGCCGATATTGCAGGGTATAAATTATATAATCAGTATCTTAATAGATTTAGTTACTCACGATAAAAAGAATACTGTTTTTCCAAGATCAATTATTCGCTTCGATGAATTTGGTCTTGAACAAGACACTTTTAACTTGATTGCGTTATCCTGCATCTATTAGCATTCAATTTCGTATAAAACAAAGAATAGATATTACTCAATTTTAAAACCAGTTAGGAAAATAATATGTCAGTAGAAACAATGCTCCAAGATATCTCGGAATCAATGCCGCTCAGTAAAACTGAACTTGATTTGAGCTCAAACGGACAAGGCTACGGTTTAATTATAGTCGACGAAGTCAACGGTTTTGCCACTGTCGGTGGAGGGAATCTTGCTCCTCAAGCTCCCAACGAACAAGTATCAGTAATGGTTTCAGAAACGAACCGCCTGGCCGGTGCTTTTACTAAACAGGAAATGCCGGTACTGGCATTTCTGGACACACATGAGCCCGGCAAAGCTGAGCCACCTTATCCACCTCACTGCGAACTTGGTACAGGTGAAGAGGAGTTGGTTCCTGAATTGAAGTGGCTGGAAAATGAGCCTCGAGCAACTATGGTCCGTAAAGACTGCATTAACGGTTTTATAGGTGCATATCAACCGGATGGATCTAATGCCGTCATAGACTGGGTCAAAGAAAATAATTTGTCGAATGTCCTGGTAGTTGGAATATGCACAGACATCTGCGTGATGGATTTTGTCTTGACGCTGCTTTCTGCTAGAAATCACGGAATGCTTACAGGTTTGAAAGAAGTCCTCGTATATGATAAGGGTTGCTCTACATATGACCTTCCAAGGAGTGTAGTTGAAGATATTGGTCTGCCTGAAAGTGCCAGCCATCCACAGGAAATCACCCATCACATGGGCCTCTACTTTATGGCATCACGTGGTGCTCAGCTGCTAAATAGCATTAATCTATGATCTGTATTTATTAATTTTAATGCCCATGCAGCAATTACAAGTATTGTTTCCGGATTAACCGTTTGTCAGCATTCCTCGAGCAAGAACCACAGCAGCAGAAGCATCCGGCGCATAAGCATCTGAGCCGATTGTTTCTGCAAACTCAAGAGTTACCGGTGCTCCTCCAATAATTATTTTCCCTTCAAAATTTGCTTTGTGTAAAGCATCAATTGTTTTTGGCATATTGGGCATGGTTGTAGTAAGCAAGGCAGACATACCGATAATATCCGGAGAATGTTTTGCTGCTGCTTCAACAAACTCATCCGGAGCAACGTTAACACCTAGATCAATCACCTCAAAACCTCCCCCCTCGAGCATCATTCCAACAAGGTTCTTACCAATATCGTGTATATCTCGGTGAACCGTTCCTATGACTACTTTTCCTGCAGATGGAATATCTGAGTCAGTAAGAAGTGGCCTCAGGATTTCCATACCGGCTTTCATCGCATTTGCTGCCATCAACATTTCAGGAACAAATAAAACACCTTCTGAAAAAAGATCACCCACCTCATCCATTGCAGCAATGAGAGCATCGTCAAGAATAATCTGAAGATCAGTACCTGCCTCAACTTCTGACTTTACCAACTCAGCAACTTGCTTGGCTTCATAATCAAGAATATTTTCGTAAATCGCGTCTAAACGTTCTTCTAAATCAGGCATCAAAACACTTTTTGTTTAATTATTTAAATTAGTTTTGTTCAATCAAGTATTTTTGCATCACCTGCTTTTACCACTTTTTTTATCTCTCGAATGGTAGCCTCGTCAGGTAAATTCGCAAGAGGATCTTTTTTCAAAATGCTGCGGAAAATATCCCGGGCATGTTCTTGAACATTTCTCCTGTTTTCTGCTTCATAAGTATCACGTGCCTGCCGCAAAAAGACCTGAGGGTCCAAGGTTGCCCGGCAATGTTTAAGAGTATGTTGATTTGCAAGAAAATTTCCTCCTTGTGGAATTTCTTTTAGTAGATCCCAGGCAAAACTTTCATCATCCATATCGGGTGTCCGCAGAAAGCTCTGCAGCATTTGACCTATTTCATTATCAATAATTGCTTGAACAGGACTGAATACAGTTGCGCATTCAAGTTGCCCCACACCTCCTAGTATATCTGCACCAGAAAGTGCAACCAACTGTCCCAGCAAACTCCGCTCTGCATTTGACTGAGAATCAACATCCGGGGTATCACTACCACTACCATATGTATGTGTCAGCAAACCAAATCCCTGCTTCATCAACTGCAAAGACATACTTACACCCTGCATTACTTCAATACTGGACTGTAAACTTCGTCCGGTTCGCATGTCAAGTGCAAAGATCAACGGTGTTGCAATCACTGCAGTCCCGGAGCCAACAATCTGTGTCACAATCAGCATCGATAAGATTTCAGCGGCAGCAAGAACCACTGTGCCTGGCATAGTTATTGGGGCTGTACCTCCTGCAGTAGGAAGACTACAGGCGTGAATTGCCAGCCCATAACTGGAAGCCTGAATAATGGCTTCCACATCCATCTGTTTGAGTTCCAAAGGAGTGAATGAAGTCGCGATGCAGCTTGCTATAGGGCGTTTGCGCAAGGCCGATTCTCCTCCGGCAGCCAGAGCGCAGATCCGCATCAGATACTCAACATTTTCCGTTTCATAAGGTTGAATCCAAACATGTTTAGGTGTTAAAGTCACTAATTCTGCAAAACCATGAATGTCTGAGGTGCGTTCCGGAACTCCATTTACAAACGGATGAGAGATGAATCCGATTTGATCTAAATGATTTCCAACTGCAGCAATTGTTGCTACATCAGTCATCTTCAGTTTGCGGTAATTTCCTGTTTCCCCATCAATGAATCCGTGTGCTCCGGTACCTGTGCGCATGATAAATCTACCTTCAGGATCTGGCAGGGCGTGATCCCATTCCTCTGTCTTACCGCAGAGTGTAACACTTTTCGGTGTATCCTCAATTACCTGCTCAACCAGAAAGCGTGGAAAATGAATCCTTTTTCCATCATTGCTAATCCGTGCTCCAGCTTTTTTTAGAGTTTTGACTGCTTCCTCATGATCAATAAACACACCATGCTCTTCCAACAAGCTAAAAGTACGCTCCCGCAACTGATCAATTCGCGTGTTGTCTAGAAAAGCAAAACCCGGTGCTCCCAAAGTTGGTGGAAGGGAAAAACTTGAACCCTTTACAGGCTGGGTTTGTGGGGATTTATTAGCCTTATCACCAATTTTTCTTTCTCTTCGACTGCGTCTCATATCGCTGACCATTTATAATTTGTGCTTAGCTAGAACTAGATAATTTCTACATCCTCACTCGTTCGCTTTTAGGATCGTAAAAAGCCCGAAGAGATGGGCGCGCTTTGTAACGATCTCCTGCAACTTCGATTTCAAAATTACTTTTTTCCAGCAACTCTTTTGTTACACCATCTTCGTGCATAACATAGCCCATTCCAAGACAGCTTCCGATAGTGTGACCATACATTCCGGAAGTGAGGTCACCAACGATATTGTCATCGCACCAAATTGGTTCATTGTGATAAAGCAGAGGTTCCGGATTTTCCAAAGCAAACTGCACAAGTCGTTTTTTCAAAATTCCGCTTTTTGTTTTGAACAATTCGTCTTTTTGACGCATTAAGGCATCACGGCCAATGAAACCTCCGGGTTTATCAAACTTAAGCGCAAAACCGAGTCCGGCTTCCAATGGTGTGTCTTCGTCAGCAATGTCGTGACCCCAATGACGAAAAGCTTTTTCCAAACGCAAAGAATTCAGCGCATGCATGCCTGCGAGTTGCAAACCATAATCACTTCCTGTTGCAAGGATTTTATCATAGATATCCTGCGCAAATTCGGTAGGAACATAAATTTCCCAACCCAATTCTCCGACATAAGTCATGCGTAGTGCGAGAGCAGTACCGTAACCGATTTCAATTTCCTGCGCGCTGCCGAACGGAAACGCTTCATTTGATAAATCTGCCGGTGTGAGTTTGGCCAGTAAATTACGTGATTCCGGACCCATCACACTCAACACAGCGTATCCGGAAGTAACGTCTGTGACGGTGACATGTACGTCGTCCGGAATATTTTTGTGCAACCATGCCAGATCACGGGTTTGGCTGGCACCTGCAGTGATGACCAGAAAAACATCCTCACGCAAACGGGTCACCGTCAAATCGGATTCGAAGCATCCGCATTCATTAAGCCACGCAGTATAAACCGCTTTTCCGGAAGGCACAGAAATATCATTGGCGCATATCCGGTTCAGCACTTTTTCCGCATCACGTCCCTGCACCAAAAATTTCGCAAAGGACGACATATCGAACAGCGCCACTTTTTCACGTGCTGCCTTGTGTTCCGCAGCAGAAGCCTCGAACCAGTTTTGACGCGCGTAGCTGTATTCGTATCGTGTTGCTTTTCCTTCCGGAGCAAACCAGTTGGCACGTTCCCATCCGCACATTTCACCAAAACACGCTCCTGCTTTTTCCAGACGATCATGTAAAACGGATTTACGCACACCCCGGCTGGTTTCCGGCTGCCGGAAAGGCCAGTGCATGGCATAAAGTAGCCCTAATGTTTCTTCGGTACGTTCTTTTAAATATTTTGAATTACCCTGAAAAGAATGAAAACGGCGGATGTCCACATCCCACAAATCCAGTGGCGGGTGTCCGTTAACGATCCATTCAGAAAGCACTTTTCCAGCCCCGCCACCTGATTGAATGCCGATAGAATTAAAACCTGCGGCAACATAAAAGTTTTTAAGTTCCGGAGCTTCACCTAAAATGTAGCGGTCGTCCGGAGTAAAACTTTCCGGACCATTGAAAAAAGTGTGAATTCCAGCATCTTCCAGTTTTGGAATACGATGCATTGCATTTAACATTGCAGGTTCAAAATGCTCCCAGTCTTCCGCAAATTGGCCAAAGGAAAAATCATCCTGAATTGTGTCCAGCGGACGTGGTTTTGACTTTGGCTCAAAACAACCAACGAGCATTTTTCCCGCATCTTCTTTGGCATAAATCCAACTGCTTGGATCACGCAAAACCGGCAAGTTTGAGGGTAAACCAATATCTTCTGTGACAATATAAAAATGCTCTGCTGCATGCAGCGGAACATTCACACCAGCCATTTTTCCAACTTGATGTCCCCAAAGGCCTGCGCAGTTAACAACGATCTCTGCGGATATTTCTCCAGTTTCTCCATTTTCCATTTCCAATGACACCCCAGAAACCTTTTTCGCACCGGACGTCCCGGCTTTTGTTGTTTTGATTCCAGTAACTTTTACATTTTCAAAGATCTTCGCACCACGCATCTTTGCACCTTTGGCCATGGCTTGTGTCACATCAATCGGATTTGTCTGTCCATCTTTCGGCAGAAAAACCGCACCTACAAGGTCCTCAATATTTAAGAGAGGATACAACTCCCTTGCTTCTCGCGGTGAAATCACATCAACTTCCAGGCCAAAACATTTTGCCATCGACGCACCACGTTTCAGTTCCTCAAAACGCTCCTCATCCGGAGCAACGCTGATTGAACCGTTTTGTTTAAATCCTGTCGCCTGTCCTGTTTCGTCTTCCAAGGTTGCATAAAGTTCACTCGTGTATTGCGCAAGTTTGGTCATGTTTTTTGTAGCCCGCAATTGGCCGACGAGTCCGGCTGCATGCCAGGTTGTACCGCAAGTCAGTTCCTTGCGTTCCAGCAAAACTACATCCTTCCAGCCTAATTTGATCAAATGATAGGCTAGACTGCAGCCAATTACTCCGCCACCTATAATGACTACTTGCGCCTGCTTTGGTAATGATTTCATAGAATTTTTCGAGGATTAAATGGAATTGATTGCGAATTTAATGAATTGCGAAAGAATTAGTTTTACATCTTTGAGAAAGCAGGGTCAATCACAATATTGACATAATGAATAAGTTTTTTGCAGTTGAATATCTCCTTTGATTGTACGCCTAGTTCTGTCTTGTTGCTCCAAAATAATCCTGTCATAATTAGCACCGTAAAATAACACTCAAGAGAACAACTGCACACCATTTAAAAGTATCACGTTTCATTAAATGTCCCAAGAAAAAGAAAATCAAGTTGTCGTAGTTGGTGCATCAGAACACAACCTGAAAAATGTCAGCCTTAATATTCCCCGAGACACACTGACAGTTTTTACAGGAGTCAGCGGCTCCGGAAAATCATCTTTGGCCTTCGACACTATTTTCAAAGAAGGCCAGCGCCGATTTGTGGAATCACTCTCGGCCTATGCCCGTCAATTTCTGGGACAAACTGACAAACCAAAAGTTGAACATGTAGAAGGGCTGAGTCCGACAATTTCTGTAGACCAAAAAACTGTCAATAAAAATCCACGCTCAACGGTCGGAACTATCACAGAAATTTACGATCACTACCGCCTTCTTTTTGCGCGTTTAGGCAAACCGCATTGTCCTGAATGTGGAACCAGAATCACATCACAAACACCGGAACAGATCACCGATTATGCTTATGTGGATGCCCTGAATGAAGCCTGCATGATACTGGCTCCAATGGTTCAGGAACGCAAAGGTGAGTACCGTAAAGAACTTGAAGAATGGGCCACCGAAGGCTACGTCCGGGCCAGAATTGACGGTGAAGTGCGGCGCTTGGATGAAGAGATCCAGCTGGCGCGTTACGAAAAACATTCCATTGAACTGGTAGTGGATCGTCTGACAATCACTGCTGAAGAAAAGAGCCGGTTTACAGAAGGTGTGGAAAAAGCGCTGCTGCTGGGTAACGGTCTGGCAATTTTACACTATCGGAAAAACAGGGCTGAAAATGAAACAAATATTCAGCTGGAGCAAAGTCCGGAGCAAGACCATTTGTTCAGTCAATTAATGGCCTGTCCGAGCTGTCAAATTGCACTTCCTGAAATGGAGCCCCGTTTATTTTCTTTCAATGCACCACAGGGTGCATGTCCTGCCTGCAACGGAATCGGCCAGTTAAGTACATTTTCTGAAGAGAAACTTTGTGATCCGGAACTCTCAATTGCTGCAGGTGCAATAAAGTGTTTTTCGGAAAAGGGCAATGTGCTCTATACAAAAATAGATCAACGGCATGTCGGCAGTCTGCTCAAGAAATTTGAGATTAACGATCAGACTTTGTGGAAAAATTTATCGGTAGAACAGCGACAGTTGATTTTATATGGAAATACCAAAATGAAACTGGGCGTTTCCAATATTTTCCGCTTTCCGGGTCAATTATTGAAAAAACTGGAAAAACAACAATGGGCCGGTTTTATCCCAATCCTGCAATACGTTTTTCGTTTCGTTAAGGGACCGCTTGAAAAATTTCAGCACACTTCAATTTGTGTAGATTGTGAGGGAAAACGACTCAATAAGACTGCAATGGCAGTTCGGTTTCATGGACACAATATCAATACACTCTCTACTGAGTCTATCGAAGATTCTGTCAATTACTTTGAAAATTTAAAACTGACTGAAACAGAGAAAAAAATTGGCCGGGATATTTTCAGAGAAATCCGGGACCGTCTGCATTTTCTCAACGATGTCGGAGTTGGCTACCTGACACTTGAGCGCTCTGCGGCATCTTTATCCGGAGGAGAGGGGCAGCGTATTCGACTTGCTTCACAGCTTGGTGCAGGACTGCAGGGTGTGCTTTATGTGCTCGATGAGCCTTCAATTGGACTGCATCAGAGCGACAACAAAAAGCTGATTCGCACTTTGAAAAAATTGCGTGACCGTGGAAACACTGTTTTGGTGGTTGAACATGACGAAGAAACAATCGAGTCTGCAGATCATTTAGTGGATATTGGACCTACTGCAGGACAAGATGGTGGACATATCACTGCAGAGGGTTCACTGCAAAAAATAATCGAAGCAGAGGAATCAGTTACCGGACAGTTCCTTTCCGGAAAGGAACAAATCAATGTTCCGAAAGTCCGACGTCAGCCTGACGGAAATAAGATTACTATTCACGGAGCAAGTTTCAATAATCTAAATAATATTAAGTGTGAAATTCCGCTTGGAATTTTTGTGGCTGTTGCAGGTGTTTCGGGATCAGGTAAATCATCACTGATTGACGGAATTCTTAAAAAGGCCTTAAACTGTCACTTGAATCCGGGAAGTAAAGACAAACCCGGTCCACACAAAAAAATCGGCGGACTCGAAAATATAGACCGTGTAATAAAAATTGACCAGGCTCCAATCGGCCGTACACCCCGCAGCAATCCTGCAACTTACACCAAGGTCCTTGATCCAATCCGTGATTTGTTTGCAATGATGCCTGAAGCAAAAGCCAGGGGTTACAAAAAAGGACGCTTCTCATTCAACGTCAAAGGCGGGCGCTGCGAGGACTGTCAGGGTGCAGGTTTGAAAACGATTGAAATGCAGTTTTTAAGTGATGTGCAGATTCCCTGTGACACCTGCCGCGGAAAACGCTTCAATGCTGAAACTCTGCAGATATTCTACAAAAACCGTACAATTCACGATGTCCTCGACATGACGGTTAAAGAGGCAGAGGCTTTCTTTTCTGCATTACCAAGAATCCATATAATTCTACAAACTCTGCTGGACGTTGGTCTCGGTTATGTAAAACTTGGACAGCCCTCAACTACCCTTTCCGGTGGTGAAGCTCAGCGGGTAAAAATTTCAGCGGAGCTAAAAAAAAGAGCAACCGGAAAGACGCTTTATATTCTGGATGAACCAACGACCGGCCTGCATTTTCAAGACATTCGTTTGTTGTTAACCTGCCTGAACCGCCTGGTTGATCAGGGCAATACTGTTTTAGTGATTGAGCACAATTTAGATGTGCTGAAGGTTGCCGATCATCTGATTGAACTCGGACCGGGCGGTGGAAAATATGGAGGTGAACTGGTTTGCGAAGGAACACCGGAAAATTTGGCACAGCAGATGACACTGACAGGCCAGTTTTTGAAAACAGTTTTGGAGCAAGAATCAGCAGAAAATAGTAACAAAATTTCAGTGCCTGAGGTGATTGAAGAAAATTCAGCGGATTTTGAAAAATCAAAAGTTTCAAAATCATACTCCCGTGACATCGTAATCAAGGGTGCCTCAAAAAATAATTTACGGCACATAGATGTACGGATTCCAAATAATAAAATGACAGTGATAACCGGCGTTTCCGGTTCCGGCAAAACGAGTTTGGCTTTTGACACTATTTTCGCGGAAGGACAGGCTCGTTATCTGGAATCGCTTTCAACCTATGCACGTCGATTTTTGGGTCGCATGGACAAAGCACCTGTGGACTCGATTGAAGGACTTTCTCCGGCAATTGCCATCAGTCAAAAATCAACTGGTCGGAATCCACGCTCAACAGTTGCTACAACGACCGAAATCTATGATTATCTGCGTTTGCTTTTTGCACGGATTGGCAAAGCACATTGTCCAAAAACAGGAAAACCTTTAGTTGGTTACAGCCCAACCCGCGCAGCAGCTTTTTGTTTAGAGCATTATGAGCATGAACGAATTGAGTTGCTGGCACCCTTGTTTTTACCTGGATCTAGTAAGATTCTGCTACTTGATCATCCTAAGCATTTAGCTAATGTAATTGACTCGCTGGAACAGGAAGGATTTGTGAGAATCTACATCAATGGAAAAGCAATCCGGCTGGATGAATGGCAGGAAAAATCATCAAAGTTGAAACTCAGTAAAAACACTGCTGTTGCTTTGGGAATTGACCGATTGCGCATTGAACGGGAAGAACAAAAGCGCCTGGCAGAAGCTATTGAAAATGCTTTTCAGCGTGGACATGGTTTGTTGAAAATTTGTTTGAAGGATCAAAAATCGGAAGGACGCTTAAGCGGAAAAAACATTTATTTGTCTGAAACTCCGGCAAATGTGGAAAGCGAAGTCAAATTGTCTTTCTTTCAACAGGAAGAATTGACACCACGTATGTTTTCCTTTAACTCACATGTAGGTGCATGTCCATGCTGTGATGGCTTGGGAGAATTTCAACGCATACGTGATCCTCTCTGTGAAGATTGTGGTGGTGAACGTTTAAAAGCAGAATATCGTGCAGTAACAATTAATGACCAGAACATCAGTCAATTTTGTCAACTCTCCGTTCCGGAAGCACGTCAGGAAATTGAAAGCTGGGTCCTCAACGAAAATGAGCGTACAGTTGCAGAACAGGCACTTGTTGAAATATTAACACGTCTTAGATTTTTGGAAAATGTAGGTTTGGAGTATTTGACGCTCGACCAAAAAGCAGCCACACTTTCCGGAGGAGAGGCACAGCGAATCCGACTGGCCTCACAAATTGGTTCGGGACTTGTGGGGGTAACCTATGTTCTGGATGAACCAACCATCGGTTTGCATCCTCGAGATACTGCCCGGCTTATCCGTACACTGAAGCAATTACGGAATCGCGGAAACAGCGTAATACTCGTTGAGCACGATTTAGATACAATCCGGGAAGCAGACCATATTATCGATATTGGTCCTGGTGCAGGACACTACGGGGGCAATGTTTCTGCTGTTGGAAGTCCACAGGAAATATCCAGCAAACATCATACTTTGACTGCGCAATATATGAATGGGAAAAAATCAATCTCACTTCCCATAAAGTGTAGAAAGTTTAATCCGGAAAGTTTAATTTCTGTTTCAGGAGCAGCTGCAAATAATTTAAAAAAACTGGATGTCAACTTTCCTCTGGGAATTTTTACAGTGGTTACAGGTGTTTCCGGTTCAGGTAAATCATCATTGGTTGTTGACGTTCTGCAACGGGCTCTAGAAAAAGAATTAAACGGAAAGCAGGTCAAGCCCGGAAAGCACAAAAAAGTAAGCGGAATTGAACAACTTGAATCCATTATGGTGATCAATCAGGATGCAATTGGAAGGACTCCGCGTTCAAATCCAGCAACTTATGCAAAGGTTCTTGAGCCAATCCGCAACCTCTTTGCTTCAATGCCGGAAGCCAAACAACGTGGTTTTGCCAAACGTCGTTTTTCGTTTAACGCAAAAGAGGGACGCTGTCCTACCTGCGATGGACAGGGGTTCCAACTGATTGAAATGCACTTTTTGTCAGATGTCTGGGTCAAGTGCGACCAATGCAAAGGCAAGCGCTACAATCGTGAAACTCTAACAGTTAAGTTTAAGGGCTACACAATTGCAGATGTGCTTGAAATGGAAATCAGCAAAGCGGTTGAAGTTTTTGTGGCACAGCCGCGCATCAAACGGATTCTCAGAACCCTGGAAGATGTTGGTCTGGGTTATATGAAATTGGGTCAACCCGGGAATACCCTCTCAGGAGGTGAAGCACAGCGTCTAAAATTAGCAGCAGAACTTGCCCGCCGCGCACATGGTCCTACACTCTACATTTTGGATGAACCCACTACCGGACTGCACATCGATGATGTGGCAAGGTTGCTTAAAATATTGCACAGTCTGGTGGATGAAGGTCATACTGTGCTGGTCATTGAACACAATTTAGAAGTGATCAAAACTGCAGACTGGCTGATTGATCTGGGGCCTGAAGGTGGAGACAAAGGCGGCCGCTTGGTCTATGAAGGTACTCCGGAAAACTGCAGCCGTAATCCGGCAAGTTATACAGGAAAGTTTTTGGAAGGATTTTTTAATTCCAATCAACAAAACTAAACTGGTAGACTCAGTCAGTGTGCTTTGCTAGCTAAGATCATTGCCTTCCGCGTCTGCCAATTTCCCAATGATCAGCCGGACAAGATCTATTATTGCCCAAATCCCAAGACCGCCTAAAGTCAGCAATTGGAGTACTCCAATAAGAGTGTAGCCCAGATAAAACCTGTGAATTCCCAAACCACCCAGAAAAAAACACAGAAGAATTGCTGTTAATTTTGATTTCATCTTTTACCTCCACGGTTATAATGTACGAAAGACTAGAGCAAACAGAATAACTCTGAATCCTGACATAAATGAATACACAGCATAAATTTAAGCAGCACCTGTACATTCACAGAGAAATCATAATCTGAAAAAATATTTAGTCAAGGCCATAATTGTTTTCAAGTCTTCTATCAATTGTTATAGTAATGGACACAGACTATAACCCACTTCAAATATTGTTCAACAAAAAAGATCCGCATGAACATTGATTCCATCAATTACACACTCATTCTTTACTCCACCCTCTGTATTATACTGGGTATACTCATCAGTTGGTTTTATCTGAAAAATACACTTTCGAAGCAAGCAACTGAAATCGAGAGCATTGATGAATCACTCAACGACCTGCTGAAAAAATATGATAGTTTGCTGTTAGAAAAAATTGAGATTGATAAACAATTTGCAGTTCTGAAGCAGGATGCAAACAGGATTCCGGAAATTGAAGAAGAACTTAAATTTCAACAAAAACAGTTTGCTACTCTGCAGATCACGAATGCAACTCTGGAAGAAAGGTTGGAATCTAAGGAAAACGAATCTCGGGAAAAATTAAAATTTCTGGAAGAAGCAAAAAAACTGATGGGAACAGAGTTTGAAAATCTTTCTGCCAAAATTTTTGAAACAAAAGCAAAGCAATTTACTGAAGTAAATAAAGACAGTATCCAGAATCTGCTTAATCCAATTCAGTCAAAAATGAAGGATTTTCAGGAAAAGGTTGAGAAATTTCACCTTGAAGATGTGAGCGGACGTGCGTCCATCAAAGCAGAATTTGAGCATTTTAAGGAAGTCAGTACAACTTTGAGCCAGGATGCACAAAACCTTACCACCGCACTGACCGGCGACTCAAAACAACAGGGTGACTGGGGAGAAATGATCCTAGAGAAGTGCCTGCAGAATGCCGGTTTAGTAGAAGGCGAACACTACCAGAAACAAATCCAGATTAAAACAGATGACGGTACTCAACTGCGACCGGATGTTATCATCAACCTGCCAAATGACAGAATTCTGATTGCAGACTCGAAAGTCTCATTGACAGCATATAACAGCTATATGTCTGCAGATGATGAAGAAACACGTAAAGCTGCGGCCAAAAAACACCTACTGTCTGTTCGTAGTCATATTCAAAACTTGTCTTCAAAAAATTATCAGGAAGGCTTTGAAGAATTTGGTTCTCCGGATTATGTACTGATGTTTATGCAGATAGAACCGGCTTATTCTCTCGCTCAATCTCTTGACAGCAGCTTAACATCTGATGCATTCAGCAAAAACATCATTCTTGTCACTCCTGCCAGTTTGATGATGGCACTGCGGATTGTTAATCAACTCTGGAGACAGGAAAAGCAGGTGCAGAATGTGAAAGAAATTTTTGAAAGAGGAGGCAAACTTTATGAAAAAATAAATGGATTTCTGGAAGAATTTATAAAAATTGGAGAAAAAATAAAAGGAGCTCAGCAGTCTTATGAAACTGCACACAATAGATTAAGTGAGGGAAGAGGAAGCATGGTCAAACAGGCAGAGATGCTCAAAAATCTGGGTGTGAAAACTGCGAAGTCAATTCCCAGAGAATTTAATAAAGCTCTTGAGAATTCATCCAGCGATAATTCATAATTTTGGTTCTTACACTAATTTAAAAAAACTCTCGATACCACCAAATATTTTTAACTTAAGAGCTTTGTGGGATCCAGCCGGCAGGAGCATTATTAATCATCGATGGTATCATTCCCAGTGTAATCGTCATCAACAGTACCATTGAACCGAACAGCAACAGCAACCCATCGTAACGGCTCATTGAGTAACCGAACCAAATCCATGATTCACTAAACAGTCCCAGTTCAAGCGCCTGTCCACTCAAAATACCGGAAAGTCCTGTGCCTCCACTATAAAGCGTGAACCAAAGTCCGGTTGCCAGAGATTTGTTTTTTGGAGGAATGAGGGCCAGTGTTTCTGAGGTCATGGCAATACTGGAGGCAGCTTGTACCATTCCAAAGAAAATCGTTAATATTCCAACAACAAAGCGAATTTCTACTGGAAACAAATTTCGCCCCAAAAAAAGAAATAGAATGATTCCAAAGCCAAAATGACAGCTCAAAAACACATATTTTGTACCAAAACGGTCTACCAATCTACCGCCTAAAAAGAATCCTGATAGTGCTCCTGCAATTAATAGATTTCCAATAAAAACAATCTCAACCTTAGACAAAAGCAGTATATCTTTTTCAATCAAACTAAAAATTTGCGGACATGCACCAGTGAAAAGAGTCAGCAAAAAACAATATGCACAAAAGGACAGGTACCCTGGTATGGTCAGCACTTTCATAAAACTTTTTTTGAAAGTTTCTTTTTTAACAAAATTTTTTTCCAATTCAGGAATTTGTTGATAAAAAAACATCCTGATCAACATCAGAATTGCAATGACAGCCAAAATCGCCTGATACATTCCAAGTGTGGGATTTTGTTCCAAAATGTATATCACCAGCAGCGTGAAGATAATACCCACAGATTGCCATGTTAATCGTAACTGTCCAAAAAAACGTCCCCGAATTTTTTCCGGAATTATAGGATGAAGCAGGGCAAACCAGTTTCCAAGGGTCATTGCTGAGCCTATGCCAAAAACTACAATTCCAAGACCAACAATCAGGATTCGGAGTGAATCTGGTAAATAACTAACACCAATTAAAATGCCAAAACCAAATAATGAAAAAACCATCCCTGTCATACCTAATAGTTTTTTACCAAATATATCTGACAAATAGCTGAATGGAATTATGATGACAAATGTTGTTAATGGTAATATTGACAATAATATCAAAATAGTGGAGCTTGATATCCCTAAATGGGAAAAGTAGGATAGCAGTAAGCCGTTATTGAACGAGAGAAACGACATTCCACCCAGTGATGCCGTAAGCAAAATCATCCGAATAGCATATTTAGTCTCTGAATCAGACATTACTTTGTAAATGAAATAATATTAAAAAGAAGAGATTTGCTTGTGAAGCAGTAGAGTTGTGAAAAATTTCTCTAAATCTCTCTCTTCAGCTATTTTGTTGATAGAGGAAAAGGCGATATGTTTTAAAGTGAGCAAACTGCTCACCGCTAGTACCGCCGGAAAGATATTTACGGTTGGCTTGTGCAATTTTTTTGCGAAAGACAAAACTGAATAATTTACTGAAACGGGGATAGTTGCTGGTCATATAATAAGCCACTATGTTCCAGGTTGGTGCGATTACTTCTCGAATCAAATCACGCATAATATCCAATGAAGGTGCAGTTTCTTTGGTGATGTCAATATCCGTGATTTGCTTAAAAGACTGAGTTTGCATATATTTTAGAAATCTCTCAATTTTATGCCCACCACTGACTGGACTTTTACCGGGAACATCACGTTTAAAAAAATCACAAATCAGCAGGTGACCATTATTATTGAGAATTTGCAGTGTCATTGTCATGGCTTTTTCGAGGAGCAAATACTGAAAACTTTCGCTGCACAGAACCAGATCATAAGATTTTTCTGTTTTTAGATCTTCGTAGCGGCATTCGAATATTTCTACCCGATCACCAAGACGTTCCCTGACATGTTTGGTTAAATTTGGACTTGGTGAGACACAGTCAACAAGATAACCTGCTTCAAGCAGTTTTTCAGAAAATTTACCTGATCCGCAACCAACATCCAGAATAGAACTTACTCCCTCCGGAATGTGCTTAAGCAAAAAGTCGGCATAGTTTTCCTGTGCTTCAAAAACATTTGCAGGCTCCACCGTTAAACCCTCCGGCCAGTAACCATAGTGCAGATAATCTGTTTTATAAAAATGCCTGGCAAAGGCCAGTCCGATATCAAGCCCTACTTCTTTTAATTCTACTTTGTGCATTGATAATTAGTTTTGAGTTTAAAGAAATGCCAGCTTTGAATAATAAAGTGAGGAACAGAACAAGAGAAGAGCAGCTGCAGGTTCAAAGTATTGCCCCTGCAGCCTGCAGAAGAAAAAATTTAACCCTGCGCTTCCATGTATTCAATCAGGTCAATCAGTCGTGCGGAATATCCCATTTCATTATCATACCAGGAGACAAGTTTGAAAAATGTGTCATTTAAACCAATTCCGGCACCGGCATCATAAATCGAGGAGAAAGTGCTGCCAATAAAATCACTGGAAACTACATCCTCATCTGTGTAACCCAAAATACCTTTGAGTGCACCCTCAGATGCAGCTTTCAATGAGGCATTGATTTCTTCATAACTGGTTGACCTGCTGAGCTTGACCGTCAAATCCACAACAGATACGTTAGGAGTTGGGACTCTAAAAGACATCCCGGTTAATTTTCCTGCAATTTCCGGAATACAGAGAGCTACCGCTTTTGCTGCACCTGTAGAGGCAGGAATGATGTTTTGTGGTCCACCGCGTCCACCGCGCCAATCTTTTTTAGAAGGCCCGTCAACAGTAGGTTGGGTGGACGTCACAGAGTGAACGGTAGTCATTAAGCCTTCTTCAATTCCAAAATTATCGAGAATTACTTTAACAACTGGTGCCAGACAGTTGGTTGTACAGGAGGCATTGGAAACTATGTTGTCTTCACCGGAATCATATTTTTCATTATTGACTCCCATCACCAGCGTCTTGATCTCTGGTGACTTTGCGGGTGCAGAAAGGACAACTTTTTTTGCTCCTGCCTTCAAGTGTTCTTCTGCTTTTTCAATTGTAGTAAATAAACCCGTGGATTCAATCACGTAATCAATGTTCAAATCAGCCCAGGGCAGATCACTTGGATTTCGTTCAGAGAAACACTGAATTTTTTTTCCATCAACAAGAATTGCATCTGGTCCAGCTTGAACATCGCCTGCAAATCTTCCATGAGTTGAATCATATTTCAACAGATATGCTAAATTTTCTGGCGGAACTAAATCATTAATTGCCACAATCTCAACATTCTGATTTTTATTTGCCACTCGAACAACCATTCTTCCGATACGGCCGAATCCGTTAATTGCTATTCTAATTGTCATTTTTACTCCTTCTATTTGTAAATAACTGAAAAAATTTATCTTCTAACCATCATAGTTTGTTAAGGTTCTATTGTCTAGCTGGGAATCTCTCTAGCCAGCTTCTTTGACTCAGCTTGAAGGTCGATTTTTTATTATTATTTGCTCTCCATCTGCCAAAATCATCCGTGTACAGAGCTTGATAAACAAACCACTCTCTACCACTCCCGGCAACATGTTCAGATTTATTTCGAGCTGTTCTGCATTTTCAATTTTCCTAAAATGACAATCAATTATAAAATTACCCTGGTCTGTAAGTTGCGGTTGCCCCTGCTTTAGTCTTAGTTCAGGATTTCCCTGCATTGATTCCAGTTGATTAAAAACGATTTGCCAACCAAATGGAATTACTTCCACAGGTAATGGAAATGCACCCAACTGCGCTACCAGCTTTGCTCCACTGACGATAATGATTTCTTCTCTTGATGCAGAAGCAACAATTTTTTCCCTGAGCAAGGCCGCACCTCCACCTTTGATCATGTTTAATTCTGCATCAATTTCATCTGCACCATCAATTGTTAAATCTATGTACATTGTCTCAGAGAAATCAATCAGTGGAATACCTTCAGATTCTGCCAGTTCTCGGGTTGAATCCGAGGTGGGAACACCTCTTATTGACAAACCTTCCCGGACACGTTCACCAAGTTTTTTAACTGCAAACTCTGCAGTCGAGCCAGTTCCAAGTCCCACGATCATCCCATCTTTGACATATTCGCAGGCAGCTTCAGCAGAGCGTTGTTTTTCTGAAATCAAAATATTCTCTATTGTACAGATTTAATATTGTGGGTGAGGAAAGAGCGTAATTCTTGAAAAGAATCTGGAAAACAAGGCCGTCCGGAAGAATCGAGGATGGTACCGGTAATCTTTGCACTGATAATCAGTTTTTTTTCAGGCAAACTCAGGATTTCTTGCAGAAACACAAACTTAACCTTGGACAGAACTGCCAACTGCAGGTTAACAACAAATTCATCTCTACTTTTCAATGAGCTGCGATATTCTAATTCAGCCTTAGTTATCACCGGGCTGTATCCGCACTCAAACAAATCAACAAATATAACGCCATGTGACTCTAAAAATAGATGGCGTGTGTGTTCCAAATAGTTCTGATAAACCGCATTATTTATCACTCCATAGCGATCCAGTTCGTAGTCCCGAACCGCCATTTCATGTGAAAAGTGAGGTTTATCTATCGAAGAAAGCATCAGTAACCATGAAGCTTTAAGCTGATTTTATGCTGCTTCAGGAACTATTTCTTCAACAACAACTTCTTCAGTTTTTTTATTTTTCTCGGCTTCAGCAAGTTCACGTTCCATTGCTGCTCTAGCTGCTTCATCTGCAGCACGACGCATTGCTTCAGGATCTATCACACCTTCACCAAGTTCATAATCTACATCCTTGAAGGCATCAAAACCTGTACCGGCAGGAATCAGCCGACCAAGAATAACATTTTCTTTCAATCCCCGGAAGGTATCGTGTTTTCCTTCCAAAGAAGCATCTGTCAGGACTTTAGTGGTATCCTGAAATGAGGCTGCAGAAATGAAAGAATCTGTACTAAGCGATGCTTTTGTAATACCAAGCAGTTTTGGTTTTGCCCGAGCGGGACGGCGACCTTCAGCAACTAAATCCCGATTGATCTGGTTTAACTCAGTACGGGCAATTTCCTGACCTACCAGCAAACTCGAATCACCTGGATCTTCAACATATGCTCTCCGCAGCATTTGACGAACAATGACTTCAATGTGTTTGTCATTGATACCAACACCCTGGAGACGGTATACCTGCTGTACTTCATCCACCAAATATTTCTGCAGGGCTTTTGAACCTTTAACTGCAAGAATATCATGCGGATTCGGAGAGCCATCAATCAAAGGATCTCCAGCACGAACATATTCTCCCATATGTACAGTTATGTGCCGTCCGCGTGGAATTAGATATTCTTTTGAGTCACCTTTTCCATCTTCTGGGCGGATACGGATGCGCTGTTTTTTCTTTACATCTGAATCAAATTCAACAATCCCGTCAATCTCAGTAATTATAGCCTGATCTTTTGGAACCCGTGCTTCAAAGAGTTCTGCAACTCTTGGAAGTCCACCGGTAATATCTTTATTTCTAGCAAGTTCCCTGGGGATTTTTGCCAGCACATCTCCTGCATGAACCTCTACTCCATTTTCTACAACTAGTTCTGATTTGATCGGCAATGTGAATTCTGTCTTAGTATCATTCTCACGAATAATAGTTTTTTTCTTACTGTCGCAAATTCCAATCAATGGACGTTGTTCCAAACTTTGTGATTCGTGAATTACCTTACGTGAGACACCTGAAACTTCATCAACCTGTTCTTTAAATGTTTCACCTTCACTGATATCCTGAAAATTTACGAATCCAGAAACGTCTGTCATTATCGGAATTGAGAAGGGGTCCCATTCAGCTATCAAATCACCTTGTTCGACATATTCTCCTTCTTTTTTAAGCAGAATTGCACCCATCGGTAGAGGACGTCTTTCACGTTCCCTTTCGTTAGCCAGATCACCTAATTTTGCTGCAGGCACACTCTTATCTCCCTCTACAATTACTGATTCTCCACGTCGTCCAAGAATTACATAATTTCCTTCACGGTTCTTTACTTCTTTTAGCTCGTCAAAACGCAACACACCACTAAAACCAGCTTCCCACTTATTTTGTTCAGCTGAACGACTTGCTGTTCCACCAATATGGAAAGTACGCATTGTTAACTGTGTTCCCGGCTCTCCAATACTTTGAGCAGCAATGACACCAACGGCCTCACCCAAGTTTATCAAGCCACCATGACATAAATCTCGACCATAGCATTTCCTGCAGACACCCTGTTCAGTCATACAGGTTAAGGCAGACCGAATTTGGACTTTTTCAGTCCTGGAATTTGCAATAATATCTCTTTCCAATTCCTCGATCAGAGTTCCTGCAGGTATCAAAATTTCATTTTCAACATCCGGGTTGATAACATCTTCGAGCAAAACACGACCTAAGATCCTGTCACCAAGCGGTTCAATGATCTCCCCTGATTCGATCAAAGCAGTCATTTCAATACCATCCAGTGTGCCGCAATCATCTTCCAAAACGACACTGTCCTGAGCAACATCCACCAAGCGTCGAGTCAGGTATCCTGAGTTTGCAGTCTTCAGTGCTGTATCAGCCAATCCTTTGCGGGCACCGTGAGTTGAAATAAAATATTCCAGCACATTAAGACCTTCACGGAAGTTTGCGTGAATTGGAGTTTCTATAATTTCACCAGAAGGTTTGGCCATTAAACCACGCATACCGGCCAGCTGCTTCATTTGCTGGTTACTACCTCGGGCACCGGAATCTGCCATCATGAAGATCGAATTCACTTTGTGTACACCTTCTTCATCAATGATTTCGTCAGAAAGTCCGGCAGACATTTTATCAGCAATTCTTTCTGTTGTCCGTGCCCAGATATCGATGACCTGGTTGTATCGTTCTCCATCGGTTATTAAACCATCCTGGTGCTGAATATTAATTTTATTGACATCCCCCTGTGCCTTTTTCAAAAGAACAGACTTTTCTTTAGGAATCACCATGTCATCCATGCCGATTGAAAACCCGGCCTTTGTTGCATAGAAATAGCCTAATTTTTTAAGATCATCCAGCATCTTAACAGTTTTTATACTGCCAGCTTTTCGGTAGGATTCGTCAACCAGTTCTGCCATTTGTTTTTTCTTCAAATGAACATTGATTGATGCAAACGGAACCTCTTCCGGAATCACCATTGAAAGTATGATGCGGCCAACTGTTGAATCCACAATTGGTCTGCTGATTACAGTATTTGTTTTTTTGTCTGCACTCTCTGCTTCTGTTACTTTTGCTAAGCGCACTTTGATTTTTGCATGCAGGTCCACACTGCCGTGTTCGTATGCAACCTGAACTTCATCACGATTAGAGAATATTTTACCTTCTCCAAGCGCACCTTCACGTTCTCTGGTAATCCAGTACAGTCCCAGCACCATATCCTGAGTTGGTGTCATCATCGGTTTCCCGTTTGCAGGAGAAAGCACGTTGTTTGTTGACATCATCAGAATTTTTGATTCGAGCTGTGCCTCTACTGAAAGGGGAACATGAACCGCCATTTGGTCACCATCAAAGTCAGCATTGAAGGCAGTACAAACGAGTGGATGCAACTGAATAGCTTTTCCTTCAATCAAAACTGGTTCAAAAGCCTGAATACCAAGACGGTGAAGAGTTGGTGCACGGTTTAGTAAAATTGGATGTTCTTTAACTACTTCCTCAAGAATAGCCCAGACTTCAGGTGGATTTTCTTCAAGAACTTTTTTTGCATTTTTGATTGTGTGGATTTCCTGATAATCAATCAGTTTGTTAAAGATAAAAGGCTTGAAGAGTTCCAAAGCCATTTTTTTAGGTAAACCGCACTGATGGAGTTTAAGTTCAGGTCCAACCACAATCACAGTTCGACCAGAATAATCGACACGTTTACCAAGTAGATTTTGACGAAAACGTCCCTGCTTTCCTTTAAGCATATCACTGATAGATTTAAGCGGACGCTTATTTGAACCAACCATTGGACGACCTCGACGACCATTATCAAAAAGTGCATCCACAGATTCCTGCAGCATGCGTTTTTCATTTTTGACAATAATGCCTGGTGCCCGTAAGTCAATCAGTCGTTTGAGACGGTTATTTCTGTGTATCACACGACGGTACAAATCGTTGAGATCACTTGTTGCAAAACGCCCGCCTTCAAGTGGAACCAAAGGTCGTAATTCCGGAGGAAGTACGGGTAAATTATCAATGATCATTGAATCTACGGCGTTTCCGGACTGCAATAATTTGCTGACGACACCGAGCCGCTTAGCAATCCGTTTGCGGTGTGTTTCAGAGTTTACTTCCCGCATATCTACCTGCAGCTGTTTTTCGAGCTCAGTTAAATCTATCCTGCGTAAAAGTGTCTGCACTGCTTCTGCGCCCATTCCCAACTCCAGCTCCGGGTGCTTTTCTTCCAATTCACGATACTGGTCTTCTTCAACCAGTTCCAGAACTTCAAGTTCAGAATCTCCAGGAGTAAGTACGATGTAGGCATCAAAGTAAAGCACACGCTCCAAGTCTCTCAACATCATACCCAGAATAGTTGCAATCCGGCTGGGAACACCTTTGAGGAACCAAACATGAGAGACAGGACAGGCAAGTTTGATATTGCCCATTCGATCTCTACGTACCTTGGATTCTATAACCTCCACGCCACACTTTTCACAGGTAATTCCACGATGTTTCATGCGTTTGTATTTTCCACAAATACATTCATAATCATGAACTGGACCAAATATTTTTCCACAAAACAGCCCATCTCGTTCGGGCTTAAAAGTCCGGTAATTAATAGTCTCGGAGGTTCGAACTTCTCCAAAAGACCAAGATGTTACTTCATCAGAAGTGGCAATTTTAATCCGTACTGCGGAATAATTTTTTGGATTTTCTGCAATTTCAAACAAGTCTCTGAATGCCATGTTAAGTTGCTGATTGTGGGTTATAGATTTATGATTATCAAAATTTATACTGTTTCTTCAACTTCCTCAGTTTCTTGAGGAGAATCATCCGGACTTGCTGAACTTTCTTCCTGCTGTTCCGGTTTAACGGTGACATCTTCGGTAATCTGTGCCGTTTGCTGTTCCTCCAAAAGATCTTCATCTTCATCTTCATCTTCAACAGGTTTTTGGAGCAACTCAATATTCAGACACAAGCTTTTCAGTTCACTGATAAGCACTTTAAATGATTCCGGAATGCCTGTTTCCAACTGATGTCGACCTTTGACAATTGATTCGTATATTTTATTCCGGCCATGTACATCATCCGATTTGACTGTCAACAATTCCTGAAGTGTATAGGCTGCACCATAGGCTTCCAATGCCCAGACCTCCATTTCTCCAAAACGCTGTCCGCCAAATTGTGCCTTACCGCCAAGTGGTTGTTGAGTTACCAGCGAGTATGGACCAATGGAACGGGCATGTATTTTTTCGTCCACCAAGTGATGCAGCTTCAAAATGTAAGCATAACCTACGGTCACTTTCTGACTGAAGCGCTCTCCTGTCATGCCGTCATAAAGCCAGACTTGTCCGGATTTTGATAATCCAGCCATTTCTGCCATACGGTGAATATCTGATTCTTCCGCACCATCAAAAACAGGAGTGGCCATGTGGATACCTGGCTTGTATTTTTGTACAAACTCCAAAAACGTCTCATCATCCATTGAATCAAAATGATTCTTAGCCAGCTCACTATCATAGACTTTGTTCAGAAAACCCCGTATTTGCTTGGCAGGCTTATTTTGTTCCAGAAATTCTTGAACCTTCTTACCCAAGCCTTTTGCTACCCGACCTAAATGTGTTTCCAGCACCTGCCCAACGTTCATTCTCGAAGGAACACCAAGTGGGTTAAGCACAATGTCTACTGGTGAGCCGTCTTCCATATAAGGCATATTTTCAACCGGTTGAATAGTTGAAACAACCCCCTTATTGCCATGACGACCGGCCATTTTATCACCTACTGAGAGCTTCCGTTTTATAGCGATAAAAACCTTTATCATTCTGATAACTCCAGGAGGCAAATCATCACCCTTGGAAACTTTCTCACAACGGTCCTGGTAAACATTTTCCAGCAAATACATTTGCTGGAGAGCATTACGAACAAATGTTCCAATTTTCAAATTTAACTTTTTATCAGTAATCTGGATACCCTCTGTAGATTTTAAGGGAATATTCTGAAGTACTTCATTACTAATTTTTGTGCCTTTTGAGGCAAGCAATTCTCCTTGAATGGACAGTACGTCTGCAGTCAGAGGTTTTTTGTCTGCCACAGAAAGAATCCTGTTTACCAAATTACTGTGAACAATACGAATTTCGTCGTTGTGATCTTTTTCATTACGCGCCAAAAGTTCCTGCTCAATCTGCCTGGTTCGTTCATCACGCTCAACGCCTTCGCGGTTGAAAACAACAACATTTGTCACTACTCCATCTACTCCCTGAGGGACCCGAAGTGATGTGTCCCGGACATCTCCTGCTTTTTCACCAAAAATTGCCCGCAGTAGTTTTTCTTCCGGATTGAGTTGCGTTTCACCTTTAGGTGTTACTTTTCCAACCAGAATATCATTTGAACTGACACTGGTTCCAACTGCAATAATTCCGCTCTCATCAAGATTTTTGAGCGCTTCTTCACTCACATTTGGGATATCGCGGGTAATTTCTTCTTTACCCAATTTGGTATCACGGGCAACAGTATCAAGAACATCTATATGTACAGAAGTAAAAGTATCTTCATGCATCAATCGTTGAGAAACCATGATTGAATCCTCATAGTTATATCCACGCCATGGCATGAAGGCAATATTGATATTTTGCCCCAGAGCCAGTTCACCATTTTCTGTACATGAACCATCCGCAATCACATCACCAGCATTAATAATATCTCCTTTTTTTACAATCGGACGCTGATTGATACAGGTGTTTTGGTTTGAGCGGCGATATTTTATCAGATGGTAAATGTCAACGTTTGCCGGGACAATTTCATCTTCACTTGAAAGATCAACATCTGCCTGAATCACTACTCTTCCGGCATCAACATCATCCACTACCCCCGAACGACTGGCGACAACGCAGCTTCCAGAATCAAGTGCTGCCTGATGCTCAATCCCGGTTCCAACAAGTGGAGCTTTAGGTTTTACCAGAGGTACACCCTGGCGCTGCATGTTGGACCCCATCAGTGCCCGATTTGCATCATCATGCTCCAGAAAAGGAATCATTGCAGCTGCAACTGAAACTAATTGACGTGGAGAAATATCAATATAATCAATATTTTCTTTCATTACCATGCTGAAGTCACTGCCGACCCGGGAGGTAATAAAGTCATTGATAAAGGCTTTCTTCTTGTCTAACTTTGCATTGGCCTGTGCAATACTGTATTTCTCCTCCTCAATTGCAGAAAGGTATTCCACCTTGTCTGTAACTACACCGTTTTCGACTTTCAGGTAAGGAGTTTCAATAAAACCGAAATCATTGACTCTGGCAAATGTTGCCAGTGAGGCAATCAAACCAATGTTTGGCCCTTCCGGAGTTTCAATAGGACAAATTCGACCATAATGCGATGAATGAACATCGCGGACATCAAAACCTGCACGCTCCCGAGTTAAACCTCCTGGACCTAAGGCACTCAAGCGACGCTTATGTGTGATTTCTGAAAGCGGATTCGTTTGATCCATAAATTGTGAAAGTTGGCTGCTGCCAAAAAATTCGTGAATCGCACCTGCAACAGGTTTTGCATTTACAATATCGTGCAGCATCATTGTTTCAGAATCCTGCAGGGACATCCGCTCCTTGATGGTTCGCTCCATCCTGACCAGTCCAATCCGAAATTGAGTTTCCAGCAACTCACCAACACTTCTAACCCTCCTGTTGCCCAAGTGGTCAATATCATCAATCATCCTGTTAGGATGACCTTCTCTGAGCTCAAGCAAATATTTGACTGTCTTCAGAATATCTTCATTACTAAGCACAGTGGTATCCAGCGGATCATCAAGTCCTAATTTTTCGTTAATTTTTAAACGTCCGACACTGGAAAGGCTGTAACGCTCTCCTTTGAAGAAAAAATTCTGCAGCATCAACTGGGCAGATTCCAAAGTAGGTGGATCACCCGGCTTCATTTTTTTGTATAGTTCAATCAATGCCTGCTCTGCAGAAGTAACTTTATCCAACTCCAGTGTGTCGCGCAGGGTAGAGCCCACATTTTGGGGACCAATGTGTAACAAATCTACTTCTTTAACTCCATTTTCGACTAATGTGGTCAATAACTCGGCAGTCAGAGGGGTGTTACACGGAATCAATATTTCTTCACTGTTATCCTTGAACACTGTTCGGGCAAGGATACGTCCTTTCAGTTCAGTGAGCGTCGCATTGATGCGCTTGATTTTTGCTTTCTCTAATTTTTTTAACAAACGCTTATTTATCCGCTGTCCTGCTTTTACCAGAACTTCGCCTGTTTTTGGGTCTGCTATTGGTAGTAGCGGGCGCTGGTTTAGAATAATTTCAGGATCCATTACGCGAAAATAGGATTGAATTTCAGGATCCTCACCAGCCTTTACTTCGCTTAAATCTAGCTTTTCAAACTGATAAAAATATTCCAAAAGCTGATCTTCTGTATAACCTAAGGCTCTCAACAGTACAGTTGCATGAAATTTTCGGCGACGGTCAATGCGTACATAAAGTACGTCCTTTGCGTCAAACTCAAAATCAAGCCAGGAGCCGCGTTGAGGAATCACTCTTGCAGAATAAAGCAACTTACCACTGGAATGGCTTTTACCTTTGTCATGAGTAAAGACAACTCCTGGGCTTTTGTGCATTTGACTGACTATTACACGTTCTGTTCCATTGATAATAAAAGAACCTGTGGGGGTCATCAGTGGTAGTTCACCTAAATAAATATCCTGCTCTTTGATATCTCGAATGTGTTTTACATCTGACTCGGTATCCTTTTCCCATACGATCAGACGCAAAGCTGCCCGTACCGGACAAGCGAAAGTCACCCCCCGAACCCGGCATTCTTCAACAGAATATTTTGGATCACCAAGGCGGTAATGAACGTATTCCAAAGTGGATGACCCACTAAAATCAGAAACTGGAAACACTGAGCGGAATACGGCTTCAAGGCCTTTGTCTTCCCGCTGGTCAGGCGGCACGTCGCGTTGAAGAAAGCGTTCAAAAGAATCTAATTGAACTTTCAACAAGTGAGGAACTTTTATCGGAGCAGTGAGGCTTCCAAAAGATCTCCGGATACGATGGCGATTTTCTAATGTTGAAGGCATATGAACTGACTTTGGTTAGGGTTGTTGTTGATCTTAATAACTGCAATAGAAAAACGAAATATTAATTTCATTGCTAAACTATTCTCTGCAGAATGATTTTTTCACACAATCCGGATACTGTTAAAAACAGTATTTATCCGTGCTATTCTCTGGTGGCACTCTTCCAGTGTTTTCCGTCTCTTGAAAAAATAGGGTAAATGTCTAACTGGACATTTCGCATCTGGATCTCTGCCAAGTCTCTTGTGGAGGGGGGTTTTGATTATTTTAGCGCAAAATACGGCTTCGTCAAATCTAACCCCTTAATATATTTCTTTTTATAAATAAAAGCAAACATATTTTTCATTAAAAACAAATTTTCTTAAATATTCTGCTTGAAAGACTCGAAATCACTCTTCAGATTGGACTAACTGGAAAGAGTAATAACAACCTTATTCAGGCAGATATTACTCTATTTAAGCAGACTTGTTAGACCAGCAAATTTCGATTTGAGGAAAGAACTCAGAAGTTCCGGGTTCAATTTAGAGAGTTGGGGACTGAAAAAAGAAACCGATTTTTTAGCCTAATTTTTCGCCCCGGTGCTACACTTTTTTAATCATCGCTCATAATGCCCAGAATACTCAAAAGCGCAATAAACAAATTCAGGACGTCAAGATACAAGGCCAGTGTAGCGGAAACATATTCATCCGTTCCGTAATAGCGTAAGATATTCGAAGTATCATAGAGAATAAAACCACTAAACAGTAAGACGCTTGCTCCGGACATCACAAAGTGCATAATTGGACTTCCGATAAAGATATTCAGTATTCCGCCTGCGATGACTACAATCAGTCCGGTTATCAGGAAACCGGACATAAAGCTGAAATCTTTTTTCGAGAAAACCACGTACAGCGATAGACCGGCAAAGGTGATCGCTGTCAGAGCGAATGCTTCCGCAGCAATTGAGGGCCCAACTCTGTACAGCAAAGGGCCGAGAGTTAAACCTGAAACAGAGGTGAAGCTAAAAAGTGCTACCATGTTCAGGCCCGGTTTTCGTGCAGCAAAAGAGGCAAAGAGGATCAGTGCGAACTGCAGGATGAAAAACATCATCATGTTTTGTGCCACTAAAAGCAAAAGCGGCCCAGAGCCCACATATGCTCCAACTGCCGCAGTCCCCATTGACATTGCCAGCAGGCTGTAGACTTTTTTAATAAATACCAGCCGCTCGGTGGTAGAAACAGAAGCAGCAGATGTGACGCCTCTGGCGAGAGTAGTAGTAGATCCAAGCCTCATAATAACTCCTATAATTTGATAACGTTTACCTCATGCTAATAATTCTGGTTTCATACCAAAATTACGATCGACCTTTAATTTTACTAGAAGAATATAAATTAGTAAATAAATTTTTTATTTACAACACCATGCAGCAAAACTTAGTTCAAATTTTAATCTCTAATCAACAAATCATATAACCGTTCAAATTCCTCCAACGAAAAATAATCAATTTTGAACTGGCCTTTGCCTTCATGGAATTTTATCTCCACACGGGTTCTCAGGCAACGCTGAAGCTCTTCTTCCAAACTTTTTAACTGCATGTCAGATTCTTCTTTGGAAATTTTGGGTTCAGATCCATCAGTTGCAATAAAATCAATGTCCTGTTTTTCCGGACTGAGCGCAAGATTATCCAGTTTCAGCCTGACCTGACGTTCTGTTTCACGTACCGACCAGGAGTTCAGTAAAAGACGCTCCCGCATTTCCAGCTGAAAAACTGCATCCGGTAGTGACAAAATCGAGCGAGCATGTCCTGCACTGATGCGACCGGTTTCGAGGTCATTTTTCAGAGCAGATGGAAGTTGCAGTAAGCGCATCTGATTTGCAATTGTAGAACGATCTTTACCTATTCTCTGGGCCAGTTCTTCCTGTGTGTAGCCGTATCTTTGCAACAGGTCCTGATAAGATTGAGCTTCTTCAATTACACTCAGATTTTCACGCTGGATATTTTCCAGCAGAGCCACTTCCAGCATTTCATCATCACCAACCTGCCGCAAGACTACTGGAACTTGAGGTACCTCAAGTTGTTTTAAGGCCCGCCAGCGTCGCTCCCCGGCAACCAGTTCATAGTAATTGTCTATACTTGGGTGCTTGCGGACAACTAGGGGTTGCAGCACTCCCTGAGCCCGGATTGACTGAGCCAACTCATCCAATGATTTTTGTGGAAAATGTTTACGAGGTTGTTGTGGATTCGAAACAATCTGCTGCAGAGAAACACGAAGTAGAGTTTCTACCGGAAGTTCAAGTACAGAATGATCATTTTTCATGAGTTATTTGGATTTGTTTATTAAGGTTTTTGCAGCCACAGAAAAAATTCTTCGTTACCACTTTTTTTTCCTACAATTGAGGATTTTGTCTGACCTGAAACAATAAAACCAATTGCTTGTGCTTCAGCTTTCAGGTCTTCCAGAACTCTTGCCTGTACCGCTGAATCACTCACTTTACCACGTTTGCCTACTTCATCTGTTCCTGCTTCAAATTGTGGTTTAACCAGCGCTACTAAAGATCCTGCCGGCTTAAGAAACTCCAGAGCTTTTGGAAAAATCAAACGCAGAGAAATGAAAGAAACATCAATAACCACCAGATCTACATATTCGCCTAGACGTTCAAATTCCAAGTGACGAATATTTGTACGTTCCAGTGAGACCACGCTTTGATGCTGCCGTAATTCCCAGGCAAGCTGCCCATAACCAACATCAACAGCAAATACTTTTTCTGCACCCGCAAGAATTAAACAGTGAGTAAATCCGCCGGTCGAAGCTCCAATGTCCAGTGCGACCAAACCCGTAGGATTAAGGCCAAAATGATCAAGAGCAGCTTGAAGTTTTACACCCCCACGACTCACAAAAGGCTGATCCTTTCCTAAAACTTCCAGTTTGGAATCGACACTAATCATACGGCCTGATTTACCCGCAGGCTGCCCATTTACTCTTACCTTATCCGCCATAATATACGCCTGTGCTTTTTCACGAGAAGGCGCAAGTTTTTGCTCTACCAGCAGTCGATCAAGACGTTGTTTCATTGATAAACTATTTTAGCCTTTTTCTGTAAATGTAAAAACACCATCCCAATCCTTTTCGGGAGGTGTTTCAAGGAACATACCGCAACGTTTGACATAGGTCTGCGAGGGACCGTCCTCAGCATCAATGACTAAAACTTTTTCAAACTCCTTAATTGCATCCACAAAATTTCTATCCTGATACAACTTCAGCCCTTTCAGGTATTGTTCAACCACACCGCTCATTTCTCCGCTTGTTTCATTTTTACGAGCCAGCAGCTCGTGAACAGGTACTGGTTCTTTTTTACCCACCACCCGAATTATATCCAGCTGACGGGTATCGACATCTTCTATTGTCAGTTCATAGGTACTGCCTGAAATCATGGAGTAGGTTTTATAAAATTTATTTGCACCTTCAAGTCTGGCAGCCAAATTTACTACGTCGCCCATCATGGTGTAATCCATACGTTCTGCTGAACCCATATTGCCTACCACAACCGGACCGCTGTTCAAACCCATCCGTGTATAAAGCATCGGTCGCTTTTGCTCAAGCAGTGTTTTTCGCATTTCTTCATTGCGCTGCTGCATATCAAGTGTTGCATAACAAGCAATTGTGGCGTGGTTTGGCAGATCTAGAGGTGCTCCCCAAAAAGCAATGATTGCATCTCCTTCAAATTTATCGACAGTACCATGATAAGACGAGATAATATCACACATTGCAGTCAGGTACTCATTCAGCAGCTGCACCAACTCTTCGGGAGTCAGTCCTTCGGAAATAGTGGAAAACCCCTGGATATCTGAAAAAAACGGAGTCATTTCACGTTTCTCACCACCGAGTTTCAACATATCGGGATTTGCTACAATTTGATCAATAACAGTTGGCGAAAGATACTGAGAAAATGCACCTTTGATGAAGCCTTTCTGCTTGCGCTCCATCATAAACAGGTAGAGATTAATACTCACAGTACTCAACACACAGGCAATCAAAACATAACTCATGGAGAAAGCCACTCCATGATAGACATACATATAAACTGCAAAAATCATATATACCGCAATGATCAACAAAAACATAAGATTTTCAAATTTCGGCAGTTGTGCTATCAGTAAAAATGAAATCAACAAAATCAAAAGAACCAGCAATTCAGTTGTATTACTGGCAGGACGAATAGGCGCATTCTTCATCAATGTCATGATCGTATCTGCAAGAAACTCAATTCCGTATACTTCTCCAATAGGGCTGGTAAAAATATCATGGGAAACTTCGGAAGTGTCACCTACCAGAACTATCTTACCTGCAATCAGTTCCTGCAATTCCTCTGTTTCTTCTGCCCACTCATCATCCGGAATACCTTCAAGTTCCAGCAAAACTTCTGCTGCAGAAATCCCTGCAGGTGTATCTTTTGCCAAAAATGTTGCTGCCGGTGGTAGTAAAGGAAAGTCTATCCACAAATCATTAAAAGGATCCAAAGGTACACTAATATCTCCGATTATGAGCTGTCCGTTTTGCAGTTTTGGCTCAACTCCTTTGTACATGGCCAGCGTTTTTACAGCAAAAGGCCAAACATTGTGCTCCTTAATATGATCAGGAAAGAAACGTAGCCGTGAGAGTTTGTCGCCAATCATGGTGTGATTAGTATAACCGCTTTCGGCTGCTGCTTTGAGGGTTTCAGTTGGATAATTAATACCTTTTAACTTGCCATCACTGGCAAAATCCAGTTGTGCTACTACAATGGTATTTCCTGTTTTTTCCATTGCTTCTGCAAGAATAGGATCTTCATCATAACCGTTAGGAAAATCCATCAGCATATCCAGAGCAATTACTTTTGCGCCAAGTCTTTTTAAGTTCGTGGTTAACTTGGCAATATCCGAACGTTTAAGCGGCCAGCTACCATATTCATCAAAGAACTGCTCTTCAGTGTCAACAATCACAATTTCGTCAAATGCAAACTGAGTTTGTTCTCCATCCAAAGTGTTGAGACGGACAATATGCCGGTTACCCAGTGACCAGTTTTCCAGCGCAGAAAATAGTTCCAGCTGTTCTGCAGGTATCATCAACAAAAAAAACGCTAAAGTGACCCAAAGATCTGGCCGTCTAATCAACTTTCCCATAACTTCCCTTTTTGTAAAGGTTAAATAATACCAATATTTTCTTCATTCTGACTGTAGACTCTGCGTGAAAATTTAATTCATAATACCAGAATTGACAATACATTTTCTTAAAACACCTGAGGCTCCGGAAAATTACTGCACTTGAGTTATTCAGAAAATAGTTGTATTCAGTAACAGGCCGAATTTTCTGCGTTACTAATCAGCCAATAATACTGGCTGCAAAAACCGGGGCGAGGGTAATGAAAAAATGGCCATTATTCATTATTATTTTCTTAGTAGCAAGATTTGCTGCAATTGGTGCAGAATCTGGAATAAGTTGGAAACAAACGGGGGAGTCCGGAATAACAATATCTGCAAAAGTATCAGCAACAATACCAGAAGTGCTGAAAAAGTTTTTTCAGGTTTTTGCCCGTAACCCAGAAAATATTCAGATCGATCCTGCAGTCACAGGTGTTGCGGAAATCAACAAAATACGCGGCAGTAATCCTGAAACAATCCTGAGCCTGCTGCTTAGCCGCCACGATTTGACTTTGGTAACCCGGCAGAATCGGCACAGAATTGTCTTAAGGACAGATGCATGGCGTTATCGACCTTTCAGAAAAGTTCTTAAAACACCGGTTTTATTAGAGAAGATACTGCGAGAGTTGGCTGAAACCGGACAACTTGCCGTGCACTTTCAGGCAGAACATTTAAAGAAACGGAAAGTAATTCGAAATTTGAATTATTCATCCGTTGAAGAAGCAATCTTCGATTTAGCTCGACGCCAGAATGCAATAGCGGTTTATTATCCTGGACAACATGTTTTAGCATGGACTCAAGACCCTCAATTTGTGACTAAGTCCGTGCCCCTCAAGAATATCAGTCCTGAACAAGTTCACACTTTTTTGGTTGAGGTTAGAAAAAATATTCAGGAAATTAGACTTGTAGATGACTCATATCCAACTGCAAATTTATTAATTTTAAGAGGTGCGGAGAACTCTGTCAGTTTGGCAATTAAACTAGTCCAGCAATGGGATTATGAGTCTCAGGACTTAACAACGACCATTCCTGAGCCTTTCACTGCAACAACTGAAATTGAAGCTGAAGTTGAAGCTGAAGATTTGCAGCTTATTCCTGAAAGTAAAATTGTACGTCTGCCACTGAAATACTTAAGTGTGGGATCACAGGCTATACAAAGTAGCGGCCAGAAACTAACAATTCCGGGTGTCGAGGAAAGTTTAAAAAAAGCCCTGCAACAGAGGTTGGAGGACGAAACTGAAATCCCTTTGCTGCGACCCCAGATAATCCCGGACTTTCTTGGCAACGCATTAATCCTGGAAGGTAGTAAAGCTCACGTAGAGTGGATGGAAAAACTGGTACATATTTGGGACCGCCCTTTACCCTTAATCAGGATAGAGGCGCATCTCTTTGAAACCAGTGAAACACATTCACGTCAACTTGGTTTAGAATTCAGAGGAAAAAGTGTTTCCACTGACGGTACAGTCATCGTTTCAGATCAGGGTCCTTTCTCCTCAGGTTTTTCTTTAGGAACAGGCGCTGCTTCCAGTGCCTTGCGGGTAGACGCTGTGTTGCGAATGCTGCAAAGTGAGGGAAAGGGGCGAATGCTGTCCCGTCCGGTTGTGGTCACACTAAATAATGTAGAAGCAGAAATGAACAGCGGTTCGGTGCTCCACATTAAAATCACCACCGAAAAAACGAGCAGCCTGCAGGAATTGAAAACCGGTATCACACTCAGGGTTACTCCACGCTTAATTGAAGACAGTGATAACGAAAGCAATAACCGGATCTGGCTGAAAGTTTATGCAGAAACCAGTAGTCCCGTAGAAGGTTCAAGTATTGACGGAATTCCTCCAATCAATACGCAGCGGGCGCAAACACAGATTTTTGTGAAAGATGGACAGCCTTTTTTACTGGGTGGGTTGATCAAAAACAAAACCGCTCAAAATCAGTCCGGAATTCCGTTTTTTAAAGATCTGCCCTTAGTGGGGCCGTTCTTCAGTACAAGTGGAACAAATAAGAGCTTTGATCATGTACTGGTCTTTGTTACTCCGACTCGTGTTTTAGCAGAAGACATTCAAAAATTACCGCAACTATCTGAACTGGGGCGTGTTAGAAAAACACCAATTTTAGTGCCATGATTGTTTCAAATATTTTTTTAAAAGCCCCACTGTTAATTATCTCACTAATTTACAAAGCCCTAGTTTTACTGCGAATCCAGGCATACAAAAAATCCTGGCTGAAAACATATCAAGCAACAGTTCCGGTAATTTCAGTCGGCAATTTAACTGTAGGCGGAACCGGAAAAACTCCTGTTGTAGATTTTCTAGTCAAGGAGTTGCAGAAACAAAATACTCGACCTGTCATTCTTACCCGCGGCTACCGGAGGAAGGGCAAAATTGAAGGGCAGCGCCTGCGCTACTGCGAAGATATCACAATTGACCCACGTTTTTTTGGTGATGAAGCTTTTTTACTCGCACAGCGAAATCCGGAAGTTCCTGTATATGTGGGCAGTTCCCGTACTTCTACCTCAAAAATGGCAGAAGAACTGGACCAGCCAGATGTGTTGGTATTGGATGATGCCTTTCAGCATTTAGCAATGCACCGGGATTTGAATCTGCTTTTGATTGATGCAGAGCAAGGTTTTGGCCAGCACTCACTGCTGCCGCTGGGAGTCTTGCGGGAACCGGAAAATCAGTGGATTCGTGCAGATGCAATTATTATTACCAAAGCTAATCTGGCTTCTTCAGGTGACGTTCTACAGATGCTGAAACATGACTTGAAAGTAACTTGTCCTGTTATTAAATTCAATTTTGAAGTAGAGTGTTTGTCCCGTTTGGATGAGGAAATAGAATATAACATAGTGGAATTGAAAGCAAAGCGTGTGTTCCTCAGTTCAGGTATAGCAAATCCTGCCGGCTTAAAAAGTATGGTAAAAAAATATGGTGCTGAGATCATCGCTGAAATTGAGTTTCCTGATCATCACGATTATACCTTTAAAGATGTAGAGAAAATTCTAAAAATGCAGGAGCAGCTACAACCTGATTTAATAATAACTACTGAAAAAGATGCAGTAAAACTCAGGCAGTTTCCTGAACTGCTGCAAAAAATTTGGATCCTTAAAATCGGCGTGCATCCGGAAGATGCATGGTATGATTTTTTTGCAGAACATCTAAAGAATTTGTTAATTAAAAGAGTACCTAGTAGTATTGATTGAAACTTCCAAATCCAATATGATAGCCAGCATCAAGCTACAATTTTGTTAAAGTGATTATTGTGAAAAAAACATTACTGAAAAATTTAAACATTATAAATCCCTGTAATGAACCGGCCTTCATTGAAAATGCTTTTGTTGCAATAGGAGGCGAGAGTATCGAAAGTGTTGGTAAAGACAAACCGTCCGGCAGTTTTGATGTTGTGCATGATTTGCACGATAAAATTGCTCTACCGGGCATGATTAACGCACATCATCACCTTTATTCCGCGCTGGCGGTGGGGATGCCTCTACCCAAAGGGAATCCGACTAATTTTACTGAAATATTGCAGGAAGTCTGGTGGAAGATGGATCTTGCGCTGGATCGTGATTCAACACAGGCCTGCTTTGAATCTGGATTGCTGGACTCCCTCAAGGCCGGCACAACAACCGTCATCGACCATCATTGCAGTCCTTCATTCATAGAAGGTTCTTTGACCTTACTGGCAGAAAGTGCCGAAAAGTTTGGGATGAATTCCAGCGTTGCTTTTGAAATTACTGACCGTAACGGTCCAGAAAAATTCGAAGCAAGTTTGCAGGAAAACATTGCTGCAGTGCAGAAATATGGAGATAATCCATATGTCCATCCGTTGATTGGTCTGCATGCCTCATTTACTTTGTCCGATGATTCTTTGCACAAAATTCGACAGTCAGTTGAGCCCTTGAAATCCTGGGGTATTCACATTCATGTTTCCGAAGATAAAGCTGATGAAGAAGATGCAATAAAAAAAGGCTATGCTTCTGTTTTGAAACGTCTGGAAAAATTTGACTTGTTGAATGAAAACGCCATGATTATTCACGGACTGCACATCAGCGAAGCGGATCTTTCTTTACTCAAAAAATACAAACTTCAATTCGTTCATAATCCTTCATCAAATGCTAATAATCGCGTCGGTATGGCACCCAATATCAATCTTGACCAACTAAGATCAGGGCTCGGTACAGACGGCATGCAGGGCAACATGCTTCGGGAAGGCAAGGAAGGAATGTTGATTCGCAGTTCACACTTAAGCGGAGGAGCAGAGAGTGCAAATTATCTCCAGCTTTTATTTGAAAACAATCCTGCAATTGCCTCAAAACTTTTCAACAAAAAACTAGGCAAAATTTTACCGGAATATCAAGCAGATTTGGCAATTTTTGATTATCATCCCAGAACACCTATTACTGAATCCACTATTTTTGGGCATATATTCTTTGGTCTCAGCAGTCTGCCAAGTGAGGTAATGACCCGTGGGGTGTTCAGCATTCGTGATTATCAGCTGCAAAATATTTCTGAAAAAGAAATCAAAGCCAATGCAGCCCTGCAGGCAGCAAGACTTTGGAGTCATTTGTCTTGAAAAGAGTGTCAAATAACAAATTCAAACTATAACCCTGAAACTCTCATGTCCGAACTTATACCACATCCTTTCGGTTCTCTGGTGAACCGCATGTTCACTGAACTGGAAACTGCAAATTCCATTTTCGATTTTCCTGCCAAGAAGTTTTTCTGCGGACAAAGCAGACGAGATTACTCGGTAAATTTTCATGCTAAAAACAGTTCTTCACCTCTTGGTCCTGCTTCAGGTCCACAAACACAAATGGCACAAAATATTGTGCTTTCATGGTTGGGTGGATGTAGAATTATGGAACTGAAAACAGTACAGATTCTCGATGAACTGGAAATTCCACGTCCGTGCATCGACATGCAGACTGTCGGCTATAATGTGGAATGGTCTCAGGAACTCCGGATTGAGCAGTCACTGCACGAATATGTGAAAGGTGCAATGCTGATTGAAATTTTGCGGGCCAGCGGAAAACTGAATTTAGCTGGTAATTTTGCTGACGTGCAGTATGACATGAGCGTCGGTTATGATCTGCAAGGTATTCAGTCTGAAAAGGTTCGCACATTTATAGAAGGAATGTTGGATGCATCTGCAGTGATCGAAAAGTACCGCCAACAAATTCCGGAAGAATTTCGACAATTTCGTGATTTGGATTTCCAAACTAAACTTTCCGACACCCTGACTTTAAGCACTTTTCATGGTTGTCCTCCGGAAGAAATTGAAAAGATTATTGACTATCTTTTTCGTGAACATGACTTGAACTGCATCATCAAACTCAATCCTACTTTGCTGGGAAAAGATAAGGTGCGCCACTTGTTCAACGATGTGATGGGCTACAGTGGTATTCATGTGCCTGATGAAGCCTTTGAGAATGATGCCAGCTGGGAACAGGCCCAGGGATTTGTTGAACGGCTTGGAAAAACAGCAAAGTCACTTGGTTTGAGTTTTGGAGTCAAATTCAATAACACACTGATTGTAGAAAATCACCGGGAATTTTTTCCAGAATCAGAAAAAGTAATGTACCTTTCCGGAACGCCTTTACACGTTTTAGGTATTAATCTGGTACAGCAGTTCAGGGAACGTTTCGGCGATCAATTTCCAATTTCCTTTTCTGCCGGCATTGACAAAACTAATTTTGCTGATGCAGTGGCTCTTGGTTTAACTCCAATCACCGTTTGCAGTGATTTACTGAAAGTCGGGGGGTACAGCCGAAGCAGTGCATACTATAAAGAGCTGAATTCTCGAATGGATAAACTTGGAGTAAATGATATTGAAAGTTATATTTTCAGAGCTTATGGAAATGCAGAACAGGCACTGGATAATATTGATTTGAAAGACGATGCTGTTTGCCGAAGAGCCTTGGAAAACGGAGTGGAAATCAGGAAAGAAGTTGGCACTGATGTTTTTGAAAAGTGGCTTTCTGAAGTTAAATTGCTGAATACTAAATCCTACCTTGAAACTGTAAACACAAACTCCCGTTACAGTCTGGAAAAAAACTCCAGTCCTCCAAAAAAAGTTGGCACAACCCTGGAATTATTCGACTGCTTAACTTGCGATAAGTGCATTCCGGTTTGTCCAAATAACGCAAATTTTGCCTTAAAAATTCCTGCCGGAGAAACAGATGTATTGGAATTTGAGCAAATTACTTCCGGCTGGCAACTCAGCAAGCGGAGTACTTTCAAATTAGAGAAAAAATACCAAATTGCAAACTATGCAGATTTTTGTAATGAATGCGGAAATTGTGATATTTTTTGTCCGGAAGACGGTGGTCCATATCTGCTCAAACCACGATTTTTTGGCACGAAGGAGACTTACGAGGAATTCAGCAATCGAGATGGGTTTTTTCTTGAGCAGGACATAAAAAAAGAAACTGTCTTTGCCCGTTTTGATAATCAGGAATATTGCGTTTCAGTTGAAGGTGATTTAGTCCAATACAGTGGCCCTGATTTTGACGTTCAATTTTCGAGCAGCGATCCAGAAAACACAATTTCTGGTGAAGCAAAAAGTGGTGTGAGTTTAAAAAATTATGAGATCATGCAAATGATGAGAACTGCTATTTCAGAAACAGGCAGTACCACATATCTCGAGTTAACTTTAGTTCCTTTCGTTCAAAACCCAAAACAAAATTTTTGTCATTAAGAGCGGAGGAAGAAATCTTCATGATCAGAACAGCAAAATAAATGACCTCACAGACGTTGGGGTTGAAAAAGTTATAGAAATTATTACGAGTACACAGTTTACTTATCAAGTCATCAAAACAAAAAGAGAGTATTATGGAATTCAAACTAAACGGTACTACAATTAATTACGAAGGTGATCCGGAATTACTGGTAATGAATTATTTGCGGGATGTTGCAGGCCTCATCTCACCTAAGGATGGTTGTGCCCCGGAAGGAGTTTGCGGTTGCTGCACGGTTCTGCTGAATGGAAATCCGCTGAAATCCTGCATCTCTCCAATGAGAAGAATTGAAGGCAAAGAAATCACAACAATGGAAGGGCTGGATATAGAAAAAAAAGAAACAGTGATTAATGCCTTTGCCAAAGAAGGCGGCCTGCAGTGTGGATTTTGTACGCCGGGAATTGTGATGAAAGTCTGGCCTCTCCTAAATCAGGGATTCGTGACGGAGCAGGAAATTAACAAAGCCCTGAACAGTAATCTGTGCCGTTGCACCGGCTATAAAAAGGTAACCAAATCTTGTCTCACAGCAGCGGAAGCCTTGCGGAACAAGCAAAAAATTGAACTGCCGAAAAATAATGGAAAGGTCGGTGAACGTCTGGTGAAATACGATGCGCTCCGTTTAGCAACCGGAGAGGCACCGTATGTAGCAGACCTCAAATTTGCCGGCATGAAACACGGTGCACTGAAATTCAGTGAGCATCCACGGGCAAAGGTTTTGAAAATTGATACTTCTGATGCCGAAAAACTGGCTGGAGTTTTGCGGGTTTTCACGGCAGACGATGTTCCTGGTGAGCGCTTTACAGGCTTGATTGTTCCGGATTGGCCGTTAATGGTTAAGCCTGGTGAAACCACGCGCTACATCGGTGATGTCATCGCTGGAGTTGTTGCTGAAACAGAGAAAACCGCACGTGAAGCAGTTTCGCTGATCAAAGTGGAGTATGAGGTGCTGTCGCCTATTACTGATCCGGTTGAGGCGCTTTCCGCAAACTGTGCGCAAATTCACGAAAGTGGAAATTTGTTGTCCAACCTTGAGATTAAGCGAGGTGACAGCAAGCACGCGGAAAAAGAAAGTGCTTTTGTCACAACAGGCACTTACAAAACACAACGCATCGAACATGCATTTTTGGAAATTGAATGCTGTCTGGCAAAACCTTCCAAAGATGGCGTTGAGGTTTTTTCTCAGAGTCAGGGAGTCTATGAAGACCGGAACAGCATCAGTAAAATTCTGGGGCTTCCTGAAGAAAAAGTCGTTGTTGTTTTGATGCCCAACGGGGGTGGGTTTGGCGGCAAAGAAGACCTGACTGTGCAGGGACACGCCGCCCTGTTTGCGCATCTTCTTCAAGTACCTGTAAGAGTCGCACTGACTCGTCCGGAATCGCTCTGCATGCATCCCAAGCGGCATCCGATGAACATGGAAATCTCGCTTGGTTGTGACAAAAACGGCAAACTGACTTTTGTTAACGCGGACATCATCGGCGACACCGGTGCTTATGCGTCAGTCGGTATGAAAGTTTTGGAACGCGCAGCTGGACATGCCACCAGCGCATATTGCATTCCTATTGTAAATCTCCGTAGCCGTGCAGTTTACACCAATAATGTTCCGTGCGGAGCGATGCGTGGATTTGGTGTGAATCAAATCAATTTTGCGGTCGAAAGCTGTATCGACGAACTTTGCGAAAAAGGCGGTTTTGAGCGTTGGCAATTTCGTTTTGACAATGCACTCCAGCCTGGAGACCGTACTTCTACCGGACAAAAAATCACTTCCGGAATCGGCATTCAAGAGACTTTGATGGCGGTCAAAAATATTTTTCACAAGGCCAAATATGCCGGAATTGCCTGTGGTATGAAAAATACTGGAATCGGTAACGGAGTTCCGGACGAAAGTAAAGTCCGTGTCGTGATTGAGTCGCCAACCGAAATCACCATTCATCATGGCTGGACTGAAATGGGACAAGGAGTTTTTACGATGGCAGTTCAGTTTTTGTGTGAATCTGCTGGAGTGAATCCGGATTTTGTCAAAGTCAAAGTCGATACTTCCAAAGATGCTCCAAGCGGTATGACTACTGCTTCACGCGGAACTTCGCTAATCGGCAACAGTGTCCTGGATGCCGGTAAAAAACTGAAGGCTGATCTGGACTCACACTCCCTTGAAGAATTAGTCGGCCGCGAATATGTTGGCGAATGGATTTGCGATTGGACAACGTCAATTGAGTCCGATGCTGAGGAACCGCAAACGCATTATTCTTACAGCTATGCCACTCAAGTTGTAACGCTTGATGATTCCGGAAAAGTCGAGAATGTTTATGCTGCACATGATGCTGGAAAAATCATCAACCCGACTTTGTTTGAAGGTCAACTCGAAGGTTCAGTTCACATGGGTTTGGGTTATGCACTTTCAGAAAAATTTGAAATGGAAGGAGGTTTTCCGGTCCATACAAAATACGGGAAACTGGGTATGATCCGCGCGGCTGCAACGCCGAACATCGAAATAATCGGTATCGAAGTTCCGGATGAAAACGGCCCCTGCGGTGCAAAAGGTGTCGGCGAAATAGGCTTAGTTCCAACTGCTTCCGCTGTCGCAAATGCTTTTTGTATTTTCAGTGGTGAGCGTCAATTTGAATTACCTTTGAAAAAAGTTACCGGAAGGTCCGGTAACTAATGGCAAAAAAGAACAAGCTCATCATCTTTGCTCTGGGCGGCAACGAAATTTCGCCGGTTGAAATTGATCCCAGAACCGGAAAATTGATTACTCCAGATCTGCCGACACAGTGGAAACGCACAGCAAAAACATGTGAAATTATTGCCGATTTTATCAAAGATAACCAGGAAAGTCATTATGTCGTGACTCACGGCAACGGACCCCAAATCGGCAATATTCTGCTGCGTTCCGAGTATTCCAGCAAATATTTGCACAAAATCCCACTTGATGTTTGCGGTGCCGATTCCCAGGGTGCACTGGGCTATATGCTGGCGCAACTCTCCAATTCACTCCAAATGCGGGGCTTGGATATTCACACTGCAGAAATCATTACTCAAGTCATCGTTGACTCTAGAGATCCTGCTTTTGAAAATCCTGAAAAATTTATCGGCCCGCCGCTCACTAAAGACGAAGCTTCCGGTTTAATGAAGGAATCTCCGGATTATCGTGCCAAGTTTTACAAATTGGCTGAAGATGGTGAAGATATTTGGCGCAGAGTTGTTCCTTCACCAATCCCGACCGGTATTGTGGAAATTGATATCATTGAAGCCTGTTTTTTATCAGGAAACATACCGATTGCAGTTGGTGGCGGTGGAATTCCCGTAGTCAAAGTTACTCCAAGAATTGAATCCGGAAGTGAACCTCACAAAGAATTTTATGACTGCAACTATGGAATTTGCTACGAGCGGGAAAATACTGATCATGAAAACACAGTCTCTATTTTCAAGGGTGTGGAGGGCGTGATTGATAAAGATCTGGCCTCCAGCTTGCTGGCCGGACTCATTATGGAACGTGCTCAAAAACGTGGGCATGATTTGGAAGTCGAGTTGGTAATCTTGACCAATGTTGACTCAGTCAAACTAAATTTTCAACAGCCAAATGAAAAAAGTTTTTCCGCACTCAGTTTAAAAGAGGCTACTGAATTGTATGAATCAGGAGCATTTCCTGCCGGTAGTATGGGGCCTAAAATAAAAGCCATGCTTGACTTTTTAAGCAACGGCGGCAAAAAAAGCTACATCACCAAAGTTGATCTTCTCCGGCAAACTTTTGCCGGAGAAGCAGGAACAACATTCACTGCTTGAACTTGCAATTCATTAATTTTTTTGAAATAATTATATATTCTGATTGTTATTTTCACCTGTATTTACAGTTATAAAACCTTTAACAAACTACATTAATGAACGAATTTGAACAATATTTAGCCAATCTTGACAATTTAAATCCCGGCGGAGTTTCCAGTCTTTGTCAAAAAGATTTACTCTTGACCTGGGAAAATTCACCAGATGAACTGAAGAGCATTTTCAACATTGCAGATTCTTTGAAGTATCTACACAGCAACAACATTTCTGCCAAGCTTTTCGAATCGGGAATTGCAGTTTCACTGTTCCGTGATAACTCTACACGAACCCGTTTTTCTTATTCTTCTGCAGCCAATTTGCTTGGTTTGAGTGTTCAGGATTTGGATGAAGGAAAATCACAAATTGCACATGGTGAAACCGTAAGAGAAACCGCAAATATGATTTCATTTTTGTCAGAAGCAATTGGAATTCGAGACGATATGTATCTTGGTGCCGGAAATGCTTTTATGCGGGAAGTTGCAGATTCCCTGGATTATGGAAAAGAATCCGGAGTTTTGAATCAACGTCCGGCATTAGTTAATCTGCAGTGTGACATGGATCATCCTACCCAAAGTATGGCGGATTTTCTGCACCTGACACACCATTTTGGATCCATCGAGAATTTACGTGGCAAAAAAATAGCCATGACCTGGGCTTATTCTCCTAGTTACGGCAAACCATTGTCTGTACCTCAGGGCATAATTGCTTTAATGGCACGTTTCGGAATGAATGTATCACTCGCTCATCCGGAAGGTTATGAACTCATTCCGGAAATAGTGGAGACTGCAGGTAAATTTGCAGCGGAAAGCGGCGGATCCTTCAGTGTCAGCAACTCAATGGACGAAGCCTTTGAAAATGCCGACATCGTTTATCCAAAAAGCTGGGCACCCTACAAAGTAATGGAACAACGTACCGGACTATTACGGGAACAGGACATGCGAGGTTTGGATGATTTGGAAAAAAGCTGTCTTGCACAAAATGCCAGACACAAAAACTGGGAGTGCACTGAAGAGAAAATGAAGCTCACCAAAAACGGTGAGGCGCTCTACATGCACTGCCTGCCTGCCGACATCAGCAACGTATCCTGTGAGCAGGGTGAAGTTGCTGCAAGTGTTTTTGAAAAATACCGCACTGAAACATATGTCGAAGCCGGATACAAGCCCTTCATCATTGCAGCCATGATTCTGGCCAACCGCTTTGAAAACCCAGTAGCCACGCTGGAATCTTTGATGAGCCGCGGAACAGAACGGATTCATTGAAAAGCATAAACTAACAAACAATACCGCCTCAAGACAATTGGTTTTGTGAAAGGTCTGGACAATTTATAGTTTAGACCTCTACAAGCACGGCAAAAATATTATCTTAAACTTATAAATCAGGAGAAATAAATGAGTACATTAAACGAAAAAATATCTGCGTTGAGCGCAAAATATCAACCTCTAGCTGAAGAACTACTGAAAGAAACCATTCGGATCCCAGCCGATTTTGTGGATAAACCGACCGACCAGGGTGGTGATACGGAATGTGGATTAAGTAATCACGAAGGTCCCCGTCTGCAGTATTTAAAAAAACGAATTGTTGAAATTGACGCAGTACGTGCACCTGAAGATGTCTGGTTTGATGAGTACGGAAATCTGGTCTGGACTGCAAAAGATCTCAATGACGGCATTGCGGATGAAGACAAACGCATCATTTACTTTGACGGACATTCTGACACCGTTCGAGCCTTGCGGGACCAGTGGCTGCAGAAAACAAACGGTAGTGTGGATGCCTATGACGGAGTTCTAAAACCGGATGATATTGCACGGGACTTTTTACGGGATGAGCTGGGTTATCTGCCCCCTGATGATGAGTGGCAACATTTGATCTTCGGACGCGGATCTGCCGATCAGTTGGCTGGTGTTATTTCTCAAATCATCTCCACAAAAATCATGTTGGAACTCGCAGATGAAGGTGCACTGAAGGGTGCAATCATTCGCTCCTACGCCACCACTGCTGAAGAAGACAACGATGGAGCCGGACCAATGTATCTGATGAACAAGGTGCTGCCCGGTGCCGGTGCTGAGCTGGTTCCGGATGTGGTGATCCTGACTGAAGGCACCGGAGACGCAAACAAAGGAGCGCTTGGCATTTACCGAGGACAGCGCGGAAGAATGCAGATTGAGGTCAGCATCATCGGTCGTGCCTGCCACGGCTCAATGCCCTGGGAGGGTTTGAATCCCTTGGAATTCGGCAGTGCAATCATCTCTGAAGCCGCACAACGTTATGATACCCGTGAAGGATTCAAGGATGATCCGTTTTTGGGACACGGAACACGCACCGCATCCTGGGCAAAACTGGACACACCCAGCGATTGCGCCGTACCCGCCAGTTTCACTTTTCGTTTTGACCGACGTTTGACCGTTGGAGAAAATCCGGATGATGCCGTGGCGGATATTGACGGTTTTGAATCCGTCAGGAATGCAAGAGAAAATGGACTTTCGGTCGAAGTTTCGGTGCCGACTTATGAAGAATTGACCTGGAATAATTACCGCCCTGGAAACAAGCAGATCTACATGGGTTGGGCGACTCCGGAGGAGCATACAGCCATTCAAACGGCAGCAGACGTTTATCGGGATGTGGTCACACCGAATGTGGAATCCGATAATGATTCCGGTGCAACCCTGCGTAAAGAGCCCAGAATTGATCGCTGGATTTTTTCAACTGATGGAGTGGGGTTTCCAATTCCGGAAGAAAACAATGAAATCAAGATTTCCGAGCAGAAAGACTGGGTTCATGCCGGAGGATTCAAACATCCTCCGATGTTCGGAATCGGTGCCGGCGTCGAGCAGAACACGCACAAAATAGGGGAGTGTGTTGACAGCAGAGAACTGCGACTGGCAATTGCCTTTCTCAGCCGCTATCCCAGTGCGTACTCGAATTCCTGATTCGAAACAGTCACCCTCTGAAAACGGCTGCGGATTTCTGCAGCCGCTTTCATTTCCTGTTTTTCTGATGAGCTGTCTGTTTAAAAGAAAAAGCCGGAAGGAAAGCCGTTTGTTGGCTTTGAATTTCTAAAAAAGTATAGTGACTGCTACAGACCCAGATAATTTCCGTCAGGTAGTTTTTTAGTCGGCTGTTTGAAATCACTCGAAGTAATAATTTTCCAGCCCTCATCTTTTGCTTTTAGGTCGGAAACTTTTGTCAGCTTCCACTCCTCTCCAATTTCATCTGCTCTGTTGGGATAATCATGTGCCCCGAGCAGTGTCGTGGTAACCCAATAAGAATATTCAATCACTTGACAGCCATAATCGCAGGTTTCATCGTCGTATGAGTACCACGCTCCTGAAGGATAATTTCCTGGGAGTTCCTCAAAATGTCCGCCGCGCGCCTTATCCATTGCGTCCGCCAGCTTAGATCCGGGTTCTGTTCCGAAAACTTCCGGAAAAGTGTTTGCCCAGCCAACAGCTTGCACCAAATGCAAAACTTCTTCGAGCGAAGCATCAAAACGTGAGTAGTCTCCCTGATGAAATTCCGGCCTTGTTTCATCGACGAGGAGGTCTTGTATCGCGATGTCCTCGGGAGGTTCGCCTTCCATAAACTCTTCAAATTCACTTTCGGAAGCCATGACCAGAGTTGCTTTTTCGCCTGTTAGCATTTCCAGTACTTTTTTATCATCCGGAGTGCCGTCTTCGTTATTGTCGAGATATTGCGCCAAAACGTTTCCCGCGTGTAACATTTTTTTGTCAGAAACACTGGAAGTCGCCACCACATTAACCCCGAAGACACTGAGGTATTTAACAAACGGATACTGCAGAGGACACTCCGGAGGTATTTGTGTGATGGTCAATTTTACTTCCGGATTTCCGGAGGCAATACAGTTCTCTTGAGTTGCTTTCGGTTGAGCAATGGCTTGTCCACTAAAAGCAAGAGTTGCCGTGAGTAGTATTAATAAAATGTCCCTCATCTATGACCTTTTTCTTCGTGTTCCTTGTTACAGGAGTGTGAAAGTGAGAGTTTTGAGTTACTGAGAAGATGTTGGGTTGTAGCTCCAAGTCATGCCTTTGATAAACTGGTTCTGAGTTGCGTCATCTAATATCGCCTTCATTGCTATTCCGTTTGCTGTTGACTCCAGTATTGTGGCAATTCCGCTGGAAGTTGTCGGAAATGCTGTTCCTGAAGAAGCATTATCAGAATCATGATGACGAATGTTTCGATATTCCATGACAACATTCATAATAAATTCGACCGCGGCACAAGATGGCCCTGCGCATGACCCGGTAATATGAGATCCGTTATCATTGGTGGTATTTTCACCGTGATAATACCAGTTACTGCTTGAAGTCATTGCTTCAAACGCAAGTTTAGTGAGTGTACTTTGGTTCCAATCACAACCGGAAGAAGTATTTGATCCACAACCGTCATCGCTGACTCCCCATTTTGTAGGGTAGGCTTTCGCATAGCCATAATGGTGCATTAAGTGTGTTACTTCTTCAACAATCATATGCTTCTCATAAATTGTACCATACATTGATGCGGTGTAATCACCAGCCAGCCATGAATACTTAATTCCCATATCTTTTCCCAAATATGAACTCATTGCGGAAACAATGGTGTCTTCATTGGTTTGGTTCGCTTGACTTTGCACATTGATCCATGTGCCTGTAGAACTGGTTTTTAATTGGGCAACAACAGTTGAATCATCTGCCGTTCCATTCTGATCATTATCAAGAGCTTCAGCCAAGATATCCGCAATGGACTGGGTCATAGCGGTAATATCCTGTTCCCTGATTGTCACCTCATTACTATTCGCAATGAGAATACCAAAGACCATCGAACATTTTTTATAGCCATACTCAGCAAGTTTAGTAACCGCAGTTTGCCCCAACTCGGTTGTCAGAGACGAGCATTCGACAACTGTAGGTCTGCCTGATGCAGTAGTCGTATTATTACTTGAAGCGGTACTAGCCGTATCATCACTTTTGGCACAGGCAAAAGCAACAAAAGAAACAAGTGCGGCTCCGGTGGCTATTTTTAAGGAAACAGATTTTTTCATAGTAAAGTCTCAAGGAAGAGGATAACACTAAATGGTTTGTAAAGGCATTATGTTACAAGATAAATAAAACATGTAAATTTTAATGTTGGTGCACTTTGGTGCACTTTGGCGCTGATATTCTTATAATATCTGTAATATCAATTATTTGGAGTGTTCACTGAATCCCACCTGCTGTGGGGATTATCTTACCGGTTGAGGCAGAGCCTCAAGAAGATCGTTTTTGAAGTTGCTCATTTAGGAGGGACAATTGTTTATGAAGTTCCCGATGTGCATTTGTCTCAGGAGGACAGTGCTTCAGGACGAACTCTACAGTTTCGATAACTTTGTTGATCCTTGGTTTTGAAGGCAGTGTTTTTAAGTTACGGTAACGCGCCAGTGCCTGGCTCCGCCATGTAGCAGTGCTTTTGTCAAAATGGCTTCCCCATTGTTTGCTTTCTTTTGCCAGATCAACCATGTCCTTCCCTGTGCTTTCTTGCCAACACACTAAAGCCATGCGCATTGTATCAACAGTCGTTTTTCGTACGTCATTCATTGAGTTCGTTGCGGTCAGATTACCGAGTTCGTCAATGGCAAATTGAGCCCTTTGCTCTAATAACAGCTTTTCATTCTTAAATTGATTAAAACGTGCGAGCAGTGCAAAAGAAAAAAGCAGTGCTTCCAGGGCTGAACCTATCTCTACAGCATAGTCTGCCAGAAAACTACCCGGAACAACTCCGGAAACTCTTAAGCTGTAAATAGCCGACAGGGCAACAAAAAGCCCCCAACCGATGGTTAAGTATTTTGCTGCTTGTTCTCCTTTGTACCAACCAGCAATAGAAATACTCATCAATAACGGAAACATCAGCAGGGTCACAGTCATCACGAGACTGGAAATATACTCTTTTGGAATGGAAAGAATCAGTATGATGCTCAATAAATTCAATGCTAAAAGAGCAAAACTTATTTTGTGTAATTTAGGAAAGTTCTGTTTGAGGTGCAGCATTTTACTTAAGAATAAAATACTGAACAAAAAAACAAACATGATTGCCAAACTAAAAGTATAATAATTCCAATTAGGTAGGGCTTCCTGAAAAACACCAATCTTTGACGAACTTGAAAGATTAATGATTTTCAAAACCTGATTTTAACAATTTAAGCAGCACACAGAG
>JACNJW010000020.1 GCA_014382365.1 SAR324 cluster bacterium
GTTTAACTCATGCTGGCATAGCTCAACTGGTAGAGCAGCTGATTTGTAATCAGCAGGTTGTAGGTTCAAGTCCTATTGCCAGCTCCAGCATGGGGAGATACCCAAGCGGTCAACGGGATCAGACTGTAAATCTGACGGCTACGCCTTCGAAGGTTCGAATCCTTCTCTCCCCACCACAGCTTCAAAAGCTTATAACGGTATGAGTTTTAAGCCTGGGTAGCTCAGTGGTAGAGCGTTTCCTTGGTAAGGAAGAGGTCGGCAGTTCAATCCTGCTCTCAGGCTCCAATTTTTTAAAGTAGTTTGAAGGTAACAAAACATGAGAGACACGGTTCAGTTAGAGTGCACCGAATGCAAGCGGAGGAATTATACTGCTTCCCGCAACAAGAAAATTAAAACAGAACGTATGGAAACCCGCAAATATTGCAAGTGGGATCGAAAGCATACTTTACATAAGGAAACAAAATAAACTGTTTCCTGGAAATAATTTTTTACGTCCTGATAGGGCAGTAGCTCAGTTGGTAGAGCATCGGTCTCCAAAACCGAAGGTCGCAGGTTCGACCCCTGTCTGCCCTGCCAAAGTAAGTGGTACTGTGTTGGTTAGGCGAATGAGCAAATAATATTAACAGGATGTTTCTAATTCATCCACAAACATGATTATGTTCAAAAGAATTCAGCAGTTTTTCAAAGATGTCATTGCAGAGTTTAAACGCGTGCAGTGGCCGACTCGTGAAGCAACTATAAAATCTACATCTGTAGTAGTAGGTGTTTCATTAGCAGTTGCTTTTTATTTGGGAATCTCAGATTTAGGACTTTCAGACATCATGCAAATGGTAATTGCGGGATAAAATGACTGAAGAACAAACTGGACCTGAAATAGTGCTGGAAGAACAGGACAAAGTGGATCCAACTCCTGAAATTACAGCGGATGGACAACAGAAAAATGTTCCTGCTGCAACAGATGTAGGCAACAGCTCCCAAAATAAAACTCCGGAAGAAGTCGAGGCAAATGCGGAAGGTTCTGCAATAGAGGAGAATCAAGATATTGAGATCGCGGAAACAGAAGAGTCCGAAAAACCTCAAAATCCAAATGCCAAATGGTACATACTCCAGGCATATGCCGGTTACGAAGGTCGTGTTGAACAAACGATAAATGAAAAATTAAGGATCAAGGGTATTCAACATCTGGTGGATGAAATATTTATTCCTTCAGAGGATATCATCAGCACAAAAGAAGGAAAAAAGCGTAAAGTAAACAAAAAATATTTTCCTGGTTATGTACTGATACGCATGGAACTAACTCCGGAATTGTGGCATCTCTTGATGGATGTTAACCGAGTCTCCGGATTTATTGGCGGAACTCAAAAAAACCCTCTGCCTCTAGATGAGAGGGAACTGGAAGAAATTCGTGCCCAAGTTAATGAAGGATTCCAACAAAAAGCAACTGAAGACGAGTTCACAATTGGACAGAAAGTAACAATTACAGAAGGATCCTTTGGAAATTTCAGTGGCATCATCGATGAAATAAATCTCGAACGCAGGAAACTGAAGGTACTCGTAAGTATTTTTGGTCGCCCCACTCCGGTAGAAGTGGAGTTCGAAAAAGTGAAACACGTAGTAGAATAAGACAAAATAATATGGCAAAGGAAATATCTTCTTACATCAAACTTCAAATTCCGGCTGGCAAGGCAAACCCGTCTCCACCAATAGGGCCTGCATTGGGTCAACATGGAGTTAATATCATGGAGTTCTGCAAAGCCTTTAATGCTCAAACTCAGGGGCAGGACACAATCATACCTGTAGTGATTACAGTCTTCAATGACCGTTCATTCACTTTTATTACTAAAACTCCTCCTGCACCAGTCTTAATCAAAAAAGCACTGAAGCTAAACAAAGGTTCAGCTACTCCAAACACCAACAAGGTTGGCACTTTGAAGAAAGCACAAATTGAAGAAATTGCTAAGCAAAAGATGCCTGATTTAAATTGTTACAACCTGGAAGCTGCAATGAAAACTGTTGCGGGAACAGCCCGAAGCATGGGCGTATTAACTGAGGAAATATGAGACAGACTAAAAGGACAAAAGTAATACAAGAAAAAGTGGACCAGGAAAAACTCTATTCCTTAACTGAAGCTGTAAATCTGCTTAAAGAAGTAAAAGCGACTAAGTTTGATGAATCAGTTGATGTTGCTTTAAGATTAGGTGTTGACACACGAAAGGCAGAACAAATGGTACGCGGCACTTGTTCAATGCCAAATGGTCTTGGTAAAGAAGTTCGAATTCTGGTTTTTGCTAAGGGTGAAAAGGCTCTTGCTGCTCAAGAAGCTGGAGCAGATTACGTGGGTGGTGATGATTTTTCAAAAAAAATTCAGGAAGGTTGGCTTGAATTTGACCGTGTTGTCGCAACACCGGATATGATGGCCGTAGTGGGAAGGATAGGAAAAATACTCGGTCCACGTGGATTGATGCCAAACCCAAAGCTAGGCACAGTGACTTTTGAAGTTGAGTCTGTCATTAAAAATATTAAAGCCGGCCAAGTAGAGTTTCGTGCAGATAAGCAAGGCAATCTTCATGCGGCAGTTGGCAAGATTTCCTTTGATGCAGAAAATATCTGTGAAAATATCAACACTCTGGTTGATACGGTAAAGAGGATGAAACCATCCTCGTCTAAAGGAATATATTTGAAGAACTTTAGCGTGAGTTCAACAATGGGACCAGGTATAAAAGTTGATCCACAAACAGTAGCATAGTTAATAGTTTTAAATTTGATTGTCTAAGACAGTAGGGGCCGTGCGGCTTAATTCATTCCCTCCCGAGACACTACTTCCGAGAGAAACACAAGAATTAGAACTGTGTTCCTTCCACTGTCTTTTTCAATAATTCATAAAATCTTTTGTCAACATGGAAATGGATTTGTAACTGTTTCCTGAGGATGCTGGTGTATTGCACAATTGCATAAGACGCCAGAAGTCTTAATCACTTAAACTAAACAAACCCAAAAAGGGGATATGGAACGAAGCCAAAAAGAAGCTCAAGTCAGCGAACTTCGATCAATTTTTAATAATACCTCAGCAGGAATACTGGTTGATTATCGCGGAATTGAAGCAAACCAGATAGTGGAGCTTCGTAAGAAGTTAAATGAAGCATCCTCCACTATGAAAGTAATCAAAAATTCTTTGGCACGACTTGCTGCCGAAGATACTCCGTTTTCGGAACTTGCAGAGCAGTTCACACAAACACGCGCACTTGTCTTTAGTGCCGGAGATGCCGTTCAACAGGCTAAAGTTTTGTCGGAAGCTGCTAAAAAACTCGAAAACTTAAAAATACTTGCTGGAATTCTCGTTGATGAAAACAAAACAAGTATCCTCAACACTGGTGAAGTGGTCGCACTTTCCAAACTGCCTTCCAGAGAAGAGCTGCTGATGAAGCTGCTTTTTCTGATGCAGGCACCAGCAACTCAATTTGTTAGTACTCTTAACGCAGTTCCTGCGAAATTTGTTCGCACTTTGGCTGCAATCCGGGATAGCAAACAATAATTAACCGGTTTATTCATATTCATCCTCCAGCTAAAGGAGAATGACTTTAACCTTTGTCAGAGAAAAAAAATGGCAGATATCACAAAAGATCAAGTAATAGACTTCATCGCAAACATGTCCGTGTTGGAAATGTCTGAGTTGGTGAAAGAAATGGAAGAAAAATTCGGTGTTAGTGCAGCAGCTGCTGTAGCTGCTCCTGCTGCTGCAGGTGGTGGTGGTGGTGAAGAAGCCGCTGAAGAAAAAACTGAATTTGATGTTGTTCTAACCAGTTTCGGCGAGAAGAAAATCAACGTTATCAAGGAAGTACGCAGCATTACTGGGTTGGGACTTAAAGAAGCTAAGGAAGCAGTCGAATCTGCTCCAAAAGCAATCAAAGAAGGAGTCTCAAAAGAAGAAGCAGAAGAAGTCAAAAAGAAACTTGAAGAAGCAGGCGCGAGCGCTGAAATCAAGTAACTTCCTCTATTACCACCGTGTCCTTTCGGGGACACGGTGACCGCTTCTTATTGCCTGCCACCTACTAGGACTCCTTCTCAAATATAAATAAAATACTTTATTAGAAGATTAATTTTTTCAGCAATTATCACGCTGAACATAATTTCTCGCTGGACTGTTTTGGAATAGAATTTTAGGCTAGATTAGTCTAACTCATAAAATCAATTTCGAACTTCCTCTACATGGAACACACACTAAAGACTTATGAAGAGTACTTCTCACAGTCTGCAGAAGTGCGCATGTGTCATTATGAAAAAGCTGGGCGGCTCCAACATGTGATGCTTTCTCATCAATTCTCTATTTCGTTGATGGAAGAATTATTTGACATTGCAGATCATGTAAAAGAAATGACCCGCAAACCAAATGGTATCGAGTTTTTGAAATCACTGCTGAGTCACAAAAAGGCCATGCTCTATTTCACGCAGCCTTCTACTCGGACTTTTTTATCTTTTTTGACAGCATGTCAGATGGTGGGAATGGATACTGGAGAAGTACGTGACCCCTCCTTATCCTCTGAATACAAAGGGGAAAGCCAGGAAGATGGTGTGAGGGTTTTCAGTAGTTATTTTGATCTAATTATCATGCGCGACCCTAAACCTGGATTTTGCGAATATATGGCTTACTTGCTGGACAATACAGGACGCAGTGTCCCCATCATGAATGGCGGCAGCGGCAAAGATCAACACCCCACACAAGCACTGCTTGACCTGTATACCATGCACCGTTCCTTTCAGGAAAACGGAGGAATCCGAAATAAAAAATATGCATTTGTAGGTGATCTGCTGCGTGGCCGTGCTGTTCGTTCTTCGGTAATGTTATTAAGTCAATATAAAGATGTTGAAATGTACTTTGTCGCACCCCCATCTTTTCAAATTGCAGAAGATTTAGAGAAACACCTCATTTCACAAGGAGTTAAAATAACTAAAACTGATGATTTTAACAGTGTTCTTTCTGCAATGGATTGTGTTTATATGACAAGGCTTCAGGATGAATATGACCTCTCGGGTGAATCAAATTCGATAGATTACTCCCAGTATAATCTGACTCCTGATAATGTAGCTTCGATGAAGTCAACTGCCATTATCCTGCATCCTTTACCCAGGAGACATGAAATCTCTCCGGAAGTTGATGCAGACCCACGGGCCATGTACTGGCGCCAACTGCGAAATGGTGTTTACATCAGGGCAGCACTACTGCTTTATGTCTTCAATGTTGCAGATCGCTTGCATGAGTATTGAAATGACTGTTCAGGTTTTGATAGTAGATTTAATAGATTAACAGGATAATATTAATTACCTAAAAACGAATATGTCCAACCCCAAATTCCTTTCTACAAGTGTTGCAGCTTTTTTAGTTTACGGCCGTCCACCCATGGTATTTGCCGGAATGGTCTGTGCTATTAGTGTCATGCTGGACCATAACCCATTTGTTTATTACAGTGGAGTAATTTTTCTTTTAGCTGCAATGATCCTTGACCTCATAGACGGGTGGTTTGCAGTACGTTTTCGTCCACATGCAAAACTAGCTCATCTGGCTGATAGAATCATGGACAAGGTAGTTTATGCCATGGTATTTCCAATGGTTTCAGTTGGTATGATGTGGCGTTATCAGTTTTTACCTGAAAGTGCTGACTTTCGTTTGGAAATGCTGCACGTAGTTTTTGTGTTTGTCCTCTGTGTAGCAGTCCTGATGCGCGACAATTTTGCACATTTTATGCGTAATTTTTCCCTACGTAAAGGTGATGAAGAAGAAATGAAGGAAGTCACCAGACTTCGTACGATAGTCGCTGCTCCAGTCGGAGTTATACTTTACATTCATGCATTTTATGTCCCCGGAGGTCCTGACTCTTCACTCTATTCGTGGATGAGCTGGCTGGGAGCTATACCAATTCAACAGCTCTTCTTTTTAGAAATACTATATTTAATTATAAATTTTGGTTCAATTGCCGGTTACTGCAGAAAATACGGTACTGCATGTCTCGATGATCTTTGTTTGAATGATGAAATATTGCGTCGGCGTATCTTAGCCGTCTTCCCAAATGCTCTGACCGTGATGAATGCACTTATGGGGGTTCTGGCCATTCTCTTCGCTTACCGGGGCCGAGTTCAGGAAGCCTACCTGATCTTGTTGGGAGCTGGTTTTTTTGACAAAATAGATGGTGCAGTGGCCAGAAAATTAGGCCTCACTACGCCGCTTCCATCAGCAAAACCAAATAAATATAACATTACTTTAGGAGGTGTACTTGACGACATCTCAGACACAGTTAGTTTTTGCATTGCACCAGCAACAATATTTTACATACTGATGGGGCGAGTTCCAGATGAATCAATTCAGGCACTTCCCTATGGATGGATTGCCATTCTTTACGTTACGCTGGGCATCAGTCGTTTAATTTTCTTTATTTTGGATCAAAATAGCATCCCTGGATTTTTCAAGGGGATCCCTGTACCTGGCGCTGCCCTTTTAGTTGCAGCACCTTTTATAATGCTTTCGAAAGCATTGGATAGCAATTCTTCTGAAGTAGTTTTTTGGTCACAATTTTGTTTTACATTGATGATAATTGCAGCAATCTTGATGATCAGTTTTCCACTACGCTATATGCACATCGGACGCTTAATGAGTCGAAATAGAAAATTTTTGTTTTTAACTATCGCACTTATTCTTGGCTTCGCTTTTACACCTTATTTTGGTCACGTTGCCCTTGGATACCTAACCTTATACGTTTTTTCACCACTTTACACCTGGAAAATCAGCCCAGACATTGCAGCTAAAGAACAGCCGCAAACTCCCTCAACAACTTCATGAGCACATATGCAAAATCCAGTTGTTGACGCCGAGTCATTTGCTCTCCCAGAAGACACTGAAGATCGTGTGATTGCGCCGGAAGCACAATTAGGAGAACAATATGATCTGTCTTTACGTCCGGAACGATTACAAGACTATATTGGTCAGACTGAAATTAAAGAGAATCTGGAAGTATTTATTGGTGCAGCAAAGAAACGCGGACATGCCCTGGACCACGTGCTTTTAAGTGGTCCACCGGGTTTGGGCAAAACCACTCTTGCAAATATATTTGCACGTGAAATGGAAGTCCAACTACGCTCAACTTCCGGACCAGTCATTGAGCGTCAAGGAGATTTAGCTGCAATTCTCACTAACCTCGAACCAGGCAGTATTTTATTTATTGACGAAATACACCGGATGAACCGCGTGGTAGAAGAAGTACTTTACGGGGCAATGGAAGACTTCACTCTTGATATCATTATCGGTGAGGGACCAGGTGCACGGACTGTCAAAATTGATTTACCTCATTTTACACTGGTTGGAGCAACAACACGAGCCGGCCTTCTTTCATCACCACTTAGAGACCGTTTTGGAATTCAGTTCCGCTTAAATTTTTATGAACCTGAAGAGTTAAAAACGATTGTCCTGCGTGCAGCAGCTTTGCTTGGAATTGAAATCATGGAAGAGGCTTCTTTGGAACTGGGTCGTAGAGCAAGAGGAACTCCGCGAATTGCAAACCGGCTGTTGAAACGCTGCCGGGATTTTGCGGACATGGAAACAGCAGGTATTATTACCCTGACACTAGTCGAAAACAGTTTAGCAAAGATGAGAATTGATTTGGAGGGTCTGGATCAAATGGACCGCCACATTTTAGAAACGATCATTGAAAAATTTAACGGTGGACCGGTTGGGTTAAACACCCTGTCTGCGGCAGTCTCTGAGGAAAAAGACACCATTGAAGATGTGTATGAACCTTTTTTGCTGCTCAAGGGTTTTTTGCAACGAACACCACGGGGCAGAATTGCCACAAAATTGGCTTACGAACATTTTGGTATCTCAACACCACCTGAATCCCAAGCAAATTTTTTCTAAAGATTTCTACAGTTGTTTCAAATTTCAACCATGAAAACACACTGAAATCATCTTAATTTAGTATTGTTAATACTAACATAGATTGAGATTTTTCCATTTGCCTGAAACCCGCTAAACCTAGATGGATACCAATTTTTCTCCAATAGAAAATTATCCCTTCCTTTCTCAGTTTCTCTTTCAAGCAGAACCGGAAGAGTTGCAAAAACATCAAAGCGTTTTGCTCAAACAATTAAAAAAGTCATGGGATACTTTTGATATTGATACCACTTCCACTCTGGAATATCTTGCAGCACGTGAAAAAGTGTTTTCCTCTGTTATTTCAGAATATTTTAAAGAACAATTCGGTATTATTGTTGACAACAGCCTCAATACCAACAACTCATTTGAAACTCTTTCTCAAAATACACGTCTCCTTGACAGCATAATCGAAACTGCTTTTGAATATGCTTTAACTGACCTTCCGTTACTGAAGGAAAGAATTAAACAGGAGCTTGAAAAAGAGCAGCAATTCAAAAAACAGGATCTGCCTAAAAAAAAGAAAAAACTGAAACTTACCCGGAAACAAATCCTGCAAATTGAGTCAAACACAGAAGATTCAGAACAAAGGCAGATGTTGAAATATTACAACAAAATTTCTGCTGAATTAACTCATGAGATCAAAACACACAGTGAACGACTGACTAGTCTGGCTAAGCAAATACCACTGGCTAGACAAGCTGAACTCAAACGGGACTTTTTACTCAGTCATTTAGTCATTTTTGCCAGAGGAGGCTACGGAAGAGCCGAACTTAGCTTTGCTTCAGACCGTGACCTTGGTTATTGTCTTGATACCCAGCATCTGAATTCAGGAGAGGCTGAGATTTGTCGACAATTCATAATTCAAATCGAACATCTACTCCGTGAAGCAGGGATTGAAACTGCGCATCAATATTTTGAATTAGACGAAGACTTAACACGTTTCAAGGACCCTGCCGCAGTCCACACCATTCCTGCAATACTGGAAAGCCGTGTCTTACTGGGAAGTGCAGAATTAGCAAATGCATTGAAACGCAGGTTTTTTCAAATTTTACCCTATGAAGCATTCGTCCTGAGTCAAATCCGTGACTATCATGATCGTGAATTTCCCGGGCTGAGTCAGATGAATCTCAAGGAAGACCAAGGAGGTTTGCGTTCTTTACAAATTCCCCTTTGGTTGGCAGCCGCAACTTTTGGTGTCTTTCCGAATCAAACCGCAGAAATGTTAGCCCTGCTGATCCAAAAACGTATTATCTCACCTAGACAGGGTTACAAACTTTGTCAGGCTCTTGAATTCATTTACGACTTGCGCAACTTTTCTGCCAGTGCCAAAGAGTACCACTATGACGAGGAAGCACTGGAGCGTGGTCTCTCTGCCACAGATATCAAAAGCAATATCATCAATGATGCCACTGAACGGTTATATCTGCTCAAGAAAAAACGTTTTCAAAGTATTGATGATTTTGACCGTTACCGGTTGCAAATGGTTAATCATATCCAAGAGCTTTCACAGGCTATTTTACAACGTCTTCTGGATCGCACCATTGTTCGGACTTTCTCTAATTTTCAGGTAGTAGTACACCTTGGCAAACGCTTGATTGTAGAGGTACATGCTTTGGAAGGGTTGCCGCAAGTTCCAATTTCACTGATCTTCAACGATCCTCTGGCATTACTAGAGTTTTTTGAATATGTGGGACAATCCGAATATGATTTATCTTTTGATCTCAAGGATGAGATGGCAGATTTGATTCGCATTTTAACACCGGATGTGATTTCAGCAAACCGGACACTGCTTGCAGAACACTTTACCAGACTGATGCTGACACCATTTTCCGCAAATGCCTGGCGGATAATGTTTGAAATCTGTGAACCCATCAATTCTGAAAACCAGCCTCGTACTTTGATGGGTTGTTTTATTCCGGAAACAAACAAAATGCGTTTTCTGCTTCGAAACCTGGCTTATCACCAGCATTCTGTCTGTACTCATTCCCTCAATGCACTCGATCGCACACAAAAAGAGCTGGAGAGGCTTAAAAAAGATTATCCTGAATTACACCTGTATCTTGAACCAAAACATATTTTGGCACTCAAATGGGGAATATTATTCCACGACGTGGGAAAAATAGATCCACATACAGAGCATGAAGTTTCCGGAACATCAATTGCGGTAAAAGCTCTGGAACGTATCGGTTATGCTGATCAGGAATTATTCACACTTGTATCTCTCTTGATAGTGCATCATACGACTGTTGTGCTACTCAGTAGAACTTCTGCCTATTTTGATCAGGCTCTGCAAAGATTTTTTGAAATTGCGGACCGTAACCTGATAAACGTAATTTTACTCTTCCTTTGCAACATTTCGGATTACATTTCTGTAAGTAACAGTAATGCCCGCTCTACACGAGGCCTAAGAACATTTTTTGAAGAAACATATCGTGTGTTTGCAGAAATGCGATCCTCAAAAATGCAGGATGATTCAATGGATTTTATCCAGACATACCTCGATCTTAAAAAGAATGATCTGGAATCAGAAACACGTATTGATCTCTTGTTAAACAGAAGTCTCCGAGAAAATCTGGAATCTGTCTTACTAACACCTTTGGCGGAAATCAGTCCCGAAGAACGTAAACTTCTTGGAAAATCAGAAGACGAACTACAAATCCTGTGGCGTGACTTAAAAATAGGTTCTCTTGATAAGCAGGGTACTGACCAAATTACTGATAAGTTTATTCGTACAATACATCAGGCTCTCAGCAAAAAAACCTTGGTGGCATTGACGGAACATTACAGTCCCATGATCAACTGGTTTTTTACCTCATTCCCCAATCGCTTTTTGCTAAGTTCACCTCCTGGAATGTTGGCAGAAAATCTGTCAATTTTTAATCAACTTGAACGACCGGCCATCGTAAATGTGATTACTAATGAACGAGGACGGCTGAACGGACTTTTAATATATGTGCACGATCAACCTCAAATTCACAGCAGAATTGCTTATACCTTAAACTTGAAACATCTTAACATTGAATCTGCAAAAATTAATCAAATTCAATTCGCGAGTGGTAAGGTCGGCTTTTGCTATTATCTCAAGGTTTCAAAAAGAGGAGAATATAACGTAATCTTACCCAGAGAGTTGGAAACATCCATTAAACGAAATACACTGCCGTCCCTCAAATTTAAGTCTCATACTTTTCTTTACAATACTAAGCTACAACTGGACTACCTTGAAGACGATAAAAAAGCTTACCTGGTCAAAGAAATAACAGCCAAAAGTACAGGTGATTTCCCGGTCTGGAAAAGAAGCTCTCTGGATAAAACAGATTTCCTAAGACGAGACAAAAATTATCTTCGTATTAAAATCACTGCCGAAGATGCACCCTTAGTTTATTACAAAATGATCAATGCTTTTGATCATTTCGGTGTCCCCATTCAGCAAGCTGTGATTACTACAATAGGACATCAGGTTATTGACACTTTCTACATCACACCTGCTGATCACAAAAAAATAATAAAATCAGATTTTGAAGAGTACCTCAAACAATCACTAATGAGACCCTCAGAAATCTGAAATCATCGTATACAGATAAAGTGATCAAAATAGTTTGACATTCACTTTGTATCTGCTAATTTAAAGCAAGCTTTGTATCAAGATGACACTGAGGGATCTGGCCCTTTGAAGTGTCGAGCAGCCTTTTTCAGCCTGAAGGTGCTAATGCCAGCCCATCCGGAGAGTTCCGGGGGGAGTCGATGCGACTCAATTCGAGTAAAGTGCTGGTATGCTGCTATTTTGGGCCCGCCTCTTCAGATCTCGTCTATCTTCTTCTGCATATATAACCCCTGTGGTTATTTTGACTGATAAATTTGAGCGACTTTACTTTACTTTTACAACTAAGAAACTGGCAGTTCATCTCGGAGTCTTTTTTGACTCCGGAAGTAACCATTTGGCCTACTAACTACACTACCTGTATAGAGATTAATTATGAGTAATTCACCACGTTTTGAAACAATGCAGATACACGCCGGTCAAGAGTCTGATCCTACCACCAACTCCAGAGCTGTACCAATTTACCAGACCACTTCATATGTATTTGACAGTGCTGAACATGGAGCAAATTTATTTGCACTAAAAGAGTTTGGGAACATCTATACGCGTATTATGAATCCCACCACCGACGTTTTTGAAAAACGAGTTGCGGCGTTGGAGGGAGGAGTAGCTGCTCTGGCCACTGCTTCCGGACAATCATCTCAATTCCTCACCCTTAGCAACTTGATGGAAAGCGGTGATAATTTTCTTTCCACACCATACCTTTACGGGGGAACCTACAACCAGTTCAAGGTTTCTTTTAAACGCTTGGGATTTGAGTGTCGTTTTATTGAAGACGATAACGCCTCAAATTTTGAGGCCAGGATTGACGAACGGACCAAAGCGATTTATCTGGAGACAATAGGAAATCCTCGTTTCAATATTCCAGATTTTGAAGCCATAGCCAAAGTCGCCCAAAAGCATGGCATTCCTTTGATCGTAGATAACACCTTCGGTGCCTGTGGAGCGCTGTTCAGACCAATCGAACATGGGGCAAATTTGGTCGTACAATCTGCAACAAAATGGATTGGGGGACACGGAACCAGTATTGGTGGAGTAATAGTTGATGCAGGAAATTTTGATTGGGGCAACGGTCGATTCCCTCTGTTTACAGAACCCTCCGAAGGTTATCACGGTTTAAAATTCTGGGAGGTCTTTGGACCAAACGGACCTGTTGCAGAAATGTTGGGACTGCCGGAAGACAAAAGTATAGCCTTCATCATCAGAGCAAGGGTTGAAGGACTTCGTGATTTTGGGCCCGCAATCAGTCCTTTCAACTCATTTTTGCTTTTGCAGGGACTGGAAACACTCTCACTGCGTGTTGAGCGCCATACTCAAAATGCCTTGGCTCTGGCAAACTGGCTTCAGAAAAACTCTGCCGTCGAGTCTGTCAACTATCCAGGTTTGGAAAGCGACCCTTATCATTTAACCGCAAAAAAGTATCTGAACCGTGGATTCGGTGCAGTACTCATGTTTTCACTTAAGGGTGGTTATGAAAATGCTGTTCAATTGATAAACAGCCTCAAATTAGCCAGTCACGTAGCTAATGTAGGTGATGCAAAAACCCTTGTTATTCATCCTGCTTCAACAACACACCAACAACTTAGTGTAGAGGAACAAGAATCTGCAGGAGTAACTCAAACAATGATCAGAGTCGCAGTCGGTATTGAGCATATTGAAGACATAAAAGCTGATTTTCAACAAGCATTTGATAATATTTCCTGAGTACAAATTCACCCGGAAGGGTGCTTTTATTTTTTAGAAAGCAACAGATGACACTCATTGTTTCTCCTGATTATCATGCAGTTCCAATTTTGGAAAAGAATGGTATCCGTTGGATTCCTCCTACTCAAGCACAGCGTCAAGATATTAGACCTCTGAGGATCGGTATATTGAATATAATGCCACTTGGAGAAAAATACGAATTTAATATCCTCCATCCATTAGGTCTTTCTGTTCTCCAACTGGAGCCTATCTGGATTCGTCTTGAATCACATAATTATAAATCATGGGAACCCAGACATGTGGATGACATTTACGTAACTTATGAAGAGGCAACTCGTGAACAACCACTTGATGGTCTGATCTTGACAGGAGCTCCTGTGGAAACCATTCACTTTGAAGATGTTCATTATTGGCAGGAAATAAAAACCATTTTAAGTGATGCGCGACTGAATATTCCCAGTACACTTGGACTCTGTTGGGCAGGGTTTGTAATTGCTTATCTGGAAGGTGTAAACAAATTTAATTATGAGCAAAAACTTTTTGGTGTTTTTGAGCTGAAAAATCTGGCTCCAGCTCATCCAATAATCGGCGAGCTGGATGATGTTTTTTTCTGTCCCCAAAGCCGACATGCCGGCATTCCGGATGAAGCGATGGAAGAGGCCTCAAATGATGGGCGCTTAAAATTGCTGGCTTATGGCCCAGAAGCTGGCTACACCATTTTTTCTACGGCTGATGAGCGTTTCATCGCTCATACAGGTCATCCGGAATATAATGCAACCCGACTTGCTGACGAGGCCAAACGCGATCTGGATAATCCTGCAGTTTTGGCTCCTGCAAATTTCGACTTTAACAATCCCATCAACCGCTGGCGTTCACATCGAAATACTTTTTTTACCCAATGGGTACGTTATTGTTACCTTAGAGTCAGCACACAAGATATGACAGTTGAAGCAGACTTGATGGATTCAGGAAGAGATCTCCGCTAAAATCAGGAAATTAACTTGCATCTTCAGCAGAAAAAGTTCAAGTTGCTGTTAGCATTAAAAACACATTACATTAGAATAATTAACTGTATCTACAAATTTTTTATGAGCAAAAAAGATAATGAGCCACCAGAGTGGCTGCAAAAATTATTTTCAACCCAGGGAATACTAACTGCAATTTTAGTATTAGGTGTTTACTGGGTTTTTGTTGGAGAAGACAAAAGTAGAGAATCTGCGAGGTACAATTACAATTCCCAGAACATACCAATTGGAGTTAGTGAACGACTTAATGCGGAAGCAATAGAAAAACTGGGAATTGACCTGACAGAACATCTTGATCCGCAGCTAATTCCAGCTATCACGGCTGAGGCTTTAAAAGAAACCTCACAGGCGAATGTTTCTGAAGAAAGTTTTTTAGCTACTTTGGTAAGTAAAATATCCAATAAAATACGCGATATTAGTACAATTGACCTGAATGAAGACGGAATTGCGGATCCCGTTCTGATTGTACCACAAACAGAAACTGGTGCAGATGATTTCCTGGTCTTTTCGATCCTTGTTCCTGATCCAAGTAAGATTAGTGTGCTGCCTGCGGGCTCAGACCAGGAGGCTTGGAGAGAGATTGCTCAAAACAAAGCCATCGAAGTCATGACTGCGTCTGTAGTCCGTACTACTGGAGAGCAAATGACGATGCAAGCTACTCCAAACCCGCAAATGTATCAATCTAGCGGAGCTGCTTATCCCCCATACTACGGATCCGGATACAGTATGACCAACATGTTGATGACATCTATGATGATGTCCATGTTGTTTAGACCCCCATACATTTGGGGAGGTGGATTTGGTTATGGTTATGGGTACGGCAGACCGATGGCTGTCAATACAGTTAAAAATCGACGCAGTTCAGCAGCTTCAAACTTACGAAAAGCTACTCCTGCAAAGACTGCAGCAAAGACTGCAGGCGGGAAAAACGTTTCAGCAAATAAATTCCGCTCTACATCAAAAAAATCCTTAAACAATATCAAGAGTACTAAGTTCCGTTCAGCAAATCGGAAAGCATCCGGAGGAGGTTTTGCCAATAGTCGCACTACTCAAAGAAAACCCGGAGTAACTAAAAGCAGACGTACGGTTAACAGGAGAAGATCAATTTTTGGCAGTAGCCGCCGGAGGCGAGGTTTTAGTTTTGGAGGTTTCGGACGACGCAGGCGCTAGTGTAAGATAAGCCTGCGAATGTGATATACTTTGTTGTGAGATCCTCAACATATTGGCTAATTAGGTTCGTTGATCTCCCATTCCAGAGCCTTCATTTCATAGGTCTCTGCATCCATCTTTTCAACTGTTGGAGCGTTGACTGAGCTAAATTTTGCTAAGGCTTTTTGACGCATCTCTTTCATCTGACTCATGTATGTTCTGTTTTCAAACAGTTCCAGTTGTTTTTCATGATACGGTGCGTGTAATCTTGCTTCCCGCTCAATTTTAAGATGACAGCTCGCACAGAGTGGAATCAAGTTTTCCAGTACATTGTTGGCTGGGTTTTCATCAATATGGTGAACTTGCAACACCATTTCAGCATGTGTGGTATTTCTACAGTTTTTTCCACATCTGGCACAAAAATAATTAAAAAGCTCCCTGACATAACGTGAAACTGTACTCCATTCTGGATGATAACGGGAATCGTTAGACATTACTTAATCCTGACTCAAAGTAGATAATAAAATCTCTTTACGTTCTTTCCAAATTTCGTTATACATATTTACAACTATTTTAAATTTTATTAAATTCCAAACTGTATACTGCTGAATTTCCATTTAAGAAAGGTTAATATGTCAATCAGTCGAGATGAACTAGTGAATATCTTATCTGTTGTGAGTTTTCTAGCACATGCTGAAAGAGAAATGCATGTTGCAGAAAAAAAAGTTTTGATTGCAACTTTTAAGGCTGCTGCAATTACTCAGGATGAACAGAAACAAATGAAATCAAGCACCTCTCTTGATGGCATGTTACAGCATATTCAGTCAGATGAGGCCAAACACTCGCTGGTTGAATTGATGGCACTCGTCGCCGGGGCAGATGGAGTTTTTGAAGACGAAGAGCGTGTTATCATTAAAAAAATCATGAAGCGCATCGGTATCTCTGATGACCATCCATATTTTGACGATAACAACCTCGACGTACCAACTGTTCGTGCCAATGTTGGAAAAATTTTGAATTCTTTCAAAACCCTGGCTGCATAACTTCTCACAGCTGGTAAAGACACATTTAGTTGTTACTGCTTAAAAGAACTATACGCAGTGACGGCACTTTTGTAAAGATACAACTGATTAATAAAGGAAAGGAAAGGAAAGACAGGAGGGACCGGGACGGTTACTTTTTAGTAATCCGCCCTGGTGGGTTGGACTTTAAAATCGAGACTTCAGATCCGTGTTTCCTGCTCAAAGTCCACATGCAGCTGGCTCATCATAGAATCTGATGCTTCTGTATAGGAATCATCTAAAGCAAGATCGTTTTTGAGCAAAAAACCATTGTCATTGTATTCAATCTTATTGATAACTCCTCCTTTATTAAGAAATCGAGCCATTGCATCATTGATTTCTTCGTGTGATATTTCTTTCACTTTTTTTGTCATTCTAGCCATTTTTACCTCTTAAAAATAAAATTTAATTAATATAAAATTCATTCCAAATACCGCACTTTGCTAAGGTGACTTGTCATCCATTTGACTTTCTTCATCCTTCGCTGGTCGCTGGAAGTTGTAATTTATAAATTGTTAGCACTCACTTTATTAGAGTGCTAGTAGTTTGTCAAGCTTTTTTTAATAAAATTCAAATTATTTGTTTTCACCTCCCATAAAATTTGCAGATATCTACCAAAATAGTTGAATAGAATGATATTTTTTTCATAGTCTGCTGTAATTTAGAATTATAATAAATTCAGCAAATTCGCTACAAAGGAAAACAACATTCACTCCAGCTTAGATTATGTCTGGATAGGAATTCTACTCCTCTTTCATATTTTGTCTATCAGCAAAAATACCTACGTAATAATACTAGGGTGGGATCATTCTTTGATAAATAATTTCTTATGAAATTTCAGCAAGATAATACTGGAAGTGTGATTGATTTTTTCAATTTAACCACAAACAGTCCGTCCCATCAAGTACCATGTGAATGAGTAGACCAACTGCAGCAATCCGTAAACGATTAGAAAACAAAGCAGAAAGATAAATAGTAATGGCGGGCCAGCTATGAAGGGGGTGAAACCCAAGTCCGCAGCGGCTTGGATCAAAAATTGGATCAGCCAACAGGTGATCCAAATCTACTACCATTGTCAAACACATGATAATGAACGGACGGACCCAATTTTCTTTCCAGAAAACTTTAGCAACCAAGAATGGCACTAAAAAATGCAGAATCATGTGAAAGATAAAACGTTCCATATCTTAATTGTTGCTCAATTTATTATTTGCAATATATTCAAACGGCCCCTTAAACTTCCTCTGCAGAAAAACAAATCACTTCTCTAATCTTCTGAACCCCACAAAGCCACATTATCAACCGATCAACTCCCAAAGCCATTCCGGAACACACTGGCAGTCCCAGCTCAAGACTATTAAGAAATCTTTCATCTAAAGGAACAGTATCGAGTCCCTCAGATACTCTATTTTTCAAATCCTGTTCAAAACGTCGTCGCTGTTCTAAAGCATCAGTCAACTCCCCAAATCCATTAGCTAATTCCATGCCGCCGGCATAGAGTTCAACACGTTCGGCAAATCCGGGTTTCTTTGGTGACTGACGGGCCAAGCTGGCCAGCGGCAGCGGCCAGTCATATACAAAAACCGGAGTTTCTGGCTCAAACTTCGTTTCGATATGATTCCAGAGTTGAAAAAACAATCGTTCATAAGCCAGTGACTCTGTGGTTTTTGTCTCAGAAGTATCAACCAACAAATCTTCAAATCCGGCAAGTTGAGCTTTTTTACGTAATTGCAGCGCAGTTTCAGTCCCATCTAAATAAATATCTAAATGTTTTTTAAATAACTCACTGACTGACTTGCGTTGCCAGGGGGCTGGTGGAATTTGTATTAGTGAACATTTCGTTGAAATAGTCTCAGTCAACCGAAGTACCATTTGCTCAATATCACTCATCAACTTCTCAAGAGGTTCGTTTGTCCGATACCATTCGAGCATGGTAAATTCAGGATTATGCCGCGGACTGCTTTCAGCTTTGCGGAAACAGCGGGCAAACTGGAAAATTTTTTCAAAACCACCTGCCAGCAGACGTTTCATCTGAAATTCGGGCGAGCTAATCAAATAACCAGAGTCTGTTTTTACAGGGAACAATTGCGCTTCCGGGCTTGGTGCTGGTACCAGAATCGGGGTTTCTGTTTCAATAAATTTTTGTTCATCAAACCACTCTCTGATATACCGTAATATTTGCTGGCGTCTCCGAAGCAACTCCATTCTTGAGGGGTTGTTTACCGGACGTCTCCAACGCAGTAGATCACCTTCTGTTTCAATATCAGTCGATGCTTTTCTGGTTTTGATGTTTATTAATGCACCGTCTTCAGCAACTTCAAAAAATATTAGCGCACCCACAGTAATTTTATTTTTTTCCTCAATTATCAACTGAAATACTTCATCTTCAATTACAGTAAGGACCTTATAATATGGCTCAGAGCAAGACTCTTTAGATCTTTCAGAATCAAGAGAAACTTCAATTACACGCCCGTGATAGTTGCCTGCTAACAATGATTTACTGGATGTCTGTAAAAATCTGGACATGTTGAGAAACTTTAAGAGAATTAATTATTTGAGCAAAGACAGGAAATCTTGTTTGATATCTTGCTGGATTAAAAAAATCGATGACCTGGGTGATTTTTGGATTGAATTTACTCAAGATAAGAATGAGGAGGTCGAATTAGATTTTTTCAGCTCTGCGAGGAAACTAAAGAAGAGCTTGCTTTCTAGAAATGTAGCTCTGCAAAACAACAGAGCTGATTTAATGTATAGTTTTCAGTTTAGATTTTTACTCTCTCCACATATTCACCGGTTCGCGTATCTATACGAAGTTGGTCTCCTTCATTTACGAACAAAGGCACATTCACCGAGTATCCAGTTGAAACAACTGCAGGTTTTGAGGCGCCTGTGACTGTATTTCCTTTTTCTCCCGGTGCAGTTTCAACAACTTCCAAAACGACAAAATTCGGTAAGCTTAAGCCGATTGAACGACCTTTGAAAAAGCTTACCTGTATCATCATATTTTCCGTCAGATAGTTTGCAGCATCGCCGACAGCACTACTTTCTAAACTTACCTGTTCGTAGTTACTGTTATCCATGAAATGAAACTCTCCATCACTATAAAGGAACTGCATTTCTCGATCTTCAGTATCAGCAGGTTTTAGTTTTTCTCCAGACTTATATGTACGGTCAAGCACAGCTCCTGTTATCATGTTGCGGATTTTTGTCCGTGTAAAGGCTGTTCCTTTGCCGGGTTTGACAAACTGAAATTCCACCACTACAAATGGATCTTCATCCATCTCAATTCTTAGTCCTTTCCTAATATCTGATGTTTCGTACATTATGCAATTCTTTCTAAATTAGTCTGTATCAATATATATTTATTTCAGAACCTGCTCAACAAATAATTACTCTTAGATTTGAATTAATATTCAATGAATAATTCTGTATCCAGTTACTTTCAGGTAGACTCTATCTAATCCTGAGCTTAGGTTAATACATACATAAAAACAAATCGAGTTTATTATAGATTTTCCTGCCTGATATTTTTTCATGTGCAGGTTCAAGAAGTTGTTTCAAAATTTTATAGTAGTGATTCTTGGACAAGCTGAATATTTACGAATTGTGAGGAAAGACACCATACTGTGTACGAGAGCTTTTATATATTTTTATTTCTGGAAGAAACTATGAATTTGGATGAGAAAAATGAACGACAGTTGAGTCCTCTCAACCACCACCCATAGGCGGCCAAAAAGCGACTTGATCGTCTTTTTTTAAACTTTGCTCCAGTTTGCATTTTTCACCATTGACAATTGGAATGGCAACGGCATGGGCTGGGATTTGAAGAATATTGGTCAGCAGTTCCAGCAAAGTAGTATCATCAGGAACAGCAATAGACATGGATTCATTAATTTTTAGAGAAGGACGGTAGCAGCGTAAATCAATACTGAGTTTGACTGTAATATTAATCATGCTCTCTACAAACATTCCACCAATCTTCCAGACCCAGTTCTTCCAATTTTGAGGGTGTCGGTCGTCCCTCAGTGTCCCAACCGCGTAATTGGTAATAAGTTTGAAGATGGTTCTGCAGAATTGCCCGGCTACCAGCCCGGGGACCGTCAGGAGAAGGTTCGCTGACACGGGCAGGAAGTTTATCATCTGCAGCAGTAAAACCGGCACGCAAATTAAACATCCGCTCCAAATTCCAGATGCGGTCACCCTGCACAATAGAGCGGTCAAAGTTGAAATCAATTCCGGTAGCCGGTGTAAGCAGGGCGCAAATTTCGCGGTGCGTGATAGCAAATTTAGTGAACAGGCAAATTCCACTGGAATCTACAAAAGCCGTAGAGTTTTGGAAAGGGCGCCGAACCATCTCTTCTTTTTGCTCGAGGACTTCAGGAGGCATATAACGTGGAACTCCGTACAACTCTGCTGCCACGGTATTGCCCCGCACATGACAAGCTCCCCTGTTGGAAGTGGCATATTGGAGTGCCATTCCCTGAAACACTCGAGGACTGTAAGCCGACATTTCTAATTTTTTTGCACCCATAAATAATTCAGGATGCCCGTAACGTTCAGCTAAGCGATAACTTCCGTCCGCCAAGATATCACCAAAACCTTCGCGCTCACCAATCATTTCAACCGCCCGCACCATTGCTGCCTCATCTCCAAAATTCAAAGGAAAACCAATTTCTTTCTCCGTCAAAGCTCCGGATTCAAAAAGCTCCATTGCACAGGCAATGGTGGCTCCAGTGGAAATAGTATCAATTCCGTAATCTCCACAAAGATAATTTGCTTTGGCTACTGCTTCCAAATTTGAAACGCCACAAAGTGCACCTAAAGCCCATGTCGATTCATATTCCGGCCCCTCACCACGGCCTTTGTATGGACCTTTTTTGACTTCAGTAACTCTGGTACAGGAAATCGGGCAGGCAAAACAAGCACGGTTGCGCTCCAAAATCTCTTCGGCAATAGCTTCTCCACTTGTATTTGCAGCTCCCTCAAAAGTATCAGACTTGAAATTTCGGGTGGGATAAGCACCCATTTCATTGATCAAATTAACCAAACTGGTTGTACCATATGCCCGGAAACTGCCGAATGAAACCGGATCTCCCGTTATCTTTGCATGCATATCCATTGAGGCTTTCCAAAACTCTTCTGTATCAGCAAGGTTTATTCCTCCGGTTCCACGCACTGCAATCGCTTTTAATTTTTTTTTGCCCATCAACGCACCGACTCCACTCCTTGCCGCAATACGGTAATTATCGTTGACAATTCCGGACATCAGGGACAGCTTCTCTCCACCAGGACCAATACATGCAATCTTCGCCGACGGATGAGTCAGTTTTTGCAAAGAGCTTTCTGTTTCAGAGGGGAATTTTCCCCATAAAACTCTAGCCGGACGAATTTCAACACGCTCGTCTTTAATCCACAGATAAACCGGTTCCGGAGATTCTCCTTCAATTATTAGTGCATCATAACCTGCAAATTTAATTTCCGGGCCAAAAAAACCTCCCGAATTGGAACATGCAATGGTTCCCGTTAACGGTGCTTTGCAGACCACTACATAACGAGCGGTCGCCGGTGCTCCGGTTCCTGTGAGTGGTCCAGTACCGAAAATCAATGGATTTTCCGGACTCAGAGCCTCAATCTGTGGATCAATTTCTTCGCATAATAACCGTGAAGCCAACCCTCGCCCACCAACAAAATCTTCAGCCATTTTTTTATCAAGTGCTTCTTTTGAAATTTTGCCATTCGTCAAATTGACTCGCAAGATGGTTCCAGTGTATCCGTAAAACATAACTTAGCTCTTATCTATCAATTCGTGAATCAAGGTTCTTACTCATAAAATCATCCATTTTTTCGCGCATATTTGTATCTATTGCACGGAAGGTAATAGCCTGAGTTGGACAGTACCGGGCACAAACCGGATCCCCTCCACAGAGATTGCATTTCACCACAGTTTCCTTGCTGTCCACAAAAGTAATCCCTCCTGTTGGACAAGCTGGAATACAGAGCATGCAAGCAATACAATTATCTTCAATCACAGTAACGATGCCATAGTCGTTGATTTCCAAGGCATCATACACACAAGCCTCCATACAATGTGTATCTTCGCAATGAATACACATAATAGGCAGGAAATAATCATCACTTGGATAGGCTACCTGAATCCGTAATCCGGTTTGGCGCATTATTTTTTCGTGTTCAATGGAACAGGCACTTTCACACATTCTGCAACCAGTACACATTTCCGGATTCACAGCCAGTAATTTTTGTTGGTCTGCACTTTCTGCGTCATCATACTCCGGCGGAGTCATAAAGGCGATTCCGGAACCGACCGTACCTGTTCCTGATGTCTGTGTAGCTTCCGTTGCTAAATCTGCAGCAAATGCGCCGGATGGAGTCCACTTCGTTTGCAGCCAGCCATCAAAACGATTGCGTTTGAAAGGTTCGAGTGCTTCCGGACATTGATCAGTGGCAAGCCACTCCGCTAAATAACGTCCTACCATAGGGCCCAGTGCCAAGCCGTGCCCGCAAAAACCGGTGGCTAATAAAACATTTTCATTGAGAAAATCCAGAATAGGCATTCCGTCCGGAGTGCTGGGGTCAAGTCCACCCCAAGTCCGTAACAAATTTGCTTTTCCCAAATCTTTGACCAAACGTGAAATATGCGCCACCGCCATTTTTAAATTATCGCCAGTAGTTCGGGTATCTTCCTCATTTTCTTCCTCAATCAGGCCACCTCCGAAATGTATCCCCCCATTCTGAGTTTGACGAAAAAACAAATCACTGCTCGCCACTCCAAACATTTGTGATAAAATTGGCGGCAGAGGTTCTGTAATCATGGATTCGTAACGCACATTTTGCAGAGGTAAATCTAAACCGATTTTCCGGCACAACTCCTGTGAGCCAAAACCAGCGGCAATGACAATTTTGGCTGCTTTCAAAGAGTGCGTATTTGTTTCAACCTCAGCTTGCCCGTTGTCCATTTGCTGAATATTTTGCACGTCACTGTTGAGCAAAACTTTCAAACCATCTTCCTTTGCTTTGTGGTAAAATCCTGAAACCATTCTTAACGGATCACAATGCCCGTCTTCAGGACAATAACTTGCGCCCAATATATTTTGCCAACGCAGCCCCGGTGCGAGTTCCAGTACGTCTGTCACTCCCAGCCAACTCACATCAAGTCCGTGTGACTGCTGGCGTGCAATATCGACTTGCATGGGGCGCCGATGATCAGGCATTTCTACGAGCCTGAAATTTCCAGAACGGGTGTATTCAATATCAATTCCTAGTTCATCAGACAATCCCGGAAACAAAGCCACACTTTCCATGGCCAACGGAATTTCATTGGAAACCCGCGCTGACTGCCTGATCCCGCCTCCTGAACGCCCGGTTGCTCCGCTTCCGATGCCATTCCTTTCAATCAGCAGAACATCCAACCCTTTTTTTATCAAATTGTATGCGGTGGCGCAACCAATGATTCCACCGCCGATAATTATCACATCTGCTTCAAGTTTATTCATAGTTATGTTCTTGCCTCACCGTAACCCACATGGTCTTCCCAAGTGAATTCTCCAGAATCCTCTACTCCGCTGACAGCTTCCATCGGCACAGGCTTGATCGGTGTGCGTGCAGTGAACGGTTGGATTTCGTTTAGTGTCATTCCGGTTTCATGTGCTATAATTTGACTCATAATTCCGCCACAAATACGTCCTTGACAACGCCCCATGCCCGCACGTGTCCAGGGTTTAAGTTGGTTAAGTTGGGTTACTCCCATTGCTATTGCACGACGTACATCACCTGCTGATACTTCTTCACAGCGGCAAACCGGAACTTCATCTGTTGCAAGTTTAGTCAATCCGGATTTGAGCGGAAACATCGTACCGAGTGTTGCAACTGCTTTTCGGGCTTGCTGTTGCTCCTTTTGCAAGGCTAGTTCATTTATTTCAGGAGCGTATCCCAGTTGCCGACTTGCAGCGGCTCCTGCCAATTTACCTTCCAGCAAAGCAACTTCAACTCCTCCAATTCCCCCTGTTTCACCAGTAGCAAAAAAACCACTAACATCAGTTTCCAGATCCTTATTGGTGGCAATCGCAAAACTGCTGAAATATTCATCAAAAACGGTTGCACATCCGGCAACACGGGGCAATTCTATTGCTGGAACAAAACCGAAATTCAAACAAATTGTATCGACCTCCAGGGTTTCTTCACTCCCGGGAATTGGTTCGGCTTTCGCGTTGACTTTCATAATCATCGCCCCGTTCACTTCCTCTTCTCCCAAAGCCTCTGCGACAGAGTAGCCAAATTTGAAGGGAATTCCGGCTTTCAACAAACGTTTTTGATTCGCCATTCCTTGACCGAGCTTGTCCCAATGTCCCCATAATTTGGGGGCATTCAACAAAAATTCTTTGCGCGACTGCAATTCCAAAATCGCAGCAACTTCCATTCCGGCTTCCAAAAATTGTACTGCCGCCAGTTGGAGCAAAGGTCCGGTTCCAGCCAAAAGCAGGCGTTGTCCAATTTTCAGTCCTTGTGATTTCAATAACAGTTGTGCGCCGCCCACAGTGCAAACGCCGGGTTTTGTCCAGCCGGGAAAAGGCATGAGCCGTTCGTAAGCACCTGCAGCAAAAATGATACGTTGTGCTTGTAAAGTTTGCGCACCATGAGGCCCATACAAATTAAGAATTCTCTCTTCAGGTAAAACATTCCAAACCAATGTGCTGTTGCGGAAAGTAATTTTTGGATGTTCCAAGTCTGCCAATAATTCCCTTCCCTTGCGGATGTTATCGGCAATCGCTGAAGGAGCCGGAAAGTCCGCTGCCGATTGAGTTTCATCAGCACCAAAAGCCGGCTGTTTATAATACTGCCCTCCGGCACGAGGCGACTCATCCAAAAGCACTACTTGGGCACCAGCACGAGCTGCAGTCACTGCTGCCGCCACACCCGCAGGGCCGGCTCCGATAACGGCAATTTCAGTTTGTTCCGGTTTTTCAAACATCTTCAATTAATCTCCACGACACAATCAGGCTGAACTTCTGTCATGCAAGTCCGCACGTTCGGAACTCCGTCCACTGTTGCCACACAATCAAAACACATTCCCATACCACAGAAAAAGCCACGCGCTTGTTTTCCTTTGGCAGTATGACGAAAAGTTCGTCTTCCGGAAACCAAAAGTGCTGCGGCAATACTTTCACCGGGAAAGGCTTCAACCGTTTCTCCGTTGACTGTAAAGTTAAGAGGCGTACCCCGCTCATTTTTTTTGTATCGTGTTGCTGTCATTATTTTGTAGTTATAATATCATTGTATTTGTTGACGAAACTACAGAATAAAAGCTGTGTTGTCAAAAAATAGTTTGTACAAAAAATCATGTTGATTTTGATATCCTGTCAGGAAACATTAGTTGCTGTTCCCAAATAAGCTGCTTTCACCGCAGGATTTGCAGAAATTTCAACGGGAGTTCCAGAGGCAATTACACGCCCTTGATCCAGCACATAAACTAGGTCACAAATACCCGTGATAAAATTCAAATCGTGGTCTATACAGATAACTCCGGAACCAACCATGTCGGCCATTGTCCGGACTTGGTCAATCATGGCCATTGACTCCTTGTCATCCATTCCGCTGGTCGGTTCATCAAGCAAAAGAAAATCCGGTGCAGCAGCAGCAGCACGGGCTAATTCTAGACGCCTGGCATTTCCGTAATCCAATGCAGCAGCCCGTAAAATTTGAAACTCCCAAAGTCCAACTTGTCTTAATAAGGCATCTACATCCGGAAGACTTCGTGCAGAGCGGTATTGTCCCGCCATCAGATGTACTGCTTCGATATTTTCCCGCACACTCAGGTTTGAAAATAAGCGAAAATTTTGAAATGTGCGCACCAATCCCGACCGTGCAATTTGAGATGGTGGCATCCCTGATAAATTCATCTCAGCAAGATGAATTCTACCGGAATCCGACTTAACCAATCCAGTGATTACATTCAGTAAAGTTGTCTTGCCTGCACCATTGGGCCCTATCAATCCCACAATCTCATCTGCGGAAGCAGTTATGTTTACATTTTTCAAAGCCCGAAAACCGCCAAAATTGACAGTTACTCCATCTACTTTTAAAACAGCGGGAGCGCAAACGGTTTTGGCTGCTTTTAGAGACTGTTTTTTAACATCACTCTGTTGTTCCGGAGCTTTGTTTTTTTTACATCTGCGTAGACGATCCAGTAACCAATGATCAAATTCCCAGTCTCTCAAAACTCCGGCAGGCCGTAAAATCATAAAGCCCAACATTGCTCCGCCCAGGAAAATATCGGTCAACCCTTCGCGCAAAATCCAACTCAAGGAATCAATCTCCATTTCCGCAAGTTTGCGGGTGAATTCGCTACCGAATGTAATAATCACCACACCGACCAAGGCCCCGGTTACACCATTACGACCGCCGACAATCAACATGGTGAGCGTCAGCAAAGTATAATCAAAAAAGAACAATCTTGGATTAATACTACCCAATTCAAAAACCCGTAACGCAGAACCAGCAGAAACTACTGCAACCGAAATTAACAGGGCGGCCATTTGCTGAATTGCGGGGTTAATTCCCATTGTTCGCGCCGCTAGATCATCTTCACGTGCAGCTTGTGCGAAACGGCCTATTCGGGTTTCTTTGAAAAGTCGTGCCAGCAAAATAGCACATAACAAAAGCACATAAATCCAATTTTTTCCTTGTAGTGTTGCACCATCGAATGGACTGAAAGAAAGACCGATTTTTCCACCGCGTGTTAAATCTGTCCAGTTTCGTGCTACTTCGTGAACAACAAACAACAAAGCCAAAGTTATCACCACTGCTGAGACTGCGCCGGAACGCGCACCGGCACGTGAAAGTGCCAAGCTGACAAAAAAAGCTACTGCTACTGTCAAAGCGACGGCCACCATGCCGGATTGTAACGGAGTCAAATCGACTTCAGCCAAGCCAAAAGGTGCATCCGGTATTTGCAGCATTTTTCTTCCAGGAGCTATGGCGCAGACGGCAAAGGTATATCCGGCAATCCCGCCAAATCCAATGTGACCAAACGACAAAACTCCGGTGTTGCCAACATAGATTTGAATTCCCAAAACAATAATGGCATTTATCAGCATTTGCGTAACCAGGCTGTCACGAGATGAGTCACCGTTGGCCGTATAGAGCATACCTCCCAAAATCAAAGCCGTAATTAAGAGGACAGAACCAAAGGTCGGAATCACGAAATGTCGGACTGAATCAGTACCCATCAGACACGCTCCACATGCTGTACTGTAATCAAACCCTGCGGACGAAAAACGAAAAGGAGAGCAATCAGCACAAAAACAATTCCATCCGTTAAACCGACAATTTCTGTAGGCAATCGGGCAATCAATAAAACTTCAACTAATCCCAAAACAAATCCTCCCAGCACTGCTCCGCTCAAACTTCCCAATCCGCCTATCAAAGCTGCCAAAACTCCTTTTAACATTGGATTGAGGCCGGCAATCGGCCCGGCTTGACCGCTCCGCATAAGCCAAAAAACGGCCGCAACACCAGCTAGAAGTCCGGAAAGAAAAAAGGCCCCCCGAATTACACGATTGCTGCGGATGCCCATTAAACGAGCCGCATCAAAATCTTCAGCTGCGGCACGTAGACTGATGCCGAACATGGTATGCTGCAGAAGCCAATATGTGCAGAGTAGTGTGATTAAAGTGGTCGCGATAACTGCCAAGTCGTATATTTCAAGACTGATTGCACCAATTTTCCAAGTGTCAAAAATCCAGTCAGGCCTCGAAAATTGACGAAAATTGGCGGAGACATACATCACAAAAAGGGCCTGCACCAAAAAATGGACTCCGAAAGAAGTCATCAACATAGTAAAATCCGGTGCGCCGCGCACCCAGCGAAAGGCCACAAATTCAATTACCACTGAAGTTAAGGCCGCAACCAGAATGATCGCCAATGTGACCAGCCACCAGTCGAAGCCACTGGTGAGCAGCCAATAACTGGTGTATGCGCTAACTGTGATTAATTCACCGTGAGCAAAATTAACCAAGTGCATCACACCAAAAATCACGGCAATTCCAAGCGCCAGCAGAGCATAAATACTGCCCCGTCCCAAACCATCTACAATTTGTTGAATTAGTTCCATCATGCCGCAACTCCAGAGCCACCAAGGTAAGTATCAAAAAGATCTTCACGTCCGGCTAATTCAGACGCCGCTCCTTCAACAACAATTTTTCCAGAACGCATCACATACGCTCGGTCGGCAACGTCGAGTATTCGTTGGGCGTTTTGTTCAACAACCAGCAAAGTTCGTCCGGTATCGCGTAATTTTAAAATCAAATCAAACACTACATCAACCAGAACAGGAGCCAAACCCAAAGAAGGCTCGTCCATCAGCAACATATTGGGATTACTCATCAAGGCACGGCCGATGGCCAACTGTTGTGCTTCTCCGCCTGAAAGGTATCCGGCGGGAGTTGAGAGTTTTTCTTTCAGCACCGGAAAAAGAGTCAGCATTTCGTCCAACAAATTTTCCCGGTGTTCCGGAGATTGAGTTACACCGCCAACGAGTAAATTTTCACGAACCGTAAAGTTACCGAAAATTCGTCGATGTTCCGGAACTAGGGACAACCCCGACCGAAGTACTCTATCCGGGGACCAACCGGTTATATCTTTAGCATTGAAAACAACTCGTCCCAGTACAGGATTCAGTAATCCTGCAACAGTAGCCAGTAAAGTAGTTTTACCGGCCCCGTTAGGGCCGATGAGGCAGACAATCTCACCAGCCTTTACTGTTAGTCCTACTCTACGAATTGCTCGAATAGAACCGTAACGTGTATTTAGATTTTCAACGTTGAGTATTTCATCAACCATTACTGTATCGTGGCCGCCAACGTAGGTGCGCCATTTACAACTCGGTGAACAAAAACCGGTTTTGCAGGAGAACCACTGGCACCAGAATATGATAGGTTGCTGGTAGCACCTTCTACTCCATCAGTTTTTGCAATGGCAGCACCTAGTATTTTTGGATCCATTGAACCGGTACTTTGAAAAGCACTGATAATGACTGCAATTGCATCGACTGCTAAACCGCCAAACGAGGCATTTTCCAAAGGTGCACCTATTGTCGCTTGATAGCCGTCGGCTAATGCTTTGACACGACTGCCTGCAGCCGGAAATGAATGAGTGGTGTGATAAAAGCCTTCAACGCCTTTTGTGAAGTAACCACCTGTTGCTTCAAAAGCATCGGTTACCAAATAATTAGTTTTTACACCTGCGGCATCCAATTGCCCACGCAAAACTGCTGCCTGAAAAGACAGCATGGCTGAATAAACCACATCCGGAGCACTTCCTACCGAAGCCATTTTATTGGCTTGTGTGGAAAAATCCATATCATCAATTGGCACAAAGTTGTAATCTGCAGCTATTGTTCCTCCACCTGCTTTGAAAACTTTGCTGAAGATTTTCGGATTATAACCAAAATAAGGTCCAGGTGCAGAAAAAGTTACCGCAGTTTTCCAGCCTTTTGACAAAGCAAATTTGGCAGCGGCGGTGGCTTGAGCCGTGTCATCAAAGGCAACCAAATACGAAAGTGCCTTAGAGTTGGCCAACATGGGTTCAGTTGAGGTAACAAACAGAGTTGCAATTTTACCAGCAGTTACCTGCAATAGTGGTTCACCAAAATCTGGAAAGGGAGGGCCAAGCATGGCTGATACTCCTGCATCCATCAATTCAAGACCAACACGTTGTGTGACTTCCGGGTTGCCTTCGATATTTTTGATTATTAACTTGATTGGTGAACCGTCAACACCGCCAGCACAGTTAACCAAGTCAACAAAATATTTAGCAGCTTCACTGGCAGGTTTGTCGGCAAATCCCCCGAGATCCGAAAAATCGGCCGCATAACCGATTTTCAAGGGTGTACCACTTGGTGCAGCTTTGCATGCCGAAAGACTGGTGGCCAAAACTGCATCGATATTAAATGAACCAGCATGGGCTGTTCCCAGCATCAAAAATGCTGACAGTCCTCCAAACATGGTCAATAAAACAGATTGTTTCATACTTCCTCTTTCTTTTTCTATAAAGGCAGGTCGTATCCGGTTCACCATGAACCGAACAGATACATGCCGGATCAGTAAGCTCAGATAGACATTTCAGGATGTAGTGCGGAAATTTCACATTACATGCTGGGAATCTACTCCTCACTTTGGCCTCCCTCTATGGGTTTTCAAGGCATGGCAAATTTCTTCCAGCTATCCCTAGACGGGTCGCTCCCCAGCGTTGCCCACTTCCGTTTCACCAGTAAAGTTAAAAATTGCATTTTTTCAAGTTGATCCACCAATTTATATATACCTCAGCAGAATAAACTGCTTCAAATCGAAGAGTATTCAGACACTTGAGCTGTAATTATCAAAACAGATTTCAAACAAATTATCCTTTTACACAAACACTTAACAAAATCCAAACCTTTCTGTGAAAGTATAATTTGTACCAACTAACGGAATTCCTGTCATGGCGCAAGCCTCTAAAGTTACAGAGCGAATGTCTTCGCGTTCCAAATTTGACAATCTTGTTTTTCCGGCTGCTTTGGCAATGATGACTGCTTCATTGGTCATGGCGGTAATATAATTGGCTACTCTTTCCGCCGCATCACATTTCAGCAATTCACGATATTTCGGCTCCTGCGTACAAATCCCGGAACCGCAAATTCCTTCGTGGCACTGATGGCAAGTTGTACAACCTAAAGCGATATTGGCTCCAGTACCGATGGCCACAGCATCCGCACCAAGGGCCATCGCTTTGGCAACATCCGCACCGTCCTTGATTCCTCCGGAAACGATTAAACTGAGTTCATCTTTGACACCCATATCTTCAAGGGCGCGAGTCGCCTGCACCAATGCGGGTAAAGTTGGAATGCCTAAATTTTTCAAAGCCACCACCGGCGCAGCTCCGGTTCCGCCTTGACAGCCGTCAATCACAATGCCGTCCGCTCCGGTTTTGACCGCAATTTTCACATCTTCGGTAACACGGCCTGCCGCAATTTTCAGGAATATCGGAATTTCGTAATTGGTAATATCACGCAATTCCTGAATTTTCAAAACCATATCATCCGGCCCAAAAATATCGCCGTGTCTTGGATGACTATAAAGGTCTAGACCTGCCGGAATTTGCCGCATTTCCGCAATTTCTTCAGTAATTTTACTTCCCAAAAGATGGCCCGTAAGTCCAGGTTTTGCACCGATTCCGCAAATAATTTCAAGTGCATCCGCCGCTTCAATCGTTTCCAGTGAAAAACCAAAACGGCTGGGGAGAATCTGCACGACCTGTTTGTAAGAATTGTCTCGTTCTTCCGGTAGCAAGCCGCCTTCTCCGTTATTTATTGAAGTGCCTACAATTTGGGTTGCTTTGGCCAATGCAGTTTTTGCTTCTTTGCCCAAGGCACCGTAAGACATTCCTGAAATCATAATCGGTGTTTCAATTTCCAAAGGTTTTTTGGCAAAACGAGTGCCTAAAACTGTTTTGGTTACGCAAGGTTCGCGGTAAGTATCAACCGACAGTCGGGAGAGTTGTGCAGGCAAAACAAGTAAATCATCAAAGTTCGGGTAGCGCATGTTCACCCCCATACCCCTTACTCGATGCTGACCGGTTTCAGCTTTGTGATTGATTTCAGCACGAACCTCCTTTGTCCAGAGTCCATCTGGATTAGGAACTTTAGTAGTCTTTTTTGCTTTTTTTGGGGAGGTCATGTTGTTAGTTTTTTCATCCATTTTGGGGTATCTCTAGGTGAGTTGGATTAAATATTTTGTATTTTTTTCGTCCTGTTTTCAAAGGAATCACGCTTTTGAAATTTTCGACAGGATGCTCAATTTGGTATTTTTCAAACAATGCAGAGACTTCTTTTTTTTCTTCATCGGTAATTGGAATCACGGCTACATTATTTCCTAATTTATTTTGCAGTTCAGGGTCAACCGAATGGATGATGCCTTTATACATAGATTCACCGATTTCCGGTCCCATTTTTCCCAAGACAATAATTCGTCCGCCTAATGTCATGTATCCGGCCCAGCGTCCGACATCTCCGCAAACTATCATATTTCCACCTTTCATGGCAAAACCGATTCGACTTCCACTACTGCCGCGTACTAATATTGTCCCACCCATCATCGAAGGGCCGCAGTTACTGCCGGTGTTTTTGCTGATAATAATTTCACCAGCACTCATATTATCTCCAGTGTACCAGCCGGTGTTTCCTTGTATGTCCAGGGTTGGGCCTGCTAAGAAACCTCCGGTAAAATATCCGGTACTGCCTTTGATTGTAACAACTCCAGTTCCTTTGAGAGCAGTACCTAAATTGTGTGAAGAATGCGGGTTGTCGATAACGACTTGATCGTGTTCTGCAATCAAGTCTCTCAAGGCACGATTTGTTTCGGCAATACTTTTATCGGCAATGTCTAAATGTTCCATACTTTTACTCCTCCAGGTTCCAATTCTGTTGCATTGACATCAGACGTAATTTTGGCCAGTGAAATTTCTTCAGAACCAAATAATACTGTACCGTCTCCAGTTTCATAATACAGAACTGGTTTCATACCCAACTCATCTCGAAAAATTCCGATTTGATTGGCTGTGCTGACAATAATAGTGAAGACTCCGTCGAATTCCTCCATTGCCTGTTGAATGGCATCCTCTAAATCTCCCCCATTCTCTTGCATCAAAAAAGCCAGGAATTGAACGGCAATTTCAGAGTCATTATTAGTTTTGAAGCGCACACCTTTGGTTTCCAAACTACGACGCAAATTAAAATAGTTGGTAAATTGTCCGTTATGGACAAGACATAATTCCGGATATATTTCTGAAATAAATGGATGTGCAAAGTTAATATCTTCCAAACTTTCAGTCGCCAATCGGACATGGCCAATTCCGTGAGTCGCTGGGCCGATATTAAATTGATGGTGATTTTCCAAATCGCGTGCTGTGCCTTGATCTTTATAGACCTTGATTTTTTCGCCAATAGAGTGCACACACAAATCAGTGTGGCTATCAATTTCATGATGCAGATTTATTATTTCTGCGGAAGGAATATTGAGGGATGTTTCATAAAAATCAAAAATCCCAACCCCTTTGTAACTACGACCTGCGGTTGGATTTTCATATTTTTCCAGTATTTTCAATAAATCCGTCTTGCTCTCAACCTGACGGTTAGAAACCCGAATTTGAATATCGTCCCGGACTTCATATACCGCAAATCCAGTGGCATCTCGTCCACGATGCTCAATTTCCTTAAGCATTGTTGTGAGATTTTCGCCTAATCCTTCTGGATTTTTTGCAATGATACCTGTTAGTCCACACATAATACCTTTTATTTTTGACAGGATAACAGGCTAAAACTGGATGGTGTCTGACAAGAAAAACCTGTTACTCCAATTATCCCGTTTAAATTTTTACAAATGATAAGAATATTCGTTAAATTCCCAATCCGTCACAGCTGTTTTAAAACGATCTTCCTCCCGCTCTTTAAGTGCGATAAATCCAGCTAACAATTCCGGGCTAAAAATTTCATTCAGAAATTTATCTGCCTTCAATGCACTGATTGCATCCCGGAGATAAAAAGGCAAAGGCTCATACTGTCCTGACTCATCGTGATAAATATCACAATCCGCCGGTTCTCCAGGATCAATTTTGTTTTCAATACCGTCAAGACCTGCCGCTAAGATTGCGGCCAGCGCTAAATATGGATTTGCCGAAGCACAAGCAGCGCGGTTTTCAACTCTGGTTGCAGTGCCACGTTCATCTGGTACTCGACAATAAACAGTCCTGTTGTCTCCACCCCAAGCAATGAAATATGGTGCAAAGGAATCCGGGACATAGCGTTTGTAGGAATTAATCGTTGGTGCTAAAAATGCGGACATTCCTTTGGCGTGTGCCAGTTGACCTCCGATGAAATACCGTTGGAGCTCGGACATTCCATCTTTTCCGGCAGCATCATCAAATACGTTTTTTCCGGTTTCCAAGTCATTTAGTGAGATATGAATATGATAACCATTGCCGCCTCCATCATTTTTAGGTTTGCCCATGAATGTAAGATGCAGGCCGTTTTGAGTTGCAAGTTCTTTACAAACATGTTTGAAAGTGAATGTTTGGTCTGCCATTTTCATCGCATCACAATATTTCCAATTGACCTCAAATTGGCCTGGAAAAAATTCATGATTTAGATAAATAATCTCTAACCCCAAATCTAAACAGGTATTTTGAATAGTTCTCATCATTCCCAATTTGTCAATTGCTGAATTGATTTGGTAAACACAGGAAGGAGAAGCATTGTAATTTTCTCCGCTGGCAGAATCAAAGAGCATGAATTCAAGTTCAGAAGCGGCAAAAGCCTTCAGCCCCAAAGCTTCATAACGTTCCAAAATCTTTTTCAAGGCTCCCTTGGGATCAATCGGGTGTGGCTTACCTTTTAAGTAAGTATTGGCGATGATGCGTGCAGTGTGTGGAACATGAGGTAGAATTGCAAAAGTCTCTAGCTCAGGAAGTGCATTCATATCCGACCATCCGGCACCACCTCCACAACCGCCTTGAAAAGCAATGTCATTTGCAAAATCAACAATGTAAGTGGCCTCCGCAAAATTCAGTCCTTCTTCCAGCGTCTCTTCCAGACGTCTGGCAGGAATCAATTTGCTCCGGCAAATTCCATGGATGTCCGGAAACTCGATTCGAATGGAATCTACTTCAGCTTCTTTTATTTGTTTTTGGATTTCAAGTAACTCCATTTTTTCTTTCCTTTTTTGTAGGTTGGTGACACTACCTCTTAAAAATGTAATATCTAAATATGCGGATTACTTCAGAAATTCTAGAGCTTACAAAGAGTCCTTAGGACATATGTCCTATATTTTCCATACAAAATATATTTTACTGAAAAGCTTGTCAAGTAAAAAATAAATATATTTGTACTTTTATCAATAATTATTAAAACAACTAATATCTTCAGCCATGGAACAGCCAAGCGCCACTTTAGTTCAAATTCGAGTCAGTATTGTTATTTCAGGAGAATAATAGGATCTTAAACTGGAATAAACCGAAGCCAACGATCAAGAGACCAACTGTGGTTCGGAGCCAGCGTTTTTGAAGGTGTATAATCAGCTCATCGGAGAAATAACCAACGGCCAAGAGAACCGGCAGGGTACCCAGTCCAAAGCCAGCCATGATCAGAGCTCCCTGAGGAATAGTCTTTGCCGACATTGCCAGAAACAATGTAGAATAGACCAGACCACAAGGAAGCCAGCCCCAGAGTAGACCGGCGATCAGGGCTTGGCCTGTGCTGCGAATTGGAATGAAATTGTTAGCATAAGGTTCAATCCTACGCCAAAAAACTGCACCAATTTGCTCTATTTTGAGAATGGCTGCAGTCCACCATCCTGTTAGATAAAGACCCAGAAAAATCATTACTGTTGCAGCAAGCAAAGTGAATACTTTGCGGACTTCCATACCAAAACCAAAATGTTCTGAAACTGAACCCAGACTGGCTGCCATTGCTCCTGCAATTGAATAGCTTATTATACGACCAAAATTGTAGGAAAGTAGATAGGACAGGAGATTGCTGCGCCGATTATCTTGTGAGATTCCCAACGTTAACGCAGAGACGATCCCACCACACATTCCAACACAATGGGTTGCACCAAGTAATCCTATTACAAAAGCAGAAAAATAAAGTGACTCTGTAACCATCAGCTATTTACACTTGGAGTGCCTTTGCATGATGCCGAATGTGATCAGCCATAAATGTTGCTATAAAATAATAGCTGTGATCGTATCCGGTTTGTAAACGTGCTGTCAAAGTTTGATTGTTATCTGTACAGGTTTTTAGGAATAATTCATAATTCAATTCCTTTTCCAAAAATGGATCATCTCCGCCTTGGTCTATCAACACCGGAATCTCCAGCGTTGTAGATTTAATTAACTCATTCGCATCATGCAGCTTCCATTTTCCTTTGTCATCACCAAGGTATTCTAAAAATACTTTCTCTCCCCAAGGACATCGACTTGGCGCGCAAATCGGTGAAAAAGCAGAAACTGATCGGTAACGTCCAGGATATTTTAGAGCCAAAGTCAATGCACCATGTCCTCCCATCGAATGTCCAAAAACACTTTCCTGCTCTTCCATTACCGGAAAACTGGCACGAATAATTTCCGGTAATTCCTGCATGATGTAATCTTCCATCCGATAATTTGTTGCCCATTTTTTTTCAGTTGCATTGATGTAAAAACCAGCACCAGTTCCCAAATCGTATGTATCGTCCTCACCCTTCACACCTGCACCACGCGGACTGGTATCCGGAGCAACTAACATAATTCCGTGTTCTGAAGCATATTGCTGGGCACCGGATTTGGTAATAAAATTTTCGTGATTGCAAGTTAATCCGGAAAGCCAATATAGAACAGGAACATCTCCTGATTCTGCCTGCGGAGGCAAAAATACAGAAAAATTCATTTCACCTCCACAAATTGCAGAAGGATGACTGAACATTTTTGTCCAGCCTCCAAAAGTTTTATTTGCACCGGTTTGTGTTATTGTGATATTTGACATGATTCACTTAATAAAAGTTAAAACAGAATGACAGAACGGATGCTTTTGCCTTCATGCATCAAATCAAAAGCACGATTGATTTCTTCAAGAGGCATGGTGTAGGTTACAAACTCGTCCACTTTTACTTCACCATTCATGTACATTTCTACGTATCCCGGCAACTGAGATCTTCCTTTTACACCTCCAAAAGCAGATCCGCGCCAGACTCTACCTGTCACCAACTGGAAAGGTCTTGTCGTGATTTCCTGACCTGCTCCAGCCACTCCAATGATGATTGATTCACCCCAGCCTTTGTGACAACATTCCAAGGCAGATCGCATCAAGTCAACATTGCCTACACATTCAAAAGAATAATCCACACCGCCATCAGTTAATTCAACCAGGACTTCCTGAATTGGTTTGTCGTAATCTTTTGGGTTTACAAAATCAGTTGCACCAAGCTGCCGTGCAAATTCTTCTTTACTTTGATTGATGTCCACTGCAATAATACGTTCTGCTTTGGCTAAAACCGCACCTTGAATTGCACCCAGTCCTACTCCTCCCAATCCAAACACCGCCACTGTTGATCCGGCTTCTATTTTTGCGGTATTCAAGGCAGCACCGATTCCGGTTGTGATTCCACAACCCAGTAGACAGACTTTTTCCAGCGGAGCTTCTGCATTAATTTTAGCTACAGAAATTTCCGGCAAGACACTGTATTCGGAAAAAGTCGATGTCCCCATGTAGTGATACAAAGTTTTTCCCGCGTAAGAAAAACGTGAAGTACCGTCCGGCATTAAACCTTTTCCCTGTGTCAGACGAATCGATTGACAGAGATTGGTTTTTCCGGATTTGCAAAACCGGCACTCTCCGCATTCAGGAACATACAGCGGAATGACGTGATCACCAACTTTGATGCTGTTTACTCCCTCGCCAATTTCTTCAACTACAGCTCCACCTTCATGTCCTAATATTGCTGGAAATATACCTTCAGGATCATCGCCGGAAAGGGTAAACGCATCCGTGTGACAGACACCGGTGGCCACATTTCTGATTAAAACTTCTCCTGCTTTTGGCCCTTCAAGATCAACATTTTCGACCTCTAAAGGTTTTCCTGCCTCCCAGGCAATGGCGGCTCTTGATTTCATTATTAACTCCTGATAAGTTATTGAAAATATATTTGTTTCTCTGCTCTTCAAATAAATGCAAAAAACCTTAAGAAACTTTCAAAGTTGAACTTTGACTTTTATTACAACCAGATTATGCTTTAATTAAGTCATAAAAACAAATATTTCTTAACAGAAATTACTTTTAAGCTAATAATAGTACAATATTACCATTTAGTTCTTGACATGAGTAAAAATCATCTGTAGCCTGCCTTCAGTTCAAATGAAAATTGGTTTCATTTTGTGAAGATAAATTACAGTGAGTATGTTTTGAAATCCTGTTGTAACTGAATTGAGTCAGCTCTTAGCCTCTGGGAATCACTGTAATTAAACATAAATATTAACTAAATTTAATGATGGAAATATCATGCTTGATTTTATCTACACAGACGGTTGGGGAGCATTTGCAGTCATGCTTTTCTTTCAAATCCCTTTCCTCTTTTTTTTCATCCGAATTGTCTATCGAAAGGCATACAAGAATACAGGTGCAAGCGAGACAGATCCTCAAAAATATCCCCTGCTTGAGGGTATCTGGATTGCAACCGTAGTTGCACTATTTGTATTAGTAAATGTACTCAGTGTTGTTTATATGCCGCCGGTGACAACTGCTGCGATGATAAAAAAAGGCGGAGATTTCCAGGAGGTCAATGTTACTGCACGTTCCTGGTTTTACGAGATCAGCAACCGGGAATACGAAGTCGGTCGCCCAGTTATCTTTTCTGCAAAAAGCGTGGATACAGTTCATGGTTTCGCTGTCTATCATCCTGATGGAAGAATTTTGTTTACAATGATGTTAATGCCCGGGTTAGAAGAAGCGAGCACTCTTGTCCATACTTTTACTGAACCGGGAGAATATAAAGTTCGTTGCTTAGAGTACTGCGGCATTGTTCATCACGGAATGCAGGATGTTCTTATTGTCCGCTAAAAACTGGCTCATTAAATAATCATCAACAAACATTAGTGTGAGTTTGCCTCAAAATATATTCTGTAGTTTTAGCAGAATATATCTTTAATTAATAAAACATGTAAATTTGGGAGATATATAATGTCTACTGCAACTTTGATAATACAAAAAGTGCCTCTATTCGGGCGAATGTTTAATGTCGATACAAAAAATGGACTGGAGGATATCAATTCCTGGCCGGCCCTGATAACGATGACCTCTTTTGTCTGGCTGGTAATTGCAGCCTTACTTGGTTTGTTGATGCCTGTCATTCAGTACTACGGGCTCAACACCAATTTATTCTATACATCACTAACTTTACACGGTGCCGCAATGGCATTCCCTTTTGCATTTCAACTAATGGTTGGTGTGAGTTTGCACCGCGCAGGGGGTTGTTTAGGTAAAAAAGCAAATGGTCCACTCGTGGCGCTATTTTATATCTGCATGAATGTGGGAGCTCTCTTGCTGACACTGGCAGTTCTTGGTGGATTCAAGGTGACCTACACTGTGATGTTCCCTCTCCCAGTAGTTGGTGTACAGACCGGACAGTGGTCTATGGAGATGCTGATTCTTGGTTTTAGCGGAATTGCTCTGGTCTTAATTTCGATGATATTTTTGTATCCAATACAAGTTCTGCGGATGTTGTTCTTTTCAGAAAAACATGAAAATCTAGTACTTTCTCCGCGAACACTTAAAGACCCCGGGATGCTAGGTATGCTGATCGCAGTTTTGATATTATTAATTACGGGCCTGCCCTTGATGTCTGTTGCCACGCCTATCTTACTTGCTCTTTATGGGATCCTGCCTATGAGTATGGTCACATGGGCAGTAGAACCGGTTGTTTTCCAGTTCGTTTTTTATATATTTGCACACAACCTGATGGAGGCAATGGCAATTATGATCGTCAGTGCTGTCTATGGCACACTTCCTCTTTATTTGGCAGATGGAACAAGAAAACTTTATAGTGACAAGCTGGCTAATGCTGCACTGTGGATCTTACTTGTTACTTCTCTAACTTCCTTCTTTCACCATTTCTACACCATGTTTCCTGCGCTTCCGTCTACATTTTCTTATCACGGAAACATCATGAGTTGGGGAACCGGTCTTGGTGGTGCATTTACTATTTTCACTATTCTTGCCACCATTTGGAAACACGGCGTACGACCCGAACCTGGAATGATAATGATTCTGGCAGGCTTCGTTATCTATGTCCTGGATGGAGTTACCGCCATGGTTGTGGCAAATGTAGCCCTTTCATTTCACTTACATGGAACTATGTGGACAGGTGGACATGCCATGACTGTGCTACTTGCAATGAGTCTCATGTGGATGGGAGTACTTTATCATCACTATCCAGTAATTACAGGTCGCAGTCTTGACGCTGGCAGAGGCAAAAGTTCAATCAAATATTATTTTTTTGGCGGTGTTGGTTTAATGTATGCCTTCATGGCAGGTGGTGCTTCAGGAATGCCCCGGCGGATTGCAAACTGGACTGAAGGTGGATATATGTTCATTGGGATATTGATTTTAATTTTTGGTCTGATGCTGGCTTATGGAATTATTCTCTATCTTGCAAACTTGAGCAAGTCCAGTGAAATTTCTTTAGACTAACCAATAAACTGTGCAAATGGAATGGGCGTGACAAACTGTAATCTTTGCGGTTTACCAACGCCCACTCCACCGATTCAGACAAATGGACACGAATTCTGCTGCCACGGATGCAGCGCTGTCTATAGTTCTTTCGGCAAGAAGATATTCGATTCAAAAAAAACTCTCCCAACTCCAAAACAAGCCACAACACAACCTACTGGCAGTGAGGCCTTTCTCAGAATTGAGGGCATGCATTGCTCTTCCTGCGAAATTTTGATTCAACATAGTGCAGAAAAACTTGACGGAATACTAGCAGTTTCTACCAGCTATGCCACTTCAACTGCAAAAGTAATTTACGATCCTGATCTTATTGATAAAGCTAAATTGCCGGAAGCACTAAGTCTTTCCGGATATCGTGCTCACTTTCATTCAGACAAATTATCTACTAAAAATGATGATATCTCCCTGCTTTGGTTCGTACTTTCAGTAGGACTTGCGGGGATGGTGATGATGCTTAATCTTGCCTTTTTCTATCCAGTTGATCTTGGATTAGTTACCCTGCAGGAATTGCAGCCCGTCAGCTGGCTGGCGTTTAACGCAGTTCCAAAAGTAATGTTTGTGCTCACTACAATCCTTATTTTTGTCGTTGGATTTCCTATTCTGCGAGGAGCCTGGATTGGACTTCGTACCCATATGCTAAATATGGATAATTTACTGGCAATTGCCATTTTGGCTGCCTATGGCTTCAGTTTTGGCCAGTTACTTAGTGGCAAACTAAATTTCTATTTTGACGTTGCTGCAGTAATTGTAGCAGTCGTGACTGTTGGTCGTTATTATGAACGGGAAGCCAAAAAGAATGCCACCAGAGAACTAAGTAAAATCATTGAAACCTGGGCTCCATCAACCCGAGTTATCAGAAATGGGGAGCTTGTAACTTTGGGAGCGGATGAGATTCAACCAGGAGATCTTCTTCTCATCAGAGAAAATGAGCATATTCCAGTTGATGGTACTATCGTTTCGGGAGAAAGCGCTGTTGATGAGTCTCTCATGACAGGTGAACCCTTCCCTGTCATCAGAGTAAGCGGGGATTCTGTGCTTGGCGGCACTCATGTCGTCGAAGGCAATCTCAAAATTGAAGTCGGATCTACAGTTGAAAGCCAGCTTAAGAACCTTGCCAGCATTCTCTGGAGCGTTCAAAGTTCTACTCCCGGAACTTTTGGAGTAGCCGACAGGATTGCAAGTATTTTTGTTCCATTGGTGCTTGTCTTGGCTGCTTTGGTCTCCGGATGGATGTTGTGGATTGGTTTACAGCCCAGCTCTGCACTTTTGGCAGGCCTGACAACATTGATAGTATCGTGCCCCTGCACTTTCGGATTAGCAGTTCCGCTGACAACTGCAAATGCAATCAGCACGGCATTAAGACATGGAATCATCATTTCCAGTGCTGATATTTTTGAAAAATCTGCTGCATTTGAGACGGTCGCACTTGATAAAACAGGAACATTGACCCTGGGTGAAATGGGTGTGGAAAAAGTAGTCGGAGTTAAAGAAGTTGCGGAATATGCTGCTGCAGTTGAAAGATTTTCTTCTCATCCTATTGCAGAAGCAATTGCAAAATTAGCTTCTAACAAAACTGGCGTAGATTTTTTAGTTCATCCAGGAAAGGGGGCCGAAGCCAGTGTGGATGGTCTCCGGGTAGCCGTCGGCAGCAAGTCATTATTTGCTCTGCTGAGCTGGGAAGTTGACGATCAGGTAAAGCCAACTCTCTCAAAGCTCAGCAACGCGAGTGGTGTGGTTTCATATGTAGGCTGGAATGGCTCGATTTATGGTGCCATTATTACCAGTGATCAGCGCCGTCCTGAATGGGAACAAGTTGTTACTCGTTTACAAGAAAACAAACGTGTTGTCTTACTTACCGGTGCAGAACATCCCGACGGTTATGAAGATCAAGTTGATGATTTCCATGCAGGTGTTCCCCCGGAAGCCAAGGCAGTAGTCGTTCGTCAGTTAAAAACATCAGCTTCTGTTGTCATGATTGGTGATGGAAATAATGATGCGCCCGCCCTGGCAGAAGCTGATCTGGGAATAGCTTTTGGAGTACCAACATCCTTAGCCGCTGAGGCCGCAGACGTGATAATTCCTGGAGACAGACTGGATCGAATTTTCATAGCCTTTGAGCTGATCGAAACCACCCGCAAACGAATCCGTCAAAATATAGGCTGGGCATTTTTGTATAATGCATTTGCTATCCCCTTAGCTCTAACCGGACAACTCAATCCGCTTTTTGCTGCACTTGCAATGGCCACAAGTAGTTTTTTAGTGGTATGGAATTCCTCACGAGCTCTTACTAAAGCTAACTCAGATTTCTTACAAATTGAGGAGTTAAAAATTAACCCCAAAGTTTTTTCGAGGTTGGGTTCTGCATCTTAAACTACTTTCCGTTGACGCACAGGCTACTTTGCAGATGCTTGAATCTTAAATTGATTTTTAAGACTGAGAACCAACCTGCAATACTGAGTTATAATAATATTTCTCAGCCTACAATCTAGACAGTTGTAACGACTCTTCTTCATACACCATTTTTTGGGCTAAAGCAGAACGGTGTGAGATTTTAGATATAAAAAAGTTCAGCTCTAACAAAAAACAACTTTGCAGATAAGAATATTAGTAAATGCAGATTTGGTAAAAAAACAATCTATCGTGTTATACTACCATTTATTGTTTTTTCAATTCTTCCTAAATATATAAGTTTGCAAGCTGGTTTTTGGACACTAATTTTGTTTTACATTTTTCAAAAATTAATTAAATAAAAAATAATGAAAAAACTACTGTGGCAGTTAAGTGCCTGCGAAATGGCAGAAGGAATTCGTAGGAAACGTTTTTCCTGTGAAGAGGTGATGTCCTCGGTTACAGCCAGGATGTCAAAACATAATCCGCATCTCAATGCCGTTGTGTATGATTACAGTGACGAGGCTCTTGTTGAAGCGAGAGAGGCCGACCGCAAACTTGCCGCAGGGGAAGAAGTGGGTGAGTTACATGGAGTTCCAGTCACAATCAAATCTAATGTGGATGTTGAAGGTCAGCCTACTCCCAATGGTATGCCTGCGTTTGCTGATCTGATTGCACCGAAGGATTCACCGGTGGTCAGCAACCTCAAAAAAGCCGGAGCAATCATTATCGGACGTACCAACGTACCTGAACTTTCGATACGATTTACCACAGATAATCCACTTCACGGGCGCACACTTAACCCCTGGAATGAAAACGCCAGTCCCGGAGGTTCTTCCGGCGGTGCGTCTTCTGCGGCGGCGGCTGGTTTTGGCCCGATCCATCATGGTAACGACATCGGCGGATCGTTGCGTTGTCCAGCTTTCAACTGCGGACTTGCGACCGTCAAACCGACTTTCGGGCGTGTTCCAGCGTGGCAGCCTTCTGCACCTGCTGAACGTGGAATGCTGGCACAGTTAATGTCGGTACAGGGTGCAATCTGCCGGGAAGTGCGTGATGTGCGTCTAGCAACCAGAGTGATGGCTCAGCCTGATCCACGGGACCCATTCTGGATGCCAGTTCCCTTTGACGATTGGCCGGATGAGCCCGGAGCAATACGAGTCGGCGTAACTACTGAAAGTTATGGACACCCCATTCATCCGGAAATATCAGCGTCCATTGAGCGCGCCGCAGGTTATCTTGCTGATGCCGGTTATGCAGTAGAACAGGTAACACTGCCTTCTGTTGAGGAAGCAGCCAATTGCTGGTTGCGGTATCTTGGAAATGAACTCAACGCCTTTCTCATGCCGGTTGCCAGAGAACACGGAAGCAAAACTGTCCAAAAAATTCTTGAATGGTACTTTGAAATTGGGAAAGTGAACGATGCTGAAGACTATCGCGTCGGAATCAAAGAACGGACTGCCATGACACGTGAATGGAATGTCTTTCTGGAAAAATATCCACTCATACTCTCACCTTATTTTTTACAGCAAACACCTGAGTGGAATTGTGACACGAAAAGTATTGAAGAAATGTTGAAGTTTTTTCATGCCGGCATCTACAGCCTTGGTACTAACTGGCTCAGTTTACCGGCTGGGGTAGTTCCCATCGGGTTGGTGGAGGGATTACCGGCTGGGGTGCAAATCATTGGGCGGCGTTTCCGCGAGGACCTGATTCTTGATGCAATGGAATCCATTGAGGAGCGAGTAGGTGTGCTCACGCAAAAATTATGGGATAGAGACGATGTGCTTTGAAAAGCATGATTCAGCTTAGACTCCGCTGTTACACTTGAATGGATATGAAATGAAACTTGGCATATTGGATACTGTACCTAGAAACTATTGGTCTACAGATCTTGGAATTACGGAATCTGAAAAATTTGTTGATTTTCTGCAGCCTGTTATGGCAGATACCACATTGGATCAACTCTTTGTAGCCGAAGGTGAATGGCCTGCACAGTTAGACGATTATGATGCTTACCTGATTACCGGTAGTCCCTGCAGTGTAAATGAAGAATATCCGTGGATAGAAAAACTGAGTCAGTTTGTACGGGATTGTGTCAAATCTCAAATAAAATTAGCAGGCGTTTGCTTTGGACATCAAATAATCGCAAGTGCTCTTGGAGGTACTGTTGAACGAAGACGTGAAGGTTGGTTTTTAGGAATGAAAGCCTTTGACATTGTCGATGTACAAACCTGGATGTCTCCTATACAAAAGCAATGTGAAATTTACCATATTAATCAAGACCATGTTAAATCTCTTCCACCAAATGCAGAATGCATCGTGCATTCAGAGCTATGTAACAACAGTGTGTTTGTCATAGGAGACAGGGTGCTGGGTTTGCAGGGGCATCCTGAACAACCCCGAAGATCAATGGAAAATTTTATTAATGAACTATTGCTACTCGGTGCTAATCCGGAAGAAATGGAACAAGGACGGATCAGTTTGAGAAATGAAGTACCAGATGCCAATTTATGGGGACGCTGGATTGCAGAGTTTTTCAAACACTAATCCAACATCACATCAGTTGTTTAAAGGAAGAAACTATGGCAAAAAATATTTTATTCATCATGTGCGACCAATTAAGGGCAGATTATCTTTCCTGTGCTGGACACCCTTTTTTGGAAACACCAAACATCGATCTGCTCGCCAAACGTGGAGTACGCTTTGCTAATGCCTATTGTCAGGCTCCACTTTGCGGACCATCTCGAGCAAGTTTTTACACAGGCCGTTACCTGACCTCACACGGTGCACTGGCCAACTCAGATCCGCTGAAAATAGGTGAGCTTTCTCTAGGAGATTATCTGAACGACCTAAATTATCGCACTGTTTTAGTCGGAAAATCCGAAGCACGCAGCAATCAAGACGCAATGTCACGCCTGAAAATTGATCTGCATTCAAAAACAGGGCAACGGCTGGCGCAAGGCGGATTTGAATATTATGAACACTTTGCCGGAATTTATCCGGATGCGATTGTTCCCCCTGATTTAGGTTATAATGACTACTTGGTCTCCAAAGGTTATGAAGGTGATAATCTTTGGGAAAACTGGGCCAATAGTGCCTCTGACTCAGAAGGTAATAAAGTCAGTGGTTGGCAAATGCGAAACGCAAACCTCCCCGCCGCTGTTGCCGAAGAGCATTCCGAAACAGCTTTTACTACTAATCGTGCACTGGATTTTTTATCCAGAGTAAATGAAAATGATGCTTGGTGTTTGCATTTGAGCTATATCAAACCGCATTGGCCATATCTGGCACCTGCTCCATATCATGGCCTCTATAATAAAGATCAACTCTTACCAGTAGTCCGGCATCCGGATGAGCAACCACCTTCACATCCAGTTTATAGTGCTTTCCAAGAACAAACTTACAGCCAAAATTTTTCCCGTGATGAAGTTCGAGAAACTGTAATTCCGACTTACATGGGTCTGATAAAACAAATCGATGACCATTTGGGACGTGTTTTTGAAATGTTGGAATCCAAAAATTTAATGGACTCTACTTTAATTGTTTTCACATCGGATCACGGCGATTATTTAGGTGATCATTGGTTGGGAGAAAAAGATCTTTTTCACGAACCTTCGGTTAAAATTCCGCTGATAGTCTGTGATCCTGACGTATCGGCAAATTCGACTCGCGGTTCCGTCAATCATGAATTTGTGGAAGCGGTGGATATCGTACCGACTTTTGTTGAATTTGCCGGAGGTAAAATTTGCAAAGAGCGTATGGAAGGATTCTCTCTCTTATCCCAGACACGAGAAACGATAAAAACAGAAAATCAACGGGAATTTACTATCAGCCAGATAGATTACAGTGACAGAGGTCCTCGTGTCTCACTGAATCTGCATCCTTATGATTGCCGCGCTCACATGATTCGCACAAAAGGTTGGAAATACATTTTACACGAAAAATTCAGACCACAACTTTTCGATCTCAAAAATGATCCGCAAGAATTTTATGACCTAGCTGACGATCCGGAATACAGTTCCATGAGTAAGGAGATGCATGAACAACTTTTTAGCTGGTTTCGGAAGCGTTTAATTCGTACTGAAATGACACATGATTCTCTGTTTGAAATGGGAGTTGACCTAGATGAAACAATGGGAATATTAATCGGACATTGGTGAGCTTGATACAAAAACTATTTTCATCCAGCTTATACAGTCTAAAATTCAACATTCACGTTTTTCTTAGTGAAGTCTGGAAAAATAATTAATGACACTTTGAGTTATATTTGTGAAAAAAAGAACTGCATCACGAGCAAAAAAAACAAGTTTTAACAAGGGACAGTCACGCATAAAAACCATCCTTGAGGCTGCCAGAGATGTATTTGTTGATAAAGGCTACAACAAATTAACTATGAGAAAAGTTGCGCTGCAGGCCGGTATCACTGTTGGAAACCTCAACTATTATTACCAAACCAAAGAAGCTCTTTTTCACGATATGCTGGATCAAGTCTGGGAATCATATCAGTGCGAATTTGATAAGGTTTTAGAAACCAGCAGCAAAACACCGGAAGAACGACTCTCTTCCCTGATAGCCTATCTGATTCAAGACTTGAACACTCCGGAAACTACCAAATTTTTTCCAGAACTGTGGGCCCTGTCCAATCATGACCCATATGCACAAAAAATGATGGAACAAATATATTCTGCTGAAAGGCAGGTCATCATTGATTTGATTGCCGAAGTTAAACCTGAATTAGATGAAAACACAAAAAATGAATTGGCACTTTATTTTTCTTGTACAATTGAAGGTATGACTATGTTTGTAGGAAGTGGTAAATCTCATGAGTCTTCTCTCAAGATGATGCAGCAAATGGCATGTGAGAGTTTTTTAAACCTGCTTCATACCCGCTGATACCGCACATCAATCGCAGGTGTTTGCCTTCAGTTTCCTAACTAACAAAGTAGCTATTAATTATTTAATTTCTTCCTGCCTAAACAATTATAATGCACCCTGCAGTTATCTCAAGATTAGCTCCTACTCCAAGCGGTTTCCTTCATTTAGGAAATGCTTTTAATTTTTTACTGACTTGGTTACTTGTCGATTATATGGATGGACATTTATTGCTCAGAATAGATGACTTGGATGCCCCCCGAGTGGAGACTGCTTTTGTGGAAGATATTTTTGTGCAGTTGGAATGGTTGGGAATCAGTTATGATTCCGGTCCTTCAGGCCCAGATGAGTTATTATCAAAATATTCACAACGTTTGCGCAAAGAACATTACTTCGAAACAATTGAACTATTGCGAAAATCAGGGCACCTCTATGCCTGTCAATGTTCTCGTGCAGAAATCCGAAAATTGACAACAACCGGAATTTATCCAGGTACCTGCCGCAGAAATAAATATCCTTTAGAGAACAACGATCAAGCCTGGCGAGTTCAAGTTCCGGAACAGACTCTGGTAAGTTACAGCTCATTTTCAAAAAAAATTAAGACCATAAATGTCACTCAGAATATGGGAGATTTTATCATCAAAAGGAGGGATGGACTCCCTGCTTATCAGCTGGCATCGCTGGTAGATGATCTGGATGCAGGAGTAACTCTTGTAGTGAGAGGTCAGGATTTGCGGACTTCAACAGCTGCGCAACTTTATCTGGCGAAATGCTTGAATGAGAAAAAATTTCCTGCATCTCGCTTTGTCCATCATAATTTAATAAAAAACGATTCCGGACAAAAACTATCAAAATCAAAAAACAGTTTTTCTCTGCAAATGCTGCAAAAAAAGTATCGTACACCAACTTGGATATATCAGGAAACCGCAAAACGCCTCAAGCTGCCATTTCATGAAATCTTGATTCTAAAGGACTTAAAAGAAGTTTTTAAGATTCACATGGATCTAAAACCCGATTTTCTGTCAGTGCTTGACTAAAATTAATTTTATTAGATATTAAAGACAACTTCCAAAATTTCTACTTCAATTCTTCCTTTTGGAATTGGAATTGTGAGGGTATCTCCAACAGACCTTCCAATCAAAGCGCGGGCAATTGGAGAGGAGACAGATAGTTTTTTTTGTTTCAAATCTGATTCATCATCTCCAACAATTTGATAGGTTTTTTCTTCGTCCGTATCCACATCCACAAAGGTGACTGTTGCGCCAAAGACTACTTTTTCACCAGATAGTTTTGAAACATCAATCACATTTGCAAGTGCCAACTTTGCATTGAGTTCCTGAATTCTACCTTCGATAAACCCCTGTTGTTCTTTGGCAGCATGGTATTCAGCATTTTCTTTTAAATCACCGTGTTCCCTAGCAGTGGAGATTGCATTAACCACTGCTGGCCGGTCGATACTGGTCAGTTGCTTTAATTCACTTTTTAAATTTGCATATCCCCTTGGTGTCATGGGGTAAGACGTACTCATGTATCTATTCTTATTAAAGTTGGTAGCTAAAGAGAAAATAATGTAAGTGGAATTACTCTGGAAACAAAAGAGTTATAATGTAGACGGAGAGGAATAAAAAGGCAAGCTGTGAAACTCAGCGCAAATTCGGCATCAGCCAATCATATTGATTTCGGTAAACAGAGATCATTTCACCACGATCATTATCCGGCATGTTACGTTTAATCACACGTGCAATAGAGGAATTCATTTCCTGTAAATTCTGCATCGCATAATAGTGTGAGACTCTTCTATCCCAGCATTTTTTTACCTTTCGGGATTCAAATACTGAGTCTGAGGCTGCATAATAAGCCTGATAGAGCTGATTTTCAGTACGCTCTTCAAAATACAAAGCCAACCCGGATTTTGCATTCTCATGCAGATTAAATGCTCGGGCAATTACCTGATCTGCACAAGTACTCGGAGCAGTACTCTCCTTGGTAAAACTGGCAAATTTTGAACAACCAGAACCAAGAAAAATCAATCCTGATAAAATCAAAATGCTATAAAATTTTTGACGATTGTTAAACGTTTTCATCTTTGTACTTAGTTGAAATTAATGCTACGCCTTGAAAAATACACAAAAATAATTGTCAATTTAACTATTTCAGTATTTACAACTTACTATAGTTTCGACTATTTCTGCTGAAACTTTAACAGACCTTTGAATATTCTTGCTGCTCAGACGATTTCAATATTCAACCTTGCTAAATTTTCTATTTCAGCAATTAATTTATCTCCTCTTTTCAAAGGACCTACTCCAGAAGGCGTTCCTGTATAAATCAGATCACCAGGAAATAATTCAAAAAAAGCTGATAGGCTGGAAATAACTTCTGATACACTCCAAATCAACTCTGAAATATCACCCTCTTGACGAGTCTCGCCATTTATAGAAAGCGTTATTTTACCCTGAGAAATGTGTCCAACTTCATCTACTCTGTGTAAAGTAGAACATGGAGCAGAATTATCAAATCCTTTTGCAGTAGCCCAGGGACGTCCTTTTTTTTTGGCTTCAGCCTGAAGGTCACGACGGGTCAAATCCAGGCCTACTGCATAAGCATAGACATAATCCTGTGCTGCAGATTCTGAAATATTTTTTCCATTTTTACCAATTGCAACAACCATTTCAACCTCATGGTGCAAATTTTCAGTTGCTAAAGGAAAAGGCAATTTTGAACCATCCGCACAGACAGCATCTGCGGGCTTGCTAAAGAAAAATGGTGCTTCACGTTCCGGATTTGCGCCCATCTCCCGCACATGATTAGCATAGTTCTGACCGACACAATATATTCTACGGACAGGAAAGTTGTCTTTTGTACCTACTACAGTCACAGTCGGAGTTTCCGGCAGCGCAAAAACGTATCCCATTTTTTCCTCAAGCTTAGTTATTGGTTTTACCACCAGCTTCTACACAGACATGCTGGTAATTTATCATATCATTTTGTTGCGACAATTGGTGAAAGTCAATCAGGATTATTGCTTTATTAACCAATAAAACTTATGCTGTTCAGACAATACTCTTGACGCAACTGTTCAAACATCATGAACGGTCAAATTGAATTTCAGTTTGTACCGGCACTTCATATTTGATTTTGCATGTTTGTATTTTACGTATATGGTTCCTCCTAGTTGTCAAGAGTTTTATTATTCTCAAACAAAT
>JACNJW010000007.1 GCA_014382365.1 SAR324 cluster bacterium
CACTTTTATTCAAAATACACTTGACATTAGATCACTACATGCGTATAAATTGATATAGTTATCCAGAGAACCGGTTTAGTTTGCATCGGCACAATCCTGTGTCGTCCCGGTCAGCAACCTTTACAGGCGTGCCCTGAAGGTGCTTGCAGAAGCTTCGTGTTTACGAAGAACGATATGGGTGAAAGCCAAAATGTCTGGGATATTTTTTCAATTCTTTATTTCAAAACAGGCTTCATGTTTCAGTTCCGCTCAAGTGGACAACTGCGTCCAATATGGCTGGAACCAAAATACTTTTACTCATTCGAACAATACAAAGACAAGGAGAATGAAATGAGTAAAAAACAGAATAATCCGCTGTCATCCCTGAATCTGGATGCAAAAACCCTTAATGCCGTCAGGGTTCTCACAGAGAGCGGTTTGCTGGAACCATTGCTGATTGAAATGGTAGAGGCTCTCGAAGCAGAGGAATATCAAAATTCAGTCGAACCGAAAAGGAAATATGATCCAGTCAAGGAGGATCTGATCAGGCAGGGGTTATCTCCGGAGGAGGCAGAAAAATGGCTGCAAATGTCGTAAATCAATTGAGTTGTATTAAACATAATGCCGGAGAAATAAAATGGCAAAAAATATTAATGAATACGAACAGACTATAAATTCACAAAGGTTGCTTAATTACCTGCCGGAATCATCAAGGGAGCATGAAGTTATTGGAAAATGGCTAAGTCTTGTTAAGGAGAGAGAAAGAGGGAATCTTCCTATTGAAGATAATTGTTTTAATAACGTTTCAGGCAAACTTGAGCTGGATAATGAAGTTGCTGCTATTCTACTGGATACTTTTCAAAGTCATTTACCAAACTTCAGGTGGTTTGATCAAGATGATAATCTCAAATCAGTGAGAGATAAAAAAGCTATAAAGGCAAGGAAAATTCAGCTTTTTCCACTTCATCTATTTACAATAAACTGGGCAACTTCAGGACCGGGAATAGAATGGCCGGAGTCTTATTCTGTGACATACGTTCCAAGCCATAATGTCAGGATCGTAACTGCATCTGCCGATAGTGATGACATGTGGGGTTGTACAGATTTAGCCATAGGGTGGTGTAAGCCTTATAGAACTCCAGTGTTTGGAGTAAAAAAAATCATCCAGAATTGGTGGAAAAATATACACGTATCATTAGGCCATCCTTGGGCAGATGTTTATTCAGTGGGATTAATTGATGCTGATAGGGCAGAGAAGTGGGCACTTGAGGTTTACGGTTCCAGAGCAAACTATGATTTTTACTAATTGGATTTGATTAATTACATTCCTTCCTGAGCATTGAGCAAGGGAAGGCTCTCATGGATAAAAACGAAAGGAAAAATATGGAAGAAAAGTGGAAGCCCCATCCAACCAGGGATAATATATTTATCGACCAGGACACTGGTCTTTTGTATGAGAGGATTCGAGGTTGGTATAATAGGATCCCTCAGAAAATGACCGAGCTCCAGGAGTTGGAGTGTTTCAGAAAAGCGGACGGGGTTGTGAGAATGACCTCCAGGTCCCGGGGGAGAGTAGCCCCTCCGGCTGACCCTGCGATTTCAGATGAATAACATGACCCTGTGAGCTGCTGTGTAATCCATATTCCGCATGCATCCAAACTGATTCCGGACTCATGCAGGGATCAGTTTATCATCAGCGATCAGGAACTGAAGCTTGAAAAGGCCAAATTAACGGATCATTTTACTGATTCAATGGTTGCAGGTGTTCAGGCAGCCAAAGTTGTTTTTCCATACAGCAGGCTGCTGGTGGATGTGGAGCGTTTTGCGGATGATGATTTGGAACCCATGTCGCAGCTTGGAATGGGCGTAATTTATGAAAACGGTCATGCTTTAAATAAAATACGAAGAGCTTTGACTGCTGACGAAAAGGCAAATTTATCAGCTTTGTACTGGAAGCATCACCAGCGTCTGGAAAAGTCTGTGGATGCAGCACTGCAAAGATTCAATCAGTGTTTAATCATTGACCTGCACAGTTACCCAAAACTAAAACTGCCTTACGAAAAGGGTGAAGGTGAACGTCCGGAGCTGTGCATAGGCACGGATTCTTTTCACACACCAAACAGGCTGATTGATGCCATTCTGGCCGTCGCAGACAGGCTGCAGCTTGAAACTGCTTTCAATACTCCATTTGCGGGAACTTTAGTACCGCTCAAACATTTCGGCAAAGATCAGCGGGTTAGTTCTGTCATGCTGGAAATCCGGCGGGATCTGTACATGGATGAATCCACGGCAATCCTGAATACCGAAAATATAAAGCGCATCCGGAATCTGCTTTTCCGCACTTTACTGTCAGGAATCAAAGGGGAAACCAATACAAGACGAGAATTACAAATACCGTGTCATTGCTGACAAAGCGAGAAATTATGCATAGAAATACGAAGACATGAACTTTCGTAAAGCTTTGTCATCCCGGACTTGATCCGGGATCCAGAAGAATTTTAGGGACATGATACCAGTGCTGTTGGCCCCGTTCTTTCTCATGAAGCAGTAGAAACG
>JACNJW010000048.1 GCA_014382365.1 SAR324 cluster bacterium
ACTAATTAAAAATATTTGTCAAGAAAAAAATGGGTTAGTGGTAAATTAAATTAGTGGCCTGACCAATTTCTGTTTGCAATTATCTATATTATTTTAATAATTATGGGAAATGTATCTTTTCGATCAGGAGACAAAAAGTCATTGTTTCAACGAGAACAATAGTGTGGAAGCAAGCAGCTTAGTTGGAATTACAGAATTAAAACTCCATTAAGATGTTTAGCAAATACGTTTTAAAATAATCTCAGCTGTAACCAGGACTGGGTTAGCATTTTCTGCCAATTGTCCATTCATGAATTTGCCGTCTAGGCCAACAATAGTTACATCCAGGTTGCAAGTTGGTCTTTTAGCACTTAGATCAACGAGCCCTTTGTTAATATAAAACTCAGTGGCAAAGCTCTCCATAATGCGTTCATCTTCAAAATGTGCTCCGATCAGACTTCCAAGACCAAATACCGAGGCTTTTTCCCATCCCAAATTTTCACAACATATTATCAATGGTAAAGTGATTTCTATATTTGGAGCAATTCTTAACAACAATCCTTGATGGTTGTTTGTGGATGGTGACAATTCTTCAGGAACAAACAAATTGAACTGAGTTTCTGGATCATACACTCGATTGAAATTAGCGTTTTTGAATCCAACACCAGTTACATGTGTTGGTTGAGACAAAAGGCACTTCTCAGGTATTAGGTGTCCTACTGATTTTGTTGCCTCTGATTGTAGGGAGTCGCTAAAGAGGCCATGACAGTGATAAAAAGGATTTTGGTTATGTGAGCCACAAATGATGCTTGCATCAGTAATCAAGCCCGGCATTTCAAGGATGCATGGTTCACTGTACCAGGCAGCATGATCAACATCAGGTGAAAGTGCCGGTATCAGATATTCTAGTTTAGTAGTTTCAGCTTTGCTGATTTTGCAAAAGGCCCCCGTCAAGCCTAATTTTGTTATCGACTTCGTTAAGGCAAAATCAAGTGCTGCACCAGCTTCTAGTTCAAAATCTAATTCTACAAAATCCGTTGCTACTGCAGTATATGTTGTAGTCGCAGGACCTGGCTGTTGGATGTAAGTCGCTAGTGCTTTTTGAGCTGTTCCCTGGGCAGGACTCATTGTTTTTATCTTTTGTTGGTTATTTTCTTTGATAAGAACTCTTCCCGAACCATCTTTTTTGTGATTTTTCCATAACCTGATTTTGGTAAACTATCCCAAAAATGGAACTCTTTGGGCATTTTGTAGCGAGCCACTTTTTCGCTTAAAAACTTTTTTAACTCAACTTCACTGCTTGAAGATCCTTTTCTGAGAACACAAATTGCGATGCCAATTTCACCCCATTTTTCATCTGGAATACCGAAAACAGCAGTTTCACTAATATCAGTATTTGCTAATATCTTTTCTTCAATTTCACGCGGGTAAATATTTGAACCTCCTGAAATATACATATCTGATTTGCGACCCGTAAGATAATAAAAACCTTCAGCATCCATATGACCAACATCACCTGTCCGAAACCAACCATTCCGAAATGCTTTCGAATTAGCGTCATCATTGTCCCAGTATCCAGCAAAAACGGCTGGTCCAATCACACAGAATTCACCAGTTTCATTTGGGTTAACCTCAATTCCCTCATCATCTTGAATTTGAATTTGAATTCCTGTACGAGCAAATCCGCATGTGCCTAAGCGGATTTCTTCCGTAATCGAATGGTGACTGGGAGGTAGAACGGTGATGTTACCTGTAACCTCACCTAGACCAAAATACTGAACTAGTACAGGTCCAAGTTTTTTTAGCGCATAAATTTGATCCACACGGTACATTGGTGCTCCGGCATAAATTATATGGCGCAGACTTGAGTGGTCTACGATGTCAACTGTAGGATCTTCAACCAGAAGCTTTAAGATTGTTGGAACTGTGAAAATGTTTGTTACTCCATAGTTATCTATAAGATGCCATATCTCTTCTGCATCAAAACCTTTGCCTGCAGGCAAAATACTGGCAGCTCCCCGTGCAATCTGTATCAAGGCATGTAAACCTGCGCCATGGGAAAGTGGCGCAACCACAACGGAAACATCATACTCAGTTGTACCCGGCAACAAATCAGCCAAATGGTTGGTGATAACAAATGCCATCTGACCGTGGGTTAGCACTGAAGCTTTAGGTTTTCCAGTTGTTCCTGATGTAAAGAACAGCCAGCATGGATCATCTCGTTCCACTTCACACAAGGGCGCAAACTGACCTAAGTGCCGATCTACTAGATCATCATAATTCTCTCCAAAATCACTCACTCCAATGGCAATGACAAAACGCACGTGATTCTTACAAGTAGCAACATGCTGTGGAAAATCCGCATGACAAATCATACCAACAGCACCGCTGGACTTTGCCTGCCATTCCAGATCATCAGGTGTTCCACGAAAATTGGCAGGAACCCAAACTGCGCCTATCCGGAAGCAGACAATCATGCTTTCAAATAACTGATTACAATTTGATGATTGCACCAAAATCCGGTCGCCTTTTTGGACACCGTAATCATTTGTTAAAACAATAGCCATAGCATTGATACGGGCATTAAACTCACTCCAATTCCACTTTGACTTTCCCCAAGCTAAAGCAAGTCGTTGTCCATGTCTGCGGGCGGACTGATCAGCAAAATGAGCAAGATTCATTACTTTTGTTGATATTGGTTTCATCATCGGATAACTTATTTTACCCTTTCTAAAATAGAAACATAGTTTGTGACCGCAACTCCACCCATATTGAAAACACCAGCGAGGTTTGCATCTGCTATTTGCATATCGCCTGCTTCTCCCATGAGTTGCATTGCTGCCATGACATGCATTGAAACACCGGTTGCACCAATTGGATGTCCTTTGGCTTTTAATCCGCCTGAAGGATTGACCGGTAATTTACCATTCTTTTTCGTCCATCCTTCTTTAACCGCTTTCCAGCCTTGACCAACAGCAGTCAAGCCCATGGCTTCATATTCAATCATTTCAGCAATTGTAAAACAATCGTGTGTTTCTACGAAACTTAAGTCATCCAAAGTGATACCAGCCTGTTCTTTGGCTTGAATCCATGCTCTATGTGCTCCTTCAAAAGCAGTTAATTTTCTGCGGGATAATTGAAGCATGTCGTTTTTATTAGCACGAGCCTTAAATCCGATTGCACGACTAAGATTTTTTGCTACATCAGAACTGGTAACCACTATAGCAGCCGCGCCATCAGAGACTAGCGAGCAATCAGTTCGTCTAAGAGGTTTTGCTACAAAGGGATTTTTTTCTGAGATGTTATTGCAGAAGTCAAAACCAGGATCCTTTCGTAAATGCGCAAACGGATTACCTACCGAGTTGGCATGATTCTTAGCTGCGATCATGGCCATTTCTACACTATGCTCACCATTTTCTTGGAAATAAGTCTGAGTTATTTTGGCGAAAATACCAGCAAATCCAGCATTGATCCCGGCTTCCTCTTTTTGGTAGGCACCGCACATAAGAATTTCGCCAACTTCTGTGATCGGAGTTGCTGTCATTTTTTCTGCACCCAGAACTAAGGCGATATCACCTCTTCCACTTTCAATAAAATCAATTGCTGTGTAAAGTGCCGCAGTTCCGGTGGCACAAGCATTTTCGACATGGATTGCCGGTACATATCGCAATTCAGGAACGGCAGCACTAATTAATCCTGCCTCAAAGCCTTGTTTTGAGAATCCTGAATTTAAAACACCTATTGTCGAAAAATCTACATCTTCAGGTTGAACACCAGCATGCTGAAGGGCAACATAAGCTACTTCTTTTATTAATTCTTCAACATCTGCGGCCTCGCTTTTGCCAAAGACTGAGTGTGCCCAGCCAACTATTTCACTTTTAATTGCCATAATTTCAGAGATTTACAAATAGTCATTGCTCAAGTAAGTGGATTGTTTTTATTATAGAGGCAATCAGTCAGAAATTTCAACACCATAACCGCCTCCACCAGGGGTCTCGATGCGGATTCTGTCACCGGATTCTGCACGTATTTCATTTTTGCCTCCCAGATGCAGCACTGAACCATTTTCACGAAAAAACAGGTTTAATCCGCTTTTTCCGGAGTCGCCACCGTTAAGTCCATAAGGCTGATGAACTCTGCGTTCTGATAGAATAGCAGCATTAAGTTCTTCCAAAAACTCCACTTCACGTACAAGCCCGTCTCCGCCTTTATATTTGCCGCTGCCTCCGGAATTTTTTCGGATAGAAAATTCACGCAGCATAACAGGATAACGTCGTTCCAGAATTTCCGGATCCGTGATACGAGTATTTGTCATGTGCGTATGAACCCCCGACTGGCCTGGCCATCCTGGACCTGCACCGGCACCACCTCCGATTGTTTCGTAATAGCCGAAATTCTGATTGCCGAAAGTAAAATTATTCATACAGCCCTGCGATGCTGCACAGGCTCGAAAAGCTTTGAGAATGACATCTGTTATTCGCTGAGAGGTCAAAACATTGCCACCGACTACTGCCGCATTTTCTGAAGGCGCAAGCAATGAACCTTCCTCTATAATTACTTCAATGGGGTTGAGGCAACCTTGATTGAGAGGGATTTCCTGATCAATCAAGCAACGTAAACTGTACAAAATTGCTGAATAAGTTACCGCGCGCGGAGCATTCAAATTGCCCCAGAGTTCTGGTCCTGTTCCTGAAAAATCGAAAACGGCGCTGCCGTTACGTCGGTCGATGGTCAGATGCAGCACAATCTCACTGCCGTCATCCAGGTAATCTCTGGCTTCTACCGTATCTACTTCTGCTAAATTTTCACGTGCAGAAAGTTTTTTCAGCATGTTTCTCACAGCTTCTTCTGCATTATTTTGAATGTGGTGCATGTAAGCCTGAACAACTGGAAGCCCAGGTGTATCTTCGAGTGTGTAATGCTCGACCATCTCCAGAAGCAATTCTATTCCACGCTGGTTAGCAGCTACCTGAGCTTTGAGATCAGAAAGGTTATCTGAAAGCAGCCGTGTTCCGCTGATTTCTGGTTCACCAGAAGTACGTGCTATTTTTTCTGGCGCCAGCAACAATTCTGAAATTCCTGCTTCATTAAAAATTCCGTTTTCAACCAGTTTGAAAGTTTTGATACAGGCACCCTCTTCTTTCAATTCCCGGGAAAACGGGGGCATCGAACCTGGAGAAATACCGCCAATATCAGCATGATGCCCACGGCTGGCAATGTAAAAAACTGGACGATCTGGTCCGTTATGTTGCCCAAATATTATGGGAGTACTGTTCAGCCAAACGGGAGTTATGACGGTAATATCCGGCAGATGACTTCCACCGGCAATTGGATGGTTTGTCAATAAAACATCGCCTTTGTGCAGATTTTCATCCTGCAGTTTAACTTGTTGACGAACTGCCTCACTCATTGCCCCAAGATGAACCGGCTGATGAGGTGCATTGGCCACCAAACCACCGGTTTCATCAAAAATTGCACAGGAAAAATCGAGACGTTCTTTTATATTTGTAGAAATGGCAGTTCGCTGCAGGGTACGTCCCATCTGCTCAGCAATCGACATAAAAAGATTACCGAAAATTGAAACCTGTACCGGATCAGCCTGAATACCAATGTCCCTGATAGTTTTGGTTTGAATGCTCAAAATCAGATCTCCGAATTCAGTAATTACTGCTGAACAACCAGGTTCAACCAAAATTGTCGAAGTATTCTGCATGATAATTGCCGGTCCTTCTATGCATTGACCGGCGCACAAATTTTCCATCCTGAAAATAGGTGTCTCTTGCCAGACTCCGTCACCGGAACCCACTGAGGAGAAATAGCAGCGGGTACTATCCGGCTTTGATATGGAACCCTGCTCCTGAGAGCCGGTATGTTTGTTTGTAATTGTGAACTGCTTTAAGCTAGGAGATTTCGCAACTGCCCGTACCCGCAAATCATCCACGATGATCTCCCGACCAGTCAAATCAAAGCCAAACTCTCTGTGATATATTTTCTTGAATACGCCAATAAAATCAGGAGATTGCTGAATCTTATTTTGCAGTTCCGGACTCGATTCTGAAGTACTTAAAGCACAATTCGTGTCTGCTGTTGCGGAATCTATTTTTTCTTCCGGTTCAGGAACCATTAATGCTGTGTCAGTTCCCTGATAACGCAAATTGAGATAGCGTTTTACTTCGATTTGTTCAGTCTTAAAACCCTGTTCAACTAATGCTGCTACGGCTTTTTCAGCCAATTGATCTAAATTCTGTAAGAGGTCAAGCAGTTCTTTATTCGGGTCATTTTCTACTAACACCTGAGCAGAGGGTTCCTGCTGTTCAACCACAATGTCTGCGAGGCCCATTCCGTAAGCAGAAAGAATTCCGGAAAAACGATGAACGAAAATTTTTGAAATACCCAGTTCACGGGCAATTGCGCAGGCATGTTGTCCACCGGCACCACCAAAACAGGCCAGTGCATGGTCCTTGATATCAAAACCCCGCATCACAGAAATTTCACGAATCGGACGAACCATTACTTCATTGGCAACACGTAAGAATCCAAGTGCAACTTCTTCCATACTCATTTCAGCAGGTAAATTACGCTGCTTTGCGTAGTCATTTATTTCTGCAGTTAATATCTCAAAAGCAGTACGTGAGGCTTCAAGGTCGAGCGACTCGTTTTCATTGGGGCCAAATATCTTAGGAAAGTATTCCGGATGTATACGGCCCAAAACCAGATTTGCATCAGTTACTGCCAAATGCCCGCTTTTACGGTAGCAGACCGGTCCAGGATGGGCACCTGCAGACTCAGGTCCTACTTCAAACAATCCATTGCGAAAAAACAATCGTGAACCTCCACCTGCAGCTACTGTTTTAATGTGCATTTGTGGAGCTTGGATCCGGACTCCCGCAGTTTCTGTTTCGTGGACAAGTTCATAATCATCGCCAAAGCGGGAGACATCAGTTGAGGTTCCGCCCATGTCAAAACCAATCACTGGTAAGTGGCTGCCTGCTGTTGTATTTTGTTCTGTCTTACTGATTGAAGTGGTCATGGCATAACCGACCACGCCACCAGCCGGCCCGGATAGGATGGCGTTGCTGCCCTTAAAATTAGTTGAATCAGTCAGGCCGCCGTCGGATTGCATAAAAAGCAGTTTTGAATTTGCTAAATTATCTGAAAATCCTGAGCGAAAACTCTCCAGATAATTTCGGATGTGCGGCGTGAGGTAGGCATCAACGGTAGTTGTGTCACCACGTGCAACCATTTTGACCATCGGCATCACTTCATGAGACAGTGAAATTTGCTCAAAACCAATTTCGTCGGCCAGCTTCCCGATTTGCTGTTCATGGTCCTGAAATGCATAAGCATGGAGAAATACCACTGCCACCGCCCGGATGCCTTTTTCAAAAACAGTTAGCAACTCTTGACGGATAGACTCCAAATCCGGTTCTGACAATACAGCAAATTTCTCTCCGGTTGTGCCTTCAGCAATCTTCAATTCGGAAACCGGACCACTCTTTTCTGAGTCCTTAATAATCCGGACACGCTCATCTACTTCAATCACTTCTTCATAGAGCAAATCAAGTTTTTTGATTTCCAGATCAAATATTTTAGGACGACTCTGATTTCCTATTTGCAGCAAATCCCGAAAGCCTTTCGTTGTAACGAGAACAGTGCGTTCGCCTTTGCGTTCCAAAAGTGCATTTGTGGCGACTGTAGTTCCCATGCGGATCCACTCGATATTTTCGGATGAAAAACCATCTTTGGGAAAGGGAGTTCCGGATACTGATTCCAGTATGCGACGGATTCCCTCACGCGGCGCATCCGGATAATTCTGTGGATCTTCGGAAAGTAATTTTACTACTCTGAAACCGGGTTCACCTGGAACTTCTGCATAAACATCGGTGAAGGTTCCACCACGGTCGATGGAAAAACGGAAAGAAGGAACTGTCATAATCATTCTGCAAAAAAGGCTGGTTACAAGGAAAACACTATTTCGTCATTAAGCCCGGCAGGTAAAGAGCTATCTCAGGAAAAACAGTCAGCAGAGCTGTGGTTAAAATCATCAAGAGAAAAAATGGAAAGGCAGCCTTGGCAATTGTGCCGATGTTTTTTCCAGTCAGTCCCTGAATGACAAAAAGGTTGAAACCAACCGGAGGTGTAATTTGACTTAACTCAACCATTAGAATCAAAAATACTCCAAACCAAATTGGATCGAAACCGGCTTGAGTTGTCAGTGGTAGTGCAATCGGCAGAGTCATCACAACGATTGAAAATCCATCCAAAATACATCCGAGCACCAGATAAACCAGACCCAGCATCAAGATCAAAACATAGGGAGATAAGTCCAGGCTGCCAATAAATTGAGTCAGTTCCCGCGGAATACCCAAAATTCCCATTGCACGTGACAGAAATGATGCTCCCATTACAATCAGAATAATCATGCTTGTAGTTTTAACTGCAGCCAGCAAACATTCCAGCATCGTTTCCCAATCCAGTGAGCGGTTGCTCCAGGCAAAAATAACTGCAGCTAAAACTCCCAGGGCCGCAGCCTCAGTCACGGTGGCAATCCCCATGTAAATACTGCCCAGAACTGCCATGATTAAAACGGCAACAGGAGCGACTGATTTCAGTGCAACAATACGCTCAAGCCAGGAATAAGTTTCCTGACCTCTTGGTGCAATATCAGGATTTTGAATTCCTCTGATAACTAAATAAGTAATGTAAATTCCTGCCAGTAGTAGTCCGGGAAGAACGCCGGCAATAAACATTTTGCCAATTGAGACTTCTGCCAGGATGGCATAAATAATCATCACCAAACTTGGTGGAATCAGAAAGCCTAAAGTCCCTGCACCAGCCAGTGAACCCATTGAGAGAGACTCATCATAGCCTAGTTTTTTGAACTCTGAAAGTGTGATACGTCCTACAGTTGCAGTTGTGGCAGCACTTGATCCTGAAACTGCCGCAAACAAGGTGCAGGCGACAATATTGATCAGCAGCAATCCACTTGGGAAACGATAGAGCCAGGGGACAAGAGCCTTAAAAAGGTTTTCTGAAATTCCGGAACGAAATAGAATTTCTCCCATAAAAATAAAAAGTGGTAAGGCTACCAATTCCCATTTATTTACAGTCGCCCAAATGGAAGAGGCCATATTGGAGCCTGCAGGTAAAAAAGAAAAGACCTCCATGCCCACCATGCCTACGATGAATAAACTGAGGCCAATCCAAATGCCTGAACCAAGTGTCAGCACCAACATGCCGAACACTAACAAACTCATGTTCAACAATGTTGCATCCATGAAACTTTAAGTCGAAAAAGTGGAAAAAATTAACTGGATTTTAGCTTTTGGACAGAACGAAGCAATGTCGCAAATAACTGCATGAAAAAAGCAACTGCTCCCAGCAGCATGATAGCTTGCGGAACCCAAAGCGGTGTGCTTGTCAAAGTTCCGGATGTAGATGAATAGTGCCAGGTACCAGCCACCATGCGATAAAGGTAAAGGAGTAAATAAGCCGTAAAAAAGGTTGCTGTGCATGTTGCCAGAAATTCAATCCAACGTGCCCAGCGGTTTGGAAACAAATTCAGGATTAGCTCGATCCGGATGTGACCTCCTTCACGCAGAGTGAGCCCTGCACCCCAGAATACTAAAATAGCAAGTGCATAGGCAGAATACTCATCTGCAACTAGAGTAGTTGCTTCAAAAAAATTCCAAAGAAATATTTCCAGTAAAATCAACAGCACAACTCCGCCCAGCAAAACGGCTGCAACAAGAGCCATCCCACGATTCAAACGGTCAATAACGTGAAGCAGTTGCTCCATTTAATTACAAGATATAGTTTTAGAATTACAGTACAGCAGAGACACAGAGTAATATTAATCTCTGTAGTCTCTGTGTTTTAGTTGCAAAAATTAAAGGTCGCGACCAGTGATTTTTGCATATTGGTCAAAAATAGCCTGTGCATCTGAACCGGCTTTTTTAACCCAGGCAGCTCGTAATTTACGTCCCATTTCATCCAGGTCACTGCGGAAGGCAGGATCAACGTCCAGTACATTCAAACCATTGGCTTTGAGTTTTGCAAGACTTGTACGTTCCATATCTCCAGCTAAATTCCACATTTCATCTTCCATCTGAGTGGCAACTGCGAGCACCTGCTGCTGAACTTTTGAGGAAAGTTGGTTCCATGCAGCTTTGTTTACATTTACCATATTCACCGGACCGACTATGTTGATCCGTGTGAAATAATTCAGCATCTCCCAGGCTTTTGCATCAACTCCGGAAACAGAGGAGGTGTACATCGAATCCAGCAGACCAGCTTTCATTGCAGGATAAACTTCGCTGAAAGGCATTTTACGGGCAGCAATTCCTGCCAGTTTTCCAAAGGCCAGTCCTGTTCCGTCATACACGCGCATCTTCAACCCTTTCAGGTCTGCAGCGGAACGGATTGCACGTTTGGTGTAAATTCCTGAGAAAGGCCAGACACTGGTATAAAGTGTAAACTGGTTGAAATTTTTCAGTGTTTTTTTGTAGGTTGGTTTTGCCAACTGGTACATCAGACGCTGTTCAAAGGTGTTACTGGATAAAAACGGCTGTGCAGTCATTGCCAGAACCGGTGCGTCACCTTCAACTATTCCAGTTGGTATTTCAGAAAGTGCCAACTGACCTTCAGCAACAGCACGAAGCAATTCAGGTCCTTTGAATCCCAGTGAGGAACCAGGGTGTAAACGGATTTCCAATTCTCCGCCGGTTGCTGCTTTTACCTGGTCAGCAAAACGCTGTGCGCCTTTTGAATGGAAATTTCCTGCAGGATAATTCAGGTGCATATCCCAGACAGTTTTTGCCATTGCAACACCGGAAGCAATCAGCAAAATTGCTAACATCAACATTAATTTGCGCATATAATCTCCTTTATTATGCATTTGTTAAATTATAGAGTTTCTCCACCATGGAAATAACTCCACGTAAAAACGTGTAATGCTAGCTGTGTTATGTCAAAAAGTCAACTTGTTTCTAGTTTCTGTTTATTTAAATTCTCCATTGAACCGTGGATAAACTCTAATTGAGTCAATAGGGTTTCCTGTTGTTCTCTCGACATTTGCTGCCAGTTTTCAGCAATTTTCTCTTGAACCTCCCGGAGTTTTTTTTTAGTATTGGTGGACTCCGAAGAATCAAGAGAGGTAACTGCAGGTCTAAGCTGACTGAGTTGTAAACTTTTTTCACGCTGCAGCAGTTCGTGGTAATTCCAACCGAAAAGTGAGGATATGCGTTTCAACAGTTCCTTATCCGGTAAGACTTCCCCTGATTCAATCTGTTCATAAAACTCAGGATTGACTTGCAGTAAAAGTGAAATGCCCTCTATATTTTGTCCAGCTTCAATTCGAGCCTGCTGAATTTGATCGTTTAAAGAAAGAGCGGACTCAATTTCTGGTAGTTCAGGTAAATCCTGTTTTGGAAAACGTGCCTGAATTTCTTTGGCAGGCAAAAGAGGCTGGGGTGCACCAAGTAGAACGGAACTCTGAGTTTTTAATTTCTGCAGAATTTGTTTATAGTTCCAACCAAATAAGGAACACAACTTGCGCAGCAAATCATCCGGAGGAATGAGACCGTTTTCAAATTCCTGAAAATAATCCGCAGAGACACCAAGTAAGGTAGCAATTCCACGTGCATCCTGTTTAGCCTCAAGGCGTGCGGAAACAATCATTTTTGCAAGAGGAGTGGGAGCGCTGTCAATTAAAGCAGTTTCTGCAGCAACAACTTTGGATAAATCGAGTTCCTGCTCTTCGGGTGATCTGTTTTTTGTTTTTGAGGAGGGAGTATTGTCGGCAATTCGTTTTATGTCCTGATAATTCCATTCAAACAACGCACTTAGACGTTGAAGAATATCGTCAGGAGGAATCCAATCATCTTCCAACCTGACATATTCAGGTGGTTCCAGCTGCAGCAGTAGCGCCAAACCCTCGACGCTCTGACCAATATCTTCGCGGAATTCGCGAATCATTTTGTTCAACTTTGACATTGCTTACAGCAGGGCCTGTTTCTTAGTTATTTCTGTTGTTCAATCCAATTACCGTCCTTCAACATCCAGAACTCTGGTGTGTCGTTTCAATGTTCTCAAAATCAAATAGGCGGCCAAAGTAATCCAGAACAAATAGTTCCACAACGGCACGATAAAGGCCTGCTGCATAACCAGATAATTTCCGATCAGATCAAGAACTGTAAAACAAAAAATTAGTGCAAAGAGACTTGAATATTCTCTGCGCAGGATGTTTTTAAAGGAAAATTTTAATGAAGGACTATCCCATTTAGAAAAATCCGGAAAAAATCCTGGAGTGACTGCAGACCATTTTTCAAAGTTTTCTCCAAATTTTCCTCTAAGAAAATCCTCTTCTGCAACCATTATCCGTTCGTAATAGAGAGCAAAAGCCAATGTGTAAATCACCGGCATCCACCAGACAAATGGAAACAAAGTTATGCCGAGACCCATTATGTAATTTCCAAGGTAAAGCGGATGTCTGACTACTGAGTACCAGCCACTGGTGTTTAGAACATCTGCCACTTGCTCTCTTGTGTTTCTTCCTGAAGTGTTTTGCGGAGTGTGACCAACAACCAGAATTCTTGAAAATAAGCCCAGTAAACCTACCATTAAACTGACTAGCCCCCATGTTGTCGTGGTCTCACGACTACCTCCAACATACTCATAACCTGCCATTGCAGGCACAAAAATTAAAATTATGACAATTGGGAAATAACTTCTCCAGCGAAAGAGCCAATATCCACTGGACACCAGTTTTTTTTCAAGTTTCATTCAGATACTCCTATAAAGTTGTTTTAAATTATTTATGATCCATTAATGCAATGATTCTTCCAGTAGTAAATGTTCTGCAAAAAGAGTCCATTTCAGGCAATTAAAGAAACAAAATAATACAAATCGTTTTGATTTACTGTGACAAATTTTTTCATAAGCTAAAAGGCATAACTCTTGGATTCATTTTCGCTGGGGTTGTTGCCAAAATTCATGGCTGCCTGAATTATATTTAATTTTAGTTTATATCTATGAAAATAAAAGGTTTATTAGTATTTGTGTCAGCTTGTATTATTTCTGTTGCCTGGAATGAATCTGCTTTAGCTGCTTCGTTAAATTCCGGTCTGGGCCCGCTGGAAATTCGACCACAATTTATTGTAAGCCAACCTTTCCTGGCTATGACTCCTGAAAACAGTTCTACTCTCAAAGCTGGAGACGCCAAGCTGTCTTTTGGAATTGAAATAGCAAACACATTTGTCAATACACAGGGACCAACAGAGCAAATCACAAAAAAAGAAATTGACCGTGGCTTAACAAAAGAAGATTTTTATGATAAAAATGGGAATGCCGGCAAAGGTTACAGTTTATATTTGGATGCAGAGACTAAACGAAAAAATGTAAAGTACAAATATGGGATTTTAGATTCATTAGAATTCAAACTAGAAATACCATTCTTGTCTTTTGACGGCGGATTCATGGACAGCAGCATTGAAAGTGTTCACAGTATGATAGGAATTTCGAACTTTAAACAAGGTGGAGCATATCGGGCTCTCTCGGAGCGCAATCAATATGATTATTACGTAGTCAAAGACGGCGAGTTTGTACATTCCAGCAACCAGATTATTTATAATGTGCGTGGCGAGCCAAGCATGGGGCTCAAATGGAATTTGTCGGAAGGCGGCAAGGTAATGCCTGCGGTTACTTTAAAACTATCCTACAAATTTGCTAATACTGACCGCAGCGGGGAGCAAAAATTGGTACGCAGTGGAGGTGCCGATTGGGGGCATTATTTGATTTTGTCTAAGGGTTTCGATAATTGGATCGTATATTTTGGAGATGGAAAAACCAGAATTGGCGAAAATCTTGGATTTGCATCGTCCATCAGCCATGAGTTTATGTCACTGGAGTATCGTATTAATGAAGAAGTTTCATTTGTTTTCCAATCTGTTTCGCAAAGCAGTATTTTTCCCATCACTGCAGCCAGTCCCCGCTCTACTACTGGAGAAAATCAGGAACAGCGAAACTCAAACTTAAGCGTTTCCACTAGTGTTTCTGCATTCGGTTATAAGTTTGTTTCCGGACCAATCTTCTGGGAAACAGGATTTGTCCAGGATTACAATAATTTTGGCAATGAAACGGATTTTGTCGTTTTTTGGGAAATGGGGGTGCAGTGGTAAAATTGTTGTTAAAATTATTTCTGACTGCAGGTTGTTTGATTAGCTTTTCTTCGTCAGTTTTGAGTGTTGAGCAGACAGTGGTGTATTTTGCCTTACAGGCCGGTACCCAGGAGACAGGAACTCCTGCACCTGGAGTGGGACAAACAGACTCGTATCTGTCTACTCTGGAAACTAAACACGGTGCTTTGAAGGAAAACCGGCAAGTCAAGCCAAAAGTCTTATCCTTCGACTTTTACAAAACAAGCGGGTCAGTTGCCAGCGGTTTTGGCTTGGAGATTCATAAATACGAGAAAGAATATAATTTTGAAAACGACAATTCCAAGGTAAATATTTCCGCAGTTGGATTACTTTACGGGCTTAATTTTTATTATCGTGGAGATTTTTGGTTTCCGTTTTTGGGTTTTGGAACAGGAAATTATTCTGCAAAAGTAAAAGAGAAATTAGTTACAGCAAGTTCCACGACTTACGGAACTGTTTTTGGACAGGTAGATAAACCGTTTTATTATAAGTTTGGAGTCCGGATTCCGATAAATGGCCTCGGCATTATCTTTACTCAACAATATATTTCAGCCAATTTTAATGTTGCCACAGAAAACAAACCACTCTCGCTCGGCGGCACAGCTTCATATGTTGGCCTATATTACGGCTTCTAGTTGCTGATGTTACCGCAAACAATGTGTAAAACCTTCGATAATACAAGATTCACAATTTACCTAGAATGCACTCCACTTAGAATAACGCTTCCAGTTTAACTATCAGACACGACTTTCAGCATATAGAAACAGTGCTGTCTCTTCAAATAAAATGTAACGATATTATTAATTAGGGCTTGGAATGTAAAGTAAAAAGCCTAGCAGTCAGATGATTTATCTACGAATAATGAAGAAAAGGGAGAGGGGATGAGGGCCTGAAAAAGGCCCTCAAAAAAGGAAATTATTACCGTTTCATGTTGATCAAGTCCTGAATCATTTCATCAGAAGTTGTTACTGTTTTAGCATTTGCCTGAAATGCACGCTGCGTTTCCACCATTTTGACAAATTCTTCAGAAAGGTCAACGTTTGACTGTTCCAGACTTTTACTGCGAATTTCTCCTAATCCTGCAGTACCTGCTTCACCTGTTACTTTTTTACCTGAACCCAATGTTTCGACCATCATATTTTCACCAACTTGTGCCAGTTTTCCCGGATTATCAAATTTAGTCAAAACAAGTCTGCCAATCGCACGGGAGTATCCCGCATCAAATAAACCATTTACAGTTCCATTGTCTTCCAGGAAAATACTCTCCAAAGTTCCTGCCGGATTACCGTCAGCACTTGTTCGAAGAACATTGTAATGTCCTGCAAATTGAGTAATTCCATCCAGACCGGTTCTGGGATCTGTAGGATCGTCCGGATTATAACCATCTCCCAGATGCAGACCGAGAACCAGAGGTGCACCACCGCCAAACGGTACTGCAAATTGGGGAACGCCTGTGTCAGGATCAACCGGTTGTGGTATTAAACGTGGAGGGCCGGATGGCAGAGGTTGACCGTCTGGTCCAACTCCACCAGGCTGTGCTTCAAACGAACCACCGGTAGCAGCAATCAGTTTTCCGTCATCGGTAAACTGCATGAATCCACCGCCAACTGCGATCATTGTTCCAGGTACTTGTCCTAAGGAGGCTCCATCGAACATCACGTAGTATTCCCACTGATTCCGGACACCGGTACCTGCAATTGGTTGTCCTGTATTAGGATCAATTTGTTCAGGCAGGTCAGGACGCTTCCTCATGGCAACTGTAGCGGCATGTGTATTGCCCAAGGCATCATAGACAGTAGTTGATGTGGCAAAGTTATACATGCTGTCCAGCACATTGGTTGGGTCAAAAGGGACATCCTTGACGGTTGCATTTGCGTCCAGATTTGCAGCAAGTTTAATTCCGGTACCTTTTTCTCCGTTTCCAGTTGGTTGAGGTGCATCTACAAGACCTAAAATCTTTAATGAGCCGGGGATCCCTTTGCTTTCACCGGTAATTCGATCTACCTTTAATGCCTGTACACGTCCACCACGCAGTGTGGATAGAAAGCCTTCTTTATCATATGAAAACTGACCGTTTCGAGTATATGTTTCTTTTCCGGTAGTTGGGTTAATGATTGTAAACATACCTCCACCGGCAATTGCCATATCTGTGCTGAGTGATGTTTCCTCAAATGCACCTTGTGAATGGTTCATTTCAACAGCACCAATTTTAACACCATTACTGGCCTTGGTATAAGTTGCACCCTGTGGCCAGGCGTTGCCCATTAAATCTTCAAAAGCAACTTGATTATGTTTGAAACCAAAAGTATTAACGTTGGCAATGTTATTACCAACAACCTGCATAGTACGTCCCAGGGTTTTAACCCCGCTGGCACCAGTATTTAATGATCCTAGTAACGCCATTTTATTTCTCCTTAAACTGTATTAGAAAACATACCAGGCGATACAGTCCATTGTTTCGCATAGATATTAGTGACAAGAAAAGTTTAATAAAAACTAATCGCATATAAAACCAAACCAGTTGGCTTAGTTGTTTTAATCAGAACTTTTGGAACTCCACAAAGGAGTTTTTCGGGTCGTCAGTTCTGTTTTCGGAGGAAGAGGAACTGCGTCTTGATAGCGCAATAATGTTTTATTTCCTAATCCAACAATTTCATCTGCGGATACCCACTCACCATTGATTTTCAGCATCGGGTCTCCACCATCAAAACGAATCATTGATACCTGACCGGACTTAGTCAAAGTCACTCCAACATCTTCGCCACCTTCTGTTTTGGCAAATACGTTGAAACTATAACTGCCGTCAGGCATTAAATCGCCATCATTATCACGTCCGTCCCAGTAAAATTGGTGTACTCCCTGAGCTCTGCTTTCAAGATCTACCTCTCTAATCATTCCACCAGAGGAATCATGAACCATGAGCATTACCCGATCGGCACTACTGTTCAATTTGTAGTTTACAGGTGTAGTGTCGCCGTTTTTCAGAGGTATTGCTCTTGCGCCAAACTCCACATCTTTATCCAACAAACTGCCTGCAGTGGCTCGTGCAATGTGCTGCTGTATAGCCATCATCTTGGCAGTTTGACTATTAAGATTCTGCAACTGTTCTACTGTACCCAGTGTTGCCAACTGCTTCATCATACCCTCTGAGTCCATTGGATCGAGGGGATCCTGATTAGCCATTTGTGTCATTAGTAAATTCAGAAAATCCTGCTTTCCCAGTTCTTTGCCGTCCGCACTGTTCTTGGAAGCAGTATTTCGCAAACCGGATGCGCTGTTTTGCAAAGCTTGTTCAACATTTCCTGTGTTCATTTTTACCTTTTTTATACGTATAGATTAAGTCCGGAATCAGTTCTATGATTAATTCTGGGAGTTTCTTCCAGGGTTGAAAGCTCCTCTTTTTTAGCTCTCTGAGATGAAGACAGCTCATCTTCAAATTCTGCTTGATTTTGGTCTCGTCCATAGCTGGAATCGCCTTCGTTGAGATCTACATTCAGAGCTAAATCCTGATATGCAAAATCCTGGTCCAAAAATCTGCTGCGCAGAGAATCAAATCCGGATTCAACCATTTGTTTGGCAAGTGGATTATCAACGCGCATATCTATCATCAGATCTCCACCAGCTTGTCTGACTCTCAATGTTATTTGTCCCAACTCCTCTGGATGCAGACGAAGTGTCATTTCTTCGATTCCATTTCCTCGTAATATTCTTACTCGACTCACTACCTGTGCCAGGTTAAAGGGAAGATCATTACTTCGAAAGGTTTCAGCTGTAGAACTGGCTGCTTCACTTCCTTTAGTTATCGAGGTTCCGACAACTTCAGAATTAATGTTGAAACCTGTTGAGATTATAGAATCTGAGGTGGAATTAAGATTGCGCTCAGTGTTTCCGGCATCGGTAACTGCACTAAACTCCTGAGAGTGCACTGCATCTGCGGGAGCACTAACATTGCTGGAAATTTTGTTTTCTTTTGGGACTAGTGTCTTGAACTGCTGCAAGGATGCTAATGGGGCTTTTTTTGTGCTATCTTCTGAATTCCCCATTTCAAGTGATTTTTGCTGCAAGTCCCGACTATTTTTTGTCTCTAATGCCAGAGCTTCAGAATTTTCTGCAAGTTGTTTTTGTCCCAGTAAAAGATCCTTATTTTCTGGCTTTGAGTTATTTTGCAGCTCAGATTCTTCAAGTACGGCTGCCAGGTTGGTATTGTTTTGCAGGATAGTATGCAGTTCACTTCTTGAGATTTCTGTTTTGCCTGTCTGTTGAACAGATTGACTGGATTTGTTTTTTGGGGAGTCCTGCATATCAAATGCAGAAAATTCAGTTCCTTCCTCAGTAGCAACTGGCAGGTGCAGGAATTTGTTGAGCAGTGTCTCAGTGTCGGCTTCAGAATTCTCCGAAAGAATCTGAAGTCCAGTTTCTGCGACACCTTTGCCGCTCAATTCTTGACGGAAGCTTGCTGAAGTGGCAATTCTAGGATCAATTACTTCAATCAATTCTTGTTCAATTGGTGTTGCTTTAGTTAAAACCATACTCTGAATAGTTTTAGAATTTTCATTCCAAAGATTATCATCCATCATTGTCAAAGGTAGCTCACTATCGGCCCCAGACTCAAAAGTATCTCCTAATATTTTCGGATCTATTGGACTTTGACTTAAAAGCACTGAACTTAGAGAGGCAGCCAGGTTATCTTCTACCAGGAGTTCTTCCAGCAGGTTTTCATCAAGAGAGTCTTCTGCGATTATTTCGCCAAGAGAGTCTTCTGCGATTATTTCATCAAGTGTTTCATCAAAAATATTTTCTCTACCTGCTTCTCCAGCAACCACGCCCATCTCACCTGCAGAAATTACTTCATCAGTTGCAGGAAGAATTGCTTTTTGTCCAATTGGCTCCATTATCAAACTCTCATTTTTTTCTAGTTATTTCTTCAATCAAGCTGGCAGATTCATCCGCTCCCATACTGGAAAGTACCAATGATGCTTGTTTTTCTTTCATTTGTTTCAGAATTTTCACTGCAATTTTTCGATCTAGCTTTGCAATTGACTGTGCAGCAGTTGCAGCTGCCATTTTAGAGTAAATTGCAACTGCCTTCTCCAGTTGCTTGTTATCTTGTGATTTCTTTTCCTCTATATTATCTTCGATTTCTTGTTGGAGTTTCTCCAACTGAGTAACTTGACGCTGAATATCTTCCTGCAGAGTCTTGAGCTGTCCCTCTCGCCGGTCCAGCTCCAAACTTCTCAAACGAAGTTGCTCCTGCTGTTTGGCCAGCCTGGTCAGTATGTTTTTTTCAGTTTCTGTAAATTTATGTGCTGTCTTTACTTTTTTTCCAGCTTTCGGTTCTACTGCACAAAATTCCAGTCCGTAATCTGCACATAGGGCACCGAAGGTTTGTTTCAGTTCATCAATGCTTGTTGGTATGCTATAAGCGGGCCTTGCCAACATAACTAATCCAACAAATAAATATAAAAATTTGAAATCATTAATAAAATTTAATAATTTAAACATGTTGTTCCTGTTGTAAAACGATAATGATGATAAGCTTATTTCTTTTAGATCAGGCAGAATATATTAGTTGATAGATTTCAGTCGCGAATTCTGGGCAATTTCATCCGCCTCCAAGCGTTCTAAACGTTCCGTTTCATCTTTGTGTTTTTTGAGTTCTTTTTCTTTCAGGATTTCCAGCACCCGTTTTTTTTGGGTGGCTTGTGTCAATTCATGACGTTTCAATGCCACAACCTCAAGTTGTTCATTTAGCTGCTCCTGTGTTACTTTCAACTGCTGTTCAATACGCTGTTGAAATTGGCTTCCCATCAAGAGTTGGTTAATAGTCACTCCATCTGCTTTTGCTGTATCCAATTCATTGTTATGTGAATCTAAAGAATCCTGCATCAGCTGTTTTCTCCCACGATATTGCTGTTCCACCTGCAGTTGTTCCGCAAGGGCTTTCTGATAGAGCTTTTCCAGCCGTTCCCGGACTCTCAATGCGGTTTCTAGTCGAAAACGAGACATAATTCTATCAGCTTATAGGTTCATATCCTGCGGTAGAGACACTTTGCGGTATCATATATTTCTCGCAGAACAAAGGAATCAGATGCAGACAAAAAACGTAAAATAATTTGCCTGTTTAAATAGGTTTTTTCGTAGTGCAATATCCCTGCAAATCTGAAAGCAGGAAACTGCCAACTAGATCTTCGGTATATAATTTAGTAGGTTTTAGGCAGGAGTCTGCAAATGGAAAAGTGTGACTGCAGCGGCATTACTTACGTTTAATGAGGATACGTCCGGGTTCCCTGGAATTCTGACCAGCCAGTCACAATGTTTGCGGCTGAGCCGACGGATTCCCCGTCCTTCATTCCCCAGCACTAATATCAGAGGTCTGTCCTTGGAAAGATCATCCAGGCTGTCCGGAGAAGCTCCATCCAAACCAATCACCCAGTAACCATTTTTTTTTTGTTCTTGAAGAAACCTGGCTAGATTGGGAACCGAAACTACTGGGAACCATTCCGCAACTCCGGCAGAGGCTTTTGAAACCACTGGAGTTAAACTGGATGAATGGTCTCGTGGAACAACGACAGCACTTACCCCAAAAAATCCACAGGATCTAATAATTGCTCCAAGATTATGAGGATCTTCAATTTGGTCAAGTGCAATTATTAGAGGATACCCTGTCTCAGTTATTTTCCGCAAATTCTGCATTGAAGAAAAAGATAAGGGTCCGCAGTGCAGAACTACACCTTGATGAACAGCAGCAGGACACATTTCTGTTAATGTGTTCACTGGAACAACACTAACTGGGATATTGATTGCTTCTGCCAGCAAGAGGATTTCACTCAGTCGCTCAGAAGAATTTGTGTCCTGTTTAATGAAAAGTTGGTCCAATTGACGTTTTCTCTGCTGTAATGCAGTAAAAACAGGTTGAATACCAAAAAGTAATTCTCCACGAGTCTTGAGTTGTTTTTTTTTTTTCTTAGGCATTATTTGCTATTTCTTCCAAAATATTTTCTAATTCAAGATACTCATGCGTCACAGGAAAATCCGGATATTCCTGTGTTATTTTTTTGGTAGGCCGGAAAAAAATTCCTTGATCGGCTTCCTGCAGCATGCTGATATCATTGTATGAATCTCCAACTGCAACAATATGGTAGTTCAAGTTCCTCAGTGCTTTAACTGCATGTCGTTTTTGGTCTTTTTGACGCAGACAATAATCAACAATTCTTAAGTCTTCATTCAGTTTCAGTGAGTGGCAAAACACTGTTGGGTATTGCAGCTTATATAACAGAGGTTCAACAAATTCGCGAAATGTGTCTGATAGAATTATTACTTCATTTCTTTTTCTCAACCAGGTTAAGAATTCAAAGGCACCTTCCAGAGGTTCCATTTGCTCTACGACCATGTGAATGTCTCTCAGAGTCAAATTGAACTGATCACAAATTTTTAAACGATAACGCATCAATTCATCATAATCTGCAATGTCACGGGTAGTCAGCCCCAATTCTTCAATGTTACTGAGTTGCGCCAAACCTTTCCAAATTTCTGGAATTAAAACTCCTTCAAAATCTAGACAGGCGACCGTCATTTTTTTTGTGCTATGCATTATTTTTTCTCTGTTAAGCTCCAAGTATTAAAATCAGAGATTGAGGCTATTTTTGTTAAAAGTGCTTTGAAATCTAGTGCCATGATTTTAAATACAGCGTCCGCCGTCAACTTCCATGCAGGTACCAGTTACCATCTCAGCTTCATCTGAACATAAAAAAAGTGCAGCGTTAGCCATATCAGCAGGTTGACTCAAACGTCCCCATGGTATACTGGAAACGAATTGTGCCCGTTTTTCCGGAGTATCTTCACCCATAAAAAGGTGCAGCATTCCTGTTTCACCGGCTACCGGATTGATGGCGTTGACACGTATTTTAAAGGTTGCCAATTCAATTGCCATCGCCTTTGTAGCCGTAATCATTGCACCTTTTGAAGTATTGTACCACGCCAAACCAGGGCGGGGCCTGACACCGGCAGTTGAAGCAACATTCAAAATCACACCACTCCCCTGCTCCTTCATCAGTGGCACTACGTGTCTGGCCGTTAAAAATACTGATTTTACATTGACCGCAAAAATTTGGTCAAATTCTTCTTCAGTAACTTCAGTCATTGGTTTGTTACGATGAGTAGTTCCCGCGTTATTGACCAAAATATCTAGTGCTCCCCACTCTGCTACTGCTTGCTGGATCATTGCTGAGACTTCTGCATCACAGCTGACATCAGCAATAACCGCAATTGCATTTTTGCCAATTTCTTTTGCAACCATACTGGCTGCTTCCTCGTTAATATCAGCCACAATTACCTTTGCACCTTCTGCAGCAAAACGATTAGCGATGCCGCGTCCAAACCCTGATCCTGCACCGGTTACAAGGGTGATTTTATCTTTTAGCCGCATAATTATTCTCCATGTTGAATAGCAATGGTTTTGGTTACAGAAAATCCATAGAGTGCTTCAAAGCCTTTTTCACGCCCATGCCCACTTAGTTTGACTCCACCAAAAGGTAATTCAACACCTCCACCTGCGCCATAGTTGTTGATAAAGACTTGTCCGGATTTTAGTCTTTTGGCCATCCGAAACTGCCGTGCTCCGTCTTGAGTCCAGACTCCGGAGACCAAACCGAAGGGTGTGCTGTTCGCCAATTCAACAGATTGTTCCTCATCTTCAAAAGGCATCACGGCCAAAACCGGTCCGAATAATTCTTGCTGGGCCACCGGATGCTCAGGGGGAACATCCCGTATGAGCAGTGGCTTGACATAATTCCCACCTGAAGGGGCATCCTCAACAATTTTTCCCTCTGCAGCAAAGTTTAATTCATCTGCTTTTGCTTCTTCAAGAAATTTTTCCAGTCGTTTTTTTTGTTCCGGACTGATCAAAGGTCCACAGCTTAAATCTCTGAATGCTGGTCCGGACTGCAAATTCTGAAATCTATCCATTAGCATTGTAGTAAGTTTTTCGTAAATAGGCTTTTCTACCAAAACCCTGCTTGCAGCGGAGCAGGTTTGACCGCAATTTTGAATGCTGGCATTGACCAGAAAGGGTAAAGCTTTGTCTAAATCTGCATCTGCAAAAACTACTTGTGGAGATTTTCCTCCCAACTCCAAAGTTACCGGTACTGCATTTTTGGCTGCTGCCTGCTGGACTAAAGCCCCAACTTCTGTGGAACCAGTGAAAGAAAGATGGTTAATTCCTGGATGCTGAATCAGCGCATTTCCTGCTTCCTCTCCAAGCCCGGGAACGATGTTGAAAACACCAGGAGGAAATCCGGCCTGTCTTGCTAACTCTCCAACCATCAATGCTGTTTGAGATGCTTCTTCACCAGGTTTTAGCACACAGGCATTGCCCATTGTCAAGGCTCCACCGATCGTTCGCCCAATGATTTGCAACGGATAATTCCAGGGAATGATATGTCCAGTGACACCATGTGGTTCCCTGAGAGTTAAAACTGTGTAGCCTTCAAGATAGGGAATAGTTTCGCCATGAACTTTGTCGGCAGCCCCTCCGTAAAATTCAAAATAACGGGCACAGGCTTTGACGTCAACACGTGCTTGCCGCAGAGGTTTTCCTACGTCACGGGCCTCCATTTCTGTCAGTTCGTCTTCGTTCTCCAGAATTAAGGTGCTCAACTTTTGCAGCAAGCGTCCCCGTTCTACAGGAATTGTTTTTCCCCACTCACCAGCCAAAGAGCTTTGCGCCGACTGAACTGCCCGGTCAATGTCTGCTGCAGTACCTCGGGCAATTCGACTAAATTCGTTGCCGTCACTGGGATCTATTACGGGTAATGTTTCACTTGAAGCCGGGTTTATCCAAGTGCCGTCGATAAGGATTTTTGCTTCAAAATTAAGCATATATTTTCTCAAATTATTTTTTGTTAAACTGCTGCATGGCCTCCAGGCGTGCAATCAGACTGGAAGTGTCCCAGCGGTTTCCACCCAGAGCCTGAACTTCAGAATAAAATTGATCAACTAAAGCCGTTACCGGCAGATGAGCTTTGTTGGCTCGTGCTTCCTCAAGAGCAATTCCCAAATCTTTGCGCATCCAATCCACCGCAAAACCATAATCAAATTTTCCTTCATTCATTGTCTTGTAGCGGTTTTCCATCTGCCAGGACTGTGCAGCACCTTTGGAAATAGTTTCGATCACTGATTCCACATCCAATCCAACTGCTTTGGCAAAGTGAATCCCTTCGGCCAGCCCCTGTACAAGGCCGGCAATACAGATCTGATTCACCATTTTGGTCAATTGTCCGTAACCGACGGGACCCAATAGTTTGACCTTTTTTGCAAAATTCTGAATCAATGGTTCAGCCCGTGTAAAACTTTCCTGATCACCGCCTGCCATCACTGTTAAAATTCCATTTTCTGCACCGGCTTGTCCTCCGGATACTGGTGCATCGAGAAAAGTACATTCCTGCTGATGTGCTGCATCTGCCAATTCACGGGCAACTTTTGCAGATGCAGTAGTATGATCAACAAAAACTGTTCCGGAATTCATTCCGGAAAAAGCACCCGCATCACCTGTTGTAATTGAACGCAGGTCATCATCATTGCCAACACAGGCGAATACAAAGGACGCATCCTTTGCGGCTTCTGCCGGAGTCAGGGCCAGTTTTCCGCCATATTCTGAGACCCACTTTTCTGCTTTTGCAGTTGTACGGTTGTAGACTGTGACATCGTGTCCGGCTTTTGCTAAAAATCCAGCCATGGGAAAGCCCATGACACCGAGTCCTATAAATGTTGTTTTTTCTGACATATTTTTTTAAATTATGAAATTAGTTTACTAATTATTGACAGATAAATATTGCGGCAGCTAAAACAATCAGTAATGGAATTCCAACTAGAAATCCTATTAACCAAAATAAGCCCGCAGGTTTTGCCAAGTTGAGTGTCCAGCCCATTTTAACAATACGTTTTGGAACCCAAGTTCTGGAATCTTCATGACTGAAATATATTCCTCCCCATTTTCCTGAAGTCCAGTTTGCAGGATTCTCCCACTCATTTTTGTTTATTAACTTTTGATCCTTCATTTTGTGCTCCTGACAAAAATCAGTGACCTCCCTCTAAAACTTTTCACACTTAGTTTAGTTTGTGTAATCTTATTTACAAGCCTGTTATCAATTTCAGTGCAGCAAATTATAAATCTTCAATGTTTTATCTGGACTTTTAGGTGCAATCTTTCATAGTCTGAGCAGTTGATATATTTGGATTTAAATCAAGCAGGCCGCAAAAATTTATAACTTCAATTTTAAATAAAAAAAATGACTGACCATGATGCGGTTGCGGTGGTACTTGCAGCGGGGCGAGGTACCAGGATGGGTGAGAACCACAATAAATTGCTTCTTACGTTAGGAACAAGTACAATACTCGAGTTTAGCCTTAAAGCATTTTTGCAGCATCCAAGAATATGCAAGGTCTATTTAACAGTAGCGACTCAGGATTTGCCAATTATTGAAAAGACAATTCCGCAAGAAATTGTTTTAGTAGAAGGAGGCGAACGCCGCCAGGACTCAGTGCACCATGCTTTGTCCAAGTTACTGCAGAAGAGAGAAATTCCGGAACTGGTCTTGATACATGATGCTGCAAGACCTTTTTGCAGTGCAAAATTGATCACAAAAATACTGGATGCAACACTTGAGCATGATGCTGCTATCCCTGTGCTGCCACTGGTGGATACGATCCGTCACATTACAAAAGATAAAACTAAGGTTCTGAACCGGAAAGAGTTATTTGCAGTGCAGACACCACAAGGATTTCGGACTGAACTGATTCAGGAAGCCTCTAAGCAGGCCATAAAAAATAATTGGGAAGTGACTGATGATGCATCTCTAATGGAAAAAACAGGTTTTCGGGTTGCAACTGTTGAAGGGGAAGCAAACAATCTTAAAATTACAACCCCTGCAGATTTGGAACGGGCAAACTGGATCTTACAATCAATGAGTAATAGCTGAATTTTAAGTTATTTTTAATTCTAGTCTTTCATGAAATTTCATTTTTCAATAATTTCAAAACATCTCAGAAAACATCGCTGGGTTTTAGGATTATTGTTACTGACATTCTTTCTCTTTCAGTTCCCACAGCCTCAAGAATTGGAAGCAGCCAAAAAGAAGAATCGCTCCAAGGTTACCATAAACCTGCCTCAGACTCTGATCCTCAAAGAGTTCATCAAAATAATTTCTGAAAAAACAGGGACGGTTTTTGTCTATGAAGAAAAAAATATTCGTGGACAAATGTCTATCACTGCACCCAGAAATTTCAAGGTAACTCCGGAGGATGCCTTTTTCTTCTTTGAAAAAATACTGGCAAGTCAGGGTCTGGCAATGGTACGTAAAAAAAGCAGCAAGGTTGTGGAAATTCTACCTGCTGCAGATGCACGCTTTTCACGACTTCCAATTACAAAAGATGGTGAAAGGATCAATGCTAAAGGCGGAAACTATGTCATACGCCTGATTCCAATTCTCCACGCAGATCTCAAAGGAATACAGTCTACTCTGCAGCCTATTTTTTCCAAATCAGGTGCTCTGCTGGTACATGAGCCGATGAACATGTTGATTGTAATAGATGTTGAATCTAACGTCAGCAGAATTGTGGAACTGATTGAAATGTTGGACACTACTGCACCGGAAGCAGTAGAACAAATTGTTACTTTGCTGCAAATAGAACATAACGATGTTGTAGAAATTCACAAAACCGTTTCAGAATTGTTTTCAAACTTAGTGCGAAATGGTAAGCCAACTAAATTTAAACTCCTGATTGAAGCACGATTAAATTCTCTTTTTATTGTTGCAAATCAAGAAACAACTGCAGAAATTATAGAATTAATTGAACTTGTCGATGTTCCGGTTGAAGGAGCAAAAACAACGATTCATGAATTAAACTATTCGGATGCAGCAAAGCTGGTTCCTCTCATCACGACAGTGTTCCCAAAAACTGCATCAATAAAAATTATTCCTTTTGCACCCTTCAATGCACTGATAATTATTGCAAACCCAGTAACTACTCAGCAGATTGTTGAACTGGTAGAACAACTGGATATTCCCCGCGGAAACCGGCAGATAAAATTGCAGACATTGAATTATGCCTCTGCTACAACGTTGGCGCCATTGCTTTCAAAGATCTTTGCAGATAAAGTTGTTGCTGGAAAGGGTGAAGGAAAAACTGCACCGGGCAGTGCAGTCAAAATAATTGCAGAACCGCGTTTAAATGCTCTTATCATAATCGCAGATCGTCTGGCAACTGATCGCGTCCTCAAGCTTATAGCAAAGTTGGACACGGTGCAGGGTTCCTCAGGAGAAACCCAATTGAAACTGGTTGCCCTTGAAAACACTTCTGCCAAGAGAATGTCTATTCTGTTGACAAAAATATTTTCTGATCGTGTTGTTGCCGGAAAAGGTGAAGGTAAGACAGCAAAAGCAAGTCCTGTAAAAATTATTGAGGAAGAGCGCCTGAACTCTTTGATTATAATAGCTGGGCGACTTGAAATTGTACAAATATTGTCTCTGATCAAAAAACTGGATGTTTATCAGGAGAGCGGAAAAATTAAAAGCAACTTCAAACTTTATCAACTCCAGCATGCGGTGGCAAAAGACATGGCGCTACTGCTAAAAGAAGTAACGGGAAGGATTACAGAAGTTGCCCGCAAGGATGAAAAAACAAAACCCGAGTCAAAAGAACAAGTAAAAACTACGAGCAGTTCGCAAACTGATATTTCAATCAGCGCAGATGAGGCAACTAATTCGCTGTTAATCTTTGCTCCAACTGATGCCTTTACAACTCTAGACCAGATAATAGTTGAACTTGATGTGCCTCGAATGCAAGTTTATGTTGAGGCACTTGTGATGGAGGTATCGCTTTCTAAAAGTTTGGACCTGGGAATCAACTGGAAGGCAGCCGGTGCAACCAGCAATAACAGAGTCATAACAGGAGGTTTTCCTGGTGGAGGAGCATTTACTGGTGATGCAACTACTGGTGGTACTGCAGCAATTGCTGCAGATAGTTCTACTATAGGAGTACTTAACGGCAATACAATCAGCATTGGCGGAAAAGAATTCTTCAGTTTTGGTGCATTTGTAAAAGCAGTTCAAAACAACAATGACGTCAATGTCCTTGCAAATCCGCAGTTAATGATCATCAATAATCCACAGGAAGGAGAAGTTCCAAATATAAATGTAGTATCAGTTGTACCTGTTTCACCAAAAACTGTGACAAGCGCAAACAATATTACGACAAAAGAGTATCAATTCAAGGAAGTTGGTATCAAACTTGAAATTAAACCGCAAATCAGTGGTAAAAACAGTATTCGACTCGATATTGCACAAGAGTCAAGTGATGTGGTCAATCCTGGTGCAGAAGCAATTACCATCTTCAAGAGAACCATAAAGACCTCAGTAATTGCAGAAGATGGTGAGATAATAGTTCTTGGTGGTTTGATTAAGGAAAAAGTTGCTCGTAATCAAAATAAGATTCCTGGATTTGGAGATCTGCCATTAATTGGTTGGTTTTTCCGCAGCAAATTGGATCAGTTTGAGAAAATTAATTTACTGATTTTCATTCGGCCAAGTATTATTCGTACACAAAAAGATTTGGAGAAAGTAAATCGACGTGCCGCTTCCCGCTACAAAAAAGCAAAAGAACTTAACAAAGTGTCAAATCAGGTACTGGAAGATATGGGGCTTCCGGAATTATCTGAGAAGCCGGCGGAAAAACTGGAATAATAATCCCCTAATCTCCTCTCATGGATGAGTCAGGAAACAATGGAACAAAATAATAGAAACATGGAAGTCTCCTCAATTTTTCCTAATCCGGAAAATCCTCTGGAAATTAAACTGCCTTTGTTTGAAGGACCATTGGACTTGTTGCTGCATCTTATTCGCAAAAAAGAAGTCTCCATTGAAGAAGTTCGAATCTCTGAATTGACGGCCTCATATTTGGAGTATATTGAGATGATGCAGTCCATTAATCTCGACTTGGCAGGAGAATTTTTGGAAATTGCAGCCATGTTGATCTTGATTAAGTCCAGACATTTGCTGCCCAAGTCTTCTGAAGATTTCGAAGAAATGGACGAGGAGAATCCTGAAGAAATTTTACGTCAGCGCCTGCTAGAATATCAACACTACAAGGATGCAGCCTTTGAACTTAGTTCGCTTGATATTTTGGGGCGCGATGTGTTTCAGCGTCCTGAAAATGTGGAGTTGGTTGGAGAACAGAGCGAAACTGATCCGGAATATGAAGATATTTCAGTTTCAACATTGATGGAAGCTTTTCAACGTGTAATGAAACGGCTTCCAATAATAACCAGACACGTTGTTGAAACTGAAAGTGTCCGTATTGAAGACCGTATTGATGAATTGATTTCTTTTTTTGAGAAAAAACAGCATTGCCTTTTTGAAGAACTGTTTGAAACAAACAAACCTCTGTCATGGTTTATCATAACTTTCATGGCAATACTGGAAATGGTACGCCTGCGTCTTTTAATAATCGTGCAGGTAGATCAGTTTGGCGCAATTCATTGTACAACACATACGGATTTTGATCAGAATATTAGAGACTGGTTCCACTTGCAAAACGGTTCTGAAAAAGAGAGTTCGGCTTTGCTGAAAGCAAGCTAATTATTTTAGATTCTGTTAATAGATATAAATAATTCACTTACTGGTTTGCAGATAATCTTTGATTGGTTTAAAAAATTGTAATCCTGACATGTCTTAAAACTTCATGTGTATGAATCGTGCATTATCCTGTGTTTCTGCAGAAAAAGTTTCCAAAATTAATTCTGCCAAACTGAACGAAATAAATATTATTAACCCACTACTTCACTTTTAAGATGTCCCGGATTTTACTACTGAAAATAATGTTATCCGGAATATCTTTTCTCCTCTTTCCTTTCTTATCTCCAGCAAAGCAGTCTGCCGATTTAAAAATTATTGCAATCGTACTTTCAAAAACTTGTCCGTTACCGGATGGGCCGGACATGGCAATTGATTCCCCGGATTCTATTATAAAAGCTGTTAACAATCCTGATTGTCCAAAACTGGGTGATACTCAGTTGATACAAACTGCTGTTGCCAATCAGGCTGCAACCACAAAACAGGTAGGAGTTGAAATTAAAATTCATGTGGACAATCAGGAGTTGAAAACAAAGCGTTTTCGTAAAACATATAAAATACAGGCTCATGATACTGTACGGATACTACATGATCTGGAAATAGAAAAAACTGGTCGATATCAAATTACAGTTCGAATATGGGATAAAAAATTTAATCAAATACTTCTCAAAACTATTACAGGTGATGAACGATTTTTCTTCATTGCCTCACCCAAGGATATTGAAATTGCTACGACTCAATTGGCTACTGGTGTTAGAGTAGTTGGAAGCCTGATTGCTCCATTAAAATTTGACCCGCCGGACTTGCGCTGGGAGTTTGTACAAGTTTTACCTAAACATGCACTGCGTGGTGAAAAACTGCGCCTGCGTTTGAATTTAATGAATGTTGGTGGAGACATAGTCAAGGATGTTGTCACTAAAATTCAATATTACAATGTCAAGCAGCCAATGCGGAAGTCTGTCATTGCCATGCCAACTACGCAAGTAATGGCTCCGGGTGAAATTATTACTTACGATATGGAGTACATGCTTCCTGAAGATCAACTATTGGGCAAATATCAAATCATTGCGACTGTTGATCCAGAAGACGAAATTGAGGAACTGAAGGAAAAAAATAACATTGCAAAATCCAATGTCATCAGACTTAGTGACATCAAACTACTTCTGCCAACAGATAAATTTTCGTTTGAAGAAAATGGGCTTTTCCTTTTTCAATGGGACAGTCTGGCATTTAGTGAATTCAAAATACAAGTTGGTGTCGATGAAAAATTTGAAGACGCAGGTTCATATTTTGATTTACCACAGGGTAACCGCTGGATTGCAGATAAGGAATTGGTTCCGTTGGCAGGAGAACTGCCTGGGATGGCAATGGGTTTACAAAGAGCCAGAGAAAAAAATCAATTGTATTGGCGGGTGATAGGACGTCAGGCTAGTGGTAGACAGTCAATTTCTATAATTCGTAAATTTACTATCGTGCCAGCGAATCCCGGTTCGTCCTGATTTATCTAATTCCAAAGTCAGTTGCACAGGTGACTCAAGCATCATGTTATTAAAATTATTTTTAGCATTCACTATCATCCCGGTTGTCGAAATCTACCTGCTGATCAAAATAGGATCAGTGTTTGGGGCATTGACTTCAATTGTCTTAGTTGTCCTCACAGGATTTTTGGGTGCCTATTTAGCACGGATACAAGGCTTACAAACCTTGTTTCGTATTCAGGAAAGTTTGCGTGAGGGAAGGATGCCCTCTGGTGAACTACTTGATGCACTACTCATTGGAATAGCTGGTCTAGTATTATTGACTCCTGGTTTTTTAACCGACGCAGTTGGTTTCATTCTGCTTGTTCCCACTACCAGGAATGTAATTAAATACTGGCTGTTTAGTAAAATTCAGGCCAAGTATATGTCAACTAGACCTGAAGACACCATCATTGAACAGTAGTTTCTCTGTAAATTCCACTTTTGTCAGCACCATAATTTCTTCTGCTCAAGTCAGTGAAGCTGACTGAATATCTTGCCCCTTTGCTAAGGATCTGATAACGTGTACCTCGGAGGTATGAACAGAAATATTTATAACTCTCAACGTTATATAAAAAAGGGAATATGGAAAATACTGCAAAAATTGAAATTAATGACAAATCAATTGAGATGCCCCTGATTACCGGTAGCGAAGGAGAAATCGGAATTGATATTAGTAAATTACGTTCACAAACAAAAACAATAACCCTCGATCCAGGCTTCGTCAATACCGGTTCCTGTGAAAGCGGAATCACATTCCTGAATGGTGAGAAGGGAGTACTACGCTACCGGGGTTATCCAATAGAAGAGTTAGCAGAAAAATCGAATTTTCTTGAAGTCAGCTTTTTGTTGATATACGGTGAGTTACCGACTCCTCAGCAACTTGAAGATTTTGAATCGAATATAAAAATGCATACCATGCTGCATGAAGATGTGCGGCACATTTATCAGGCATTTCCAAAAGATGCACATCCGATGGCAATTTTATCCAGTATCGTTTGCGCTCTTTCAACATTCTATCCGGATTTCAGTGCTACAGACAGTAACGCAGTAGATTTGGCTATTTGGAGATTGATGGGCAAACTTCCTACAATTGCTGCCTGGTCATACAAGAAAAATATCGGCCAACCCTTTGTTTATCCAGTCAATGAGTATAGTTATACTAAAAACTTCCTGAATATGCTCTTTGCCGTGCCTGCTACAGACAACGAAATTCCAACTGAATTTGAACAGGCTTTAAATGTTCTATTTATTCTGCATGCAGACCACGAACAAAACTGTTCAACCTCCACAGTGCGTTTAGTAGGAAGTAGTGAAGCAAACTTATTTGCATCAATTTCAAGTGGTATCGCGGCTCTTTGGGGACCATTGCATGGCGGTGCAAACCAGGCAGTTCTGGAAATGCTGAAACAAATTCATAATGACGGCGGCGACGTTCAGAAATTTGTCAAAATGGCTAAAGATAAAGATTCTAAATTTCGTCTAATGGGTTTTGGACATCGAGTTTACAAAAATTTTGACCCAAGAGCCACTATTCTAAAAGGTTATTGCGATAAAATATTAGCCTTACTAGGTACACCAGACCCTTTGCTGGACATTGCCAAACAACTTGAAGAGGCAGCACTAACAGATGAGTATTTTATAGAACGCAACCTATATCCAAATGTGGATTTCTACAGTGGAATTATCTACAAAGCACTTGGTTTCCCTACAGATATGTTTACGGTCCTTTTTTCTCTTGGACGCCTTCCTGGTTGGATTGCACACTGGCTGGAAATGCGTAATGGTGTCTCTAAAATTGGACGCCCGCGTCAGATTTATACGGGTTACACTGAACGAAATTATGCCTCACTCAATCAACGAAACTAATTTTAATCCTCCTCAATAATTGTTCCCCATGCAGAATCTTTCAATGCGGGAACAGTTTTTAATCCTCTTCATGTTCCTGCTGGTCTTTGTGCTGGCAGGAATGTGGGGACTACAGCAGTTCAATTTTAAACAAAAAAAGTTGTTACTACAACTGGAGGTACGGGAAAATCAAATCCGTCAAGTCCGTGTGCTCTCAACTGAGTGGCAGGAAGTGCAGCGAACTCCTACCGTGTCTGTGATGCAGCAGGATCTTAGTTCTTTTGTTGAAAACATTGCCCGCTCACTTGAAATTCAAGATAATTTACAACTCAATGTTCTCACTAACGTCAAAGATGGTACTGATGGTGTTAAAGTTGGTCTGGACAGACTTAAACTAGATCTGTTACTTTCCATGCTTTACAAGTTGGAAAATCATCGACCTGTTTTACGAACTTCACATTTAAGCATCAGTATAAGTCCAGGTAACCGTCAGTTACGTGCTTCGTTTCAGGTGCATAAGCAGAAGAAAGGCTGAGCCAAGATGAGGATTCTAAAAATAATTGCGCTGATGTCTATAGGATTATTACTGATATTGCTGTTGGCATTTTGGGGATTCAAGCAAAATTTTCCTGGAAAACAAATGGCTAATACAGTCAGTGTTAAATTGAGTTCACTAACAGGCATCCCATTTGAAATCCAGAATTTTGAATTGGGATGGACCAAAATTCATACTACAGAAATTGCTCTCCGGACTCCAAAGTGGCTGGCGAGAACTCCAGATATCCGCCTGCTTATTCTTGAAAAAATAGAACTACCTTTTTCGCCAATTATCACATCCGGAAATGTAGGAATATCCGGGAAGTTACATGAAGGGACAGTATTTGTCTCTACTGGTTTACTGAAACAAAAAAAACTGAACATCTCTTTGGATGGAGCACTGCTTGAACGGATTCCTTTGTTTTCAATAGTTCCATATGTTTTTGTTTCAGGGGCTCTTTCGTTTTCTACTATAATAGAGAATTTTCATGCCCTGCAACAACAAAAAACTAAATTACCAGAAGGTAGTCTCAAGGGAAAAATAACAGATACTAGAATACGTATTGCTGGAGGAACTGCACTTCTCGATTTGCATATCCCCGAACTTGATTTGACTGAAGTGCAGTTTGAACTTCAACTTGGACCTAAAATAAGTATTAAGAAATTTCAATTGAAAGGAGATCTTGAGGGAACAATTGAAGGTTCGATCAGACTGAATGAAAAGAATCCACAAATGTCTCTGCTTAATTTGGATGTCAGGCTGACCCCTTCGGCCTCTTTAAAGCAGGAACTACTTTCTATTAACACTCTGCTGCGCTCATTTCAGTGTGGTGAGACAATTAGTATTAATATAAAGGGGCCACTCAGTCGTCCAAATTTTCCTGAGAGAAACAGATGTTAATCTGAAGTCATTCAGATATTTTGCGGTCACCAGACGGCACCAGAAATAAGAATAATTTCAAGACAAGACACAATTCAAGCAAAGGAATAATTATAACAACAAAAAACATGCATTATTAAGAGCTTCATCTTAGTTTAGATCATCAAGAAAAAAAGTTGACCATGAACCTTTATTTTTAAGTTGTACCTCACCTCTTGGAGTAAAAAGTCCAACACCTTCCAAATAATCTTTTGTTTTTTCTGAAATGTGAATTTTACCTTTTTCTCCACTGCTTTCCAGCCTTGCCGCAATATTGACAGCATCACCCCAGATATCAAATGTGTTTCCTGCAGTTCCAGCAATTACAGGCCCTGAGTGGATACCTATCCGGAGTTCCCAACGCGGCTTACCCAGAGCTTCATACTGAATGTTAGTACCTTCCACAAACTTGAGCATATCGAGTGCAGCAGAACATATTTCATGTGCATGTGTTAACTGCTGTGAGGGGATTCCAGCAACACACATATAGCAGTCGCCGATGGTTTTGACCTTATGTACATTATGATTAGATATTATTTTGTCAAAACCACAGAAAAAAGTATTGAGTGTGTCCAGAAGTTCTCCAGGTTCGCAGTTTTCCACCATGTTTGTAAAACCGACAAAATCAGCAAAAAGAATACTCGATACTGAATAGTACTGTCCCTGTAATTGGGTGCCTTTTTCTTCTGAATCCTCTTCCGGAATTGTTGACCCAGTGGAAATAGATTCATTTTCAAGCATGTGCACAACCTGATCTGAAAGCAGACGCAGTCCCTCGACCTGCTGATGAGCAAGATTTTTTGGTGTTGGATCAAAGACACAAAGAACACCTAGTGAATAGCCACGGGAACTGATTAGAGGTGCTCCGGCATAAAAACGGAAGCCGGGATCAAACGGCATGTTATTCAAGTTTTTTGTTCGATCATCTTCGAATATATTTTCAATAATCAGCGGTTGTCCGGGATTGTCCAAGCTAAATTGACATACCGAAATTTCCCTCGGGACTTCCTTTAGCATAGTGCTTTGCATCATATTGAAACCAAAATTTGCCTTACATTGCTGAACATTGGAACCCAAGATGTTGATTGCACTCTGGGTACAATCGGTCAGGTAAGTTGCCACTTGAGTCATGGAATTATAGCGGTGCTTTCCACTCAAGTCTAGATTCATAATTCCTAGACGTTTTACTTCTTCAAGACGTTTGTCTTCATTGGGTGGATTTTCGACAGGAATTAGCCCAGCCTTGCTTCCCTGCTTTCTTAGTAACTGCAGATATTGATTCTTTAAGAAACTTCTCATATTACCTCCTTATTTGCGACTAGATATTAAAAAATATGACTTAAAAAGGTGGTTGGGTTTAATTCAGTGTTTTTCTAAAAAATGATCTAATCAGAACACAAGCTATCTCAACTGGGCACTCTAACAGAATTGAATGTTTTTGAAAACTATATAATTGGCAACTGTTTACTGCAGATTAAAACAGACAGATGTCTGCAGAAAATGTTGAAAGTTGGGATAACTAGTGGGGTCTTGAAGAAGCAATTAATATGGATTGAAATCCAATATAGACTAAAAACTCTTTTAGAGTAAAGCCGTACCAATCCGGATCTATACCAAAACTACTTTGAAGTAAAAAATAGGAAATTTATCATAAGCCAAAAAATGCTGTCAAAGGGGTCATGTTTACCAAGTGGCAAATTTTGGCTTTTGTTTTATAGACAATGCCAGAGGGTGGCATGTCATGTAGCTGATTTTAATCTATGATGAAATCAATACGAAGGTTTAAGGACACACCTGGTAGATCCTGATTATTCGGCATCAGGAAATAAGACATCGACCAGTTGAAATCTGTTTTCTCACCAACCTTAGTGTTAAAACCAAACCAGGGTTCTACCATTACTCCGCCACTCGAAACAGTTTTTGAGCCGCTCATTGTAGCACCTCCACCGCCTGCCTGAATACCCCATTCGACATACATATCATCGAAAATGACGAAATCATATCCAGCCAGAAGCCCACCATAACTGAACGTTCCAACATCACCTGGTCCACCCAGTTGTCCGGTAAATCCGGAACCACCGATGAAAAACTTTTCTGTGTTATAAACTACAAAACGCCAACCGTAGAACATTGTTTGTCCGGAAGCCGGGAAAGCGTACTTTAAGACAACCCCTGTCTTTGACTTCTTGAAATATGAATCTGCATAGATATATTGACCTGCCAAATTAGTCTTGGAAGTCTCATCAGTCGGTGCAACCTCTTGACTATCTCCAGTTTGAGCCAAAACCTGGACTGAAAAAAAGATTGATATGAATAAAATTACGATGTTTTTCATGTTCAGTACCTTCTTCTGCTCTAATTAATCTTCAGGACTAGACTACCAGTCTCGCGAAAGATTCTATTGTTTGTAAAAGTATTGTGCAAGCTTTTATTCTCTAAAAGTAGTAATTCTATACTTATTTCGTGTGAAAGTACAGTACATTAACTACAATTGCAAGAAAAATCCACAAAAACACACTTGCTGTAATCTCGAAAAAACAAGTGGTATGCAGTATTCAGCTTTATTATCAGGCCAAAATTACTCGCTTTTTTTGTTAAAGTTTCAAAAAGATTTAAGCAAAAAAACAGAAACTTAAACCTGCAATAGTCTTAAATGTTGAAAATAGCTAACAAATTATTAACCGTGTATTACATGCTAACTCAATGTGCTCACAAGTAAAAGCAACTATTCTAATTCAATTTATTAAGTATTCTTTTGTAACTCAGTCAATTTATATTAGCTTTAATGTTATAAGTGCAAGTGTGGAGCCTAAATGTTTTTTGTGAAAAAATTTTTATTGTGAAGCAGGTAGATATGAAATTTCTTCACGTAGTTGTTCAAGGCGCAACCGAATATGATTATTATCCGGTTCCAGCCGAAGGGAGTGTTGCCACGCTGATTCTGCTAACCCCAACTCACCTAACTGATAATACAAAATTCCCAGATTCCACCAGGCAACGGTATAGAGTGGGAATTTTCGTGTGAGACTTTCCAAAAAACTTCGTGCTTCTCCATGTTTCCCAAGTTTGACAAGCACTGCACCCAGTCTCAAAAGGGCTTTGTGATGTTCAGGGTTAAATTGAAGAACCAGACGATAATATTTTTCTGCTTTTTGATACTGCTTCAGTTTTTCGTATGTATAACCAAAATACAAATTAATTTCAGGATGTTTGGAAAATTGTTTTTTTAGTTTGGCAAGTAGCTGGAGAGCACTTGCAGCATCCTGTTGTGCCAGAAGCAACTTTGCCAGAAATAATTGTGGTTCAGCTAAAGAGGGTTCAAGTCTGGATGCATCTTCAAATGCCTGCCGTGCTTCTTTCCAGCGTCTAGCATCGTAATCCTGCTGTCCAGTTTGCATCAGCAATTTGTAATTTACTGACTTATGAACAGCATCAGGAAGCAGCCATGGTGCTAAATCACGAACGAGTATTTGATAAACTTGCCAGCCGTCCGGACTTTGATCTGCTACAAATGGATAAAGCCGAAGACCTTTTTTGACGTAAGTATCACCGTCCTGAGGTGTTTTTCCAATTGTGAGCCCATAAATTATTAAGGCAATACCGTTGCCTGGATTTAACTGGTAGGCTATGTTTGCTTCTTGTTTTGCAAACAATGGATCGTTGCGAAGGTAATGCAGAAGCGAGAGTAAAGTATGATGTTCAGCATTACCTGGGTGCTGCTTGATAGCAGTCAAGATTTCTTTTTTTGCTTTGTTCAGAGTAGGTACATGTACAGGACTTAAACTGCTACTTTCAATAATCAGTAAAACTGCTCTATAAAAATGGGTTAAAGCTGCCATTTCAGGGAAATTAGATAACATTGCTTCCAACTGTTCTTTGTGTACTTGCCATGCAGAAGAATTTACAACCGGAACAGGTTTCAACCTCCATAGATAAAACCGTTTTACTCCTTCCCAACTATAACCTAGAGAGAAATGAGTAAGTTTTTCGAAAAAGGGATCCTCTCTTTTGAGATCACGTAAAAGTGCAGCTACTAAATCATCCGGTGTACTCCAAGCATAAGTGCTTTGTGATTTTAGAGTAGAATTGTTTTCATCGAAATTACTGATGCTTAATGAAACAGCAAGCTGGCTGAGGACTTTTTGTACAGAAAATTTGAGTAGTTTATGAGGTTTTAGCAGCGCAATTTTTGTATTTTGTAGTTTATTTGAAGCAGAAGTTAATTGTGATGATTCTTGGATCCGTGTATTCCAACGACGCAGCGCATCAGGAGAAATGACTGAAAAATGATTTGCTAACTGTAGCTGTAGAGAAATTTCTTCCTGAAGGAAGAGTCCCAACCACTCCATGCTATCTGAAGGATAACTGACATCTACAGAAAAAACTCCAACAGACTCTCGTGCCTGGAGGTTGGGAGCTAAAACCAATACTCCAAAAAACAGGTTGGATAGTAATGTGATGGATAGTTTGTGAAGAAACTTTTTAAAAAGTTTCTTCACAATTAATTCACGAGGAAATATAACTAAGTAAAAAAAAAACTTGGGAAAGGAAATTGCTCTACGCGTCATGCATAGTGTTGGGCAGACCCAGGAGCTTCAGTGTATGAATCTGCACTTGTATCAAAAGTTGAACCTTCAGTATCGCTCTCATTTGAATCTTCCTCAACGTCTTCAACAGTTTCAGCCTTAATCTCATTAAGAACGGCATCAGTCTCTTCTTCATCGACTCTCTGAATAACAGCTTCTACTGCGGCTTCTACTTCTGCTGCATCGTCATCTTCCAACAGTTCAAATTTTTCAATCAAAGCAGAGAGTCTTTCTTCCCAATCTACATAGCGGTTTTCCAGTTCATCGTTCTGTTCTTTCAAATCGGTAATCTCCAAGCGTGACAATTCTATAGTTTCGATTGCCGCACTTATTTTTTCTTCAAGCTGCTTTAGTAAATCGTTTGACATGTTTAATTTCCTTTGTTGAATGTTTGCCGTAATTGAATCACGAAATTTGTTGCCCTGTTTAGCGAAAAAACTTTCAGCACAACTCAAATGCAAGAGCCGTACATTTTAGTCCATGTTATTTTATAGGCCTAATTTTATAGGAAACATTAACAATATAAAAAATGTTAAGCAGTATTATTTTGTTGAGTAATTGTCGGAAATTAATATATTTTGTAGAAAAATATTAAAAATACTACTGGTAGTGTCAGGCGTGTTTTTTTGCTGCGGATCTTCGCTTCTTACTTGTTCTAATAGTAAATTCTGAGAGTCTTTCAAGTATTCGGTTATAAATCTGATTTGAACTTAATCCTGCAGTTTTTCGTTGTTCTTCTGGAGAGTCCTGTCCAATGAAACGGTCAGGTACTCCAATCTGGAGTGTCTGAACACTAACTCCGTTTGCACTTAAAGTTTCCAGAATCCCACTGCCGTATCCACCATGAATTGTGTTTTCTTCAAGACTGACCAGTAAACTTACTTGTCTGCCAAATTGGAGTATTATTTTCTCATCAAGAGGTTTGACAAAACGGCCGTTTATAACTGCTGTTGAGTATCCTTTATCTTCCAGAAGATCTGCAACTTGCAATGCAGTTTCAATCATCAAACCTACCGCAAACAGGGCAATATTTTTTCCTTGTCGTAATAATTGAGATTTGCCAAGTTTGAATGGAAGACAGGTTTTCTCATCAAGCTCAGCAGTGTTTCCTCTTGGATAGCGAATGGCCAGTGGGCCGCTGTCATGATTGTAAGCAAGTTCCATCATACATCTCATTTCTGCACCGTTACATGGAACCATAATAGTCATATTTGGAATCATGCGCAGGTAAGTCAGGTCATACAAACCATGATGAGTTGGTCCGTCAGCTCCAACAAAACCTGCTCTATCAAGCATGAAACGCACAGGTAATCCCTGCACTGCAACATCGTGAATTATGTGGTCAATTGCACGCTGTAAAAATGTAGAATAGATGGCAACAAAAGGTTTGTGACCTGTAGTTGCAAGTCCTGCAGAACATGTGACTGCATGACCTTCTGCGATTCCCACATCAAGGACCCTTTCCGGAAATTTTGGTTGCAAATCAATGATTCCTGTACCACTCATCATGGCGGCAGTTAAAACAACAACTTTTTTGTCCCTGGTCATTAACTCTCCCAGTTTGTCTCCAAAAACCTTTGAAAAACTCATAGAATTACTTGAGGATATTTTTTTGATGAACTTTCCATCTTCAGGTTCAAAAGGAGTTACTCCGTGATATTTATGAGCATCTTTTTCAGCAAAAGCATAGCCTTTACCTTTTTGAGTGATGGCATGAATTACAATAGGTCCGTCTAAATCTTTAACATGATCGATTAAGTCCAGTAGTTCCGGAAGATTGTGACCATCCACCGTTCCAAAATAGCGCCAGCCTAATTGTTCAAACAGCATGCTGGGTGGAGAAAAAAAGCTCTTTGCAGAATCGTGTAATTTCTGTAAAGTAGTTTTTAAACCCAAGCGTTCCGAGAATGGTGCTTTTTCTGCAAATTCAAGGGTTTCTTCGCGAAAACTGTTGTAAAATCTGGAGGAGGCAAAGCGTGTCAGCAGTTTTGAAATTGCACCTACATTTGGATCAATACTGATCCCATTATCATTGTAGATAACCAGCAAGTTTTTATCGAGTGCACCATTATGATTCAGTGCTTCAAAAGCCAAACCTCCTGTCATGGCACCATCTCCGATGACGGCAACGACCCGATGGTTTTTTTGTTGAAGGTCTCGTCCAATGGCCATTCCAAGAGCAGCAGAAATAGAAGTGGAAGCATGTCCTGCTCCAAAATGGTCGTAGCTGCTTTCATCTCGTGAAAGAAACTTTTTGATGCCGCCTGCTTTACCAAGTGAATCAAAATTTTCATTACGGTCAGTCAGGATTTTGTAAGGATAGGCCTGGTGTCCAACATCCCAAACTATTCTGTCGATACTAAAATCAAAATTCTTAAGCAGTGCAACTGTAATTTCCACTGTACCGAGTGAAGACGCAAGATGTCCTCCACGTTGACTGGTGACTTCTATGATACGCTGCCGGCATTCTTCAGCCAATCTAGTCAGTTCTTGTAAATTTAAGTTTTTTATCTCTTGTGGTTGTGAGATACTCTCCAATAATGTTTTCATTCTTGAATCTGTATTTTTTTGCTTTTAGGCTTAAAACAATAAAATGTCTGCTGACCTTTGATTTAATTCTTCGTTTAACCCAAACCGGTAATGTGCCATGTTTGCCTCTCTGACAACAAATAAAATTTTAATAGAGTTCAGTATATCTTGGAGATCTGCTTATGTCTACTAATACGCTTGAACAATTAAAACGAGCGCAGTCAAACCTGCATGCAGAGCGGAAACCTGTTGCTCAGATACAGGATGCCTTTAAACAGGCAAAAGAAATCACTCAATTTGTAAATGCAGCATTAAGTAAAGATAATCGTTGGGTTTTGCAGTCCGGCGAACAGGAAAGTATTATTTCTATGCTGAGAGAGATTAATCGAACTAATAAAGATCTGTATGACAAATGCCGCAGTCCGGAACATTTCAATAGAGAGGTAGACCGTTTCCTGCAGATGAAACATCAAATCTTACGTCAGTCAGAATGTATTCATCTCAGTCTGGATCAAGGTTTTTATGACACAGAACCACTTGGTTTTTCTGCAGGAAAAGCCATTGAGGTCTCTCTAAATCGCATTCGAAGTATTCGTGACGGTCACCAGCAGGGTAGTTGGTCCAGTCTGCCAATTGAAGCTCCTGTAGCTGAGACAGCAAAGACAGAAGTTGAAAAACTCTTTTTAGAGGCTGCTCCTCTGGCAGAAAAATTACTCAAAAATCCTAATATTAGCACCTTTGATCCTCCGATGACTATAGAAGAGGTTCAATCTGTTTATAAATACTTCCAAAATGTACACCGAATACAGCAGTTGGAGGAGGAGGCACTATCAACTGCTCTTGCAGCAAAACCAACTCTGGAGTCGGCATCTCCAGATGAAATAATGCACAGGCTTTCCGGTTTTGAAAGAAATCTGAAGAATGTAAAAATGCCAACCTCAAACAATATTCCTCAATGGGGTCTTGATCTTTACGAAATATCCCGTACAGATATGTTTCTTAGAATGCATTTGCTCCGTATTCCATTTGAACCCGTCGGGTTTCTCAAAAATCATCTAAAAAATTTGCAAGAACAAAAAGAACTTGTTGGGACAGAAAAGAGCATCACTGAATTTCATGATCATGTAGTCAAAGAATTAGAGCAGTTGCAGTATTTTATTGAGACCTTCAGTAGTGTTTCTGTGACTTTACAAGAAGTAACTAGTATCCTGCAGAGTCTTTCAATTTCCTTTGGTAAGATCTATAACAATGCATCTTCTCAAACAATTACCAGCAATTTTTTAATTAAAGCACTGGCATTGATTAAAGGATTGATAGAAAAAGGTGGAAATGTAGCAGGTTCAAAGAGTAAAAAACTACTGAATTTAAGACAAAGATTAACGGAACTCGATTTGTTTGATGTACCAATTACGGAAGGGATGTTATATACGCTAGAATTGCTGGAACAGGGTAAAAAGGAAATGAGTCAATATTGTGAACAAATCAAATCTTTTATAACAATCCTTTCAGAGTCTAAAGATTGGAGTTCAAGAAAAACTTATGCATTCCTGCAAAAATCTTATGATGAAAATGCCAGTTTAACATCTGCAGCAATGATTTTTGGGAGTGTCACTAAAACATGCCTGTTGTTGGAGAGTTCAATCGGAAAAGTAGAATCTATGTGGTGTGAACTGGAAAAATTGAGTAAGCAGCTTGACGATAAGTCAAAGTTGTATGAGCAAACAGTTTCTTTTCTTGAAAAAGATCCGGAATATACTGAAGAAACGTTGAAACACAGCACTGAGCAGGTAAAAGAACTAAACTGGATACTGGACGAAATGCTGGGCCAGGGGGCAAAGGAGGAGTTACGATTTGTGGATGAACTGCATGCAGAATTAAGTCCTGTCGGTGTCAGAGTACAGGCTAAAAAGATAAAGGAAGCAACCAGAATGTCAGAGCAGTCAAAGGCAGTAAATAAAACAGAAGAGACGCACATAACGAAAAAAACCGAGCATAAAACCAAAAAAAGAGATAGAGCGCAGTTAATGCCTGCCAGAGCAAAAAAATCAGTTTACGACCCTTTTCAATCTTATGAAATGGTTGCCTTAAAAGAAGCCTGTCGTAAGATGACTTCATCTCAAGGAAAAATGATATATCATGTATTGACCAATACTCACGCCTTTTTTACAATGCTGAATAAGTTGGAAAGGTACTACAATCCTAATGAGAATGTTGAAATTGAACTTGAACAGGATTTGGCAAAAAGCTTAACAACACAAGATTTCTTGAGTAATTTTGCACGCTTGAAATTTTTACCATCTGGTTATTTAAACAATAACAAGGCTCCACTTGTTTACAGTAAAGCAGAAGGAATGTTCCGAGTACCGGAGGGAGTCGAAAAACACCTTAAAATAAGTGAAAACAGTATTGCAACTCCAATGGAAGTTTATCAGCGCTTGATTCGTGTTTTACTTGGTTTAGTGGATTCAAAAACCCTTGCTACTATAATGCCCAAGCAAGTTCTTTCAATTTTTGAAGAAGATTTTTTGCTTCAAGGTATAGATCGAAGATCTGTCAGGGATGCACTGGAATCAGTCTGACTTCAGCTATTTCAGTTATTGAAAGTTCTTTAACAAATTTTATCTAGTATCTCTTGTGATGAAACTAGAAATTATATGAATAAGTTTTTAAGAGACTTATCTTGAGGCTAAAATAACCAAGCATTTTGCTTGCAGATTATTACATGATCGACAAGTCTTAACGCTCTTTAAAGTGCCCAAGTCATAAATTATTTACACTCTTCTATTTTTTCTTCATATTTGCTTCACATTTTCCTGTTAGACTTGTTTTCATAAACAAACATGTTTGACCTTTGACAACCATTCCTAATAATTTATATGAATCCTTTTCATTACTTAAAACAAGAACTTTACCATCGTTTTGGCAGAAGTGTAGTAACTTTGGTGAGTATTGCTTTGGTAGTTTTCATGGCAGTTGCACTGACCGCAATCAGTAGAGCTTCCACAGATGCCTTGCGGCTTCCGCTGGAAAATGTTGGTGCAGACATTGTGGTTCAGCTTTCCGGAGATATTCCTCAAAAACTGGAAGGTCTGGTTTTTCCTCATCCTACTGCACAACTTCCTGCAGAAATTGTCAAAAAAATAAAAAAACTTCACGGCGTTATTCGTACTACCGGTGCCGTTTTTTTGTGGGACTTGTCTCCAAATAAATTTCAATCCCTCTTAGGTGTTGATTCAGAGGGAAGCTCAGGAATACCAGGCCTTAATTCGCAGTTAATTAGCGGGAAGCCACTTGATCCAGAAAGCAGACCGGTAGAAGCTCTAGTGGACGGAGATTTTGCTGCAAAAAATAAAATGAAGGTTGGAGATCAAGTTGAACTTCAGGGACAGAGCTACCGCATTTCCGGAACAGTTGATACTCCAAAATCCGGAAATATCATGCGGGCAGATATTTATTTGCCACTTGCCGAAGCACAACTGCTGTCCAGCAAAGCCCCATGGATAATTGACCTTTATCCGTTTACACCAGCAGATGTAAATTTACTTTTCCTAGAGGTTGACCAGCGCGAATTGGGTGCTGTTTCGAGTGCAGTTGAAAAAATGCTGGGAGATAAAGCCATTGTTTCCAGTGAAATTTCAATTCAGGAAGAATTGGAAGATCTGATGTTTCTCTCAGATCAAATGAGCATAATCTTTACTGCAGTTGTTGCGCTGTTGGCCCTAGCACTTTTAGCACGCAGTACTGTGACTGCAATCGGAGAACGGCGTAGAGACCTCGCTATTCTGCAGGCAGTCGGCTGGACGCGTCCACGGATTATTACACAGCTTTCCTTGGAAACAGCTGTTTTGTCTGGACTTGGCGGTTTGCTTGGACTTCTACTGGCCTGGATTGGAATTAGTTTGATTGGTAATGTGGAATTAGCCATGGAACTCTCCTGGGAAATAAGTCCCAGTCCGCATTTTTTACCAGAAACAGATTTTGACCGTACCCGGATGCTGGTCGCACCAATTCAAATGCCGCTTTTGACGGCTGTTCTGGCTTGGATTATAGGAGTTATGGCGGCTGTTTCCAGTGCCGTTCTGGCTGGTTTAAAAATTGTACAACCAAATCCATGGCGCTGGTTAGCTGAGGAGTAAAAACTTCTGCCAAGTTTGCAAAAAAAGCTGCTAAATAAGAGAATTAGCAGTAATTAACATAAATATTTAATAAACGAAACTAAGCGATTAAAATGCCATTGCGGCAAAAATAAACATAAAAAATCATTATGACAAATGCAATTCAAGTAGCCAACCTCAGCAAACAGTTTGACACTGTAAGTGTTCTGCGGGATCTTTCCTTCAGTATTCCTGCCGGAAAAATGAGCGCAATCGTAGGTCGTTCCGGTTCAGGTAAAAGTACACTACTGAGTCTTCTTTCAGGTCTTGATAACCCAACAAATGGATCTGTATCGATTGACGGAGTGGAGCTGTCAGGACTTTCTGAAGCAGAGCTGGCTAAAGTTCGGAGGGAGCGAATCGGCATAGTGTTTCAGGGCTTTCACCTGATTCCGTCTTTAGATGCACTGGCAAATGTACTTTTGCCGGTTGCTTTTGAAGACAAAGCTAAACAAGCAGAATTAATGGATTATGCTAAACTTCTGCTGGATGAGGTTGAACTGGGACATCGATTGCATCACCGTCCTGCTCAACTCAGTGGCGGAGAACAACAACGGGTGGCTATTGCCAGGTCACTGATTCATCGGCCGCAAGTTTTGCTGGCAGATGAACCCACCGGAAATTTGGATGAATCAACTGGAAAAACAGTCATGTCCTTGCTCCGGAAAATCAGCCAGGAACACGGCACAACCCTGGTTGTTGTCACTCATGATGCGGAAATCGCAAAACAGGCAGAACAACGCCTTCATCTCAGTAATGGAGAAATTTCAGATGAAACAAATTAAAATGAAACTAAATTATAAAATAATCAAAACCGGATTGTCCGGAATAGTTGCCATACTGGTCGTTTTTTTCGCCAGTCCAGTCCCAGTCCTTTTTGCTGCTTCACCTGTAGAAGTTGAAATCGTGGCACTTGATCACTGGCCGATTCGGCGTGCACTTGAGCCCACTCTTGATATGCTCAAAGAATTTGGTGATAAAATCAGCATCACCCAAATAGATGCAGATTCCAAAGAGGGCAAGGCACGTCTTAAATCTTCCGGTATGAAAGGTCATATTCCAGTAGTGATATTTGTGAATGGAGAATACACACACACAGTGAATGACCATGAGGTTGTTTTTAAAAACTTCCCTGTAGATTCAGACAGTCCAATGAAAATTGATGGAAAGTGGTCTGCCGGTAATGTGAAAGCCGTGATTGAGGCTATTCTAGGAGCAAACTAAAGTGTCCGTAAATAATCAAAACGACAAGGCGGAATTTCAGTCCCGCCAATTCTACAGTTCATATTTGCTGAAGGAATTACTCTACCGTTGGGGACGCTCTTTATTTGTCATCGGTGGAGTTGGACTGGCAGTTTCAATGGTTATTTTATTGCCTGTGCTGGGTCAGGGATTTCAATCTTTGGCACAGTTGCCTTTCAAAAATCTGGATGCAGACCTGGTTGTTCAACAGAGCAAGACTGAGTCTGCGTTGCCCGAAACAATGGGCTTGATGATTCCCTATTCCGCACAACCGGTTGCTGAAAAAAAATGGAGTTCACTGCGTAATATTGAAGGTGTAACGCAGGTTATGGGTACGGTCTTACTATGGAATTTTGCACCTGGAAAATTTTTCAGCGTCAGCGGAATCCCACTTGCCCCTGACGTTGCGGTTGAGTCCGGAAACAATGAAGATCAAGAAAACCTGATTGGTCCAGGCAGAGTCAAGGAGTGGCTGATTAAGGGGCGTATGCCTGAATCAGATAAACATGAAGCTCTAGTTGAGCGGCATTATGGTGCTTTTTATAAATTAAAGCCTGGCAAAACTTTGGAAATCGGAGGAGAAATTTTCACAATTACTGGAGTAGTGGACATTCAAAAGGGTAGTCAAATAGCTTCAGCAAATTTTTATTTGGATATCTCTGAAGCACGACAGTTGGTTAAAATGGACCCCGGACAAGTCAACCAACTATTTCTGCGGGTTTCTGATCCCTCTAAAGCTGATGCTGCAAAAGATGCCATCCAAAACATATTACCTAACTCAAGTGTTGTGAGCGCCGATTCATTTCTATCTCTGCTCGGTACGTTGTCCCGTTTAACCGGACAGTTTCAGCAGGTCACAACTATAGTAGCCGGAATTTTAGCAATGTTGCTGTTAATTGTATTTTTACGTGGTGCTATCGGGGAAAGGCAGCGCGAAGCGGCTATCCTGAGGGCTATTGGCTGGAACAGAAAACAAGTCCGGAAACAACTTTCTGCAGAGGCGGCTTTTCAAGGCTTAATCGGTGGAAGTGTGGGTGTGCTTTTAACATGGCTCGCAGCACAAGCTCTCTCTACACTTAAATTTTCACTTCCAAACGGTTTACAAAAAAGTAATGACCCAGCAGCATTTTTAGGAAGCAAGTACGTAGCACCTGCAGTAGAAGCAAATCTACCTCTGAGTATTGATCCGACACTCTGGCTGATCGCTCCAATTACTACGGCAGCAGTCTGTGGCATTCTGGGCTTGTGGCTGGCAGGGCAAAGGCTTAAAGGAACACCATGGGGCAAAATAAGAGCTTAGAAATGATGTATATTTCATGTTGTAATAATTACTTCAATTGACTGTCCTTGCTACCGCTGCGGTTGAAGTAACTGATTGCGGTCTGCTGTTTTTCAAGCTCAGACTGACATTGAATACATAATCTTACACCTGGAACTGCATTCCTTCGCGCATCCGGAATCCGGGAATCACATTCTTCGCAATTTATAAAACTATCCCCTGCAGGCAACCGACTCCTTGCCAACTCAACTGCATCTTTAACAGTTGCTTCAATTTGTTCCTGTACTGCCCCTTCACGGGCCCATCCAACAGCCATTTCGATTAAAAATAAAACACTTAAAAAAACATATTTTGTTTAATTTATGCTAAATAAAATTTAGCAGCTAAACCCACACAGGGCTGCAGATCAGGGCTAAAAAGCTAAAGAAACCGATCGACCAGACAGTTGAACGCAAATAGCCCATTCTTTTAAATAGCATTAAATATATGCTATCCTTGCGATAAGATATGCAACAATCAGGTAATCAGTAACACTGAATACTATTCCGGTTGCTGTTACCACAAGTACACCTGCCGCAAAAATCAGGAAACTTTCAATCTGATTTAGATGAGCTGACAAGGCTTGTTTCCCCCAGCCAACTAGTGTTGACTGTTGTTCCCGCGAATTCTTATGATCATAGCCGTCGGGGCTCTTTATTTGTGCATATGACTGTGGACCATTTGAAAAGACATTAAGAGAACCTGCCAGAAATAGACAACACAATGCTATTGTCATTTTATTAACTCCGTTTAGATTTTGGCAGAGGATTAAATGCTCAATTCAAGCGTGTTGCGGTAACACGCAATGCAGCAAACAAATTTTGAGTTATATCTGATAATTTTCTACATTTATTGTGCCGCACCATTACCAATAATTACATTGGTAAAAGCAAATGTATCTACACCCTCAAGACAAGCTATGTTTACACCGAACTCAGTCGGGACACTACGCCTTTGATGGTGAGTGTATATACCACATATTCTGCAAAAGTAATGTTTTGCTGTTTTGGTGTTCCATTGATAAAGACTGAGTTTTTTTTTGCCTTTCAAAACCTTCAGATCATTTAACAGAACGCTCACCATTATTGCTCCTTTGCGACTACATAAAGTACAATTACATCTTCTGATGTCTTCCAAGCCTCTTCGTAAAAGTACCTCAAATTCTACTGCACCACAGTGGCAACTCCCTATTTTTGTTTCTGACATTTTTCAATAATGAGTTAGATTGGTTTTTTACATGTATAATTATCTTATAGCTTTATAACATCTGGTATACCATTCAATTGTTCATTAATAAACTTTAGTAGTATTTAGTTGCCCAGAGTGCCCTTTCAGCATGAGATTATCAGACCTTAACACTAAAAGTAAGATAATCCTGTTAAATTTAAATGCCAAGTCGATAGTATAAAGGGAACCTCTAAAAATTAGATTTTAATCAATTTCATTGAAAAACCAGTTTTTAAA